>NZ_JACSYJ010000009.1:0-255 GCF_021595565.1 Streptococcus sp. GS001
GTCAAAGCGAATATTGATCGCGTCAAATCCATTACTGACAAACCTTTTGGAGTCAATATCATGCTCCTCTCTCCTTTTGCAGATGATATCGTTGATTTGGTTATCGAAGAAGGGGTTAAAGTGGTTACTACTGGTGCAGGGAATCCTGGAAAATACATGGATCGTTTCCACGAAGCTGGCATTACCGTTATTCCAGTTGTACCTTCAGTAGCTTTAGCAAAACGGATGGAAAAACTAGGTGCGGATGCTGTCATT
>NZ_JACSYJ010000010.1:0-239 GCF_021595565.1 Streptococcus sp. GS001
GTTTTTGGGTCTGCCAGTTTCAAAAAGGTTCAAAAAGGAATAGAAAGTATAAAACAAAAAACGTTGTTTTTACAACGTTTTAGAAAGTTTTAGAAAACTTTAGAAAGTATATATGGAGCCGGTGGGAGTATGAAAAACATTAATTTATCAACTTATTTTGTATTTATGGTCTGTTTTTGGGTCTGATTGTGAAATTTAACGAATAAACGTAATATTCTAGTTTCTTTCTATTATAATAG
>NZ_JACSYJ010000001.1:0-671452 GCF_021595565.1 Streptococcus sp. GS001
TCCAGAGTCAACAACTCCAGAGTCAACAACTCCAGAGTCAACAACTCCAGAGTCAACAACTCCAGAGTCAACAACTCCAGAGTCAACAACTCCAGAGTCAACAACTCCAGAGTCAACAACTCCAGAGTCAACAACTCCAGAGTCAACAACTCCAGAGTCAACAACTCCAGAGTCAACAACTCCAGAGTCAACAACTCCAGAGACAACAACTCCAGAGTCAACAACTCCAGAGAAAACAACTCCAGAGAAAACAACTCCAGAGAAAACAACTCCAGCCCCAGGAAACCCTGGCGGAAATGGAGATGGTAACGGTGGTGGACGTAAAGCCCTTCTCCCAAGTACTGGTGAAGTCGTAGCAACTGGCCTAGTATTCTCAGGAGTACTTGTCCTATCAGGTGCGATTGTAATGAAACGTAAAATGTCTAAATAATAGAAAAAGAGTTTCCGTATAAAGGAGAGAGCGAAAGCTCTCTCTTTTTTGGAAATAGAGTAGATGGAGAATAGAGATGAAATTATCGATACTCATTACATTATTGAATGAGGAGTTGGTCCTGTCTCAAACGCATGCTGCTATATCTGATCAATTGGAGCAGATGCTTGGGAAGGAACTTACCGACTATGAGATTCTCTATGTCGATGATGGAAGTAGTGATAAAACATTTGAACTCATTACAGCCATTGCAGAAGAGAATCCTCATGTAAAATATATTCGATTTAGTCGTAATTTTGGTCGTGAGAGTGGTATTTTAGCAGGCTTCAAATATGCAAGTGGTGATGCTGTGATGGTAATGGATGGAGATTTACAACATCCACCATATCTGATCCCCCTCTTTTTAGAAGCCTATAATGAAGGTTATGATATCGTCAGTGGGCAACGAACTCGAGAAGGGGAGTCCTTTATCGGCAGTACCTTTGCTCGTATGTTCTATTTCTTGTCCAATCGGTCGATGGATGTTAAACTAACGGATGGAAAATCCGAGTTGAGACTCCTTAGTCGTAAAGCAATTGACGCGTTTGTGTCTATGCCAGAATACAACCGTTTCAATAAAGGCTTGTATGAATGGATTGGTTTTAAAGAGAAGGTAATTCCTTATAAAAACGAAATCCGTAAAGCTGGTAAGAGTAAGTTTGGTTTTAAAAAATCAATGAACTATGCCATTCAAGGGATTATCTCATTTAATGATCGTCCCCTTCGTGTTTGTATTCAGTTTGGATTTATCTGTTTGGGACTTGCTATTCTGTATCTTGCTTTTGAAATGATGAAGTACATGTTTGCACAAGGGAATTATGTGAGTGGCTATTTTACAACCATAGCTGCGATCATTCTATTTAGTGGTGTTCAATTAATATTTATCGGTATTCTTGGGGAATACATTGGAAAAATTTATTACGAAGTGAAGCGTCGTCCTCATTTTATCATTGAAGATACTAATATTAAAGAAGCCAATGAGAATAAGATAGGTTAAGATGTATAGGAGATAAAAATGTTAGTTTGGTTCATGCGCTTGCAAGAGCTTTGGAAAAAGAATCCCAAGAGGTTTCTATATGCTTTTAGCGCTTTACTCCCGATGACAATTATGCTTGTTGTTTGGGCCTTTATGGGATCATATCCTTTTGGAACCAAAAGTTTGATGGCAGTTGACTTTGGTCAACAATACATCAGTTTCTTTGGTTTATTAAAAAATGCTGTACTCACTGGGGATCTTTCAAGTTTGAGTTATTCGTTTACTAAGTCCCTTGGTGGAGATATGATTGGGGTCCTCGGATATTATTTAATGAGTCCCTTCAATATCATTTATATTTTGACCCCACTTAAGCATTTTGGTTTTGCAGTGTTTTTGACAATTTGGCTCCGTTATGGCGCAATAGGAATGGCCTTCGCCTTTCTTCTTATCAAGCGCTATAAAGGATTAGAGAAAAGAAAATGGCTAGTACCGCTATTTTCGACAGCATATGCCCTTTCAGGGATGTTGGTTTCTTATCAAATGAACGTCATTTTTTATGACGCTATGATCATGCTGCCGATTGTCATTGTTTATTTGGAAGAATTATTAGATGGTGGAGCCCCTTACCGTTATTCTTTTGCATTGGGTCTGACCGTCTTACTTCAATTTTATATGGGGTACATGATTTCGATCTTTGTTGCTCTGTATGCTTGTTTCTATGTATCTCCTAGATTGATGATTGAAGGGGATCTTAAAGCGAAGATCAAAAACTTCATTGAACCTTTGTTGCAGGCTGTCATTTATTCTATTATTGGGATCGGGACAGCCGCAATCCTAATCCTTCCTGTATTCTTCAATTTGGTAGAGAGTAAAGCTCAAGTTGGTGGAGGGATGACCTTCTCTTTAGCCTTCCAGATTAATCCATTGGATATTTTTGCTAAGATGGTGATTGGTGGCTTTGATACGACCTCTGGTTGGTCTGCAGGACCAAACTTACCAAATATCTATATTGGAGCGTTTGGTTTTCTTGGCTTTGTTCTCTACTTTCTCTCTAAGAATGTTTCAAAAGTTAAGAAATGGGCTGCTGGAATTGTTACCCTTGTATTCTTGACATCATTCGTCAATGAGTTTGTAAGTAAGATTTGGCATATGGGGCAAAACCCTGCTGGTTTCTTCTTCCGTTTTTCTTGGTTATTCTCATTCTTCATGTTGGTATTGGCTTACCAAGTAATGAAAGAGAAAGTAGTTATCTCTAAGCTAACTAATCTAGTCATTACACTTGGTTTGCTTCTAGCTGTTATCTACATCCATTCAAATAGCTATACCTTTATTTCGAAAATTCAACCAAAAGCAGTAACATCTTATTTCTCAAGATACTCAATTCTTCACCTACTAGGCCTTGTGGCTGTTGCTTGCTTTGGTTTCTATACCTACTGGGAAAAATCAAAGAGCAATCAAAGAGAGAAAATCATTCGAATCGGAATTACTACTCTTTTCTTAGTGATCGCAGGATTCTTGTTGAAACAAGGCTATCTATTCTCACAATTAAGTCTAACAGCAATAATCTATCTGCTTTTATTGCTCCTATTAAATTCTAAATTGTCACGTATTTCAGTAGTCATCGTGTCGGCTTTGAGTATCTTTGAATTTGGATATAATGCCTACCTTTCTCAGGTTACTCTGGGCTATGACGACGTCAATAAATTTTCAGATGCAGCTGTTTCTGTGAAACGCGTGACAGATAATATTCAAGAAAATGCAGACGAAGAATTTTATCGGATTGCAACGACTTTTGCATATTCACGGACGGTACCTTCTCTAGTATCTTATCCTGGCTTAAGTACCTTTAGTTCGAGTTTAGAAAGAAGCACCCTAGATCACTTTGCTTTAATGGGAGACCTAGGTGTCAATGCTGCTACTGAATATACAAATGGGACACCTCTAACAGATGCCTTGTATGGGGTTCGTTATTATATGACGGTGAAAGATTTTGATCCAAAAGAAATAGAAGCAAATCCAGAAAAGATGTACTTCCATCGTTTTACAAATCGTTTTGATCTAGAGCGCTATTATACAGAAAAAGTATATGAAGATAAGCGATTCCTTGTCTATAAGAATCCAAATTCCTTCCCTCTTGGATATGGAACAAATGCTCTGGTTAAAAATATAAAATTTGGAGTGAATAATGCTATCGCAAACCAAAATATTATTTTGAACTCAATGGAAGGGCATCAAAAGAAAACGAGTGATTATTATGACTACTTTAAACCGTTAGCTTTTAGTGCCATTGAAACGGAGAATGTCATTGAAGAAAAAGTGGATAAGAATACTGGTGAGGCAATCTATAAAAGAGCAGATTCTTCTAAAGAGGCCATCATTCGATATAAGCTAGTGCCACGTTCAAACTATACTTATTACTTCTTCACACCAGCGGGGTTGATTCCAAAACAAGATTACTCAGTTTTAGTGAAAGGGAAATGGTTGCCTAATAATAAAACATTTACTCAAAGACAACTTTGGCAACTAACTGATAATACTGAAAATCAAGAAACTGTGATTGAGTTTCGATTTAGAACTGATAAAATTGATATGAGTCATGCAGGGGTCTATCGTGCAGATCTTGATCAAATTCAAAAAGTATTAGATAATCGTAAGAAACAAGGTTTAGAAGTAACCAAGTTTTCAAATACCCATATTGTCGGTAATGTAAATATTACGGATGATAGTAAATTTATGATGACTTCAATCCCATATAGCGACGGATGGAAGGTCAAAGTAGATGGGAAATTTGTCCAAACTGAAAAATCTTGGAATGCCTTCTTATCCTTCCCAATCACAAAAGGGAAGCATAAGATTGAGTTCGTCTTTAAGAAAAAAGGATTTATCCTTGGTAGCTTATTATCAATCGTTTCAATTGCATCCTTAGTGATTATCATGAAACGTTCGAAAGAGACGGTCTAAGTATGTAGCTCTAATATCCTTTAAAAAAGTTGAGATGTATTCTCAACTTTTTTTCTTTTGAGTGGAATGCACTTGTCAAAATGGAAAGGAAAATAAGTGATGTAGAAGCATACTGAAAAGGGCTAAATGCCTTAACTTGATAGCCGAAAGCTCCATCATCAATAAAAGGAGATCCACCACATTCGAAGATAGTAAAAAATCGTACCAAGTGGGAAATAAAGTGACAATTTTGTGAAAACTATTGCAATATGACTAAGATTATGTAAAATAAATAGTCAAAATAGCCAAAAATGTATAATTTGTTGACGAAACGCTACTTCTTTGTTACTATTCAATGTGTATCAAAGAAAAAAATAATATGAAAAAGGAGATACAACAAATGAAGGAATTGTTTAATAGGCGCCAGCGCTTTTCTTTAAGAAAATATAGCATTGGTGTTTGTTCTGTATTACTAGGGACAGCACTTTTTGCTGTCGGAGCGCCGTCAGTAGCTGCGGATGAAGCTGTGTCTGCTTCTAAACCAAGTGAAGTGGTCGCAGTATCAAGTCCCCAATCTGAGGAATCTCAGCCAGCGAAAGAAGTGGCTCCAGCAAGTACCAACGCTGAAGGAACAGAGCCCTCTAAAGTAAGCGCTCCAGTTGCTGAAGAAAAGGCAGCTGAAGCTACATCAGCAGTAACTGAAACTCCAGTAGCAACTGCAGAAAAAACTGAGGAAGTAAAACCATCTACTGAAGAAGTTGCTAAACCAGAGGCTGCTAAGGAGGAAGCAAAAACAGAAGAAAAATCTGAAGAAGCTAAACCAGCAGTAGAAGAAGCCACTAAATCAGCAACAACTGAAGCAAAACCAGCTACAGATGAGTCAAATAAACCTAAAGTTCGTAACCGTCGTGCGACTACGAATGAAGCTGTATCTGGAGACCACAACTCTAACCCTGTAGCGGTAAGTACTTACTTAAAAGATGGGGAAAAAGCAACTCCAGAAATCAAAGATGCTAACGGTGCAACTGTTAGTTCACAACCTGTACCAGCTGGATATTCAGCTAAAGAAGGAGACTGGTACACATACGCTATCTGGGATTTAACTAGATTCAATGAACGTTATGGTACAAAATACTATGCTCGTGCTTATAAGAGATTTGATGAATCTACAGATACAACTGTTGAATTAATCGATAAAACGACTGGGAATGTAGTAGAAACAAGAACGGTTACTTCATCAAGTGGCGTTCAAAAATTCACTACTACCACAGCTGCGTCTAATAGTGAATTAACCTTCCAAGTAGATTATAAAGCTGGACTTGCTCAAGAAAAAGGTAAAACAATTCAACCATTCATTCAAAATGGGTATGAAGTTGGAAAGAGTATAACAGATTTAGTGGCTGCTGGACACCAATTGACACCTGCAGAGCAAGCACTTCATACTGCGGTTTATAACGCTCGTACAACAACAGATATTCTAAACGTTGTTGAACCAGCTTATAACGGTCGTACAATTACTGATTCAAATGCTAAAATACCAGAGGCAATTAATAAAACAACTTACTATAAAGTAGTTGATAAAAACAATCCTACATTCAATGCAAATAAAACAGATAAAACTGTTCAAGATTACAAAGAAAATGGTAATGAAGTAGATTTAGCTAGATATGCTACTAAAGCTATGGAAGGACAAAGTTTCACAGCATCTGGGGAGCGCCAATTTGATGGATATAAATTGTATCAAACAGCTGATGCAAACGATAAATCTGGTTATGTCAGTCGTCCTTATACTGTTGGGACGAAATTTATGGATGCAGACCGTTATGGTATTAAACGGATTAAAGAAGTTGTTGGAGAAGATGGTTCAGTAGTTATTCGTGTTTACTTACTAGATCCAAAACAACAAAGTAAGCGTTCTGATGGTTCACTAAGTACTGATGGCTATATGTTGCTTGCAGAAACTAAACCTATTAAACCAGGTGAACATAACACTCAAGAATTAGTTGTTAAGAAATCACCTCTTAACACTATTGCACATACAGTAACTGATCCAAAAACTGGAGCCAAAACAAACTATCCTAACGGTAAAGAAGTTACATTCGATTTCCAAAAAGCTGCAGGATATACGCCATATAAATCAGTATTCGTACCATTCTTAGGAGACGGGATTGGACACGGTTCAGCTAACGCACAATTAGAACGTGGAGTTGGTGGTATCGGTACAAACGTTGACTTGCTTAACACTTTGACGCCACATAAACAACCGGTCTACTACTATGTCAAACAAGAGCCAGTTGAAGTCACTCCAGAAGTTGAAAAACAATTGGAAGGACGTGTATTAGCAAATGGTGAGTTTACATTCAAACTAAAAGAAGTTCAACCAAATAAATCAATCCAAGCTTATGAAGAAACTGTAACGAATAAAGCAGACGGTAAAGCTACATTCAGCAAATTAACATTTAACAAAACAGGTATCTATACCTACACCATCACTGAAACACCAGGTTCTGATGGAAATGTTGATTACGATGCAATGACAGTTACGATGACTGTTACTGTTACGGAGAATGCTCAAGGTGATTTACAAGCTGCAGTTAAATACAGTGCTGAAGGTGGATTCAAATCAAGTGCTGATGATAAAATCTTCAACAACTATGTTGTAGCACCAGTTAAAACTAAATTCGACTTCACTAAGAAATTAGCTGGACGTGAACTGAAAGACGGAGAATTCAAATTCGTTCTTAAAAATTCAGATGGTGAAGAAGTTGAAACAGTAACTAACAAAGCTGATGGAACTGTAACATTTACAGAATTATCATTCGACAACTCTAAAGTTGGTACTCACACGTATACAGTAGAAGAAGTTGTTCCTGCAGCTAAAGAAGCTGGTATGGTATACGATACTATGAAAGCTACTATTACTGTAGAAGTTGCTAAAAATGGTCACACATTAACAACAGTAACTAACGTAGTTTCTACTGGTGGGGTAGATGCTAATGGTAACGCTACTGATGGAACTGAGGATAAAGAGTTCAACAACAAGATCACTCCTCCAGAAACGCCTGTATTCCAACCAGAAAAATTCGTCCTTAACAAAGAAAAATTTGATATTACTGGTTCAAAACTCGTTGACGATGATCATGAGTTGACAGATGAGTATACAGAAACAAATGCTAACCCATATGTTGATGATACAAACAACAATGAAGCAGAAAACATCAATACGAAAACTGTTGAACGCGGTGATAAATTAGTTTACCAAGTATGGTTGGACACTAAGAATTTCACTGACAAGAACAACATCCAATCTGTAGGTATCTCTGATACATACGAAGCAAATAAATTGACTGTTAACGCTACTGACATCAAGGCTTATGACAGTGTAACTGGTGAAGATGTAACATCTAAATTTGATATTACAGTAGCTAACGGAGTCATTACAGCTACATCTAAAGCTTCTATGAACAAATCTTTAGGTGATGCAGAAAATACTCAAGTTATTGATACTACTAAATTTGCATTTGGACGTTACTACAAATTTGATATTCCAGCAACAGTTAAAGCAGACGTTGCAGGTGGAGTAGACATCGAAAACAAAGCCAACCAAATCGTTCATGTTTACAACCCAGTAAGCAAATCTGTTGAAACTCCAGAAAAACCAACTCAAAAACGTGTGAACAGTGTACCTATCACTGTAGAATTTAACTTCACGAAACGTTTGGAAGGTCGTGAGCTTAAAGTTAACGAATTCAGCTTCGTACTTAAAGATTCAGCTGGCAAAGTAGTTGAAACTGTTAAGAACGATGCGGCAGGAAACGTTAAGTTCTCAGCATTGAAATTCAAAAAAGGTGAAGAAGGAGCTCACAAATATACTGTTGAAGAGGTAGCAGGAACAGACACAACTGTAACATACGATACTATGAAAGCGGAAGTCACTGTAACAGTATCACACGATGGAACAGCGAAAGCATTGGTTGCTAACGTAACTGAACCAGCTGACAAAGAGTTCAACAATACAGTAACTCCTCCAACAGAACCTAAGTTCCAACCAGAGAAGTATGTGTTGAATGAAGAGAAATACTCAATCACTGAAAACAAACTTCTTGATGATGATGCTGAGTTGACTGATAAATATGGTGAAACAAATACAAATCCATATGTAGATGGAACTTCAAACAACGAAGCAGAAAACATCAATACCAAGACTGTTAACCGCGGAGATAAGATCTACTACCAAGTATGGTTGGATACAACTAAATTCTCATCAACTAACAAAGAAAACGTTCAATCAGTAGGAATCACTGATGACTTCGATGAAACGAAGGTTGATGTAGATTCTACTAAGATCAAAGCTTACGACTCAGTAACTGGTGACGATGTAACAAACAAATTCGACATCAAGGTTGAAAATGGTGTGATAACTGCAACCCTTAAAGCTGGCTTTACGAAGTCATTGGGTGATGCAGAAAATACTCAAATCATTGACACAACTAAATTTGCATTTGAACGTTACTACAAATTTGATATCCCAGCAACTGTTAAAGCAGACGTTGCAGGTGGAGTAGACATCGAAAACACTGCGGCTCAAGTAGTCAACTACTACAATCCAGTAAGCAAGAAAGTTGAAAAACCAAGCAAACCAACTGAGAAACGTGTCAACAACGTACCACTTTCAGTAGAATTCAACTTTACGAAGAAGTTGGAAGGACGTGAGTTGAAAGATCAAGAATTCAGCTTCGTGCTTAAAGATTCGACAGGTAAAGAACTTCAAACTGTGAAGAATGATGCTGACGGAAAAGTTAAATTCTCAGCTCTTACATTTAAGAAGGGTGATGAAGGAACTTACAACTATACTGTTGAAGAAGTTGTTGGAACAGACGCAACTGTTACATACGATACAATGGTAGCTACAGTTAAAGTTGTGGTATCTCATGATGGAACAGCTAAATCATTAGTTACAAACGTAACAGACGCTGAAGACAAAGAGTTCAACAATGTGGTAACGCCTCCGGAAGAACCTAAGTTCCAACCAGAGAAATACGTTGTTAAAGAAGAGAAATTCGATATCACAGGCGACAAACTCGTTGATGATGATAAAGAGTTGGCAGACAAGTACGCAGATACAAATACCAATCCATACGCGGATGATGCATCAAATAATGAAAAAGAAAACTTGAACACTAAGACTGTTAAACGTGGCGACAAGTTGGTTTACCAAGTATGGTTGGATACAACACAATTCGACGCAGCTAACAAGGACAATATCCAATCAGTAGGAATCTCAGATGACTACGATGAAGCGAAATTGGATCTTGATGCTACTAAGATCAAAGCCTACGATTCAGTTACAGGCGATGATGTAACAGCTAAATTCGACATCACAGTTCAAGGTGGAGTAATCACTGCAACTCTTAAAGCTGGCTTCACGAAGTCATTGGGTGATGCAGAAAACACTCAAATCATCGATACAACTAAGTTCGCATTTGGACGTTACTACAAGTTCGACATTCCAACAACAGTGAAAGCTGATGTTCCTGGCGGAGTAGATATCGAAAATACTGCGGCTCAAGTTGTTAACTACTACAACCCAACGACTAAGAAGGTTGAAAAACCAAGCAAACCAACTGAAAAACGTGTCAACAACGTTCCAGTTGAAGTGGAATTCAACTTCACTAAACGTTTAGAAGGTCGTGAACTTCAAGCTAACGAATTCAGCTTTGTGCTTAAAGACTCAGAAGGTAAGACTCTTGAAACTGTAAGCAATGATGCTTCTGGTAACGTTAAGTTCAAAGCTCTTGAATTCAAGAAGGGTGACGAAGGTGTTCATAACTACACAGTAGAAGAAGTTAAAGGAAGCGACACAACCGTTACATACGACACAATGAAAGCGAATGTAACAGTCACTGTATCAAACGACGGAACAGCTAAAGTTCTGATCGCGAAAGTTGGCGACATTGCGGATAAAGAATTTAACAACCGTGTAACTCCTCCAGAAGAGCCTAAGTTCCAGCCAGAGAAATATGTTGTTTCTGAAGAGAAATACGATATCACTGGTGACAAGCTCGTTGATGATGACAAAGAATTGGCAGACAAGTACGCAGATACAAATACCAATCCATATGCGGACGATGCATCAAACAACGAAGCAGAAAACTTGAATACGAAGACTGTGAAACCTGGTGCTAAATTGGTTTACCAAGTATGGCTTGATACAACTAAATTTGACGCAAACAACAAGGACAATATCCAATCAGTAGGAATCTCTGATGACTATGATGAAGCGAAATTGGAACTTGATGCTACTAAGATCAAAGCCTACGATTCAGTAACAGGTGATGATGTAACAGCTAAATTTGATATTACAGTTAATAACGGAGTCATTACTGCAACTCTTAAAGCTGGCTTCACGAAGTCACTTGGCGATGCGGACAACACTCAAGTTATAGACACAACTAAATTCGCATTTGGACGTTACTACAAGTTTGACATTCCAACAACAGTTAAACAATCAGTTGCAGCTGGTGTAGATATCGAAAACACTGCGGCTCAAGTAGTCAACTACTACAACCCAACCACTAAGAAAGTTGAAAAACCAAGCAAACCAACTGAAAAACGTGTCAACAACGTACCGGTTTCAATTGAGTTCAACTTTACTAAGAAGTTGGAAGGACGTGAACTTCAAGCTAACGAATTCAGCTTCGTTCTTAAAGATTCAGAAGGTAATACTCTTGAAACTGTGACGAACGATGCAGCTGGTAACGTTAAGTTCTCAGCTCTTGAATTCAAGAAAGGTCAAGAAGGCGTTCACAACTACACAGTAGAAGAAGTTAAAGGCACAGACGCAACCGTTACATACGACACAATGAAAGCGAATGTAACAGTTACAGTGAAACACGATGGAACAGCTAAAGTTCTGATCGCAACTGTAGGCGAAATTGCGGATAAAGAATTTAACAACCGTGTCACTCCTCCAGAAGAACCTAATTTCCAACCAGAGAAATATGTCTTGAATGAAGAGAAATTCTCAATCACTGATAACAAGCTTCTTGATGATGATGCTGAGTTGACTGATAAATATGGAGAAACAAATACAAATCCATATGTAGATCAAGCTAACAACAATGAAGCTCAAAACATCAACACCAAGACTGTTAAACGTGGTCAAAAACTTTACTATCAAGTATGGTTGGATACAACTAAATTTGACGTAGCTAACAAAGACAACGTTCAAACTGTAGGAATCACTGATGACTTTGATGAAACGAAAGTTGATGTAGATGCTTCAGCTATCAAGGCTTACGATTCAGTAAGTGGAGCAGATGTAACAGACAAGTTCGACATCAAGGTTGAAAATGGTGTGATCACTGCAACTCTTAAAGCTGGCTTCACGAAGTCACTTGGCGATGCGGACAACACTCAAATCATCGATACAACTAAATTCGAATTTGGACGTTACTACAAGTTTGATATCCCAGCGACTGTTAAAGCAGATGTTGCAGGTGGAGTAGACATCGAAAACACTGCGGCTCAAGTAGTCAACTACTACAACCCAACTTCTAAGACAGTTGAAAAACCAAGTAAACCAACTGAAAAACGTGTCAACAACGTACCGGTTTCAATTGAATTTAACTTTACTAAGAAGTTGGAAGGTCGTGAACTTAAAGCTAACGAATTCAGCTTCGTTCTTAAGAATGCAGCAGGTGAAGTTGTTGAAACTGTAAGCAATGATGCATCTGGTAACGTTAAGTTCTCAGCTCTTGAATTCAAGAAGGGCCAAGAAGGAACTCATACTTACACAGTTGAAGAAGTGAAGGGTACTGATGGAACTGTAGCATACGATACGATGAAGGCAACAGTAACTGTGGAAGTTAAACATGACGGAACAGCTAAAGCTCTCATTACTGACGTAACAGAACCAGCAGATAAAGAGTTCAACAACAAGGTAACTCCACCAGAAACTCCAGAATTTAACCCAGAGAAATACATTCTTAATGAAGAGAAATTCGATATCACTGGCAACAAACTTCTGGATGATGATAAAGAATTGGCAGATAAGGTTGCTGATACGAATGCAAATCCTTATGTTGATCAAGCTGATAATAATGAAGCTCAAAATATCAATACGAAGACACTTAAGAAGGGTGATAAAGTATACTACCAAGTATGGTTGGATACAACTAAGTTCACTGAAGCTCACAATATTCAATCTGTAGGTGTAACAGATAAATATGACAGCGAAAACTTAGACGTCAACGTAGTAGAAATTAAAGCATACGACTCTGTAACAGGAGAAGATGTGACAGCTAAATTTGATATCAAGGTTGAAAATGGTGTGATCACTGCAACTTCTAAGACAGACTTGACTAAGTCACTTGGAGATGCAGAAAACACTCCAGTAATCGACACTGCTAAATTTGCATTCGGACGTTACTACAAGTTTGAGATCCCTGCAACTATTAAAGCAACAGCTAAAGATGGTGTAGATATCGAAAACACTGCTTCACAAACTGTTCACCAATACGATCCAACTAAGAAATCTGTTGAAAAACCAGAAAAACCAACAGAAAAACGTGTCGTTAACATCCCAACTAAAGTTGAATTTAATTTCACTAAGAAACTTGAAGGACGTGAGCTAAAAGAAGGTGAATTTAGCTTCGTACTTAAAGATAAAGATGGAAAAGTTATTGAAACAGTTAAGAACGATGCATCAGGAAACATCAAGTTCTCTGCATTAGAGTTCAAACGTGGAGAAGAAGGAACTCACACTTACACAGTGGAAGAGGTTAAAGGTACTGAAGCAGGAGTTGAATACGATAAGATGGTAGCTACAGTAACAGTAACAGTTACTAAAGAAGGCAAAGTCTTAACGACAACTTCTCAATTACCGGAAGATACTGAGTTCAACAACAAGGTAATTCCACCGAAACCACCAGTAACACCACCAACACCACCGGTGACACCACCAACACCACCGGTAACACCGCCAACACCGCCGGTAACACCACCAACACCACCAGTAACACCACAACTTCCTGCTACAGGTGAAGAACAATCAGTTTCTGCTGCATTGTTAGGTGCTGCTCTTGGTTTGGTAGGACTTGCTGGTCTTGCAAGACGCAAGAAAAACGAAGACTAAACAAGTGGTAAAAACCAACGAATCACACTAGGTTCGTAAATGCTTTAGTTTTCCACAAGGAGGCCTCGCTTTAAGGAGTGGGGCCTTTTTGTTATTTCTTGAAAGCATTGAAATCACGTCTCGCAATATGATACAATAGAGGATATTTACAATAGTTAGGACAAAGATATGCTTATTTCGATTATTTCACAAGGCTTGATCTGGGCTATTTTGGGGCTAGGGATCTTTATGACCTTCCGTATCTTGGATTTCCCAGATATGACCACAGAGGGTTCCTTTCCATTAGGAGGAGCCGTTGCGGTAACTCTGATTACCAAAGGGGTTCACCCTTTATTAGCCACCCTGGCGGCCATTGGTGCGGGGTGCTTGGCTGGATTGGCTACAGGTCTTCTTTATACCAAAGGAAAGATTCCGACTCTGTTATCGGGGATTTTGGTGATGACTTCCTGTAACTCAGTCATTCTCTTTGTGATGCAACGGGCCAACCTGGGTTTGCTTGGCTACTCAAAAATCCAAGATATGATTCCTATCGCCAGTGGCGTAAACGAGATTATCATCGGGATCATCTTTGTAACTCTGGTGATTGCTGCCATGCTCTTCTTTTTAGATACTAAATTGGGGCAAGCCTATATTGCGACGGGGGACAATCCTGAGATGGCTAAAAGCTTTGGGATCCATACCAGCCGGATGGAGTTGATGGGGCTAGTAGTTTCTAATGGGATTATCGCCTTGTCAGGTGCCTTGATGGCCCAGCAAGAAGGCTATGCAGATGCTTCTCGAGGGATCGGGGTCATCGTTGTTGGTTTGGCTAGCTTGATTATCGGAGAGGTCCTTTTCTCAAAACTAACCTTAGCAGAACGTTTGCTCAGTATCGTTATTGGATCAATCATTTATCAATTCTTAATTTGGGCTGTGATTGCCATCGGTGTCAATACCAGCTACATTCGCATCTTTAGCGCTATCATCTTGGCGATCTGTCTCATGATTCCAACCTTTAAAGAGAAACTGCTGAAAGGAGTCAAACTCAGCAAATGACCGCAATTGTAGAATTAAAAAATGCCACCATCGTGGTGAACAATGGCTTGAATGAAGAAAAAGTCATTTTGGATAATGTCTCTTTGGAGATTCATGAGCATGACTTTATCACCATTCTTGGGGGCAATGGTGCTGGTAAGTCAACCCTTTTCAACACCCTGGCTGGAACTCTGCCTCTGACCAGTGGTCAAGTCTTGATCAAGGGAGAGGACGTGACGCACTATGGTCCGGAAAAACGGGCCAAATACCTATCCCGGGTCTTCCAAGATCCAAAGATGGGGACGGCTCCTCGTATGACAGTGGCCGAGAATCTCCTGATTGCAAAATTTCGAGGAGAAAAGCGGGGCTTGGTTCCTCGTCGCCTTGCCCAGTACAAAGACGAGTTTAAAGAGGTTTTGAGCCAGATTGGCAATGGTTTAGAGAAGCATGTCGATACGGCGGTAGAATTCTTATCTGGTGGACAACGTCAAGCTCTGAGCCTGTTGATGGCTACCCTGAAGCGTCCTGAACTCTTGCTCTTGGATGAGCATACAGCTGCTCTCGATCCCAAGACGAGTCAGGCCTTGATGGAGCTGACGGATCGATTTGTCAAAACGGATCGACTGACTGCCTTGATGATTACCCACCATATGGAAGATGCGCTCAAGTACGGGAATCGCTTGATTGTCATGAAGGATGGAAAGATTATCCAGGACTTGAACCAAGAGGAAAAGGCTAAGATGGACCTGTCTGATTACTACCGTTTCTTTGAGTAAATTTAGAAACTAGTTTCAGCGTGTAATCGCTTGCAATACCAATATTAAAGGAGTATACTATAGGTGAAGATAAGGGAGAAGGGGTTGATACCAATGCCTTATAGATTCATACATTAGGTTACTTCGTTTTAGGTCTGTCTTCGCTGACACTTGTTCGTGCTCTTTATGAAAAGAGCCTTAACGCCGGAAATGTTAAATCGGTTGAGCTGTCAAGTAAGTCTGCTTAACTTACTAAATGACATTGAAATACGTGGAAATAGTAGTGGAAGCTTTAGATGGTTTTCGAACTTCGGTATGCTCAACTGAGTGCTTTGTAACAAAACTGAAAGAGAAATTGCAAAGAAAACCACTGGTATGTGAAAACGTACCATGAAAAGAAATGAAAATCATAACTGTTGTTTTCGTTAGCCTAAATGGTTAATCGCCTCTTGTCAGTGAAGCAGACCAGACCTCTAGTCCCGTAAGACTGGAGGTCTTTTTGTCTGTCATGCTAGAAAGTTGAGGTGAGGTCAGTGGGATTGCCATACGCACATGAATATAGCTGTCGAGATCACTTTAAAGAAAGAGCAATGGAACGATTTGGGGTCGATAAAGAGCAGTTGAAACGCTGGGTCAATCAACATGTGCCCTCGCTTCATCATTTTGATAGCAGTTTTGATCAACGGCCCGATACGGAAGCCTATGTAGCAGAGGACGGTGTCGTCTTTGTGTGTGATCTGAAGAAGCGAGAATTTATTACTTGCTTCCAAGCGGTCAATTTGACGGTGGATGAAGAGCAGAAGGAAGTCTGTCAAGATATTCATCGTGAGAATGTGCTCGCCTATAAACATAGCCAAAGCAAGCTTCTGAATCGCTACCGTTTGAAAGAGGCGAAAGAGTTACTGGCCAATATTGAAGAGCATGTTGATCGGTTTTATAGCTTGTCCCAAACCCTCAAGAAAGGGGCTCTCAGCGATCGGAATTACCACCACCTAGAAGAACTGTTAAATGAATTTCATGTGATCAAGGCGGCGATACGGGTGATTGAGAATAAGAAAAATGACTATCATACGGACTAGCGTCTCTTTAGCAAGCTGACATTCTATGCTGTCGTCTTGGGTTTTGATAAGGGTTCCTCCATCAGATGATGGAGGGCTTTTGTTTGGTCTGACTTTTGAAAAAATCGTGAAAAAATAGTATAATGTTCTAGATATGCAAGAAAATTGCAAAACTGTAATTCGACTTGGTGAGCCAAGGACCGTAAGTATGAACCATCACATAAAGGAGAAAACATGAGTAACATTAAGTTGATTACTTTAGGTGGAGTCCGTGAAAACGGGAAAAACCTCTACATAGCTGAAGTAAATGGCTCTATTTTTGTTTTGGATGCTGGTCTCAAGTATCCAGAAAATGAGCAACTAGGGGTCGATGTCGTTATTCCCAACATGGACTACCTCTTTGAGAATAGCGATCGTATCGCAGGAGTCTTTTTAACGCACGGGCATGCGGATGCCATTGGAGCCCTTCCCTATCTTTTAGCGGAGGCTAAAGTTCCCGTATTTGGGTCAGAGTTGACCATCGAGTTGGCCAAACTCTTTGTCAAGAGCAATGACAGTGTCAAGAAGTTCAATGATTTCCATGTAATCGATGCCAACTCAGAGATTGATTTTGGAGGAACCGTTGTTTCCTTCTTCCAGACAACCCACTCTATTCCAGAAAGTTTAGGAATTGTCATCAAGACTTCTGAAGGAAGTATCGTCTATACAGGAGACTTCAAGTTTGACCAGACAGCGAGTGAGTTTTATGCGACTGACTTTGCTCGTTTGGCAGAGATTGGACAAGAAGGCGTCCTCGCTCTCTTGAGTGACTCTGCCAATGCCGATAGTAAGATTCAAGTGGCTAGTGAGCAAGAGGTTGGGGATGAAATCCTAGATACGATTGCTGACTGGGATGGCCGTATCATTGTAGCCGCTGTTGCAAGTAACCTATCACGGATCCAGCAAGTCTTTGACGCAGCTGCAGAGACAGGACGCCGGGTTGTCTTGACTGGATTTGACGTAGAAAATATTGTCCGGACAGGGATTCGTTTAAATAAACTTTCTTTGGCCAACGAAAAAATATTAATCAAGCCAAAAGAAATGTCTCGTTTTGAGGATCATGAATTGATTATTCTTGAAACGGGGCGGATGGGTGAACCGATCAATGGCCTCCGTAAAATGTCCATTGGCCGTCACCGCTATGTTGAAATCAAGGATGGCGACTTGGTCTATATCGTAACAACTCCGTCTATCGCTAAAGAAGCGGTTATGGCACGTGTAGAAAACATGGTCTATCAAGCAGGCGGGGTCGTTAAAGCGATTACTCAAAGCTTGCGTGTATCAGGACACGGAAATGCGCGTGATCTTCAATTGATGATCAACCTTCTTCGTCCCAACTATCTCTTCCCAATCCAAGGGGAATACCGCGAATTGGATGCCCATGCACGGCTTGCGATGGAAGTGGGGATTTTGCCTGAAAATATCTTCATTCCGAAAAAAGGCACCATCATGGAATATGACAATGGTGACTTCGTTCCTGCAGGTAGCGTCTCTGCTGGAGATGTCCTCATCGATGGGAATGCCATTGGGGATGTTGGAAATGTCGTCCTCCGTGACCGGAAAGTCCTTTCAGAAGATGGTATCTTTATTGTAGCTATTACGGTTAACCGTCGTGAAAAACGCATTATCTCGAAGGCAAAAGTTCACACTCGTGGCTTTATCTATGTGAAGAAGAGCCGCGATATCTTGCGAGAAAGTGCTGAGATTGTCAACCAAAGTGTGGAAGAATACTTAGCCCAGGACAGCTTCGATTGGGGCGAGCTCAAGGGTGCTGTTCGTGATAGTTTGGCCAAGTACCTCTTTGACCAGACCAAACGTCGACCAGCTATCTTGCCAGTCGTCATGGAAGTACGCTAGGATTAAGATAAGAGGAAAAGTCGATCGTCGGCTTTTTCTTGTCAAGGAAAAGAAGAAATAGTGAGGAAAGATAGATGGCAGTAATGCAGATTGAATACTATTCAGAAGCGCTCGCAATGGAGTGGGGGATCAACGTCCTCTACCCAGATGGATCTCGGGTAAAAAATCCGGATGATCAAGATATCCCGGTCCTCTATCTCCTTCATGGGATGAATGGCAATCAGTACTCTTGGTTGAAACGGACCAATGTGGAACGGATCCTACGGTCGACCAATCTGATTGTTGTCTTGCCTAATACCAATAATGGTTGGTATACGGATACCCAGTATGGTTATCCTTACTACACAGCCATCGCAGAGGAATTGCCTAAGACCTTGGCACGCTTCTTCCCCAATATGACCAAGAAGCGGGAGAAAACCTTTATCGCTGGTCTATCGATGGGGGGCTATGGATCTTTCAAACTGGCCCTTCAAACCAATCGCTTCTCGCATGCTGCTAGCTTTTCTGGTGCTCTTAGCTTTGAGGGGCGTCAACTGGCAGACACCGATCTTGGAAGTGCAGCTTACTGGCAAGGGGTCTTTGGAGAGCTAGAAGATTGGACGACGAGTCCTTACTCCTTGGAGAGCATTGCGGAGAAGTACTCAGATAAAAAGACGGTCTTATGGGCGTGGTGTGGCGAGCAGGATGCTCTGTATGAGGCCAACAATACAGCTGTTGATCATCTGAAGGACCTCGGTTTTGATATCACCTACAGCCATGGACCAGGAAAACATGAATGGTTTTATTGGGAGCGGGAGTTGGAGCATTTCTTAGCAACCCTGCCAATTGATTTTGAACTAGAAGAACGACTCGATTAGGAAGCTACTCATGCAGAGATATGCTATAATAGAGTGAAAAGTGCCTGGGCCAGTTAGAAGAGAAGCCCAGAATCAATGAACAATTAGGAGAAACATACGTGACTAAAGATATTCGTGTGCGTTATGCACCAAGTCCAACCGGACTACTACACATCGGAAATGCTCGTACAGCATTGTTTAACTACTTGTATGCGCGCCACCATGGTGGAACCTTTATCATCCGTATCGAAGATACGGACCGTAAGCGCCACGTCGAAGACGGCGAACGTTCCCAGCTGGAAAACCTTCGTTGGTTGGGTATGGACTGGGATGAAAGTCCAGAGACGCATGAGAACTACCGCCAGTCTGAACGTTTGGAACTCTATCAAAAATATATTGACCAACTCTTGGCTGAAGGAAAAGCCTACAAGTCTTATGTGACAGAAGAAGAGTTGGTAGCGGAACGTGAACGCCAAGAAGCGGCGGGTGAAACACCTCGCTATATCAATGAATACCTTGGCATGAGCGAAGAAAAAAAAGCAGCTTATATCGCAGAACGTGAAGCAGCGGGAATTATTCCTACGGTTCGCTTGGCAGTGAATGAGTCAGGTATCTACAAATGGCATGATATGGTCAAAGGCGATATCGAGTTTGAAGGTGGCAATATCGGTGGTGACTGGGTCATCCAAAAGAAAGATGGCTATCCAACTTATAACTTTGCCGTTGTGATCGATGACCATGACATGCAAATCTCTCACGTCATCCGTGGAGATGACCACATTGCCAATACACCAAAACAGCTCATGGTTTATGAAGCGCTTGGATGGGAAGCTCCAGAGTTCGGTCACATGACCTTGATCATCAACTCTGAAACTGGTAAGAAGTTGTCTAAACGCGATACCAATACCCTTCAGTTCATCGAAGACTATCGTAAGAAAGGGTACCTTCCAGAAGCAGTCTTTAACTTTATCGCCCTTCTTGGTTGGAACCCTGGTGGGGAAGACGAAATCTTCTCTCGCGAAGAACTCATCAAGCTCTTTGATGAAAACCGCCTCAGCAAGTCTCCAGCAGCCTTCGACCAAAAGAAAATGGACTGGATGAGCAATGAGTATATCAAGAATGCAGATCTTGCGACCATTTTTGAAATGGCAAAACCATTCCTCGAAGCAGCAGGACGTTTGACAGACAAGGCTGAGAAATTGGTGGAACTCTATAAACCACAAATGAAGTCAGTGGATGAAATCGTTCCATTGACAGACCTCTTCTTCTCGGACTTCCCAGAATTGACCGAAGCTGAGAAAGAAGTCATGGCTGGTGAAACAGTACCAACGGTACTTGAAGCATTCAAAGCCAAGCTCGAAGCCATGTCAGATGACGAGTTTGTGGCAGAAAATATCTTCCCGCAAATCAAAGCAGTTCAAAAAGAAACAGGTATCAAAGGGAAGAACCTCTTCATGCCAATCCGTATCGCCGTTTCAGGAGAGATGCACGGACCAGAATTGCCAGAAACCATCTACTTGCTTGGTCGCGAGAAATCTATCCAACACATTGAAAAAATGTTGGAAGAAATTGCAAAATAGGAATACATTTATTCTTATTTAAGAATGTTGACAGAGGCTTATAGATTGCATTATAAAGAAGTAAGTGTCAAGATTGCTACTCTAAAATCTCAGAGGGAGATTGGAGAAGGACTCTGGGTATTTTGTCAGCTATAATGGGTGAGGAAACGTTACACCTTGGAGAGGATCGAATTGGTTCTCTCCTTTTTGATGTTCAAAACGATGAAAATTCTAGTTTTAAAGTGGTCAATGTTCTGGAAAGCAACAGTATTTTGCTTGATGCCTTTGATGAGGTTATTGGTAGCTTTCAGTTTTACATTTGAATAGGGGAGTTCTATGTGTTAATGGTCTTTAGAGATTTATGGGGCTTATTTACAGCAAAAAAACTCCATAATTCCTTATATACTAGAGTAATTAAAGCATTTTAAAAAAGAAGTAGTTTTAGTGTCTACTTTTTTTTGATGATCCCTCCTGGTATTTTATGGTATACTGAAAGCGATAAAATGATTGGAGATCAAGATGAAAAAGATTCCTTTAGCATTTTCAGGCTGCCTGTTAGGTTTAGCAGGGGCTGGAAACCTTCTGTCTGATACCTTCCCAGTTCTGGCTCATTTCTTCAGTTTGACGGGTTTGATCCTATGGGTTTTCTTTTTATGTCACCATCTGATCTACTGGTCAGAAACCAAGATTGAACTACAAGAACCGGCCCTTCTATCTGGGATGGCGACCTTCCCCATGGCTGGGATGGTTTTATCGACTTATCTCTTACGACTCTTTCCGACATTTGGAGGACTCGCCCAGGCAGTTTGGTGGGCTGCTTTCCTCTTAGATTGTGGCTTGATCTTCTACTTTACCAAGACCCATATATTGGCAAAACCAAGAGCCAATGCCACCCCTAGTTGGACCGTTCTTTATGTGGGGATTGCTGTTGCTGCCTTGACCTACCCAGTGGTAGGAGTGGTTGGGCTGGCCTATCTGACTTTCGGATTTGGCTTTGTCTTAACCTTGATTCTTTACCCCTTGATCTACCAGGGGTTGAAGACCGCCCCTTTACCGAGCCACTTATTAGGGCAAGAAGGCATCTATTGTGCCCCCTTTTCTCTTCTGTTAGCGGCCCTGGTTCGTGTGGGTGGAGCCAGTCTACCTGTTTGGCTGTTATACACCATGGTTGGACTCTCTCAAGCTTTTTATTTCTTCGTTTTAACGCGTCTACCTAGAATGATAAAAGAGGGCTTTCAACCAGCCTTTTCAGCCTTAACCTTCCCGACGGTCATCACAGCTACTTCCCTGAAAATGGCCCAAGGCCTATTGCACAGTTCTCTGTTAAGGCCCCTTGTCTGGTTAGAAACCATTCTGTGTCTAGCCATTCTTGTGTCCGTGCTTGTAGGCTTTGTGATTTACATAAAAGGGGAGAACGAGCATTCCAATAGAAATTAGAGGTCAGAGACGGTTGTCTCGACCTTTTTGGGTTCACTTTCTAATTGAATCCTAGGAATGATTATGGTAAGATGCAATAAATCATTTTTTGTCTCCCTCGAAAGGAATGTATGAAATTTTTAAAGACAAAAGCCAAGCTCTTTTATCCACTTTTACTACTGGTCTTCTATATCTTAGTTCGGCCACAATTTCGCGAGTTGGCCCAACTAGTCAGCAACCAAGTCGGCCAAGCTCTTAGCTATTTTTGGACCCTTCTCTTTTTAGAGGCAGGTTATTTGGTGCTTGTTTTTTCATTGGTAAAGAAATACAGTCCACGTATGGTTTTTCAGTGGGCGAAGAAGAAACAATTCCTTCCCGCTATCTACGCTACTATATTCTCCAGTTGTGCCATCTACTGGCTAGACTACTTTCTTAGTGGGTTCACCAAAGGACGTCTAGCTATTTATCACTCTTTTCCGGTGACCTTGGAAGCCTTAGGATCTCTCATCCTCTTTGTATTAGTGGTCATCATTCGACCGATGACCGTGGAACTGATCTTTCGTGGAGCGCTTGTCCAAGCCTATTTTAAAAAATGGCCCTTCTACGCGAGTGTATGGGCCCCAGCCCTTATCTATAGTGGACTTCAATTCCTCCAGCATCCTTTTACTTTTTTGAGTTTTTTGATCTATACCATCCCCGCCCTTATTTTTGGATTATTGAATGAAAAGACGGGCTCATTGTATTATCCTATCCTTGCTCATATCGGCTTGAACTTCATTTATAGCTTACCCATCATCTTATCAACCCTCCAGCATCTCTTCTCCTAGCCGTTTTGACGGCACTGGAGGAGGCTTTAAACCAAGAGCCAGAAGGTCGTTGGTTTTTTTTGAAATTATGGTATAATAGAATAAATTTAAAAGAGGGAGTGGGAGTTTGAGAAAAAGCTATCGTGTCAAGCGAGAAAAAGATTTCAATGCCATTTTTAAAAGCGGCAAGAATTGTGCAAATAGAAAATTTGTCATCTACCGTTTGCCACAAGAGCAGCCCCATTTCCGTGTCGGCTTATCCGTGAGTAAAAAACTAGGAAATGCTGTGACACGCAACCGAATCAAGCGCTTGATTCGTCATGTTTTAATGATGCACCAGGATCATCTTGTAGCAGATGATTTTGTTGTGATTGCTCGAAAGGGAGTTGAAGAACTGGATTTTGATCAGGTCGAAAAAAATCTAGTCCATGTATTAAAATTAGCGCAAGTCTATCGTCAGGAAAGGTAATTACGTGAAAAAGAAACTAAAAGTAGCTAGCTTACTCGGAGGGGCCCTCCTATTATTAACAGCCTGTGGAACGTCTGAAGTGACTTCCCAATCATCAGGAGTTTGGGAAAAATTCGTTTACTTCTTTGCAGAAGTAATTCGTTTCCTTTCTATCGGAGGAAACATCGGAGTCGGGATTATCCTCTTCACTCTCTTGATTCGGACCATTCTCTTGCCAGTTTTCCAATACCAAATGACCTCCTCGCGCAAAATGCAGGAGATTCAGCCACTTGTAAAAGAAATCCAGGCCAAGTATCCTGGGAAGGATTTGGAAAGCCGCACTCGCATGTCAGAAGAAATGCGGGCCCTCTACAAAGAAAAAGGTGTCAAGACTTCCTCTGCCTTCTTGCCATTGCTTGTTCAAATGCCAGTCTTGATGGCTTTGTTCCAAGCATTGAGTCGGGTAGAATTCCTAAAAGTCGGTCATTTTCTTTGGTTGGATTTGAGCGCAACAGACCCAACCTTTATTTTGCCAGTTTTGGCAGCCGTCTTCACCTTCTTTAGTACCTGGTTGAGCAACAAAGCTATGCCAGAAAAAAATGGTGGAATGACAGCCATGATGTATGCAATGCCCGTGATGATTTTCTTCTTCGCTATGTACTCAGCCAGCGGGGTGGCTCTCTACTGGGTAGTTTCCAATGCTTACCAAGTTGGGCAAACTTACCTATTGAACAATCCATTTAAGATTATTGCGGCGCGTGAAGCAGAGCAACAGGCAATCAAAGATCTAGAAAAACAAAAACGACGTGCATTTAACAAAGCACAGAAAAAGAAAAACTAAGAAGGAGTTTGACAGATGGTCCAATATAAAGGAGTCAATGTTGAAGAAGCCATTCAAAATGGTTTGAAAGAATTAGATATTCCGCGCATGAAAGCACATATTACTGTCGTTTCTCGTGAAAAGAAAGGTTTCCTCGGTCTCTTTGGTAAGAAGCCAGCCGTGGTAGACATCGAACCAATTGCAGAAACTACAGTGACAAAAGCCAATCAACAAGCTGTTAAGGGAGTTCCTGAGGAAATTAATGCTCAAAACGAACCTGTCAAGAGTGTCAGTGAAGAGACTGTTGATTTGGGGCGCGTGGTAGCAGCGATTAAAAAAGTTGAAGAAGAAGGCCAAGAAGTTTCGGAAGAAGTGAAGGCTGAGATTCTCAAACATGAGAAGGCTCCTGAAACCATTCTTGAAGAACAGGGTCATGGAGAGATTCTCGATTCAAGTCTTAACGAAGCCGAGACCCGCCAAACGTCTGATTTTGCTGGCTTAGGCATTGAAGTAGAAGAAAGCTATGACATTGAAAAGGTTGTCTCTGATGTCACTGCCTATGTTCAAACCGTTATTGATGAAATGGATGTCGAAGCTAGCATCTCAAGCAGCTACAACCGTCGCACCATCAATATGCAAATTGATACCAATGAGCCAGGTCGTGTCATTGGCTACCACGGGAAAGTTCTCAAGGCCCTTCAATTGTTGGCACAGAACTACCTTTACAATCAGTATTCTAAGAATTTCTACATTGCGATCAACGTTAATGATTATGTTGAACACCGTGCAGAAGTCCTTCAAAGCTATGCGCAAAAATTGGCAAGTCGTGCCCTAGAAGAAGGTCGAGCGCAACATACAGATCCAATGTCTAATAGCGAACGCAAGATCATCCACCGCATCGTATCGAAAATGGATGGAGTCACCAGCTATTCTGAAGGAGAAGAACCAAATCGTTACGTTGTCGTTGATATTGAAGGTTAATCTGCCGTCTAAAAAGGAAGATGCTAAAGGGAGAGAGGGGTGTAAGCTTGCTCTCTCCTTTTCTGTCTGAGAAAGGAAAACTAGCATGTATAGTAAGATAAGAGACTTTTTGAATTGTCAGGGAATCAAGTACCTAGCCCCTGCTAAAGCTGGTGAGGATGCAGAGCGAATGGTAGAGTATCGCGAGTTAGGGCAAGAAGCTCGGCAGGAATTCACCCACTTGGTCAGCGATTTTCAGAAGCTCTTTCCGCATTTAAAACAAGATCGGACCAGTCAGTGGATGAATCAAGCTCAAATTCTTCGCCCTCATTTTTGGGCTTATCTCCAAGGAGAGGGAGAGATCCAGGATCCGATGTTTGCCTTGCGACTTTATGGTGATGCGAAGGACTTTGGTGTGTCCCTGGAAGTAAGTTTTATCGAACGCAAGAAGGATGAGGAGAGTCTACAAAAGCAGAACCGCGTTTTAACTCTTCCGGTTTTTTCGCCAGTCTATTACTTCGCCCAAATAGAAGGTGTCAGTCAACGATTCCAAGGGACAGAAGCCAATCGCCAGAGACTTCTCAAAGGTGTGGAAACTGGCCAGGTCCGAAAGGTCTTGGTAAAAGTCGATGTCAATCTATCGCAAGCGACGAGTCAAGATGCCATTCTTGAGGAATTAAAAAAAGGAATGGCTAGCTTGCTTCCCTACTATGAAGCGACTCGTCAAAGGATAGAAGGAGATGCCCAATAAAAGCGGTATCATTGAACCTGCCCCAACAAATTTTTCATAGCTATTGACAAACAGACGTGAATCAGATAGAATAGTAAAGTATGTTTAGTAACTGATCACATTATAGCCGGCTAAACGAATACAAAATCTATGAGGAGGTATTCATCGTGAAACGTACTTATCAACCAAGTAAACTTCGTCGTGCGCGCAAACATGGTTTCCGTCACCGTATGGCAACCAAAAACGGTCGTCGCGTATTGGCAGCTCGTCGTCGTAAAGGACGCAAAGTTTTGGCTGCGTAATTCAGATAAAAAACTAAAAACCAGTAGAAACTCGAGACTACTGGTTTTTGTTTTGCCAAAAGTGTATTCAGCTAGGCTTTCTGTTATAATAGAGTGAGAAAAATCGTAGAAAAGGATCCATATGCAAATTTTTGATACCCATACTCACCTCAACGTTGAAGAGTTTGCAGGGAGAGAAAAAGAGGAATTAGAACTAGCTAAAGAGCTGGGAGTCTTTGCCCACAATGTTGTTGGCTTTGACAAACCAACCATCGAACGAGCAATAGCCTTGGCCGACCAGTACCCAGAAGTTTATCTCACACTTGGGTGGCATCCCACTGAGGCGGGCGACTATAGTCCTGAGGTAGAGGCTTACCTACTGGAACAGTTGAAACATCCTAAAGTCGTCGCCTTAGGAGAAATCGGTCTCGATTACCACTGGATGACGGCACCAAAAGACGTTCAAGAAAAGGTTTTTCGTCGTCAGATCCAACTGTCCAAGGACTTGGACTTGCCTTTTGTAGTGCATACGCGTGATGCTCTCGAAGACACTTATGCCATTATCAAGAGTGAAGGAGTGGGTCCGCGCGGTGGGATCATGCATTCTTTCTCAGGAAGCTTAGAGGAAGCTAAGCGCTTCATGGATCTGGGAATGATGATCTCTTTTTCTGGAGTGGTCACGTTTAAGAAAGCAACAGATGTCCAAGAAGCGGCAGCTGGCCTTCCGCTCGATAAGATCTTGGTTGAGACAGATGCCCCTTATCTGGCACCAGTTCCTAAGCGGGGCCGGGAAAATAAAACAGCCTACACCCGCTATGTAGTGGATCATATTGCAACACTACGTGGCTTGACAACAGAAGAAATAGCTCAAGCCACCTATGACAATGCGAGAAAGGTATTTGGCCTTGACTGAGAAAAGAAAAATACCAGAAGTGATTGTTGTTGAAGGCAAGGATGATACGGCCAATCTGAAACGCTATTATGAGGTGGATACCTATGAGACACGTGGATCCGCCATTAATCAAGATGACCTAGAACGAATTGCCACCTTGCAGGAGTTGCGTGGAGTCATAGTTTTTACGGATCCGGATTACAATGGGGAGCGCATTCGTAAGATCATCATGCAAGAAATTCCGCAGGCCAAGCATGCCTTTTTAAATCGTGGCGAAGCAGTACCCAAATCAAAAACCAAGGGCCGTTCCTTGGGAGTCGAGCATGCCAGCTTTGAAGACTTGGAAAAAGCCCTTGCTGGACTGGTGGGCTCCTATAAAGATGAGCATTTCTTTGATATTACCAAATCAGATCTGATGCGACTCGGTCTGCTGATGGGCAGTGAAAGTCGCAAACGACGGGAATATCTAGGAGAAGCCTTGCGCATCGGCTACTGCAATGGCAAACAACTGCTCAAACGCTTGGAGTTGTTTGGAATTTGTTTAGCGCAAGTCGAAGAAACGATGGCCAGTTATTAAAAAAGAGATAGAGGTGGAAGATGGGATTGTTCGACCTGTTTACAGATAAGAAAAAAGTGATAGGCTTTTCTTTGGAGAATGTTCACGCAGAACATCAAAAGAATCCACGGCATTTTTTGATTCCAAGTCAAGATGAAATCAACCAATTGAAGCTTGGAGATCAGGTTCGACTCATCTTTGTGTTGGATACAGTCTTGGAGAATGGGTGTCGAGCAGAGCGTATGTGGGTTGAACTGACTGAGATTCGTGATGGAAAATTTAAAGGACGTTTAACCAATCAACCCGCTTATATTACCTCCATCCAGCTTGGAGATGAGCTGGATTTTGCGCAGGAACATATCGCAAGCCTGATGGTTCCTCCGCTGAATCTTGATACGCAAAAAGGGGCCATGATTACCAAGGATTGCTTCCTACGACGTGAGATTAATTGGGCGATTCACGATGTACCTCACAATCCACAAGATAGTGGTTGGCAATTCTTTACAGGCTTTGAGTCTCAGGAAGATTTGGACGATCCATCTAAGATTACCATTATCAGTCTTGAAGAGGCCTTGGAAATAGAGCCCTTGTTGGAAACCGTCTTAGATAAGAACGGGGAAGCTTATGTTTATCAAGCGGAGCAGAATGCCTTTGTGGAAGACTGTTAGACTAGCCTACGGAGAAAAAAGAGAGAGTATGTCTCACTCTAAAATGATTAGAAAAGAGAAAAAATGAGAATTGCAGATTATAGCGTGACCAAGGCAGTGCTGGAGCGTCACGGTTTTACCTTTAAAAAATCCTTCGGTCAGAACTTCTTGACCGATACCAACATCCTTCAAAAAATTGTGGATACGGCAGAGATTGATAAGCAGGTCAATGTCATCGAAATCGGTCCTGGAATTGGAGCTTTGACTGAGTTCTTGGCGGAAAATGCGGCAGAAGTCATGGCCTTTGAGATCGATGACCGCTTGGTTCCTATTTTGGCGGATACCTTACGGGATTTTGACAATGTCACGGTTGTCAACCAAGACATCCTCAAGGTAGACCTCAACCAGTACATCGCAGAGTTTAAAAACCCAGACCTTCCGATCAAGGTGGTGGCCAACCTTCCTTACTACATCACAACTCCCATCCTCATGCACTTGATCGAATCCAAGATTCCTTTCCAAGAATTTGTGGTTATGACGCAAAAAGAGGTGGCAGACCGTATTTCAGCCGAACCTAATACCAAGGCTTACGGGTCTTTGTCCATTGCAGTCCAATACTATATGACCGCTAAGGTAGCCTTTATCGTGCCTCGTACCGTCTTTGTGCCAGCGCCAAACGTCGATTCTGCCATCCTCAAGATGGTGCGTCGCCCAGAACCAGCAGTGGCAGTCAAGGATGAAGATTTCTTATTCTCTGTCAGCAAGGCTAGCTTTGTCCACCGTCGCAAGACGCTTTGGAACAACTTGACCAGTCGCTTTGGCAAGACCGAAGAAATCAAAGCCATACTGGAAGCAGGAATCCAAGTTGCAGGCCTGCAACCTTCTGTACGAGGAGAAGCCCTTAGCCTAGAAGACTTCGCCCGCTTGGCAGACGGTCTTCTAGAAGCCGGGATCAAATAATAGAAAAGACATGGGTTCGTAATCTTCTTTCTTAATTATAAATACGCTATGAAGTACGGTGTTTTTTATGTGTTTTCGAATGATATCGGTTATAAAACGAGACTTTCCGCTGTGAGAAAAGAGCCTAAATAAAAGGTAGTTTAGGCTCTCGGAATTTTTGAGACTTAAGGCTCAAAAATTAGTTATGGAACTTCGGAGAAGTTCGCTAACGTCCGTACTCACCTAAGGAAAGTCTCAAAGAAGTTTTATAAGTAATAAGCCATAGGTCATGACCTATGGCTTGTTTGCATCGTAAGGAAAGGACGGGATTTGAACCCGCGCATGAAGAAAATCCATTTGCTGGATTTCGAGTCCGGTGCCGTACCGAGCTGAGCCACCTTTCCAAGATGCGGAGAAAGGGATTTGAACCCTCACGCCCGAAGAGGCACATGCGCCTGAAGCATGCGTGTCTGCCGTTCCACCACCTCCGCATAGTTCTATTATACTCTTTTTAAAAGAAAAGCCAAGAAAAAATAGTAACAGAATTTATATAGTGATTCTGTACTGATTCTGTACTGAGTCTTAAGGTAATATAAAATTCTAATATATATAGAATTTAAGGTCCGCAAGCGCTATCGTATATTTTTTGATATAATAGTAGTATTAACTTTAAAGGAGTGCTAGTTGCAAGGAACGATTGTTAAAGCCTTGGCCGGTTTTTATTATGTGGAGTGCGAGGGAGAAATTTACCAAACACGCGCCCGAGGAAATTTCCGAAAAAAGGGACAAACTCCCTATGTTGGAGATAAGGTAGAGTTTTCAGCCGAAGAAAATTCGGAAGGCTATATTTTAAAAATATTCCCAAGAAAGAATAGCTTAGTCCGTCCACCCATTGTGAATATAGATCAGGCTGTTGTCATCATGTCTGCCAAAGAGCCAGATTTTAATGTTAATTTATTGGACCGCTTTTTAGTCCTCTTGGAACAAAAAGTGATTCATCCGATTGTCTATATTTCAAAAATGGACTTACTAGAAGATCCAGCTCAGATGCTTCCTTTCCAGGAAGTCTATCGCAAAATGGGCTATGACTTTGTCACGGACAAGGAAGAGCTCTTGCCTCTCTTGAAGGATCAGGTGACGGTCTTTATGGGCCAAACAGGAGTGGGGAAATCCACCCTCTTGAATACCTTGGCTCCGGAGTTGGAACTAGAGACAGGAGAAATCTCCGATAGTCTTGGACGCGGCCGCCATACGACGCGAGCTGTCAGTTTTTATGATCTCAATGGGGGCAAAATTGCGGATACCCCTGGCTTCTCCTCTCTAGATTATGAAGTCGATAATGCGGAAGATCTCAATCATGCTTTTCCAGACATTGCCAAGGTGAGCCAGGATTGCAAATTCCGTACTTGTACCCACACACATGAACCATCCTGTGCCGTCAAGCCTGCTGTCGAGGAAGGGATCATAGCTTCCTTCCGCTATGAGAATTACTTACAGTTCTTGAGCGAGATCGAAAATAGGCGAGAAACCTATAAAAAAGTATCGAAAAAATTACCCAAATAAGGAGACCTGAAGAATATGAAAACAAACAAATTAGCCCCTTCTATTTTGAGTGCAGATTATGCAAATTTTGAAAGTGAATTGAAGAAATTGGAAGCATCTGGTGCGGAGTACGCCCACATCGATGTGATGGACGGCCACTTTGTGCCTAATATCAGCTTTGGTGCTGGTGTAGTTGCTAGTATGCGTCCTCACAGCAAGCTAGTGTTTGACTGCCACTTGATGGTTACCAATCCTGAGCAACATATCGAAGAGTTTGCGCGTGCCGGAGCAGATATCATTAGCATTCACGTCGAAGCGACGCCACACATCCATGGCGCCCTTCAAAAAATTCGTTTGGCAGGGGTGAAACCAAGTGTGGTCATCAATCCAGGAACCCCTGTTGAAAGTATCCAACACATCTTGAACTTGGTAGACCAAGTACTTGTCATGACTGTCAACCCAGGATTTGGTGGGCAAGCCTTCCTGCCAGAAACCATGGATAAGATTCGTCAATTGGTTCAATTGCGTGAAGAAAAAGGCTTGGATTTCGATATTGAAGTCGATGGGGGAATTGATGATAAGACGATTCACGCTGCGAAAGAAGCAGGGGCAAATGTCTTTGTAGCAGGTTCTTATGTGTTTAATGGAGATGTGAATGAACGAGTTCAAACCCTTCGAGCAGCCATCCAAGACTAAGGTTGCGATTGTAGCTGGAGGCCGAGTGGAAACCATTCCGCTAGACTTGGATGTTTATGTCGGGGTAGATGCAGGCTGCCTTTACCTATTAAAGCAAGGATTGGAACTATCTTTAGCAGTTGGAGATTTTGACTCTGTCGAGCCAGAAGAATTCCAGAGTATTCAATCTGCGGCTCACGAAATACGGACTTCGGTAGCAGAAAAAAATGATACGGATCTAGAATTGGCGATTAAGGAAGTGTTAGAAGGTTGGCCTCAAGCGGAAATTCAGATTTTTGGAGCCTTTGGTGGTCGCCTGGATCACCACTTGGCCAGCGTTTTTTTGCCCAGCGATCCAGAGATTGCACCCTTTATGTCGCAACTTTACTTGATGGACCAACAAAATTATCTCTGCTACCGTCCAGCAGGTCGCCATACCATTCTGCCTATAGTAGGCTATACCTATGTAGCTTTTATGCCAGTTGAGGGAGCTTCCATCCAGATTGAAGGAGCCAAGTATCCCTTAAATCAGACCAATTATTTTAAAAAGGCTATTTATGGTTCCAACGAGTTTATCAATCAGCCGATTACCTTAACCGTTGATCGAGGCTACGCCCTTATCATTTATAGCAAGGATGGGAAATAAGATGGAAATAATCCTTTTTGTATTAGGAGTGGGAAATCTTGTCTTGCTCTTCTTGCTCTACCAGCAACGGACAGCTGATAACAAACAGGTCCGTGACTTACTGGAGGACCAAGAAGATCATCTTTCGGATCAGCTGGATTACCGATTTGAGAGAGAGCGACAAGCTCAGCAAATCACTGGCCAGCAGATAGAGATGGCGATTAGTGACCGTCTTATGGAATTACGGACAGAAATGCATCAGCAAACGACTGCTTTACGAGCAGAACTTGCTGAGAATTTTACTAAAAACCGAGACAAAACGGACGAGCGGATGCAACAGATTCAAGCTTCCAATGATTTGCGCTTGGAGCAGATGCGTCAAACGGTCGAAGAAAAGTTGGAAAAAACCTTGCATAGTCGTCTTCAAACCTCTTTTGAGACGGTCTCCAAACAATTGGAGTCGGTCAATAAAGGTCTTGGGGAAATGCAGACGGTCGCTAGAGATGTGGGAAGTCTCAATAAGGTTCTTTCTAACACGAAAACCCGTGGGATTATGGGAGAACTCCAACTCGGCCAGATCATCGAAGATATCCTAACTCCCGCCCAATATGAAAGAGAGTTTGTAACAGTTCCCCATTCCAGCGAACGCGTCGAGTATGCCATCAAGATGCCTGGTCAGGTCAGAGGGGAATACGTCTATCTGCCAATCGACTCTAAGTTTCCTCTGGACGGTTATTACCGACTGGAAGAAGCCTATGAAAGTGGGGAGAAAGAGGAGATTGAACGGTGTCGCAAACTCCTATTGGCTAGTATCAAACAATTTGCTAAGGACATTCATCAAAAATACCTCTATCCGCCTGCCACTACTAATTTTGGGATTCTCTTTTTACCGACGGAAGGGCTCTATTCAGAAGTGGTCCGCGACCCAGCCTTCTTTGATCGTCTCCGAAGAGAGGAGCAGATTGTCGTCGCGGGGCCAAGTACGCTTTCAGCTTTGTTGAATTCCCTATCGGTTGGATTTAAGACCCTGAATATTCAACGAAGTGCGGATGATATTAGCAAGGTCCTTGCATCCGTCAAGACGGAATTCCAAAAATTTGGAGGCGTTTTAGAAAAGACCCAACGGCAGTTGAAGCATGCCTCTGGCAACATTGATGACCTTTTAAACCGAAGAACAAATGCTATCGAGCGTACACTCCGAAACATTGAAACGTCAGAGAATCTAGATATAGAAAGCCTATTGAATTTAGAAGTTGGAGAAGATGATGGTCAAAATTAATCAAATGAAAAAAGACGAATTGTTTGAAGGTTTCTACCTCATTAAGTCAGCAGATCTTCGTCAGACACGTGCTGGAAAGAACTATCTTGCCTTTGTCTTCCAAGATGAGACAGGCACGATTGAAGGAAAATTGTGGGATGCTCAGCCACATAATGTAGAGCAGTTCCAAGCTGGTCGCGTCGTTCATATGAGCGGCCGTCGGGAAATTTACAACAATACGCCCCAGGTCAATCAGTTGACCTTGCGGTTGCCTCAAAGCGGGGAGCCATCAAATCCAGCAGACTTTAAGGAAAAGCCTCCAGTAAACCCAGTCGATTTGAAGGACTACCTATCGGGGATGATTTTCAAAATAGAAAATCCAGTTTGGCAACGTGTGGTGCGGGCGCTATACAGCAAGTATGACAAAGAGTTCTACTCTTATCCTGCGGCCAAAACCAACCACCATGCTTTTGAGACAGGCTTAGCTTATCACACAGCCACTATGGTTCGTTTGGCTGAGAGCATCTCTCAGGTGTATCCTCAATTAAACCAGAGTCTCCTCTATGCCGGTATCATGCTTCATGATCTTGCCAAGGTACTGGAGCTATCAGGGCCTGAAAATACAGAGTATACCGTTCGAGGAAACCTCATCGGGCACATCGCTCTGATCGATGAAGAAATTACCAAGGTCTTACAAGAGTTAAAGATTGACGATCAAAAAGAAGATGTGGTTGTGTTGCGCCATGTGATTTTGAGTCACCATGGTCTACTAGAATATGGTAGCCCGGTTCGTCCAAAAATCATGGAAGCCGAGATCATCCATATGATTGATAACCTAGATGCAGAAATGATGATGATGACTTCTGCCTTAGCTTTAGTAGGCCCTGGTGAGATGACCAATAAGATTTTTGCCTTGGACAATCGCTCCTTCTATAAGCCAAATTTAAAAGATTCCTAATGAACTGGCCTTAAATAAGCTGCTCTTAGTTTGTTAGTAAAAAAACCAAAAACGAATGTTGTGAGACTAACAATGTTCGTTTTTTGGTATAATATGGTATAATACAATAAAAAAACTATGTGGAGAGAAAATGAAGCTAAGAAGAAGTGAGCGGATGGTTGTGATCTCGAATTACTTGATTAATCATCCCTACGAATTGACGAGTTTAAATACATTTGCCGAAAAATACGAATCTGCCAAATCATCTATTTCTGAGGACATTGTCATTATTAAACGGGCCTTTGAAGAAATGGAAATTGGAAGCATTGAAACTCTTACTGGTGCAGGTGGAGGGGTCATCTTTACACCATCGATTTCGGATGCAGATTCAAAAGAAATTGTCCAAAATTTGTGCAATCAATTGTCAGAAAGTAACCGGATTTTACCAGGTGGGTATATCTACCTTTCGGATTTGCTAAGTGATCCAAAAATCTTAAATAATATCGGACGCATTATTGCCAAGGCCTTCCGAGATCAAAAAATCGATGCAGTCATGACGGTGGCCACTAAGGGTGTTCCATTAGCAAACGCGGTAGCGAATGTCTTAAATGTTCCTTTTGTCATTGTACGACGCGATTTGAAAATTACAGAAGGCTCAACGGTCAGTGTCAACTACGTATCTGGTTCCAGTGGCGATCGGATTGAGAAAATGTTCCTATCTAAACGTAGTTTGAAAGCTGGAAGCCGTGTTCTGATTGTCGATGACTTCCTTAAAGGAGGGGGAACTATCAGTGGGATGGTTAGCCTCTTAGCTGAGTTCGATTCAGAGTTGGCAGGAGTTGCTATTTTTGCGGACAATGCTTCGGCTAGAAGTAAAGATTTATTTGATCACAAGTCACTTCTACGTGTGACCAATATTGATGTAGCAGAAAATAAAATTGATGTAGAAATCGGAAATATTTTTGATAAGGACTAAGCTGGAGAGGGAGAAAGGAAAATGAAAACAATTTTAGACCGTTTTGATCGTAGTCCCCTATGGCTTCGATTGGCAACGATATTCATCTTGACAGGAGTTCTTGTCGGTGGGCTTTATACGGTTCGTAAAAATTCTGCAGACCAAGTTACAGTAGTGAAGCGAGAAACCAAAAAAACAGGTTCTCTTCCTATTAAGAAGAAAGATCCTAAAAAAGCCAAAGAAGAAGAGGAAGCGAAAATCGCTGAAGCGGCTGAAAAAGCAGTTGCTCATTTTGAAACGACTGCAACTCAAGAAACCTTAACCGCTGCCAAAGGGGCCGTAGAAAAAGTGAAGGACGAAACCAAAAAACAGGCCTTTCAAGCTCGTATTCAGTACATTGTAGACTATTACGGAATGCAAACCAACCAGAATACTCAATCAACTGATACGAATCAAGCTAGCCAAACAGGTCAACCTCAGCAAGTCGTTCCAGCAGAAGTCCCTCAGTATCAGTCCAATGAGGTTCCTCAGGTTTCGAATGCTAACACACCAGCTGTAACGCAACAATCTGAACAATAATCTAGCGCGATTTTAAGAAGAAGCAATCGTGCAAAAAAGAGAAAAAAATCTTGACAGTGAAAGTGCCGCTATGTTACAATAATAGACGGTACTTTTTACTTTTGGTCTCTCAAGAGTGTACAGGGACGTGCTGACAAATGTTGCAAAAGTACACATAGATGGTAGCTGTCACCAAGTGTATCATCACCAAAAATAAAAAAATACAGGAGAATGTAGATGCCTACAATTAACCAATTGGTTCGCAAACCGCGTAAATCAAAAGTAGAAAAATCTAAATCACCAGCTTTGAACGTTGGTTACAACAGTCATAAAAAAGTTCAAACAAACGTTTCTTCACCACAAAAACGTGGTGTTGCAACTCGTGTTGGAACAATGACACCTAAAAAACCGAACTCTGCCCTTCGTAAATTCGCTCGTGTACGTTTGAGCAACTTGATCGAAGTTACTGCCTACATCCCAGGTATCGGACACAACTTGCAAGAGCACAGCGTGGTGCTTCTTCGCGGTGGACGTGTAAAAGACCTTCCAGGGGTACGTTACCATATCGTCCGTGGTGCACTTGATACTGCAGGTGTTAACGATCGTAAACAAGGCCGTTCTAAATACGGTACTAAACGTCCAAAAGCATAAGGAAAGGGGATAAAGAGAAATGAGTCGTAAAAATAGAGCTCCAAAGCGCGATGTATTGCCAGATCCGCTTTACAATTCACAACTAGTTACTCGTCTTATCAACCGCGTTATGCTTGATGGTAAACGTGGTACAGCAGCTTCAATCGTTTACGGTGCTTTTGAGCAAATCAAAGAAGCTACTGGAAATGACGCGCTTGAAGTATTTGAAACAGCAATGGAAAACATCATGCCTGTACTTGAAGTACGTGCACGTCGTGTTGGTGGATCTAACTACCAAGTCCCAGTTGAAGTTCGTCCAGAACGTCGTACAACACTTGGACTTCGTTGGTTGGTAACCATCGCTCGTCAACGTGGTGAGCACACAATGGTTGACCGCCTTGCTAAAGAAATCTTGGATGCTGCAAACAACACTGGTGCAGCAGTTAAGAAACGTGAAGACACTCACCGTATGGCTGAAGCTAACCGTGCCTTCGCACACTTCCGCTGGTAAGATCATGATGCTAGGAACGGAAAGGATGCAAAGTGAAAATAGGAAACTGACGCAGTATTCGATGAATACAAGGAAGTTTATCTTATTCATACAGCATCCCGTTCCGGCTCAAATTAACTAACTTTAGCCTGGGTTCAATTGAGCTCAAATCAGCTAAACCAAACAGAATAAACAATGAGAACGGGTAGGTCCTGCCTATCCGTTTTTGTTAAATCATGTTATAATAGTATAGAAATAAAAAATATAGGAGAACAAAACCTCATGGCACGCGAATTTTCACTTGAAAAAACTCGTAATATCGGTATCATGGCCCACGTCGATGCTGGTAAAACAACTACAACTGAGCGTATCCTTTACTACACTGGTAAGATTCACAAAATCGGTGAAACTCACGAAGGTGCGTCACAAATGGACTGGATGGAGCAAGAGCAAGAACGTGGTATCACCATCACATCTGCTGCGACAACCGCTCAATGGAAAGACACTCGTGTTAACATCATCGACACACCAGGACACGTGGACTTCACGATCGAAGTACAACGTTCACTCCGCGTTTTGGACGGTGCTGTAACGGTTCTTGACTCACAATCAGGTGTTGAGCCTCAAACAGAAACAGTTTGGCGTCAAGCGACTGAATACCGTGTTCCTCGTATCGTATTTGCGAACAAGATGGATAAAATCGGTGCTGACTTCCTTTACTCAGTAAGCACGCTTCATGATCGTCTTCAAGCAAACGCACACCCAATTCAATTGCCAATCGGTTCAGAAGATGACTTCCGTGGAATCATCGACTTGATCAAGATGAAAGCTGAAATCTACACCAACGACCTTGGTACAGACATTCTTGAAGAAGATATCCCAGCTGAATACCTTGACCAAGCTCAAGAATACCGTGAAAAATTGGTTGAAGCAGTTGCTGAAACTGATGAAGACTTGATGATGAAATACCTTGAAGGTGAAGAAATCACTAACGAAGAATTGAAAGCTGCTATCCGTAAAGCAACTATCAATGTTGAATTCTTCCCAGTATTGTGTGGTTCTGCCTTCAAGAACAAAGGGGTTCAATTGATGTTGGATGCAGTCCTTGACTACCTTCCAAGCCCACTTGATATCCCAGCGATTAAAGGTATCAACCCAGATACAGACGAACAAGAAGAACGTCCAGCATCTGATGAAGCACCATTTGCTGCGCTTGCCTTCAAGATCATGACTGACCCATTCGTAGGTCGTTTGACATTCTTCCGTGTGTACTCAGGTGTCTTGAACTCTGGATCTTACGTATTGAACACATCTAAAGGTAAACGTGAACGTATCGGACGTATCCTTCAAATGCACGCCAACACTCGTATGGAAATCGAAACAGTTTACTCTGGAGATATCGCAGCTGCTGTTGGTTTGAAAGATACAACAACTGGTGACTCATTGACTGATGAGAAAGCAAAAGTTATCCTTGAGTCAATCGAAGTTCCAGAACCAGTTATCCAATTGATGGTTGAGCCAAAATCTAAAGCAGACCAAGATAAGATGGGTATTGCCCTTCAAAAATTGGCTGAAGAAGATCCAACATTCCGCGTTGAAACAAACCCTGAAACTGGTGAAACAGTTATCTCTGGTATGGGTGAGTTGCACTTGGATGTCCTTGTTGACCGTATGAAACGTGAATTCAAGGTTGAAGCAAACGTTGGTGCTCCTCAAGTATCTTACCGTGAAACATTCCGCGCTTCTACACAAGCACGTGGATTCTTCAAACGTCAATCTGGTGGTAAAGGTCAGTTTGGTGATGTTTGGATCGAATTTACTCCAAACGAAGAAGGTAAAGGATTCGAGTTCGAAAATGCGATCGTCGGTGGTGTGGTTCCACGTGAATTCATCCCTGCAGTAGAAAAAGGACTTCAAGAATCTATGGCTAACGGTGTACTTGCTGGCTACCCAATGGTTGACGTAAAAGCGAAGCTTTACGATGGATCATACCATGATGTCGACTCATCTGAAACTGCCTTCAAGATCGCTGCATCTCTTGCTCTTAAAGAAGCAGCTAAATCAGCACAACCAGCTATTCTTGAACCAATGATGCTTGTAACTATCACAGTTCCTGAAGAAAACCTTGGGGATGTTATGGGTCACGTAACTGCTCGTCGTGGACGTGTAGATGGTATGGAAGCACACGGTGCAAGCCAAATCGTTCGTGCTTATGTACCACTTGCTGAAATGTTCGGTTACGCTACTGTCCTTCGTTCTGCAACTCAAGGACGTGGTACTTTCATGATGGTATTTGACCACTACGAAGATGTACCGAGATCAGTACAAGAAGAAATCATTAAAAAAGCTAAAGGTGAAGCATAATTTTACCGTCTAGCTAAAAGCTTTCCTCCTATGAGGAAAGCTTTTTTGATTCGAAAAGAGCTTTAGACCTCTTCCTCATAAGAGATAGTGAAAATGAATATGAAAGTTTGTGTAATATTTCTAATCCTAATGAAATCAGTTGCATTTTAGGGGAAGAAAGTATATAATAATATTGTTGAAAGATGATTTGTAACCTATCAAGTTACTCTTTTCACATAAAAAATTTTTTGATTTTCATAAGGAGGAAATCACGAATGGTAGTTAAAGTTGGTATTAACGGTTTCGGTCGTATCGGTCGTCTTGCTTTCCGTCGTATCCAAAACGTAGAAGGTGTTGAAGTTACTCGCATCAACGACCTTACAGATCCAGTTATGCTTGCACACTTGTTGAAATATGACACAACTCAAGGTCGTTTCGATGGTACTGTGGAAGTTAAAGAAGGTGGATTCGAAGTTAACGGTAAATTCGTTAAAGTTTCTGCTGAACGTGATCCAGAACAAATCGACTGGGCTAACGACGGTGTAGAAATCGTTCTTGAAGCAACTGGTTTCTTTGCTAAGAAAGAAGCTGCTGAAAAACACTTGCACCCAGGTGGAGCTAAGAAAGTTGTTATCACTGCTCCTGGTGGAAATGACGTTAAAACAGTTGTATTTAACACTAACCACGACATTCTTGATGGTACTGAAACAGTTATCTCTGGTGCTTCATGTACTACAAACTGCTTGGCTCCAATGGCTAAAGCTCTTCAAGATAACTTCGGTGTTGTAGAAGGATTGATGACTACTATCCACGCTTACACTGGTGACCAAATGATCCTTGACGGACCACACCGTGGTGGTGACCTTCGTCGTGCTCGCGCTGGTGCAGCTAACATCGTTCCTAACTCAACTGGTGCTGCTAAAGCTATCGGTCTTGTAATCCCAGAATTGAACGGTAAATTGGACGGATCTGCACAACGCGTTCCAACTCCAACTGGATCAGTTACTGAATTGGTTGCAGTTCTTGAAAAGAACGTTACTGTTGATGAAGTAAATGCAGCTATGAAAGCAGCAGCTAACGAATCATACGGTTACACAGAAGATCCAATCGTATCTTCAGATATCGTAGGTATGGCTTACGGTTCATTGTTTGACGCAACTCAAACTAAAGTTCTTGACGTTGACGGTAAACAATTGGTTAAAGTTGTTTCATGGTATGACAACGAAATGTCTTACACTGCACAACTTGTTCGTACTCTTGAATACTTCGCAAAAATTGCTAAATAATTCATCTGTATGATGAGAGGAGGGTAACCTCCTCTTTTTTGTACTTTTTTTAGACCTTCCTCATCATATTATAGGACTTGCCAAAATGGATTGACAGTGTTAACTGGATTCGGTATCCTATTCTTGATTGGAGATTTCTAATACAAAGAAATGAAAGCGATTACAAGTCGTAGAGGAAGGAGCCAATGGAAATCGCTCAAGAAAAAGAAAAAATCCATTTGAGGAGGTCAAGATGAAAGGTCATCAATTTGAAAAACAACAACGTTTTAGTATCCGAAAATTCAGTGTAGGAGTTTGTTCTGCATTGATTGGATTGGCATTTTTAGGAACGGGGGCAGTCTCAGCAGATGAGACGCATGCGACTAAAGAACAACCCTTAGAAGCTTCCACAGCAAATACGGAAGATGTCAATCGTTTGATCAGAGAAGCGGGAGTCTACACTGCAGATGCTGCTTTGCCAACTGGAGAAACAGCAAAACCAGTTGAGGAGGCAACTCCAGCTACGACAGAGGCTAGTCCTGCAACTCCAGAAGCTAGTCCGACGACGACAGATACTCCAGCTGTTTCAGCGACGGAACAACCAAAAGTAGCTGCAGAAAAAGTGGAAGATTTACCAACCAATGAAGAAAAACAATTAAGACCAAAAGAGGTCAAATTTGATACTTGGGATGATTTGTTGAAATGGGAACCTGGTAAACGAGTAGATGATGATTTGAACCGAGCAAGTGTTCCCCTTGCTAGCCGTTTTCAAGGGAAGCAAATCAACGAGCAAGCCAACCCAGAAGCAAAGATCCAAGCCCTTTCTAACATGAACTCAAAGGCTAAGGATCATGCTTCAGTCGGTGGGGAAGAGTTTAAGGCCTATGCTTTTGACTACTGGCAATATTTGGATTCTATGGTCTTTTGGGAAGGACTTGTCCCTTCAGCAGATGTGATTGATGCGGCTCACCGAAATGGGGTTCCCATCTACGGAACTCTCTTCTACAACTGGTCTAGTAGCATTAAGGATCAAGAGCGCTTTGCAGAAACCTTGAAAGAAGATAGTGAAGGCTCAAAAACCTTCCCGATTGCTCGGAAATTGGTTGATCTAGCCAAGTACTATGGTTTTGATGGCTACTTTATCAACCAAGAAACAACAGGGAACTTAGTAGAGCCTTTGGGGCCAAAATTAAGAGATTTCCTTCTTTATACCAAGGAATATGCGAAGAGCGTCAACTATCCGATCAAGTACTCTTGGTATGATGCCATGACCTATGAATATGGTCGCTACCATGAAAATGCACTGGGTGAATACAACTACAATTTCATGCAGCCTGAAAATGGCGAAAATCCAGTTGATACCTTCTTTGCCAACTTTAACTGGGGCAAATCAGAAGTTGATTATTCGATTAGTACAGCCAAATGGATTAACCGCAATCCTTATGATGTTTTAGCAGGACTGGAACTTCAAAAAGGAGGTTCTTATAAGACCAATGTAGACTGGAATGCGATTTTAGATGAGCATGGCAAGTTGCGTCTATCTCTTGGTCTCTATGCACCTGATACCATTACAGGTCTAGGAAAGACGGGAGAAGGTTACCATACCCATGAAGATTTATTCTGGACTGGATTCCAAGGAGATCCAACCAAAGGAAAACCAGCAGACCAATCTTGGTATGGAATGTCTAATTTGGTTGTGGACAAAACCCCAATCACAAATGCTGATTTTAATACTTCCTTCAATACTGGTCACGGCAAACATTGGTTTGTGGATGGCAAGATTTCTAAAGAAGGGGAGTGGAATTACCGATCCGTCTCTGGCTACCTTCCAACATGGCGTTGGTGGGTAGAACATAGTGAAGATAGTACGCCATTGAAAGGGCGTTATGATTTTGATCAAGCCTACAATGGAGGGAACTCTCTAGCCTTTGAAGGCGATCTGAAAGCCAATAGCAGTCAAAATGTTATGCTCTATTCGACCAAGATCCCCGTGACAGAAACGACCAAGTTGAGCGTCTCTCACAAGGGTGGGGTCGGTGCAGCTGCTTGGATAGCTGTTGCTACAAAAGAAGACTACTCCGAATATGTATGGAAAGAATTGACGCCAAGCGCAGATTGGTCAACTCAAACCTTCGATTTGGGAGACCTGGCTGGCAAGACCATTTATGCTGTTAAGATGTTCTTTGACCATGATACAGATGTCAAAGATTACAAGTTCAACCTCGGTCAATTGTCGATTACGTCGAACCAAGAAAAACCAGCTGCTCCTTCTGAAGTAACTGTGCAGGGCAAACGCCTACAAAATGCGCAAGAAGCAGAAGTAGTCCTCAATTTTAAAGGGGTAGCGGACGCAGATTATTATGAAGTCTATGAAAAAGATGGCGATAACTGGCGTCTCTTAACAGGGTCTTCTGCGACAACCGTCTATCTACCAAAAGTTAGCCGTTCAGCAAGTGCTGAAGGAACGACTCAGGACCTCAAGGTCGTTGCAGTTGGGAAGAACGGCCAACGTTCAGATGCAGGAACTGTAGCCTTTGATTGGGGTATGACAGTGTCAGATACCAGTCTTCCAAAAGCCCTAGCACCAAACGTGGTCATCGGAGCCAAAGTCATTGGTTCGAGCTTCCCAGACGCGGATGGTAGTGAAGGCATCGAGGGGATGTTAAATGGTACCATTACAAGTCTGTCAGATAAATGGTCCTCTGCTCAATTGAGTGGAACCGTCGATATTCGCTTGACACAACCACGGACCATTGTTCGATGGGTCATGGACCATGCCGGTGCGGGTGGAGAATCTGTCGACGATGGCAAGATGAATACCCGTGACTTCGACCTTTACTACAAGGATGAAGCGGGTGAATGGAAGCTTGCTAAGGAAGTTCGTGGCAATAAAGCCCATGTGTCCGACATTACACTCGACCATCCAATCAAGGCTCAAGAATGGCGTCTCCATGTCATTACAGCAGATAACGGAACTCCATGGCAAGCCATCCGGATTTACAACTGGAAGATGTATGAAAGTCTGGATACGGAAACGGTCAACATCCCGATGAAACATGCTGCAGCGCAAAACTTAGGCAATCATTTTGTCCAAGTCGGCTTCAAAGATGTTCCGGCCAATACCACACTGACTCTTTATGCCGATAAAGAAGCGACTAGCCCAATTGCGACCATGACAGCCAATCAAGCTGGAAATCTGATCTTTAAACCACTGGCTTTTGAATCAACCCCATCTCTTCTCTACTATCGTGCGCAAGAACCTGGCAAAGATATCAGTAATGTTCTAGCGATCGAAGTTCCAAAAAATGATAAAGAAATTGCGGGACTTCAATTTGAAGAAGGTTTGACCAAGAAGGTTTACCGGGAAGGGGATGCTCTTTCCTTGAAAGGAGCAACACTCCGTGTTCATTATAAAGATGGCCAAGCAGATCAACTGGTCAACCTCACCAACTCAGGTGTAGAGATTCATGGATTTGACAGTAGCAAGCTTGGAGAACAACACCTAGAAGTTTCTTACCTTGGTCAGAAATTGGATAAGACTCTCACTGTTTTTGTGGTCAGTGCAGAGGAAGCAGGTGAAAAAACAGTTGCTGGTCTAGAATTGATCGACAAACCAAAAGTAGAATATATCGTCGGAGAAGCATTGGAAAAAGAAGGCGGACGCTTTACAGTTGTCTTTGATGATGAAACAACTGAAACGCACGCCTTGACCGATGAAGGGGTTGAAGTAACTGGCTTTGATGCGAGCAAGGAAGGCCGTCAAACCATCACTATCCATTACAAAGGAGCTAGCACAAGCTTTGATGTCCTCGTCAATCCAAAACCAGCTCTCAACGATGAATACCTCAAGCAAAAATTGGCTGAAGCTGAAGCTGCAAAAGCCAAAGTAGACTTTACATTTGCCAGTCCTGAAGTCAAAGAAGCTTTGCTAGCTGGAATGGCTGCTTCTGAAAAAGTCTTGAAAGAGCATGATACCAGTACACAAGATCAAGTCAATGAGCAGTTGAACCAATTGACCGCTCTCTTGAAAGCCTTGGATGGACAAGCTAATCTAGTCAAAGAGAAAGAAGCTCTTTCTGCTCTGACAGAGGAAGCGACCGCTCTATTAGCAAGTAAGCCAAACCACCCTTCTGGTGACGCTTTACAGGCACTGGTTGAGAAAAATAAAGAACTCCTAGACTCTTCAGAGCTCACTCCTGAAGCGCTTGCAACCGCAAAAACAGGTCTAGAAACTTTGATTGCGCTCCTGAAAGAAGATAAGCCAGCGGTCTTTGTAGACCCTGTGACTGGAGTCGAAGTTCAATTCTCTAACTTGGAGCCTACTGCTATTAAGGGACTAAAAGTCGCGAAAGTTGAAGACAATCAGGCAGAAAAAGAAGAGCTGAAGGGACGAGGAGCGACTATCTTTGATATCGAAGGAGTCGATGCAAGTGGTCAGGATGTCGATACCCAGCATCCATCTCTTGTGAAAATCCCTGTGGATAAGGATAAAGAAGTGGAGCAAGTTCTCTTCTTCCCAGAAGGTCAAGCACCTCAATCCTTAGCCTTTGAGCGAGAAGGAGATACCGTTATCTTTACAGCTCCTCACTTTACCCACTATGCGATTGTCTATAAGTCAGCAAAAACGGAAGGACCAGATCAACCGATCCAACCAGAAGAACCTGCTAAACCTGATCAGCCTGTTCAACCAGAGGAGCCTACTAAACCGGATCAACCAGCGACACCAGATCAACCAGCGATACCAGATCAACCAATTCAGCCGGAGAATCCAACAAAACCAGAACAACCGGATGGCAATCAACCGACACCAGAACAAGTGAATCCGACGAAACCAACTGATCCATTGAATCAAAAGGAAAACGGATCAGACCTTCTGGATCAACGAGTTCAACAAGTTTTGAATCGCTATTTAACACCATCTAAAGAAGGAACTTCTCAACAAGATCAAGCTAACAAAGATACTGACAAGGAATTGCCAACAACGGCAAGTTTAGAGGCTACGTTTGCAGCAGAAGCTGTTCTCCTAGCAGCGCTTGGTGGCTTCCTCTTAGCTGGCAAGAAGAAAGAAGAGTAACTTTTTAAGCGTTTTGATACTGACTGAAAAGGTCATGATGAATCGTAAACCTCCTTTGTAAAAAACAAGGGAGGTTTTATGATGCGGATTCTAATCGAGGAGCAGGACTCCAGACTTGCTAATAAGAGGTAGAAATCCACTATTTTTCTACCTCTTTTACAGCTTTTGTGATATAATTATCATGTATTAAAAATAGAAGGAGTCATATCCAATGGCAAAATTGACTGTTAAAGACGTTGACTTGAAAGGGAAAAAAGTTCTCGTTCGTGTTGACTTCAACGTACCTGTAAAAGATGGCGTGATCACTAACGACAACCGTATCACTGCTGCTCTTCCAACAATCAAGTACATCCTTGAACAAGGTGGACGTGCAATCCTCTTCTCTCACCTTGGACGTGTGAAAGAAGAAGCAGACAAAGAAGGTAAATCACTTGCTCCTGTAGCGGCTGACTTGGCTGCTAAATTGGGTCAAGAAGTGAAATTTATCCCAGGTGTTACACGTGGTGCTGAATTGGAAGCAGCTGTTAACGCTCTTGAAGATGGACAAGTTCTCTTGGTTGAAAACACTCGTTTCGAAGATGTTGACGGCAAGAAAGAATCTAAAAACGATCCTGAACTTGGTAAATACTGGGCATCACTTGGAGATGGTATCTTCGTAAACGATGCATTCGGTACAGCTCACCGTGCACACGCATCTAACGTTGGTATCTCAGCAAACGTTGAAAAAGCAGTTGCTGGATTCCTTCTTGAAAACGAAATTGCCTACATCCAAGAAGCTGTTGAAGCTCCAGAACGTCCATTCGTGGCTATCCTTGGTGGTTCAAAAGTTTCAGACAAGATTGGTGTTATCGAAAACTTGCTTGAAAAAGCTGATAAAGTTCTTATCGGTGGTGGTATGACTTACACATTCTACAAAGCACAAGGTATCGAAATCGGTAACTCACTTGTAGAAGAAGACAAATTGGATGTTGCTAAATCTCTTCTTGAAAAAGCAAACGGCAAATTGATCTTGCCAGTTGACTCAAAAGAAGCAAATGCATTTGCTGACTACACTGAAGTGAAAGACACTGAAGGTGAAGCAGTAGACCCAGGATTCCTTGGTTTAGATATCGGTCCTAAATCTATCGCTAAATTTGACGAAGCTTTGACTGGTGCGAAAACAGTTGTATGGAACGGACCTATGGGTGTATTTGAAAACCCTGACTTCCAAGCTGGTACAATCGGTGTGATGGACGCTATCGTGAAACAACCAGGCGTTAAATCAATCATCGGTGGTGGTGACTCAGCTGCTGCAGCTATCAACCTTGGTCGCGCAGACAAGTTCTCATGGATCTCTACTGGTGGTGGAGCATCAATGGAACTTCTTGAAGGTAAAGTTCTTCCAGGACTTGCAGCATTAACTGAAAAATAAGACGGTTTCTCATGAACCATAGAAGAAGCACCGAAAGGTGCTTCTTCTATTGGATGTGAGTAGAAGGAAGCTAGTCGATCTTCATTTCCCCGCTTGAACCTTTCTAGAAATATGTTAGAATAAAAGAGATAGAAAGATAGGGGACAATGGATTACTTTAAACGACATAAATTTGACCGTTCCAAATTTCGATTAGGAATGCGAACCTTCAAAACAGGGATAGCCGTTTTTCTGGTTCTATTGATTTTTGGTATCTTTGGCTGGCGGGGCTTGCAGATTGGGGCGCTGACAGCTGTCTTTAGTTTGAGAGAAGATTTTGATAAGAGTGTTCACTTCGGTGCTTCGCGCGTGATGGGCAACAGCATCGGTGGTTTTTATGCCCTGCTGTTCTTTATGATCAAGATTCTCTTCCACGATGCTTTTTGGGTGACCCTGATTTTTGTGCCCATTGCGACCATGTTAACCATTATGACCAATGTCGCTATGAACAACAAAGCTGGAATCATCGGTGGTGTTTCAGCCATGCTCATCATCACCCTCTCGATTCCGACAGGAGAAACGTTCCTATATGTTTTTGCCCGCATCTTTGAAACCTTTATCGGAGTCTTCGTTGCGATTTTAGTCAATTCAGATGTGGATAGGATTCGGGACTTTATAAATGAAAGAAAAAAAACCATGTGAGATTATATGACATTTTAATCTTGACATCGGTTTTTTTTGCGTTATAATAGAATAGAAAGGGGGTCTTGTATGAAAGAAAAGGAATTAAGACGAACATTAGCGGTCTTTCCGATTGGTAGTGTTATGAAATTGACAGATTTAACAGCTCGTCAGATTCGTTACTACGAAGATCAACAACTCATTACTCCAGCTCGTACAGAGGGCAATCGTCGGATGTTTTCTCTCAACGATATGGATCGCCTGTTGGAGATTAAGGATTATTTGTCTGAAGGCCTTAATATTGCAGGAATTAAAAAACGGATTGCTGAGAAAGAAGCTCAACGTCAAGCTGCCAAGATTGTCAGTGAAAAGGATGTCCGCAAGGCCCTTCACCGTGATATTCTCCAGCAAAGCCGCTTTCATACGACCTCATCGCCATATGGTCAGTTACGCTGATCATTCTTTTTGCTTAATGCTATACTCATAAGGAGACACACATGTCAATTACTGTTGAAGATATTCGTCGCGAAGTCAAAGAAAAAAATGTAACCTTTATTCGGTTGATGTTCTCAGATATCTTAGGGACCATGAAAAATGTTGAAATTCCAGCGACAGATGAACAGTTGGAAAAGGTTCTCTCAAACAAGGCCATGTTTGATGGATCTTCTATCGAGGGGTTTGTTCGGATTAATGAGTCTGATATGTATCTCTATCCAGACTTGGACTCTTGGACGGTTTTCCCTTGGGGAGATGAGAACGGTAGTGTCGCAGGCTTGATTTGTGATGTCTATACAACAGAAGGGGAACCTTTTGCAGGAGACCCACGTGGAAACCTCAAACGTGCCCTTCGTCACATGGAAGAAGTTGGCTTCAAATCTTTCAACCTTGGACCAGAGCCAGAGTTCTTCCTCTTTAAGCTCGATGAAAATGGGGATCCAACTCTTGAAGTGAATGACAAGGGTGGCTATTTTGACTTGGCGCCTACAGACCTTGCGGATAACACTCGCCGTGAGATCGTCAATGTCTTGACTCAAATGGGATTTGAAGTAGAAGCCAGTCACCACGAAGTGGCCGTAGGTCAGCATGAAATTGACTTTAAGTACGATGAAGTTCTTCGTGCTTGTGATAAGATTCAAATCTTTAAACTTGTTGTAAAAACAATTGCCCGTAAACATGGTCTCTATGCAACCTTTATGGCTAAACCGAAATTTGGGATCGCTGGTTCTGGTATGCACTGCAATATGTCCTTGTTTGATGCGGAAGGAAACAATGCCTTCTTTGATCCAAATGATCCAAAAGGAATGCAGTTGTCAGAAACAGCTTATCACTTCCTTGGCGGTTTGATCAAGCACGCCTACAACTACACAGCAATCATGAACCCAACCGTTAACTCCTACAAACGTTTGGTTCCAGGCTATGAAGCACCTGTTTACATCGCTTGGGCTGGCCGCAACCGTTCACCATTGGTCCGTGTACCAGCTTCACGCGGTATGGGAACACGCCTTGAGTTGCGCTCAGTAGACCCAATGGCCAACCCTTATATTGCTATGGCTGTTCTTTTGGAAGTTGGTTTGCACGGGATCGAAAACAAAATCGAAGCACCAGCTCCTATCGAAGAAAACATCTACATCATGACTGCAGAAGAGCGTAAAGAAGCTGGAATCACTGACCTCCCATCTACCCTTCACAATGCTTTGAAAGCCTTGACTGAAGATGAAGTTGTTAAAGATGCTCTTGGTGAACATATCTATACCAGCTTCTTGGAAGCCAAACGCATCGAGTGGGCAAGCTACGCAACCTTTGTTTCACAATGGGAAATTGATAACTACTTGGACTTGTACTAAGCCAATTTATCCGAAAATGAGCTAGGTTTGATGACCTGGCTCATTTTTCATATAAAGAAAATGGATGGGACCGACAGGTCTCATCCATTCTTTTTACTTAATTTTCTTCATCTGGTGTCAAAATCATCGGGATGATGATAGGTTCACGTTCCGTGCTTTCGTAAAGGAAAGGACGAAGGGCGTTGACAATAGCACCGTGTACGGTTTGAATATTGGCATCTTTGTTCTTCAAAGCGATTCGAATAGCATTGAAGAGAATGCGTTGACTTTCACGGATCAGGTCACCGGACTCTCTCATATAGATGAAGCCACGGCTGAGGATATCTGGTCCAGCTAAAATCATTTTCGACTTGAAGTCAACTGTCGCAACAGCTAGGACAACCCCATCTTCTGATAAATCTTTGCGGTCACGAAGGACAGCCGCTCCGATTTCTCCGATGCGATTTCCGTCGACATAGATATCTTGAGCATTGAAGCTTCCTGCGATACGAGCTGAGTTAGCCGTCAGGGCAAGAACATCTCCGTTGCTCATGATGAAGATGTTATCTTTTTCTACTCCACAATCACGCGCAAGTCCAGCGTGAATCTTCTGCATGCGGTACTCACCGTGGACAGGCATGAAGTATTTGGGTTTGATCAAGCGTAACATGAGCTTTTGTTCTTGTTGGCCACCGTGTCCAGAGGTATGGATGTTGTTAATCTTACCGTGGATGACATCGACTCCTGCTTCCGAGATGATATTGATCAATTTATTCACACTAGTTGTATTCCCAGGAATTGGACTAGATGAGAAGATAACGGTATCACCCGGTTGCAATTGCACCTGGCGGTGGGTTCCGTTAGCGATACGAGACAGTGCCGCCATAGGCTCCCCTTGGCTACCTGTACACATAATGAGGATTTCATTTGCCGGGTAGTCTTTGATTTCACTTGGTTCAATAATGGTGCCAGGCGGTACCTTGATATAGCCAAGTTCAATTCCGTTGACAATGGCTTTTTCCATCGAGCGTCCAAAGACAACAATCTTGCGGCCAGTTTTGACAGCGGCATCTGCAGCCTGTTGGAGACGGAAGATGTTAGATGCAAAGGAAGCAAAGATGATGCGTCCATGAATGCCTTCAATAATCTTCATAATGGATTGGCCAACGACTTTTTCAGAGTTGGTAAAGGTTGGGACTTCCGCGTTGGTTGAGTCAGAAAGCAGACAGAGGACGCCTTCCTCTCCTAGTGCAGCCATCCGGTGAAGGTCGGCCGGCTCACCAACAGGTGTAAAGTCAAATTTAAAGTCTCCCGTGCAGACGATTTTTCCTTGAGGCGTATGAAGAACAATCCCCAAAGGTTCTGGAATAGAGTGAGTCGTCCGGAAGAAGGTCGCTTTAATATGCTTAAAGGTCAACTCTGTATTTTGGTTGATTTCATAGAGTTTGGCACCACGAAGGAGACCATGCTCTTCCAATTTTCCACGAATTAGGGCTAGGGCCAAAGGTCCAGCATAGATTGGCACATTGGCTTGTTTCAAGAGGAAGGGAATTCCTCCGATATGGTCTTCGTGTCCGTGAGTAATCAAGACCCCTTTGACACGGTCGATATTTTCAACGATATAGGAATAGTCAGGAATCACGTAATCAATCCCTAACAAATCATCTTCAGGGAACTTGATCCCAGCATCCACAATGATGATTTCGTCTTGGTATTCAATCCCATAGGTATTTTTACCGATTTCCCCGAGACCTCCAATGGCGAAAACACCAACTTCTTCAGGTTTTAAGGTATATGCCATGGATTAGAACTCCGTAATTTCAAATGCGCCAGACTCTTTTTCATATTCTAGGTGTTGGTCTGACAAGAGAGTGATAAATTCGATGTTGTAAGATGTATTTTCTTCAACAAGGCGACGAGCTTCAATGCGTCCTTCTAACTCATTCTTCGCATCAATATCGAGATAGAGGGCATGAGTCGTTTCACGACGAGGGTTGCGTTCTTTTGTTTCTTGGTAGAAAACTTTGTAAATCATTTCGTTTCGGTTCCTTTCACTTGTTCGGACTGTAGCAGAAAAGAAACAGCTAGTAGCTAGCTGAGACACCTATTCTTGCTTTCTTTTGTCCTGATTCGATACAATTATTATCCATTATACCATAAATAGGCTCTAAGGAAAAGATGCAAGCGGGTTCTGAGAGCAGAAGGAAGCGCTTTTTTAGAAGGGATAGAGAGCAGGTGATTTCACAGTCTGGGGGTGCTTCCTCTACCGTTTGGCGTCTATTTGTAGTATAATATGAAGCAGACAACGAGGAGAAAACATGAAAGTATTAGCATTTGACACCTCCAGTAAGGCCCTATCCGTTGCCCTTTTGGAGGAAGAAAACCGATTAGCAGAGTTAACGCTGACGATCAAGAAAAACCACAGCATTACCTTGATGCCGACCATTGAATTTTTGATGGCCAGCATTGATTGGAAACCGACGGATTTGGACCGTATCGTAGTAGCAGAAGGGCCTGGATCCTATACTGGCTTACGAATTGCGGTAGCAACGGCTAAAACCCTAGCTCAAACGCTAAAGATTGACTTAGTAGGGGTGTCGAGCTTACTAGCCTTGGTACCAGAAGAGATAGAAGGTCTGGCCATTCCAGTCATGGATGCGCGGCGCAACCATGTCTATGCGGGCTTTTACCAAGAGGATCAGTTGGTCTACCCGGAGGGGCACCTTTCTTTTGAAGCCGTATTAGAAAGAGTAAAGGGAGCTGAAAAGGTGACCTTCCTTGGGGAAGTGGAAGCCTTTCGCGAGCAGATACAAGAGGCCTTACCGAGTGCTCAGATGGTAGAAACCCTACCGGATGCGGTACGGATCGGTCGACTAGGACTTACAAAAGAAGCTGTCTCCGTTCATGGTTTTGTGCCCAACTACCTCAAGCGGGTAGAAGCTGAGGAAAACTGGCTCAAGGACCATCAAGAGTCCGGTCAGTCCTACATCAAACGCCTATGATCCGTATCGAGAAGGAGGCGGGGCGATTCGATTTAGCCCCTCAGTTGGTAGAAATCTTAGACGATGTCTATGGACAAAGTCCTTGGACCTTGGAGCAAGTCCTAGCGGATCTCGGTCAACCTCAAAATTGGTATGCCTTGGCCTACAGTGGGGAAGCATTGGTGGGCTTCTTGGCCATGCAAGAAAATCTCTATGAGCTAGAGGTCGTCCAAATTGCTGTTCGAAAAGAGTGGCAAGGGCGCGGGATTGCTCGTCAGCTACTAGAAACTGTTCCTCAGGAGAAAGAGGTCTTTTTAGAGGTGAGAGAAGGAAACACTCCGGCTCGGACTCTCTATCAGAAACAAGGATTTAAAGAAATTGGTTGCCGGAAAGGGTATTATCATGCCCCTTCCGAAGACGCCATTATGATGAAAAGGGAAGCAGATGAAGGATAGATATATTTTGGCATTTGAAACATCTTGTGATGAGACCAGTGTCGCCGTCTTAAAGAACGATACAGAGCTATTGTCCAATGTCATTGCTAGTCAAATTGAAAGCCATAAACGCTTTGGGGGAGTGGTTCCAGAAGTTGCCAGTCGGCATCATGTCGAAGTCATTACGGCCTGTATTGAGGAAGCGCTAGAAGAAGCGGGCATTACAGAAGAAGAAGTCACAGCGGTTGCGGTGACCTATGGACCCGGTCTGGTTGGAGCTCTTTTGGTCGGCCTTGCTGCAGCCAAGGCTTTTGCATGGGCCCATGGGATTCCTTTGATTCCTGTCAATCATATGGCTGGCCACTTGATGGCCGCTCAAAGCGTCGAGCCTTTAGAATTTCCGCTCTTAGCCTTGCTGGTCAGCGGAGGACATACTGAGTTGGTCTATGTCTCAGAGGCGGGTGATTATAAGATCGTTGGGGAAACACGTGATGATGCGGTGGGTGAGGCCTATGATAAGATCGGTCGTGTCATGGGCTTGACCTATCCAGCAGGTCGTGAGATTGACGAGTTGGCACATAAGGGTCAGGATGCCTACGATTTCCCACGTGCCATGATCAAGGATGACAATCTGGAGTTCTCATTCTCAGGGCTCAAATCAGCCTTTATCAATCTCCACCACAATGCCGAGCAAAAAGGCGAGATTCTGTACAAGGAAGACCTATCGGCTTCCTTCCAAGCAGCGGTGATGGATATCTTGATGGCCAAGACCAAAAAAGCCCTGGAAAGATACCCGGTTAAGACTCTGGTGGTGGCGGGAGGAGTCGCGGCCAACCAAGGCCTCCGTGAACGCTTGGCTTCTGAAATCACGGATGTTAAGGTCATCATTCCGCCTCTGCGCCTCTGCGGTGACAATGCGGGGATGATTGCCTATGCCAGTGTCAGTGAATGGAATAAGGGAAACTTTGCTAACTTAGACTTAAATGCCAAGCCAAGCCTTGCTTTTGCTCCGATAGAAGAGAACTAGAATAGTTAAAGAACAGACATAAATGACGGGAGTTCGATTCCCGTCTCTTTTTTGTTATAATAGTTAGCATCAAAAAAGGAAAGGAAGAAGGAGTGGAAAAGAATTTTCAGCAGGGGGTCAGGGATGCCCTTCCGACGGCCTTGGGTTATATCAGTATTGGCTTAGCCTGTGGTGTGGTGGCGTCTCCCTATCTCTCCCCTTTAGAAATGGGCTTGATGAGTCTCTTAGTTTACGCAGGGGCTTCTCAGTTTGCCATGATCTCTTTAATTGCCGTTCATTCGTCCCTTCTGAATATTGCCTTAACCGTCTTTTTCATCAATTTGCGCAATATGCTCATGAGTCTGCATACATCTCCTGATTTTAAGGGGGCTAGCCTGGTCCATAATATTGGAATTGGTAGTTTGTTGACAGATGAAAGTTATGGGGTTTATTTAAGCGAAAAATTGAAAAATGACCGGATCACTGTTCCCTGGATGTATGGCAATAACGTGGTCGGTTATTTAGCCTGGGGCTCATCAACTATTTTGGGGACAGCGTTGGGGTCCCTTTTGCCTAATCCTAGTGCCTTCGGCCTAGACTTTGCACTAGTGGCCATGTTTATTGGGATTTTTGTTGGTCAGTTTCAAGGAATGCGTTTGACGGAAAAGATGTCAACCATGCTCCTTGTTTTAGGTGCTGTAGCTTTTAGCTTTTTCCTCTTGACCTTCTTTTTGAGCCAATCCTTGGCTGTTTTAGTAGCTACTTTAACAGGTTGTTTTGTGGGGGTGATGTGTGATGCGCGTGAATAGTTGGGTTTTCTTGGTTATTTTGATGTCAGCATTGGTCACCTGGATTCCACGTATTCTGCCCTTTGTTTTGGTCAAATACCGGGGCCTACCAGATCCAGTCCTGCGTTTTCTAAAGTACCTTCCCATTGCCATCATTTTTGCCCTGATTCTTTCCAGTCTAGTTGAGGGGAAGGTGGGCCAGCTCCCTCAGGTTCGATGGTTGGATCTGCTAGCAGCCGTCCCGACCATGCTGGTAGCCTTTCGCTACAAAAACCTAATGGGAACGGTTCTATTTGGCATTGTTTTGGTTGCTATCTTACGATTGCTTGTTGCCTGAATCTCCTGAATTTTTAGATAGATTACTGTTTGTTGCAAATATTACAAAAATATTTCAAAAAACTTGACATTGCGTAATATTGTAATATAATAGTTTTTATCAAATGAAGTGAGGGATCATGATGATGAAAAAATGGACAAGTTTAGCAGTTTTAGGATTGACTTCTGCAAGCCTACTCGTAGCCTGTGGTTCAAAAAAAGAAGAGAACAAATCTTCTACCAAAGAAGCACAAACGACGGTGAAGTCTAGTCAGAAAAAAGCAAAGGCTGCTTCTGGTAAGAAAGAGACAAAAGCTACTGAAACGGATTCGCAAGAAGGGGCACAAGCTGCTTCTCAAGATGCAACAAACTCAGGTCAAACCGATGCAGGATCTAGTTCAGTAAGCACTAACAAGGCCACAGATTCGTCTCAAATGGTACCAGAAGAGCTGGTAGGGACTTGGACAGGAACAACTGAAATTGCCAAAGATGTTCAAATGACCGTGGCTGTGGACGGAACGGTCACTACGACAGCGAACTTTTATCAAGCTGATTTGAATCCCGTACGTACTGCAACGACAAAAGCCAAGGCAGTTCAAGCCTCTGGTAATGTCTATTACTGGGAAACAGACGAACCTGGCGCTTTTGATGCCCTTCTTCCAGGGATTGCTGGACTTGGGGGAGCCAATATGAAGGTAAAAGCCGGTTTCATTTTGGAAGAGGGCCATTATACACCGATTGTATTTGTAACAGGGCTTAATGAAGACTTTGATTATAGCAAATACAATGATTTCCGTGTTTCTCTTACAAAATAAAGAAAAATCCACGAATCCCTATGGACTCGTGGATTTTGTTTTAGAGAAATTGTGTAATAAAGACAATGAGGATGACAATTGGGATCACAAATCGAAGCAAGAAAATCCAGGTCTTGAAAAGGAAGCGTTTGGATTTTTCATCTCCCACCTTGAGTTCTTCTTGAGCTAGGACTTTGTCAAAGATATAGCCTGTAAATAGGGAGAGGCAGAGAGCTCCAAAAGGCATGAGGAGGTTGGAAACCAAAAAGTCCATGCAATCAAAGAAGGATTTTCCAAAGAGGGTCCACTTGGAGAGTACTCCATAGGAAAGGGCAGATGGGATCCCAAAGACAAAGGTCAGAAGACCAATGATTTGGCTCCATTTAGCCCGTTGTTTATTGTTTTGGTTGGTGACATTTCCGACATTAATCTCTAACATGACGACGGATGAGGTAATGGTCGCAAAGAGAAAGAGAAGAAGGAAAAGCAGGTAGAAGAGGGTACCAAAAGGCATCTTATCAAAGACTTGTGGCAGGACTACAAAGAGGAGTCCCGGTCCACTAGTAGAAGGGATTTGAAAGGCTGACATGGCTGGGAAGATCGCCAAGCCCGCCATGATAGAAACGGCGATATTCATGAAGACGACGGAAATCCCGGATTGGACCAGGTCAGTGTCCTTGTCCAAATAGGAAGCATAGGTCAACATGGCTGTCACCCCTAGCGATAGGGCGAAAAATGATTGGCCCAAAGCGTAGAGCAGACCTTGGCTAGTCATCTTGGAGAAGTCTGGCTTGAGGAAATAGCTAACTCCCTCCCAAGCGCCAGGTAAGGTCAAGGAACGACCAATCATGACTAAGAAGATAATGAAGAGAAGTGGCATCATGAATTTTGAGGCCTTTTCAATCCCTTGTTCCACCCCCTTGGAAACAATCAAGACATTGAGGAGGATGAAGATGGCCTGGGCCCCAAGAGCCAACCAGGGATTTGAAATAATCTCTCCAAAGAGCTGGGTATAGTCACTAACTGAGAGAAGTTGGAATAACTCTCCCAAGGCGACTCCCAAATAAATCAGGATCCAACCACCGATGACACTGTAGAAGGAGAGGAGGATGAACAGGGCAAAGGCACCGATCCAACCAATCCCATCATAAAGGCGACGGCCACTGAGTTTTCCAAAGGTCTTAATGGCAGAGACACCAGCTGCACGTCCTAGAGTAAATTCAGCTAGTAAGAGAGGGAAGCCGATAAGTAGAGTTGCTATCAAAAAAACAAGAAGGAAACTTCCGCCTCCATTAGCGGCGGTCATATAAGGGAACTTCCAAACAGCCCCAAGACCAATTGCAGAACCTGCAGAGGCTAGGATAAAGCCAATTTTGGAACCCCATTGAGATTTTTCCATATGGATTCTCCATTTCTAATTCAAATATAGGAAGAAAGCAAAGGCCAGCAAAGGCTCTTTCGTAGACAAAAGAAAAAGGCTATTTAGTACGAACTAAATAGCCATAAAAACGCAAAGTGACATCTCTAAGAAGACGACTCTTATGTTTGTTGCTGGATTTGTTCTAAAAATAATCCTAACATCTTTTGAAAAAGCTGTCAATAGTGGAGACTTCCGGCCACCCAACCGGTACAGAGGGCAGAAGTAATGTTAAAGCCTCCTGTATGGGCATTGATATCCAGGACCTCCCCAGCAAAATGAAGACCGGGGACCAACTTACTTTCTAAGGTCTTGGGATTGATTTCCTTGAGGCTGACGCCACCTTTGGTTACAAAAGATTTGGCCAAGGACATCTTTCCAGTTATAGGGATTGGGAGTTCCTTTACTTTCGCTAGTACGGCATCGATTTCTTTAGGAGAGAGTTGCTTCACCTTTTCCGGAAAATCCTGGGCAAAGAATTCCGCCAGGCGTTCTGGCAGATAGGCCTTCAGAACATTCTTTAGAGATTTTTCCCGGTTTTCCTCTAGGATTGCTGTGAGTTCTTCCTTAGAATAGTGAGGGAGACTGTCTAGTGTTAGGATCTCTCCTCCTTTGACAAAGCTTGACATGCGAAGGGCGGCCGGGCCAGACAGGCCAAAGTGGGTAAAGAGGAGGTCATGGGTAATGTGGTGTTTGCCATAGTGGAGGGTCACATCGTCTAAGGAAATCCCTTGAAGGGCCTTGTGGGGGAAATCTGTCAGGAGGGGGCTTTCAGCAGCTTCTAGTTCTGTAATAGTGTGCTGGAAGTGACGAGCGATATCGTGGCCAAAGCCGGTAGAGCCCGTCGAAGGGTAGGACTTTCCACCGGTTGTCACAATCAAGCGGTCTGCAGTCCAGGTCTCGTCTTTTGATTTGATGACGAATTGTCCATCGATTTTCTTCACAGAGGTTACCTCTACTTGGCAGCGGACTTGACCGCCAAGTTCGGCAATCTTATCTGTCAGAGCTTGAATAATCGTTTGGGAACGATCTGAAGCTGGAAAGACACGACCATGGTCTTCGACCTTGAGTTTGACCCCGTTTTCTGTGAAGAAGCGGATGATATCATGATTGTCAAATTGAGAAAAGACACTGTAAAGGAAACGTCCGTTTCCTGGAATGCCTGCTAGGAGATCGTCCAGGCTCCCATTGTTGGTCACATTGCACCGGCCTCCACCAGTCCCAGCTAGTTTTTTCCCTAGTTTGCGGTTTTTTTCCAAGAGGAGGGTTGCTTGCCCGTAGAAGGCACTAGAGATGGTGGCCATCATACCAGCAGGGCCTCCTCCGATGACAATGGTATCGTAGTGGTTCATAAGGTCTCCTTTTTCTCGTCTCGTTTTATTTCCAGTTCATTGTAACATAAAAAATGGACCCTGTCCCCAGGCTCCACTTTTTATGAGTTAATTGTCTTCGTCTGGATTTTGACGGAGGTGGATGGAATAACGCTTAGGAGGGTAAATGCCGATTTCAGGACCCCAGCGTGGGAAGAGCTGATTGGTTTTCTTCCCAGCGGCGTACTTGGCTTCTGCCGCCATTTCCCAGAGCTCTTCGTAGAGATCACCGAGCAAGAAGTCGAGCTCTTGATAATAGAGGTCTGGCTTTCCGTAGTCACTAAGGCTTAGTTCCATCAAACCATAGACTTGTAGCTTATGGTCCATAAGTCTACGTCCGTCTACCTTGTTAGAGTGAACGATAATGCGTCCGAAGGGATCATTTCTCCGGATGCGTTCGAGCTCTTTGTAGGCGTTGATTCCAGAATTTCCTTGACAGGAGAAGAAGTAAATGTTTTTCAAGTCATAGTCGATATAAGAGATATTTCCATTATAGACCAGCTTGACTGGTAGATTACGAACTCGTTTTTTCTCTAGATAGTTGTTAATATGTTCGACCAACATCTTAGAGGGATAATTGTATTCAATGACATAGATCATAGTTTCTTTCCTTTGCTATTGAGTAAATAACTGAGCTATCTTTCAGTTACGAATAGTATACAAGCTTTTGGAGTCAGATAGGGGGAAAAATCTATTTGGTTCATTTTTGAAGCTATTCGGTTCATTTTGGAGGAGCAAAGGAGAAAAAATCGCTAAAGGAATACGAAGAAAATGGGGAAGTGGGGGGCGAAGAAGGGCATATTTTTTGAAAATGCAAAGAAAATTTACCGAAGTCTTTCATTTGTGCTATAATCAAGGGGAAGTGACGTCATGGAAAGAAGGGTATCATGAGTTTAGAACAGTTAGAGCGGAAATCACTCCAAGAAATCAATCAATCCGTCAAGGTTCCCAAGGGAACTTCTTTTTGGAAGACCTTGTTATTGTTTTCAGGTCCGGGGAGCCTAGTAGCAGTGGGCTACATGGATCCTGGGAACTGGATCACCAGCGTTGTTGGAGGGGCTCACTATCGTTACTTGCTCTTGTCGGTGGTTCTCTTGTCTTCCTTGATTGCCATGCAATTGCAACAGATGGCTGGGAAACTAGGGATTGTCCATCGGAAAGATTTGGCCCAAACAACAGCGACGCATTTGCCCAAGTGGCTCCGCTATATTCTTTGGATAGTGATTGAATTAGCCTTGATGGCGACAGATTTAGCAGAAGTCATTGGTTCCGGGATTGCACTCCATTTGCTGTTCGGATGGCCCTTGCTCTTTTCTATTTTGGTCACCATCCTGGATGTCTTCCTCCTCCTCGGACTTATGCACTTAGGTTTTCGTAAGATTGAGGCTATTGTCTCCACCTTGATTTTGACCATTCTGGGGATTTTTATCTACCTTGTGGTCCTATCAAAACCAGATATAGGTGGCATTTTTGCTGGCTTTCTTCCTCAGAAGGAAATCGTAGGTATCGGTCTTCCTAAGGGATCACAAGCCTTGACACTGGCCTTGGGGATAATTGGTGCAACCGTCATGCCCCATAATCTCTATTTGCATTCCTCCATTTCACAGACACGCAAGGTCGATTATGAGGATCCTGCAGATGTTCGTCGGGCTGTGCGTTTCATGACCTGGGACTCCAATATTGAATTAACCCTGGCTTTTGTTGTCAACTCTCTCTTGCTGATTCTCGGAGCGGCCCTCTTTTTTGGACATGCAGAAGAAATTGGAGCCTTCTCTAGTATGTATGATGCCTTGCAAAACAATGCCATTGCAGGAGCTATTGCAAGTCCTTTTCTGTCCACTTTGTTTGCTGTTGCTTTGTTAGCAAGTGGTCAGAATTCAACAATTACAGGCACTCTGACGGGTCAAATTGCCATGGAAGGTTTCCTTAGATTCCGCCTTCCTCAATGGCTTGTCCGCCTCTTTACACGGATGTTGGCCCTCACTCCTGTCCTGATTGTCGCCTTTCTCTTTGGAGACCAGGAAAGTGTTCTAGATGATTTGTTGGTCTATTCTCAAGTCTTCTTGTCTCTGGCTCTACCATTTTCAATTTTTCCCTTGGTTTACTTTACCTCCAATAAAAAAATCATGGGAGAATTTGTCAATGCAAAATGGAATACCTACTTAGCTTACGGAGTAGCGACTCTTCTGACTCTTTTAAACGTCCAACTCATTGTGACGACGCTCTTTAAATAAAAAATCAGCTTTGTCGGACGGGGAAAACATGCTATAATAGGAGGGAAGTTCCCATCTAGCTAGAAAATGGGCAGAAGTGGGCAGTAAAAACTAAACAAGAGGGCCTAAACCCTTGATACGAAAGGAATCTAGAAAATCTTATGATGAATATGCAGAATATGATGAAGCAAGCACAAAAGCTTCAGAAACAAATGGAACAAAGTCAGGCAGAATTGGCGGCTTCTCAATTTGTTGGCAAATCCGCTCAGGACTTGGTCGTTGCTACCTTGACAGGTGATAAAAAGGTGGTATCCATCGAATTTAACCCGGCAGTCGTGGACCCAGAAGATACAGAAACTCTTTCTGATATGACTGTTCAAGCTATCAATGCGGCCATCGAAGAAATTGATGCAGCAACCAAGAAAAAATTGGGAGCTTTTGCTGGTAAATTACCATTCTAAGCATACAGAGAAAACCTCTATCAGATGATAGAGGTTTTTTTAGTCGTTAAAAAAATTGGAGAGGTCCAATCCACCAAAAGGAGAGGTAGAAAAGGATTCTTGTTCGGTTAGGAGTTGCCGGGCTCGGTCTGATTCGAGAAAGGATTCATAAACAAGGGCAGTCATTCGGGCATCTTCTAGACTATCATGCGATTTTCCAGCCACTCCTAAAAACTGAGCAACTGTATGGAGCTGCAAGTTTTTAATCCCATGGAGGTCAGAAGGCCGGCGTTTAGAAGCTTCCTCAAAGACATCAACAGCATATTGGTCTGTGAACTCTAGCCCATTTTCCGCTAGGATAGGGAGGTCACTCTTGATGGCATTGTATCCAATGAGGGGACTATCTGCAACAAAATCTCGAAACTCCTCTAGAACTTGCTCGAGTGGGGGAGCTTGGAGGATTTTATCAGATGTGATCCCGGTGAGGCCATTGATAAAGCTCTTTAGTGGTTTATCCGTATAGGCATAGGAATCATAGTGGGCAACTTCTTGGCCATCTGCAAAGCGGACAGCAGAAATTTGGATAATGTGGTACTTTCCTTCAAATTGATTAAATTCTAAATCAAAGGAGACATAGTGGCTTAATTCTTTCAAGGGAACTCCTTCATCTAATGGGTGTTTTTGGATTTTCTAATTGTTGAGGGGAGTCAAAGGCATAGAAAAAACTGACCGAAGTCAGTTTTTAGCGACCAAAGACGCGTCTCCAGAAGCCTTTACTCTCTTGTTCTTGAACCTTTTCATTGGCTTGATCTAATTCTAATTTCAATGTTTCACGGTCATTCATAGCCTGAAGGGTTAGCTGTTGTTGTTGGTCGAGCTGTTTGTCTTTTTCAGCAATCTGAACATCTTTGACACGCAACTGCTCATCCTTTTTAGCTAATTGCTCATCTTTGGATTTTAGCTGGTCGTCTTTTGCTTTTAGTTGTTCGTAGAGACGGACGATTTCGGCATTTTTTTCATCTACCAAAATTTCCATCAATTCACGCTGTTTCACATCATCGCTGACGGGCTCGTCTTCAAAGATGGTCTTTTTGTAGATTTCTTCTAGCTTAATCAAGCCACTACGGGTTACGACGGTAACTCCCTTATCATTTTTTTCTGTATCTTCAGGATCTAGGGCCTTGACACGGTTATTGACCGCTTGGCGACTAACTCCTAGAATTTCAGCAATTTCGCTGACTGTTTTTTCGATAGCCATAATATCCTCTAAACTCTTTTTCTATGAAATACTCTCTTAGATATTATCATAAGTAGGCAAGGCTGTCAAATCAAGCAAGGGAAGGGACGACAAGGAAAAAGCATGAAATTCCTTAATCCATCTCAGGAAGGGTTAAGCTGGAGTTGGCCAGATCAATAGTGAGTTGGTAGTCTGTTTGGTCGCGGACAGTGATCTCGAAGTCGGTTGTATAAAGGACGAGACGAAGAGTGGTCCCTTTCTCCAGTTTGTAGATGGTTGGTTGGAGTTCAAAGTCGAATTCCATCCATTCTCCAGGGGTTACAGGTTCGACTTGTAAGAGATCATGACGGTTTTGAAGGTTGAGATAGCCCTTTGTAATCACCCGTTGGCCGGCTTCCTTGAAGGGCAACTCAGTCAAGTTGTCTAACATATGGTAACGACCGTTATCAAGGGTGCGGACGGATAGGACAGCTGGATAGGGTTGGAGATATTTCTTGCTTCCTAGCTCCATGAGTTGGGCTGAGAGCAAGCCTTTGTTTGTGCTAGATTGGAGCCGCAGGTGAAGGCGAGCTTTTCCGTTGAGGTGTAGGTCTTCTGCGATCGGAAGGTCGATGGTCACTTGTTGCGCCTTATCTTGGTAGAGGTCGGTTAAGAAGGTCGGATAAGCTTTGCCATAGCGCTCATAGTCTTCCGTCTCATAACGGTTTTGGATGACTTTCTCACCATCTCCCAGTGGGAAGGTCCGCAGTGCAACTTGATTGCCAAAGTCTTCCAAGGAGGTCCAACTTTGTTCTCCTGTATTGTCCTGCCAGATGACGGTTGGCAATTCATAACTTGAATCATAGCCCAGTAATTTTTTAGAAAGGAGGGCGTTCATGCTCTCACGGAAGTCAATGGACTGCCAGTTGTTGAGATAGACATGGGCCCCATTGTGATAGAAGAGGTGTTTCTTGATGTTGGCTGGAAGGGCTTGGAACATTTGGTATACATGGAGGGGCTTCACGTTCCAGTCTTGGGAACCATGGGTGAAGACGACCTCTGCCTTGACTTTGTCTGCCTGAAGGAGATAGTTGCGGTCATGCCAGAATTGGTTGTAGTCCCCTGTTTTGCGATCTATTTGCTCTTTAAGCCGTTCCAAATCCGCTAGATGGGCTGCATGGTGGCGGAGATAGTCTCCAGCCCGAAGGGCGCGTGAATAGGTCAACTCAGCGAGCGAATCAAAATCCTCTCCAGGATAGCCACCAGGACTTGTGACAAGGCCATTTTCGCGGTAGTAGTTGTACCAAGAGGAAATACCAGCTTCTGCGATGATCACTTCTAGGCCATCAACCCCTGTGGTAGCCAGTCCATTGGACATGGTTCCTAGGTAGGATAAGCCCGTCGTAGCAACCTTGCCGTTAGACCAATCAGCCTTGATTTGGCGTTGGCGACTATGGTCTGTGAAGGCACGACAGCGTCCGTTGAGCCAGTCGATGACATTTTTATAGGCCTCGATTTGACGGTAATCTCCATTAGTCATCAAACCTTGGGAGTCCTTGGTCCCTAGACCGGAGACGTAGAGATTGGCGAAGCCACGGGCGAGAAGGTAGTCATTGAGAGTATAACTGCTGTTGATATGAGTGAGGGTTTCTTCAGCCTCAGAGACCAGTCGGGCTTCTCCAACTGGGTCAACGGTTTCGAGCGTGGGTTGACTGACTTGGATGCTTCTTGCTTCTTTTTTCTCCAGGTCCACATTCATATTATAGAGAGCCTTGTCACTGGCCTTGTCATTGGTTCCTTGGTGATAAGGGCTGGCAGTCATGACGGCTGGAATTTTTCCTTCATAGCGAGGGCGAATAATATTGACCTTGATCAAATCTGGAAGGCCATCTTGGTCGCTATCAATCCGACTTTCCACATAGACCACCTCACGAATCACATCATGGCAGTTAAAGGTAGCTAGACTTTTTCCGTTGAAAAAGTGGTAGCGATTGTCTTCAGGGATCAAGCCATCACTGACCAACTGTTCAATGAGTAAATTCCCTTTGACTGTTCGAGTATTGAGGAGGTGATAGAGGTTCTCAACCAAGTTTCCATACTCAATCGGAATTTGGACTTCTTTTAAGAAGCTGTCCGTATTTTCAAAGTCAATAAAATAGCGGAAACCGAGCAATTGGAGGGCCACTGTGTAGAAAATATTTGGAGACCATTCGCGGTCAGATTGGAAATAGCTCAGGAGATCTGTTTCAGCATCCGCCACTAGGTTAGAGAGAGGATAATCTGTATTTTTGTAGGTGAAATAAACCTTGCGAACAAACCATTCAAACAGTTCTTTCTCTGTAAGATGAAGGGGAAGGTCAAACCCGATTTCTTTCAGTTCCTTTAGAATGTCTGCTTGGTCGACTGGTAGATAGCTATATTGATTGAATTTCATAGGATGCTCCTTTTATCAGCTTCACTGTTTCTTTACTTCTTATATTATACGTGATAAAATAGTATTTGTCTAAAGACCTTTGATCTCTGAAGGAGGGTGTCATGGTGAGAAAATTATCTGTTGAAGAAGTTGCAAGAAGACGGACTTTATTGTTTGGGGTTCTTGCCGTCATTTTTGGGATCCTCATTTTTCGAAACGGTGTTGGTTTCACAAAATTTTCCTTGGATCTATTAGCCATTTACTTTTTAGTTGATGGACTAGGAAGCTTTCTTCTTCGCTTTTTGTTACGTAGCAAGTCTATTTCCTATAGCCACTCTATTTGGTTTATTTTTCTTTCACTTGCGTTGATCTGGTTGAATCGACTGAGTAGTCTGCCCGTAAACTTAGTTGTGATTTGTTTAGGGGCATATCAGTTGGGGAGTGCCATTGTCTATGGGATCACATTTTGGCTTTATAAGGCCAATCGGGTAAAAGGAGGCTGGCTCTATTTATGGGATGCGCTTTTAAACGGTGGGATTGGTCTAGCAACTGTCTTGGAACCTGGTTCAGATGGGCACTTCCAATTTATCCTCTTGGGGGCTTATCTGGTCTTGTTGGGGATTTCTAATATTCGAGATGGTATTTTATTTGACAAAGACCAACAAGGCCAAGAGTTAAAACGTCGCTTTCGTATTAGCCTACCGGTTATCTTTGCAGCCTTTATCCCTGCTAAGGAGTTAAAACGGTTTAACCAGTTTCTTCAAAAAGGGAGCTCGGCGGGACACACAGGCCCTTATCGATTGGTGAAAAAAGAAGAAGAGGCAAGGGAATTAGAAATTTTGGTTCATACTTCTGACAGCAACTTATTTGGAGCGATTGGGCATGTAGATATTTGTTATCAGGGGAAGGTCATTTCTTACGGAAGTTACGATCCCTTTTCAGAGCGTCTATTTGGGACGATTGGGGATGGCGTACTGTTTAAAGTGGATAAGGAACCATACATCGAACTATGTAAAAAAGAGAGTCAAAAGACGCTGTTTGGCTACAGCCTATCCCTTACCGAAGAAGAGAATCAGGCAGTAGAGAAGCGTCTAGCTGAAATTGATCAGTTGTTAGAACCTTGGGATCCACCTAGTAGGTTACTGGAAGACGGTCAGCCGACCTACGCTTACAAATTGAAATATGATTTAGGGGCTGAGCTATATAAATTTACTTCTTCGCGTTTTAAATCTTACTTTGTTCTGTCTACGAATTGCTGCCTGTTAGCAGATTCCATTGTGGGACAGGCGGGAACGGCTGTATTAGATGTGCGTGGAGTGATTGCACCAGGGACCTATCAGGATTACTTAGAATACGAATTTGAAGCTCCAAACGGGCGGGTCCATACACGAACAGTATATTAAGTAAAGAAAGACAGATTCAAAATTTTGAGAAATCTGTCTTTTTTGCACAAGATTTCTTGTAAAAAAAAAGAAAATCTTTTAAAATATAAAAGACTTGGAGGAATTATGTGCATAAATAAGATTAGTAGTATTTCACCCGTATTAAAAACAAACAATCGAAATGTCAATCAAGAATTTTTTGAAAAGGTCTTAGGAATGAAAACCCTGTTGGAAGATGGGGCTTTATTATCCCTTGGAGATCAATCGAAGACAGACCGCCTCTATTTAGAGGAATCCCCTAGTATGAGAACCCGTAAGGTTGAGGGACCAAAACGCTTGGCTTGCTTAAAGATTCGCGTGACCAACCCGCAAGAAATTGAGTGGCTTCTGGCTCGTGGTCATCAAGTTGATCGCCTCTTCAGAGGGGAAAATGGCTATGCCTTTGAAGCTCTTTCGCCAGAAGGAGATCGTATCTTGCTCCATGCGGAAGAGCAAGTGGACAGTTTAACTGAAATTGAGGAAGTTCCAGATTTTCAAGCGAATGAAGAGTTTACAACCTTGACGGAGTTTTTCGTAGAAAAGATAGTTCTTCGTGTACCTAATGTAGAGACTTCTACAGCTTTCTATCAACAACTACCTGGCTTAGAAGAGTATTTAGACTTAGAAGCATCAGATGGTCCGGACCTCACACTAGCTAATGGACAGACTTGGGACCTTTGTCAGGTCAAGGTCATTCTAGAGCCATTTGTAGCAAGTGAAGTGGCCTCTTGCTTTGGAGATCAGGTGACTTTTGTACCAAAAAGGCAACAATTTGTCTTGGTTGAGGATCCAAGCAAGATTGAATGGTGGTTCGAAGCCTAAGCAAGTCTTTGGCTGATTGAAATGAGTGAAGAAAAATGGAAAAAATCATCCAAAAAATTCAAGAGCAAATAGGAGCAGGCATCTACCCAGGTGCCTCTCTTGCGCTCTATCAGAAAGGAAGCTGGCAGGAGTATTACTTGGGACTAGCTGATCCAGACAAGCAAGAGCCAGTTATTCCTGGCTTGACCTATGATTTAGCCAGTGTGAGTAAGGTCGTCGGAGTTGGAACGGTTCTTGCTTTTCTGGTCCGACAAGGGCAAATTGATATCGATCGTCCCTTAGCTTCTCACTATCCGGATATGGAGCAGGCAGAGGTGACCATCCGTCAGCTTTTAACCCATACTTCTGGGCTGGATCCTTTCATCCCTAGACGAGATGACTTGGATGCTGAGGGCTTAAAAGAAGCCCTGCACCGTTTGAAGCTCAAGGACAATCGCCAGTTCCACTATACAGATGTCAATTTTCTTTTGTTGGGCTTTCTTCTGGAGAAGTGGTATGGTCAGGATTTGGCCCAGATTTTTCAGGAGCAAGTCTTTGCACCTTGGCAAATGAAGGAGACTACTTTTGGCCCGGTTTCTCAAGCGGTGCCAACCCTTCGTGGCGTTCCAGCTGGTGTCGTCCATGATCCGAAAGCGCGTGTACTGGGAGTCCATGCCGGAAGTGCAGGTCTGTTTTCGACCATTAGAGATATGGAAATTTTCCTGGAGCATTACTTACAGGATCCTTTTGCAGAGATTTTATCGCAGAACTATGCTTTAGAAAAAGGGAAGATGCGCTCTCTGGCCTGGAATCTGGAAGGAGACTGGTTGGACCATACAGGTTATACAGGAACCTTCCTTCTCTATAATCGCAAGCTCCAATTGGCAGCTATTTTCCTATCCAATCGGACCTATGAAAAAGATGAGCGGGCCCAATGGATCCTGGATCGGAATCAACTCATGGAGCTCATCAAAAGAGAAATGGAAGGAACCGGAAAAAATCCTTCCTAAGACGGAGAAAGAAGCGTGGTTTAGCCATCGCTTTTTTTCTTTTTTTATATTAAAATGGAAGGAGAGAGGATTGTATTAAGCAATCTATAGCAGAAAGAACGAAGATAACTGAGAGACATATGACTAGATCGATAGGTGTCGGACAAGCACATAGCAAGATTATTTTAATAGGAGAGCATGCGGTTGTTTATGGCTATCCAGCCATTGCCTTGCCCCTCCTTAACATTCAGGTCACTTGTCAGATTGTACCTGCGGAGCGTCCGTGGGTCCTTTTTGAGAATGATAGCTTATCTATGGCCGTTTACGCTTCTTTAGAGCATTTGGGGATTGAGGAGGCGGCTATCGCTTGCCGGATTGACTCCATGATTCCGTCCCAGCGGGGGATGGGGTCCTCGGCTGCTGTCAGTATTGCGGCAATTCGAGCAGTCTTTGATTACTTTGGGCGAGATTTGAGTCAAGAGACTTTGGAAATCTTGGTTAATCGAGCGGAAATGATTGCCCATGTGAATCCAAGTGGGCTGGATGCCAAGACCTGTCTCAGCGATCAGCCGATTAAATTCATTCGAAATGTCGGCTTCAGTGAATTAGAGGTTAATTTGGGTGCCAAGCTGGTCATTGCAGATACAGGTATCCATGGCCATACCAAAGAAGCCATTCAGAAGGTCAAGGAGTTGGGAACAGCAGCCCTCGCTAGTTTCCATGAAATTGGACTTCTAACTGAGTACGCAGAAAAAGCTCTTGCTCAAAAAGATGCTTTCACCTTGGGACGCATCTTAACAGACTGCCATCATCATTTGCAAGCAGTGGGAGTGAGTTGTCCAGAAGCGGATCAATTGGTGGAACTAGCCTTAGGGAGTGGAGCCTTGGGAGCCAAGATGAGTGGTGGTGGGCTCGGTGGCTGTATCATTGCCCTTGCTGCAGACCAGGAACAAGCAGAGATGATCGCAAAAGAACTAAGAAATAAAGGAGTGGAGGAGTTATGGATCGAAAACCTGTAAGCGTGAAATCGTATGCCAATATCGCCATTATTAAGTATTGGGGCAAGGAAAACAGTGAAGCAATGGTGCCATCAACTAGTTCCATTTCCTTGACCTTGGAAAATATGTATACGGAGACTCGACTTAGTCCTTTGGGGCCTGAAGCCAAGTCCCATGCCTTCTTTATTGATGGGGTCTTCCAGAATGAAGCGGAGCAGGCCAAGATTGGAGCAGTCATCGACCGTTTTAAACCAGAAGGGGAGACAGGCTTTGTGCGGGTTGATACCAGCAACAATATGCCGACAGCTGCAGGACTTTCTTCTAGTTCCAGTGGCTTATCTGCCTTGGTAAAAGCCTGCAATCGCTATTACCAACTGGGAATGACGCAGGCAGAACAAGCTCAAGCGGCTAAGTTTGCCTCCGGTTCGTCTTCTCGTTCCTTCTTTGGCCCCTTAGCTGCTTGGGACAAGGATACTGGGGAAATTTACCAGGTGGAAACGGACCTCAAACTGGCTATGATCATGCTAGTGTTAAACGACCAACAAAAAATTCTTTCTAGTCGGGAAGGGATGAAACGGTGCACGGAAACCTCTACCAATTTCCAAGAATGGATCCGCCAGTCAGCCCGGGATTACCAAGATATGCTGGGTTACCTGAAGGACAATGATTTTGAAAAAGTAGGGGAATTGACCGAACGGAATGCTCTTCTCATGCATTCTACAACCAAGACTGCAAGTCCAGCCTTTTCCTATTTGACGGATAAGAGCTACGAGGCCATGGAGTTCGTGCGCTCTCTTCGTGAAGAAGGGAAACGTTGCTACTTCACCATGGATGCAGGTCCGAATGTGAAGGTTCTCTGTCTAGAAGAGGATCTGGACCAATTGGTTCCACTTTTTGAACAAGACTACCGTATCATTGTCTCCAAGACCAAGGATTTATCCCATGAAGATTAAGAAAGAAGTTCGTGCAGGTGGGAAGCTGTATGTCGCTGGGGAATATTCTATCTTAACTCCTGGACAAACAGCCATCATTCAGTTTATCCCTATTTACATGCAGGCAGAAATCCAACCAGCATCTACTTATCGGATTCAGTCGGACATGTTTCCTTTTGCGGTTGATTTGACTCCGAATACGGACTATGCATTGATCCAAGAAACCGTGCATCTGATGAACGCCTACCTCCAGTCACAAGGAGTAGCGATTTCTCCCTTTGATTTACGTATTGGGGGGAAATTTGAGCGAGAGGGTAAGAAATTCGGAATTGGCTCTAGTGGCAGTGTGGTCTTGTTGACCCTCAAAGCCATGGCAGCTCTTTATGATTTCCCCCTGCCTGCAGACTTGCTCTTTCGTTTGGCCTGTTTGGTCTTGATTCAGCGTGGTGACAATGGGTCAATGGGAGACCTAGCTTGTATTGCCTATGAAGGCTTGGTTAGCTACCGCTCTTTTGACAGACGGGCGCTGGCTGATCAATTACAAGATCAGGATCTGGACCAGGTCTTAGCCCTTGATTGGGGATATGAAATCCGGCCTCTTTCCCCTCAGTTGTCCTATACTTTTTTAGTGGGTTGGACCCAAGAACCTGCTATTTCAAGGGACTTGATTAACCAGGTTCGTTCAGCTATTGATCCTGTCTTCTTAGAGGGGACGGAGCAGGCTGTACAAGACCTCTTAGTGGCCTTTCAAGAAGCAGACAGAGACTTAGCCTGGTCCTCTATCGGTCGGGCTAGTGACTTACTTCTATCTCTTAATGAGGTAATTTATACCAAAAAACTAGCCCAATTAAAGAGGGCAGAAGAGGGGTTAAAGGTCATTGCAAAATCCAGTGGCGCTGGAGGAGGAGATTGTGGAATCGCCCTCGCATTTGAGGAGGCTGCTGCCCAAGAAATCGTCAGACGCTGGCAAGAAGCAGGGATTGATTTATTATATTCAGAAAGGATGGGAGAGTATGACGACCAACCGAAAGGATGAACATATTCGTTTGGCCTTGGAACAAACTCCGGGTTACAATAGCTTTGATGAGGTTGAGTTGATTCATTCCTCTTTACCAACTATCGATTTAGATGAGGTGGACTTGACAACTCATTTTGCGGGTCGTGATTGGGACTACCCTTTTTATATCAATGCCATGACAGGTGGCAGTGCCAAGGGGGGAGAAATCAATCGGAAGTTGGCCCAGGTGGCAGAAGCCTGTGGTATTCTCTTTGTGACAGGTTCTTATAGTGCAGCTTTGAAGGATCCTCAGGATAGCTCCTATCGAGTCAAGGACCTTCATCCGGACCTACTCTTTGCGACCAATATCGGGATTGACAAACCGCTTGAATTGGGCATACAGACGATTGAAGAGACCCAGCCCCTCTTTCTCCAACTCCATGTCAACCTCATGCAGGAGCTTCTCATGCCCGAAGGGGAACGAAGCTTTAGAAACTGGCAAGGCCATTTAGCAGGTTATGCAAAGCAACTTCCAGTGCCCTTGGTGCTAAAAGAGGTCGGTTTTGGTATGGATGCCGGAACTATCCAAAGAGCTATCGAACTAGGTGTCAGGACAGTTGATATTTCTGGTAGAGGTGGGACCAGTTTTGCCTATATCGAAAACCGTCGGGGAGGCAATCGCTCCTATCTCAATGACTGGGGACAAACAACGGTCCAAGCCCTACTTGGGGCTCAACCACTGATGGATCAGGTCGAGGTTCTCGCCTCTGGTGGCGTTCGTCATCCCTTGGATATGATCAAGGCACTGGTTCTAGGAGCCAAGGGGGTCGGTCTTTCTCGGACCATTTTAGAATTGGTAGAGACAAAGCCGATTGACGAGGCCATCGCCCAAGTCAATGCTTGGAAAGAGGATTTACGCCTGATTATGTGTGCCCTTTCTTGTCAGACAATTGCCGATTTAAGAAAGGTTCCCTATATTCTTTACGGACGAGTAAAAGAAGGACACGAACAAATCTCTTCCATCCATGATTAACTTGAAGAAACTAGCAAAAATCCCTCCGTTTACACGGAAGGATTTTTTACTTACTTTGACGAATTTCCTCTAAAACAGCTTGGGCTTTTTCCAGGTTAAAGGGTTTGTCCTCTAGCAATGCTTGCACCACCGGAGCCACCTCTGACGGAGTAGCTCCAGCAAGTAGGGCGAGTGACTTAGCCTGGAGTTTCATATGCCCATGTTGAATACCGGTGCTGACCAAGGCCTTAAGCGCTGCAAAGTTTTGAGCTAGGCCAACGGATACAATAATCCGTGCAAGAGTCTGGGCGTCAGGATTTCCAAGTAGTTCATGAGCCACTTGAACACTTGGATTGAGTCCGATGGAGCCTCCCTTGGTAGCGATAGGCATGGGAAGGGTCAGCTGACCTTCTAGGACTTGCTGTTCTGGATGATCCATCCAGTTAGATAGTCCTAGAGCTTGTCCGGATCGACTGGCATAGGTATGGCCACCTGCTTCAATCGCCCGCCAGTCATTTCCAGTTGCTAAGACGACAGCATCGATGCCATTGAAAATTCCCTTGTTGTGAGTCGCTGCTCGATAAGGATCAACAGCCGCTAATTGACTGGCCAGAGCTATTTTCTGAGCAATTTCGGCAGCTTCCTTGGGATCACGACTGAGAAAGCGGTAGTCTATGTGACACCTTGCAGTGACGAGGGCATCTGTTGCTAGGTTGGACAAAATAGCCATTAAGCCTTGGCCCCCGGATAACTCTTCTAAAGGGTCGACCAGAGCTTCCAACATGGTGTTGAGCATGTTAGCCCCCATGGCTTCTTTTGGATCAACGGATAGGTAGCAAATGAGAAAGTCACCTTTCACCTCTGTCCAGAGATCTCGTGCCCCACCTCCCCGTTTAACGATGGAAGGATAGGCTTGATTGGCCAGTTGGAGCAGTTCTTCTTTAGCTTCTGTAATCGCCTGACTGGCCTTTTCTTTATTGCTGACATCATAGAGAGCCACTTGCCCAATCATTTGACGCTTGTGAACCTGGGTCTGAAACCCACCTGAACGCTTGATCAACCCTGCAGCATAAGAAGCAGCAGCAATGACAGAGGGTTCTTCCGTCACCATTGGGACCTGAATTTCCTGATCATCTATCTGGAAGCCAGGAGCTATACCAAAGGGCAAGGCTAAGGTGCCGAGGACATTTTCGACCATTTCATTGGCAAGAGAAAGGGGCAATGTGTCATTGTCCCTTACTGTTTGTAGTCCTTCTTCTGAAAGGAGTCCGGCCTGAGCCAGTTTCTCGATACGCTCTGCTGGACTTGCTTTTGAAAAACCAGTTAATTTAACCATGGTGTTCTACCTTTACATAGGTTCGTTGGTGTTCGTTGATTTCTGATAAGGCAAAGGTTTGATCTTGGTAACCTTGGAAGGTTTGATTGCCTTCAGCATCTAATTGTGCCTCTTCGAAGAAGATCTTCTCATATTCGGCAATCGTAAGAGCTTTTCGCTGATCCAATTCTGCCATACGATTTGGATGGAGCATTTGCTCATATCCTTCGACTAAGTGAGCACTAAAAATCTCAGCGACTGCGCCACTTCCATATCCATAGAGGGCGATCCGGTCGCCAGCCACTAGTTGAGGCTGATTCTCTAAGAGAGAAAGCAAACCTAGGAAGAGGGAACCCGTATAGATATTCCCAACCTTTTGGCTGTAGAGAATGGACTGTTCAAAATTGTATTGCAATTGGGCTTGTTTCTCAGGAGAAAGACTCTTATCAAGAATCTTTTTTAAGCCCTTAAGAGCAAGCTTGGGATAAGGTAGGTGGAAGCAGATCGCATCAAAATCATCCAATGTCAGACCAGTCCGTTTTTGATACTCTGTCCAAGTTGTTTTCAAGCAATCCAAGTACTGTTGGGTCGAATAGATCCCATTGACAAAGGGAGTGCTTGAGTAGTTGGGACGCCAGAAATCCATGACATCACGGGTTTGAGCTACATTATCATCATTAAAGGCTAGGATACGTGGGTTCTGCGTCACTAGCATAGCGACAGATCCAGCTCCTTGAGTCGGTTCTCCAGGGGTGTCGATCCCATATTTTGCAATATCACTGGCAATGACCAACACCTTGCTCAGTGGGAACTTTTCAACATGAAGCTTAGCATAGTCCAAAGCGGCCGTTGCAGCATAGCAGGCTTCCTTCATTTCAAAGCTCCGAGCAAAGGGTTGGATTCCTAGGAGACCGTGAACGAAAACAGCAGCAGCCTTACTCTGGTCAATTCCTGACTCGGTCGCCAGGATGACCATATCAATTTCTTCTTTTTCTTCTTCGGTTAAAATACTATGGCTGGCACTTGCTCCAAGTGTGACGATATCCTCTGTAATAGGGGCAATACTCAGTTCTTTCAATAAGAGCCCTTTACTGAGTTTCTCTGGATCTGTATTTCGAGCAGCCGCTAGCTCACTTAAGCGCAAGACATACTGGCTGGTCGCAAATCCAATCTTATCAATACCGATTGTCATAAATAACCTCTTTTAATTTGATATCTACTAGTATATTTCGTTACTATTTTACCATATTTGAGAGCAAAACTCCCTTGAAAAAGCCAGAACAGTTTGGAAATCATTCTTAGGACCGAGTTGGGCAAGGGGATTTTTTGAAAAAAAGAGGACGAAAAACAAAAAAGCCATCCCTAGATGGCTTTTCAACTCTTATGCTTGCTTATCTTTTTTAGGATTGCTCATGATTCGTATGAAGAGCTCTTTGCATTTGTCTCTTAGAACATTTTCGTAGAAGACGATTAAAGCGATGTATACAATCAGAAAGTTCAAGGTCAGATAGAACAAGTCAAATGAATTACGGGCATAGATAGTCGCTGATTGATAGGAGGGGAGGGCTCCTAGGATCATCCAAGGAAGATACTTGATATACTTGTTTAGCATCATACATCACCTCGCATACTTTAAAGGATTTGTTTTTTTCACTATCATTGTACTCCTTTTAAATAAAAATGCAAGCGATTACATATAAAAATTTAGAAAACCAATGCTAGTTGGCATTGGTCATTTTTCTTTTTTGATGGCGTTGGTAAGAATGGTAGAGTTTCAAGACGACAGACCCGCTAGCCATCCCGATAGAGATAACCAAGGCCAGAATAACAACTAGGGTCACACTGGTCACGGCTTGCTGATATTGGCCACTAACAAAGAAGGAGGTGGTCCGATAGGAAATATATCCAGGAACCAAAGGAGCGAGAATAGCTAGCATAAAGACAACGACAGGCGTCTTGTAGATGATACTTAAAATTTGACTGATACAAGAACCGACAATGGCGGCGATAAAAGTCGCAATGATAACATTGGTAGGTCCTTTCAAGATATAGTAGAGCAACCAAATAGCCATCCCTAAAATTCCTCCAGGGAGTAGCATGGAACGTTGCACGTTGAGGACGATTAAAAAGGTAATGATGGCAATCAAACTCGCCACGGCTTGGATTAAAAATTCGATTAGATTCATGATTCTATTTCATAAGGACAAGAGCGACGGTCGTTCCGGCACCAAGGGCAAGAGTAATGAGCAGGGTCTCAAAGAGTTTACTCATCCCAGAGTTGAGGTGGTTGTTCATCAGATCCCTGACGGCATTGGTCATGGCAATCCCAGGAACGAAAGGCATGACACAACCAGCAATTATGAGATCGGTATTGGAAGGAAAACCACTATAGCGGGCCCAAATATGGGCCAAAAAGCCAAAGACAAAGGCTGCCGCAAAAGCAGTGGCAAAAGGGATGCGCACGTATTTCTCAACTACTAGAGAGAAAGCATAGGCAAAGACAGTCGCAATACCTGCTCCTATCGCATCATAAAAATTCCCGCCAAACATAATGGAGAAAAAAGGGGCGCTAAGAGTTGCCGCGATGGTTAACTGCAAATTGGTATAGGGGACTTCCTTCTGCTTCAATTGGATCAAGGCTTGGTAGGCTTCTTCGAGATTGATGTGCCCAGAGACTAATTGGCGAGAAATCTGATTGACATCACAGACCTTCTCGATATTGTAATTGGTCCGCAGGATCCGCTTCATCCGCGTGATATTGGCATTTTCGATTGAAAAGAAAATAGCGACTGGCATCGCTAAGGCATTGCAATCATCGATTCCTTGAGAATGAGCAATCCGGATCATGGTATCCTCCACCCGATGGATTTCAGAACCACTCTCTAAAAGGAGGGTTCCTGCCAACATGAGGACATCAATCACGCGGTCCATATCTTTAGACGATTCCATTGTTCTTCCTGTTCTGTTAATAGATTGCTTCCATTATATCAAAATTTCACTGATTTGTACTAGTGTTACCACGGATTTAGTCAAGACAGGACAAGAAAAAACCAGCCGTTTCCGACTGGTTTGAAAAATCTATTTGAATCTTAGCTCAATGCATCATCCATAGAAAGAACTTCGTGGAAGACACGTTGTGTCAATTCAGTTTTTTGTTCTGGAGTGAGGTATTTAGTGTTTACACAGTATCCAGAGATACGAACGATAACGTCTTCACCGCTCATGATCTTTTCGTAAACGTCTGACAAGTCCATAACGTTCAAGTTAACGTGTTGTCCACCGTTTTCGAAGTATCCATCAAGGATAGTTACCAAGTTGTCTACTTGTTCGTCACGAGTTTTACCAAGAGCACGAGGTGACACTTGAGTAGTGAGTGAGATACCGTCAGCTGCGTAACCAAAGTCAAGGCTAGCAAGTGAGTTCAAGTTTTGCAACCATCCACCTTTAGCTTTGTTAGATGGGTTAGCACCTGGTGAGAAGAATTCCAATTTGCTTGTGTTCACAGAACCATCTTCGTTGAGGTATACCCCTTTGTGGACTGGTGAGTTACCAGTTTGTTTAGAGTAAGCAACGTTAGAAGTGATAGTCAAAAGTGAAACTGTAGCTTCTGCATTCTTGTAAAGTTTGTGGCTGCGAAGACGAGTAGTGTAAGCTTCGATCAACCATTCTGCCAATTCGTTAGAACGTGGGTCATCTTCACCCCAACGTGGGTATTCACCGATTGTTTCGTAATCGTAGATGTAGCCATCTTCGTCACGGATTGGTTTAACAGTAGCGTATTTGATTGCTGACAAAGTATCAACAGTGTTAGCGAATCCACAGATACCGAATCCCATGTTTGCGCGTTGGTGAGTTGGCAAGAAGGCCATTTGAACAGCTTCGTAGTTGTACTTATCAGTCATGTAGTGGATGATGTTCAAAGCATCTACGTAAGTGTCAGTCAACCAGTCAAGTGATTTTTCGAAGTTTGCTTTAACAGATTCGAATTCAAGAACTTCGTCACGGATAGGATCGATGTCAAATACTTTGTAGTCTTTATGAACGTCGTCGTAACCACCGTTCAAACCAGTAAGAAGAGCTTTAAGCACGTTTACACGAGCACCGAAGTACTGGATGTTGTGGCGTTGTTCTTCGTTTTCTGGGTCAAGTGGAGATACACAACATGAGATACAGCTCATTTCACCGTATCCGTCTTTCGCCATTGTTGTTACACCTTCGTATTGGATAGAAGAGTGTTTGTGGCTCATGTGCATACAGTAGCGACGGAAGCTGTATGGCAATTTGTCAGTCCAAAGAACTGTCAAGTTTGGTTCTGGAGAGTTACCGATGTTGTCCAAAGTGTTCAAGAAACGGAAGTCCATCTTAGTAACACGGTGACGTCCGTCGTTACCCATACCAGCCATAGAAGTTGTGATGAAGGTTGGGTCACCTGAGTACAATTGGTCGTAAGCTTTTGTACGAGCAAATTTAACAGTACGCAATTTCATAACGAAATCATCAACGAATTCTTGGATTTCAGACTCAGTGTAAGTACCACGAGCCAAGTCACGTTCAGCGTAGATATCCAAAACGATTGGCACACGTCCAAGAGAAGTAGCAGCACCGTTGATCACACGGCAGACAGCCATGAAGGCGATGTTTGTCCATTGAATTGCTTCTTTTGTATCGAAGGCAGGACGACGTACGTCTACACCATAAAGGTCACCCAATTTAACAACTTCTTGGAGTGCTTGGTATTGAAGGTTTACTTCTTCACGAAGACGGATTGATTCTTCATCGATTTCAGTAATCGCATTCCAGTCGTTTGCTTTTTCAGCCATCAAGTAGTCAGCTCCGTAAAGGGCCAAACGAGCATAAACCCCGATGATACGTCCACGTGAGTATGCATCTGGAAGACCAGTTACTGTGTGAGCGTGACGTGCACGACGGATGTTTGTAGTATAAGCACGGAAGATACCGTCGTTAACTGTTGTCACATATTTTGTGAAGATTTCATGCACAGCTGGATCTGGCTCAAATCCATTTTCTTTCAAAGTAGTTTCCGCCATACGGATACCACCACGAGGCATGAAGTTCAATTTGAACAACTCATCGTTTTGGATACCGAAGATGACTTCGTTTTCTTTGTCGATGTATCCAGCTGCGATATCAGCGATAGAAGTTGGACGAGTATCGTATGGGAAACGAGTTTCTTCGTAGTGTGCTTTTGTCTCTTCAACAATCTTCTTGATGTGAAGTGAACGTTCTGTTGGGCCAGCTAAGAAGCTTTCGTCTCCATCATATGGAGTGTAGTTAGCTTGTACAAAGCGTGAGACACTGGCTCTTTCTTTCCAGTCTTCACCTTGGAAGCCTTCCCAGGCTTTGTCAAAAATGTCTTGTGCTTCAACAACTGTTTTAACAACCATGTTTAAATCCTCTTTTGTCTTTCTAGCAACAAATCTGTTGCACTTACAATAGTAGTATACCATATGGAAATCGGTTTCACAAAGGGAATAGCAAAAAGATTTTGGATTCTTTTATAATACAGAAGGGTAAATATGAATAAACTGTATTATATTTTTGTCTTAGAAGAGGTAGGAATTAGTAGGAAAAAATCGTTGATAGGGATATAATGAAAGAGGAGGTTGCCCATGCTCATATTTCCTTTAGTCAATGATACGAGCCGTAAAATCATTCATATCGATATGGATGCCTTTTTTGCGTCCGTTGAAGAGCGTGACCATCCTGAATTGAAGGGAAAGCCTGTCATTATTGGCCATGATCCCCGTTTGTCTGGCGGAAGAGGAGTGGTGTCGACTTGTAATTACGAAGCCAGAAAATATGGTGTCCATTCGGCTATGAGTTCCAAAGAGGCCTATGAACGGTGTCCTCAGGCAGTTTTCATCCCTGGAAACTACGAGAAGTACCAGGCAGTCGGTCTCCAAGTCAGAGAAATATTTAAACGCTACACCGATCTGATTGAGCCTATGAGCATTGATGAAGCCTATCTGGATGTGACCAACAATAAGCTTGGTCTTCAGTCTGCTGTCAAGGTAGCTCGCTTGATTCAGCATGCTATTTGGAATGAATTGCACCTAACTGCTTCTGCCGGAGTTTCCTACAATAAGTTTCTAGCAAAAATTGCCAGTGATTACCAGAAGCCTCAGGGACTGACCGTCATTTTACCCGAGCAAGCTCAAGACTTTTTAAGTCAGCTGGATGTTGCTAAGTTTCATGGTGTGGGGAAACGGACAGTGGAGCGACTTCATGATTTGGGAATTTATACTGGTGCAGATCTCTTAGAAGTGCCGGAAATGACTCTCATCGATCACTTCGGTCGTTTTGGTTTTGATCTCTATCGAAAGGCTCGGGGGATTCATAATAGTCCGGTTAAGAGCAATCGCATTCGCAAGTCCATTGGGAAGGAACGCACCTATCGAAAATTGCTGGTGGCCGAGGATGATGTGCTAAAAGAATTAACCAACCTATCTGAAAAGGTAGCGAACAGTTTGGCCAAGCATCAGAAAATTGGTAAGACCTTGGTGATCAAGATTCGTTATGCCGATTTTACGACCTTGACCAAGAGACGAAGTTTAGAGGAAGCAACCAGAGACCCTGAAGTCATTCAGAGACTGGCCCAGGAGCTCTACCAGAGCCTAGAAAGTAACTCCTCAGGTATTCGCCTTTTAGGGGTGACCCTCACTAATTTTTCTTCCGAGTCTCGGGAAACCCATGAAGGATCTCTAATAGAAGAAACCCCGTAGGTATACTTGACCTACGGGGAATTTTTAGCTAGTTTTTGAAAAACTGTTGAATCTCTTCCTCGGTGAGGCCAATCATGGGATCAATGCTTAAGTAATTGTCCTCTGTTAATCGATAGCCTTGCTGAGAAGCTGGAGAAGCAGATGAGTCAGAGTGGTTTTCAACTGAGACGAGCTCCTTTTGGGGCTCTGTTTTTTTTATGGGCTTTTCTAGGTGGACAGGGCTATGTGAGGAAGAGTCTCTACCTTGAGGGATTCCGTCCGAAAAACGCTCAATCAGATAGGTTTTGCGAGCAGTTCCAGTATTCTTTGTCGCAAAGTCAAATGCGGTGTATTCTCCCAGGAGGATGAGTTTGCTTTTCGAACGGGTAATGGCTGTGTAGATCAGATTGCGTTGGAGCATGCGGCGGCTCTGATTGGTCAGAGGAAGGATGACCACAGGAAATTCGCTTCCCTGTGACTTGTGGATGCTCATGGCATAAGCCAGGCGAATCTTGTACCATTCATTGCGGGGGTAGACCAATTCATTGCCATCAAATTGGATGGTGAGTTCATCTTGCTTGGATTCGGTATATTTAGCTGGCAAGAGGTCGGTGATGTAGCCAATATCTCCGTTAAAGACATTGCTTTCGGCATCATTGACCAGGTGGATGACCTTGTCACCATTTCGATACTGGCAGTCCAGTGCTTGAAAGAATAGAGCACCCGTTTCTAATGGATTGAGAAGCTCTTGCATGAGACTGTTAATCTGGTCAATGCCTGCAGAACCTCGATACATCGGAGCGAGGACCTGGATGTCTCGAGCCGGAATGCCGTTGCGAAGGGCAGCGCTGGTGATTTTTTCAATCATGGGAGCGATGAGCTCACTCGGCGCTTCAAAGTAGGAACGATCAGGTTTTTTCTCTGTGAAATCAGGAGGCAGTTGGCCTTTGCGAATCTGACTGGCCAAAGTGACGATAGTCGAATCTTCACTTTGACGGAAGATGTGTTCCAGTTTGACTTGAGGGATGCTGGGGATCTGTAGGAGATCGGACAAGACTTGTCCAGGACTCACAGAAGGAAGCTGATCGGCATCTCCAACGATTAAGAGCTTGGTATTGGAAGAGATATTGCTGAAGAGCTGATTGGCCAGCCAAGTATCCACCATAGAGAATTCATCGACAATGACAAAATCCGCATCGAGATAATCGTCCAAGTGACTCGTGTCGTCGTCTCCCGTCATTCCTAAGTGACGATGAATAGTGGCGCTCGGAAGACCTGTCAGTTCACTCATTCGACGGGCTGCTCGACCGGTTGGAGCAGCTAAGAGGATTGGTAATTGAGATTTTTTCCGAAGATCCAATTGGTGCAGACGGGCATAGGTTCCGATAATTCCATTGATAACGGTTGTTTTCCCTGTTCCTGGTCCACCTGTTAGCACGAAGACCTTTTGCTGGATGGCTTCCTGGATAGCCTTCCGTTGGATAGGGTCGTAGTGGATATGGAGATCTTCTTCAATGTCATCGATCGTTTGTTCGATTTTTTCTGCTTCGAAAGATTCTTGCTTTCCTTTTTCTAGCAGGCGACCGATATGGCTTCGGATCCCTTCTTCTGCAAAGAAGAGGCTGTTGTTGAAAATCTTAGTGTCAATGTTTTGCACCTTGTCTTCTTCAATGAGACTGGCCAATTCTTGGGCGACGCTGGCTGGATCGAGCTCGACTGGACGAGATGCTTCTAAGAGTTGGATGGTGGCTTGGAGCAATTCTTTGGCTTCAACGTAGGTGTCCCCTGTTTCTAAGGAGAGGGTTAAAAGACTATGGACTAGTCCAGCTCGGAAGCGTTCAGGAGCATCACTGGCAATCCCTAATTCTTCTGCTAATTGGTCGGCAATTTTAAAGCCCATTCCTTGAATATCTTCGACCAGTTGATAAGGAGCTGATTCGACGATTTGCAAGGTTTCTTCCTTGTAGAAATCCTGGATTTGGAAGGCTAGTTTATTAGGGATGCCATAGTTAGCAAGTTGGGCGAGGACCCGTTCCGTACCATAGTTGAGCTGTAGTTTTTCGACAAAGGCCTCGCGATTCTTTTTAGAAAGTCCGGAGATGGAGGCTAGCTTTTCAGGTGCTTGCAGTATTTTATCAATGGTATCCTCGCCATAGAGATCCACGATTTTTTTGGCCGTTTTGAGTCCGATCCCTTTAAAATGGTCGCTAGAAAAGTATTTCACCAAGCCTTTGCTAGTGGGTTTGGCTCGTTCATAGCGATTCATTTGCAACTGTTGGCCATATTTCGGATGATGGACCAGTTCTCCCCAGAAGGTATAATCTTCTCCTTCGACGATATCTGCCATCGTTCCAGTGACGATAATTTCAAAGTTATCATAGTCCTCTGCATCTGTATCATTGATATCCAACAATAAGATACGGAAAAAACTACTTTGATTTTCAAAAATGACCCGCTCAATGGTTCCTGAGAAATAGTATTCCATGCAGAGTTTCCTTTTAAGTAATGGTCTGAGAGAGCTTATCTCTCATGAAGATATTGAAAGAGATTGGAACAAGAGTCCCAACCTCATCATGGGTTAATAAGTCTGGAATGGAAGGAGTGGCCAGAGGCGAAGGACGGCTTCCCCTTTGATTTGTTCCTTCTTGAAAGCCCCCACCTGGCGGCTATCTTTTGAAACGATTCGATCATCACCAAGGAGTAGATACTCATCATCCAAGAGCTTTTTCGTGAAGGTCGCACTTCCATCTTTATCAACGGTGAAAGCTTCGGCAATCTGTGCCATTTGGCGGAAGAGCTCTCCATTTTCTTCGAACCCTTTTCCAGAATAGGTTGATTGCAATTTATCTTCTTTAAATTTTTGAATGTAGTCTTTCAAGTAAGGCTCGTCAGTTTCTTTGCCGTTGATATAGAGGACATCGTTTTTGTACTCGATGGTTTCACCAGGGAGTCCAATGACCCGTTTAACGATTTCTTTGGTTTTTCCATTATCTGTTTCACTAGCGACTACGATATCAAAACGGTCGATAGGCAGTTTATTGATAACGAGAAGGTATTCACTATCTGCCAAGGTCGGATCCATAGAATGGCCATCGACACGGACAGGCGTCCACAGATAAATACGAGAGAGAATAATGCCTCCAATAATGAGGCCGAAGAGCGCCCATTCTTTCAGGAAAGAACGGACTGGATTAGTTGATTTTTTTGAACGTTTCATGCTTTATCTTTCTATCAATTTTTTTGCTTTTTCTGTATTTTTAAAATGAAGTTTGGCACTGTAGTCAAGGGCTTGAATGCCATAGGCCTTTAAAAGTTGAGCAGCTACCTTGTCTGAGGGCGCACCAGCCCCACTAGGAAGGGTGTAGCCGAGTTCTTGACTCAAATCTTCCAGATTTTGGAGGAAGAGGTCACGGGCAATAATGGAACTCACAGCTACTGCCAAGTATTTTCCTTCGGCCTTCTCTTCTAGGGTGACGACTTGTGGGACCTGATTCGCTTCTGCTTGAACATAGCGATCATAGTTTTTCTTGGTCGTAAAGGCATCGACTACAATCTTTTGAGCTTTTGTCCCTTGTTGCAAGAGCAAAAAAATGGCTTGATTGTGAAGAGCAACCTTGACAGATACCGCATTGTAGCCAGAGGCGATGACCTGATTGTATTTTTTAGGTGTCAGCAGTAAGGCCTGATGCGGGATTTCTTTTTTGAGGATCGGTGCGAGAGCTCGAATTTTTCGATCATCTAAGGTCTTAGAATCCCCAACTCCTAGACTTTTTAAGCGGGCATGTTGCTCCGGGCTGACCAGTGAAGCTACGACGGCAAGCCCTCCAAAGTAAGAACCGTTTCCAACTTCATCCGTTCCGATTAAGGGGAAGTCTTGTCCGGCAAGTGCTTGGTCTATCGGATCTTGTTGGTAACCGAAGAAGGCAGCATAGCGCGTCGCCTGACTACCTTGTAGGACAACCTTTCCTGATGTGTAAATCGAAATGGTTGCACCAGGTGCCTTGAAAAAATAACGGATATATGGATTTTTTGAAGGTAGCAGATGGTCTTGGTGCTGACGAACAAATGCTTGGATGTCCTCGTTTTGAGGGGACAATGTAATTGTTTCCATAGCCCTTATTGTATCATAAAAGCTAGATGAAAGGCCAGAAAAAGACCAGCCGAATTTAGTCTGAAAGAACTTCTTTTAGGCTTGCTTCAATTGCTTGAGGATCAGTTTTTGAAGAGAAGCGGTGGATAACTTGGCCTTGGCGATTGATCAAGAATTTGGCGAAATTCCATTCAATGCGGGAGCCCAAGGGACCATTAGCTTGTTCTTTTAACCATTGGTAGAGGGGGCTGGCTTCTTTCCCATTGACTTTAATTTTTGCAAAGCGTGGGAAGCTGGTTTGGTAATGGAGGCTACAAAATTGATTAATCTCTTCCGCACTACCCGGTGCTTGGCCCATAAATTGATTACATGGAAAGTCAAGGATTTCAAATCCTTGGTCATGGTAGCGCTCATAGAGCTCTTGTAATCCCTGGTATTGAGGCGTAAGCCCACAACCGGTTGCAGTATTGACGATGAGGAGTACTTGGCCTCGATATGCTTCGAGGGAGAAGGGGCTCCCATCTTGGGCCATTACGGTGAAATCATAGATAGTCATTTTACACGTCCTTTCCTACTTTCTCTATTGTATCACGCTTGAGTCGAAAAAAGTTAAACCGTGGTCCTAGTGCTTCGGTATTTCCTATGGGAAGGGGATTTTCCTACTGACAAGCGGGCTAGATTTTGATATAATATCGTGAGGTGATTTTTATGTCCAGCTTAAATAGATACAAATTTACTTTCGGTAATAAATCGCTGACTCTTACAACTAATCATGATAATCTCTTTATGGAAGAGGTTGAACGGGTCGCGAAAGAAAAATATGAAGCGATTAAAGAACAAATGCCAGCTGCTGATGATGAGACCCTGGCCATTTTACTAGCAATCAATAGTTTGTCAACACAATTGAGTCGTGAGATTGAGTTTGACGATAAGGAAAAAGAATTGGAAGATTTTCGTCGCAAGGCCCTAGATGGCCTAGTCGGTAGATCATCTAATTAAGGGGAGTTGCATGTTTTCAATCCTGATTTTATTCATCCTAGCTTGGAGTTTTTATATTGGGTATTCACGAGGGATTTTGCTTCAAGGATATTATTTTTTAACCATGATTGTGGCCATGTTGGTCGCAGGATCAGGCTATCAGTCCTTGGCAAAAACCATTAGTCTATGGATTCCATTTTCGAGTGCAACACAAGCTTCAAAAAGCTATTTTTATGGTGCAGACCAACTCTTTCACTTAGACAAAGTTTTTTACGCTGGTTTGGCTTACTTCATCTTGTTTGTTTTAGTCTATGCGATAGGTCGAGTGATTGGACTCTTTATTCCCTTGATTCCAACGCCTGAAAAATGGGAGGAGTATCCGTTTCAGATTGCCAGTGGTGTGCTAGCTGTCCTAGTAACCTACTTTGTTCTGCAAATGGGATTCACGATTTTGTCAACCATCCCCATGGCAGCCATTCAAGATCGACTTCATGGAAGTTTCCTCATTCGATTTATGGTGCAGCATAGCCCCCTTACAGCAGGCCTCTTGAAACAACTTTGGGTTGTAAAAATCTTAGGTGCGTAATCACTTCTCATCATGTCTAACAGTTCATGAGAGTTATTATAGAAAGGAAGGGGAGGCTCAAACCAAAATCAGCCTCCTTTTCTGTTGTGGAGAAACATGAATCAAAAAATTCTCGAAACCTTAGAGTTTCAAAAAGTCAAAAACTTAGTAGAGCCCTATTTGCAAACGGAGCAGGGCGAAGTGGAGTTGCAGGAATTAGCCCCACTTACAAAAAAAGAAGCAATTGAAACCGCCTTTCTTGAAATGGCGGATATGGCTCAGATATTTGTGGAGCATCCGCACTTTAGCGTGCCCACCATCCAAGAAATTCGTCCAGTGACCAAGCGTTTAGAACTAGAAACATCGCTCAATATCGATGAATTGTTAGCGGTGAAGAAAGTCCTGCGCGTGACCCATGAATTGCGAAATTTTTATGATGAATTAGAAAATGTCCGCTTGGAAAAACTGGATCGGATATTTGAAAATCTAGTCGACCTTCCACAGTTGCAGGGAAGTCTCCATGCCATTAATGAGGCAGGATTTATTGAAAACTTTGCCAGTGAAACCTTAGCAAAAATTCGTCGACGGATTCAAGAGAATGAACACCAAGTGCGAGACATTTTACAAGAATTGTTGAAGACCAAGTCCGAAATGCTGGCTGATCAGGTCGTAGCGAGCCGGAATGGACGGAATGTCTTGCCAGTCAAAAACACCTACCGCAATCGGATTGCCGGTGTGGTGCACGATATTTCAGCTAGTGGAAATACCGTCTATATCGAACCTCGGGCGGTCGTCAATCTTAATGAAGAGATTGCCAACCATCGTGCAGATGAACGCTTCGAGATGCTCCGGATCTTGGAAGAAATTTCAAACCTCCTTCGTCCTCATGCGGGGGAAATCCGAAACAATGCTTGGCTGATCGGTCATATTGACCTCGTTCGTGCCAAACATCGCTTTTTACAGGACCGAAAAGGAACTATTCCAACCTTGTCAGATCAAGGGGAGATTCAGCTCTTGCAGGTTCGCCATCCCTTGATTGAGCAGGCTGTTCCCAATGATATCCACTTTGGCAAAGACCTCACAGAGATTGTGATTACCGGACCGAATACGGGTGGGAAGACCATCATGCTTAAGACCCTGGGACTAGCCCAATTAATGGCCCAGTCGGGCTTGCCAATCCTAGCAGATGCTGGGAGTAAGGTAGCTGTCTTCACGCAAATCTTCTCTGATATCGGGGATGAGCAGTCGATCGAGCAGAGCCTGTCTACCTTCTCCAGTCACATGACCAATATTGTCTCTATTTTGGAGCAGGTCGATGAGGAATCCTTGGTCTTGCTGGATGAGTTGGGAGCTGGAACGGATCCTCAGGAAGGGGCTTCACTGGCGATCGCCATCCTAGAAGATCTCCGCTTACGAGGGATCAAGACCATGGCGACCACCCACTATCCAGAACTTAAGGCCTATGGGATTGAGACACTTGGTGTTCAAAATGCCAGCATGGAATTTGATACGGACAGCCTGCGTCCGACCTATCGGTTTATGCAGGGGGTACCAGGACGTTCCAATGCCTTTGAAATCGCGCGTCGTCTAGGCTTGTCAGAAGTGATTGTTCGTCAAGCGCAGGGGTTGACCAATCAGGATCGGGATGTCAACCGCATCATTGAAAAGTTGGAAGCTCAGACCCTAGAAAGTCGCAAACGACTCGAGTCCATCCGAGATGTTGAACAGGAAAATCTGAAATTCAACCGCGTCCTCAAGAAATTGTATAATGAGTTGACCCGAGAGCGGGAAACAGAGCTCAACAAGGCGCGGAAAGAAGCGCAAGAAATTGTGGATCTTGCTCTAGCAGAGAGCGATCAGATCTTACAAGGTCTCCATGCCAAATCGCAACTCAAGCCCCATGAAATTATTGAGGCCAAGTCTCAGTTGAAGAAATTGGCCCCAGAAACGGTCGACCTATCGAAAAACAAGGTCTTGAAACAGGCTAAGAAAGCCCGTGCTCCAAAAGTCGGAGACGAGATCTTGGTGATTAGCTATGGGCAACGAGGAAGTCTTACTAAGCAGCTCAAGGATGGTCGCTGGGAAGCCCAAGTGGGACTGATCAAGATGACCTTGGAAGAAAAAGAATTTAATCTGTTAAAAGCTGAAAAAGATGCTTCACAACCGAAAAAACGCCAGGTCCACGTAGTCAAACGTTCCAACACCAACGGGCCTCGGGCTCGATTGGACCTTCGTGGCAAACGGTATGAGGAAGCCATGGAAGAATTGGATAGCTTTATCGACCAAGCCCTTCTCAATAATATGGCCCAAGTCGATATCATCCACGGTATCGGAACAGGGGTCATCCGGGAAGGAGTTACCAAGTACCTCCGTCGCAATAAGCATGTCAAAAGCTTCGAGTACGCTCCTCAAAATGCAGGAGGAAGCGGAGCGACAATTGTGACCTTTAAATAAGCAAAGAGTCAGTCGTGCCTTTTAATCAGGCACGCTTTTTGCTATAATACAGTCAGTTTAAACGGAAAGAAGGAAAGTATATGACCCCTAATCGTTCGTCTGATTCTTGTACCACTATACTCGTCGGAAAAGATGCCAGTTATGATGGTTCAACCATTGTAGCTCGCACGGAAGACTCTCAAAATGGAGTATTTACCCCTAAGAAATTTATCGTTGTTCAGCCAGAGGATCAACCCCGTCATTATCGGTCGGTCCTATCTCCTTTTGAGATAGACCTGCCAGATAACCCTGTTCGTTACACAGCTGTTCCAGATGCCATTCCAAAAGATGGTATCTGGGGAGAAGCGGGGATCAATCGGTACAATGTGGCTATGAGTGAGACAGAGACCATTACGACCAATAGCCGAGTCTTGGGGGCGGACCCTCTGGTGGAAAGTGGAATTGGGGAGGAAGACATGCTGACCTTGGTCCTTCCTTATGTCCAGACTGCCCGAGAAGGAGTGCTTCGCTTGGGGAAAATTCTAGAAGAATACGGAACCTATGAGTCTAACGGAGTAGCTATCAGCGATGTCAATGAGATCTGGTGGTTGGAAACCATCGGAGGTCATCACTGGATGGCCCGCCGTGTGCCAGACGATGCCTATGTGACCAATCCCAATCAATTGGGAAGTGATCGCTTTGAGTTTGATCGCCCGGAAGAGTTTTTATGTGACCCAGACTTGAAAGATTTTGTGGAACGCCATCACCTGGCCTTGGATTTTGACGGTTCGTCTTTTAACCCTCGTTATGCTTTTGGGAGCCAACGAGATAAGGACCGCCATTACAACACGCCACGGGCTTGGGATATTCAACGATTCCTCAACCCAGAAGTGGAGCAAGATCCTCGTTCCTTCTTCCTTCCTTGGTGTCAAAAACCTTACCGCAAGATTACGATTGAAGATGTCAAATATGTCCTCAGCAGTCACTACCAGGATTCAGCCTATGATCCTTACGCTTTAGAAGGGGATAGTCATAGTCGTCGGACCTTCCGTACCATTGGCATTAACCGGACCAGCCAGACGGCCATTCTCCAGTTGCGGCCAAATCGTCCTCAAGAGACAACCGGGATTCAATGGCTTTGCTATGGGTCAATGCCTTTCAATACGGCCGTTCCTTTCTTTACCCAGGTCGATACGACACCGGATTATTTTGCCAATACGACAGAAAAAGTGACGACAGATTCCTTCTATTGGACCAATCGAATCATTGCTGGTCTGGCAGATGCCCACTATAGTCATCATGTTGGAGATTTAGAAGATTACCAAGAAAGCACTATGGCCCTTGGGCATGCCCGGATTGGACGAGTGGATCAAGCCTTGGCAGCAGGACAAACCGTTGATTTCGAAAGAGAAAATCAGGAAATGAGTGATCAGATTCAAGAAGCGACGGATTGCTTATTGGATAAGGTCTTGTTGGATGCTAGTAACCTGATGACCAACCATTTCTCTTTGAGTGACTAGTTGGACCAAGTTGTACTATTTCATGATAGTTTCTGAAAATATTGATTTTCTTTTCAAATTATGCTAAAATAGAACAAATTGAACATCATACCGGATGAAGTTTTTCAGAAGTAGGGCCTTCCTATGACTGTGAAATGGACGGAACTCTGGAGAGACCGTAAAGGCACCGAAGGGGCAAGGTAGAGCATTCTACTCAAACTCTCAGGTAAAAGGACAGAGCAAAAGATAGAAGCCTTTTTGGTTTTTATTTGGAGCACCAGAGTACATGTTTTGACATGTGCTCTTTCTTTTTCTCTTTGGATGATTGCTTGGAAGATGTGGAGGAAGTGGATGGCTATCCCTTTCTAAAGCTAGACAAATGATAAAAGGAGAAATAGATAAGGATGACAAATTGGTTGGCGTTTTTTAAACAAGTAGATAATGTGGTCTGGGGGGCTCCCCTTTTGATCCTCTTGGTGGGGACTGGGATTTATCTGAGCTTACGCTTGGGCTTGCTTCAAGTTTTTCGTTTACCCCAAGCCTTTCGGCTCATTTTTACAGAAGATCAAGGAGAAGGGGATATCTCTAGCTTCGGAGCCTTGGCAACAGCCTTGGCGGCGACAGTTGGGACAGGAAATATTGTCGGAGTAGCGACAGCGATTCAGACAGGTGGCCCAGGTGCCCTCTTTTGGATGTGGATGGCAGCCTTCTTTGGAATGGCGACCAAGTATGCAGAAGGTTTGTTGGCCATTCGCTACCGAACCAAGGATGACAATGGTCACATTTCTGGTGGTCCGATGTACTACATTCTTTACGGGATGGGAGAGAAGTGGCGTCCCCTTGCCATCTTCTTTGCCCTAGCAGGTGTCTTGGTGGCTCTCTTTGGGATTGGAACCATGACCCAGGTGAATGCCATTACGGGCGCTTTGAAGACTAGTTTTCAACTTTCTCCTCAAGTCGCTAGTCTGGTCATTGCAGGAATTGTATCGGCTGTCATATTTGGGGGAATTCATTGGATTTCCAAGGTTTCAGAAAAGGTGGTTCCTTTTATGGCTGCAGCCTATATCTTTGCGACAGTTTATATTATTGTCTTGAATATGGACCAAGTGCCGACCGTTCTATCCCAAGTTTTCCAAGGTGCTTTTACAAGAACCGCGGCTATCGGTGGTTTTTCTGGAGCCTTGGTGAAAGAGGCAGTTCAAAAAGGGGTGGCGCGTGGAGTTTTCTCCAATGAGTCAGGACTGGGATCTGCGCCGATTGCAGCAGCCGCAGCGAAGACGGAAGAGCCAGTGGAGCAAGGTTTGATTTCTATGACTGGGACCTTCATCGATACCATTATTATTTGTAGCCTAACTGGTCTAGCTATTTTAGTATCTGGCCAGTGGACAACAGTGGGGCAAGTTGGGAGTGATTTGACCCAACAGGTCTTTATTTCGACCTTTGGCCACATCGGTGGGATCATTCTGACCCTTTGTTTGGTCCTGTTTGCGACGACGACCATTTTGGGTTGGTCTTATTATGGTGAACGCTGTGTCGAATTTTTGGCGGGTGTCAAACTCATTCCCTATTACCGTCTTCTGTTTATCCTGATGGTGGGGGTAGGAGGCTTTCTTCAGTTGGAGTTAGTCTGGATCATTGCCGATATTGTGAATGGACTGATGGCCTTGCCGAATCTCATCGCCTTGTTAGCCTTATCGCCTATTGTTCTAAAGGAAAGCAAACGATATTTTAAGAAAAAGAAATAGACCAAATCGTGTGATCTGGTCTTTCTGTCTTAATAGCGTTTTTCTTTGGGCCAATCTTTCATTTCAGAAATGGCTGTAAAGAGGACGTCTGTTGATGAGTTGAGGGCTGTTTCACAAGAATCTTGGATAACGCCGATAATGAAGCCTACACTAACCACTTGCATAGCGATATCATTGTCGATACCAAAGAGGCTGCAGGCGACAGGAATCAAGAGGAGGGAACCACCAGCTACTCCAGAAGCCCCACAGGCTGAAACAGCTGCAACGATACTGAGGACCAGGGCAGTCCCAAAATCGACTTGAATGCCTAAGGTGTTGACAGCAGCTAGGGTCAAGGTATTAATGGTAACGGCAGCTCCGGCCATATTAATAGTAGATCCCAGAGGGATAGAGACCGAGTAAGTATCAGGGTTGAGACCTAGATCCTTACAGAGCTTCATATTGACAGGGATGTTAGCAGCAGAGCTTCTAGTAAAGAAGGCAGTCAGTCCACTGACTCGTAGACATTTGAAGACGAGCGGATAAGGATTTTTGCGAATCATGATGTAGACAAAAATCGGGTTGATGACTAGAGCGACGAAGAACATGGTGCCAACCAAGAGAAGTAAGAGGAGGCCATAGCTCTTAAGTCCATCAAATCCTTGTCCTGCAATCGTTGTATAGACCAAGCCAAGAATCCCAAATGGCGCAAGGTTAATGATCCATTCGACAATCTTGGAAGTGATATCTGCCAGGGTTTGAAGGAGGTCCTTGCTGTGCTCACTCGCTTCTCTCATAGCAACACCAAAGACGACGGCCCAGGATAGAATCCCGATATAATTGGCCTGAATAAGGGCATTGAGCGGGTTGTCCACGATTTTTAAGAGAAGGTTGCTGATGACTTCCCCTAGTCCATCGGGAGAAGTTCCTTCAGCACTAGTTCCTGTTAAAGAAATGGTAATAGGAAAGAGATAGTTCACCAGGACCGCTACCAAGGCTGCCGCAAAAGTTCCCAGGAGGTAGAGGACAATGACTGATTTCATATTGGTTTGGGTTCCCTTTTGGTGCTGGGAGAGGGCGTTAGCGACAAGGGCGAAGACTAGAAGAGGAGCAATAGCCCGCAAACCTCCTACAAAGATTTCCCCTAATAGACCAATTGCAGATGCTTTAGGAAGTAGCAGAGCTAAAAGGGCTCCAACGAAGATTCCGATTGCAATCCGCTTCATCAGGTTGGTTTTGTTCCAAGTTTGAATGAGTCGTTTGGCCATAAGGACCTCCTTTATTGAAAGTTTACCGTCCATTATACGATAGATAAGTCTTAAAATCAAGGTGAGCATAAGAGGAGGTTAGTGGTTCTAAAGGTTAAAATCTGATATAATCAAACCATTAGAAAAAGAGAAGGAGATTGATAGAAGGTATGAAGAATATTTTTTCCCGCTATGTCAGTCAGTTTGATTGGACCAAGATCATGGATGAATTGGTTTCAAAATTGATTTCGTTAGCTATTTTATTTGTTTTATTTTTTCTTGCAAAAAAACTAATCCATAGTTTGGTGAAACGCATCTTGAAGCCTTCTCTGAATTATGTAGGCCAAGACGAAGCGCGTAAGAATACTATTTTAAGGCTGGTAGAGAGTCTGTTGAATTACTGCCTCTATTTTATCCTGATCTACTGGATTCTTTCTATCTTGGGCTTACCAGTCTCCAGTCTCTTAGCAGGTGCAGGAATTGCCGGAGTTGCCATTGGGTTAGGAGCACAGGGCTTCCTATCAGACTTGGTCAATGGGTTCTTTATTCTTCTGGAACGTCAGATAGACGTCGGAGATACCGTTCGTTTGACCAATGGTCCGATTACCATCGCTGGAACCGTCTCTAGTGTGGGCATTCGGACGACTCAGGTGCGAGACGCAGATGGGACCTTGCATTATGTACCCAATCGCAATATTATGGTTGTCAGCAATCTCTCTCGGGGGAACCAGCGCGTCCTCATCGATATGCCAATTTCAGCTCAAACTGACCTAGACAAGATTTATCAAATCTTCCAGCAAGTCAACGATGAACAAGCCCAAAAGCATCCAGAAATCTTAGATGGTCCGACGATTTTAGGCCCTCAAATCGAAAAGGGGACAGGCCGTTATTCCTTCCGCGTCGCCATGATGGTCCAGTCGGGAAGCCAAGTGGCCATTTACCATCTTTATTACAAACTCTATCATGATGCCCTCTTACAAAATGGCATCGAGATTCCAACCACTTTCTCTGTCACACCCTAACAAAAAAAGACCTATTGGTCTTTTTTCTTATTCTAAAATAAGCATGCCATCTTTAACAGCGAAAGGATCTTTCGGATTGATCCGATCGTAGAACATAACGCCATTGATGTGATCGATTTCGTGCTGGACCACAATGGAGTTGTAGCCTTTGAGTTTGATACGGTGTTTTTCTCCTGTCTTGTCATAGTAGTCTACCGTTACGCGCGCGTGGCGGACTACATAACCAGGAACATTGCGGTCAACAGAGAGACACCCTTCACCATCTCCTAGCGCCGCATCTTGGACTGAGTGGGAGACAATTTTAGGATTGTACATGACTTCTTGGATGGAGTAGGCTTCTTTTGGAGGATTTCCTTCTTCGTCCTCTGGATTTGGGACTAGAACGGCAATGATGCGTTTAGAAATATCCAACTGAGGGGCCGCTAGTCCAACTCCACCTCGAAGACCCAATTTTTCTGCCATGACAGGATCTTGTGAATGGTGTAAAAATTGCATCATTTTTTCCCCTAGGATGATGTCTTGATCTGACAGTGGGAAAGTGACCTCTTCAGCGATAGCACGTAAAGTTGGGTGGCCTTCGCGGATAATATCATTCATATCAATTAGATGGGCAGCTTTTGTAATGGTTTCGATTGCAGACATGTTCTCATTCACTCCTTTTTTCTAGAAACCATCATATCATAATTCCTTTTAGAATGAAAGTTTCCCAATTGATTAAGGGGGTGCTAATGGACCGGATGGACTGTATACTAGAAAAGGAAAGAATCCTAGTCCGGTTCATGGTATAATAATAAGAAGAATGAAGGAGGCAAGCATGCGTCTAGATAAATATTTAGTGGACTGTGGAGTGGGAAGTCGGACAGAAGTCAAGCAAGTCCTCAAGCAAAAAAAGATTCAGGTCAATGGAAAGGTGGAAACCTCTGCCAAGGTCCATATTGATCCAGATAAGGATCAAGTGACCTATCTGGGAGAAAGTTTATTCCATGAAGAGTTTGTATACTATCTGCTCAATAAACCCAAAGGGGTCATTTCAGCAACGGAAGATGACCACCATCAAACAGTCTTAGATTTGCTAGATGACACGGCCAGACACAAGGAAGTCTTTCCTGTCGGACGGCTAGATATCGATACCCATGGTTTACTCCTCTTGACCAATAATGGTAAGTTGGCTCATGCCATGTTATCGCCTAAGAAACATGTGGACAAGGTCTACCGTGCCCAAGTAGCTGGCATCATGACCCAGGAAGATGTCGTCCGCTTCAAAGAAGGAATAGAATTGAAGGATTTCACCACCCTGCCAGCGGAGTTGGAAATGTTGGAAGTTGATCGAGAAGCTAATAGTTGCTTGGTTCAGATCCGCATCGCTGAAGGAAAATTCCACCAGGTCAAGCGCATGGTCGCAGCTTGTGGCAAGGAAGTCACCGATCTCGAGCGGATTTCCATGGGACCCTTGAGCTTGGATCCTAGTCTCGAATTGGGGGAGTGGCGTAGATTGACAGCAGAAGAAATAAAGCTCTTAACTGACTTTCGGGTCAACCTATAATGAGAAGTCATTGTAGTCTTGGGTTTGAAGAACTCTGTTGGAAAAAGCAGAAGTGTTTGACAGAAAGATGAAATCTTGGTAGAATGAATAGGTCGAATAGACAACTAACTCTTTCTTGGTAGCAGGCTATGCCAAACCTGCCACTCAGATAGAGCATAAAGAAAAGGAGCTTATCATGGCAATCTCAAAAGAGAAAAAAAATGAAATCATTGCACAATACGCACGTCACGAAGGTGACACTGGTTCAGTAGAAGTACAAGTTGCTGTCCTTACTTGGGAAATCAACCACTTGAACGACCACATCAAACAACACAAAAAAGACCACGCTACTTACCGTGGTTTGATGAAGAAAATCGGTCGCCGTCGTAACTTGTTGGCTTACCTTCGTAAGAACGACGTTAACCGTTACCGTGAGTTGATCAACTCTCTTGGACTTCGTCGTTAATCATGATGCTAAGGGCGCCAAAAATCCGTATGAAAATAGGGAAACGACACAGTGTTCGATGAACACAAGGAGTTTCATCTTTTTCACTAGGATTTTAGCCCGAGCTCAAAACAGCTCTCTAAATTCAGAGGGCTGTTATTTTTTGCCAAGTGCTTAGGCCGTGTTCAATTGAATACAAAAAAGTTAAGTTACTCTATTGTAGAGTAGCTTTTCTTTTTCACTAGAATTATAGTATAATCTTCGGCTGCGGTTCCTAGCATCGTAAGGTAAAATAGACCAGATCTATCTCCCTTCGAGGAGATTTTTTGTTTTCAGAAGAAATCTAGTACAATCTTCGGTTCGTCGCCTTGTCTAGAAACGTTTTATCCAGCAAGAATGGAGCCCTCTGAATTCAGAGGGCTTTTTTGTTAATTTTTTCGGACAAGATTCATTATTCTGAGTAAGACGTTTTGTTTGACAGATGTAATTGACAGAGTTACAATAGATGCATCTTAAGAAATAGAGGTTATCGATATGATTGATATTACATATCTAGATGGTGCAAAACAAGAAAGAGTCATGCATTTTGATTCTTATGAAGAATTTGAACGCTCCCAACAGACCTGCTTGATCGGTGTAGCGGATTACTATCCCGTACAAAAATTGACCTATAATGGGCACGAACTCGATTACCATGGAACTTACGGAGATGTCTTCTTCTATTTGATGAAGCAAGACCTCAATCAATACAAAAACTAAAGGAGAAAAACAATGGCAAAAGCAATTACAGACGCAACATTTGAAGCAGAAACAAAAGAAGGATTGGTCTTGGTAGACTTCTGGGCGACCTGGTGTGGTCCATGTCGTATGCAAGGTCCAATCTTGGATAAATTGTCTGAAGAACTTTCAGAAGATGTCTTGAAAATCGTTAAAATGGACGTTGATGAAAATCCAAATACAGCGCGTGCTTTCGGCATTATGTCTATCCCTACTCTTCTTTTCAAAAAAGATGGACAAGTGGTTAAACAAGTTGCTGGTGTTCACACAGCAGAACAAATCAAGGCCATTGTGGCGGAGTTGGGTTAGTAAAAAAGAGTAAGATGAGGAACAATTCGTTCGATCTTACTCTTTTTGTATAGATGTTTTTAAATTGGATTATTGAGTCAAGAGATTTATGATTTCATCAATGCTTGATTTACTACCTTTTGTTAAATAGTTTTCTTTACTACCTTTTTTAAAAGATGATAAATTTGGTACTGTTTTGACATTCATATCATGAGCAAAGGAGGTGATCTCTTTTCGTTCTTTAGAATCGTTATCAAGGTAATAAACGGTCTGATTCGTTTTCTGAATAGCAACTGCTAATTTGGGAGCAAATTTTTGGCAGTATGGGCAGGATTCGCGACCGATATAGAGGATAAAATCTTCTTTGTTGTTGATTTTCTCTTGTACTTCAGATAGCTGAATTTTTTTGACGTAAGTCATTGCTTCCTTGTAAGAATCTGGGGTAATAATTTCTCTCTTTTTGAAATTCAAGTATAAAATAGCAAGCAGAGACGTTGTGCAAATGGACAAAATGAGAATCGTCAATTTCTTATTCACAAGCAACACCGTCACCATCTCTATCTAAGTGAGTTCCATAGCCAGGCTGTCCTCTGTAAAGAGGTGCAACACCAGCAGCTCGAGCCTCTCTGCAGTTTCTATATGAGAAGCCTGGTGCTTGTTGTGCTTGTTGCTGTTGCGCTTGTTGCTGTTGCGCTTCTTGTGCTCTAACATTAATTGCATTTTGAACAAGTTCTATACGATGCATGTAGTTAGTTTTTGCAGTAGGGTCAGTAATCTGTTCTACAGCAGCCTGTGCAGGAGCAACGTTTTCAGGTACTTGATTCCCTTCTAACTGCTGAATAGCTTGTTCAGCTTGTTCAGCTTTTCTAGCTTCTTCAGCTTTTCTAGCTTCTTCAGCTTTTCTAGCTTCTTCAGCTTTTCTAGCTTCTTCAGCTTTTCTAGCTTCTTCAGCTTTTTTAGCTTCTTCAGCTTTTTTAGCTTCTTCAGCTTCTTTCTTCTCTTTTTCTTTCTTCTCTTTTTCTTTTTTCTCTTTTTCTTTTTTCTCTTGTTCCTTCTTTTCTTTTTCTAGTTTTTCCTTTTCTACAGTTCCCTTTTCACTACTAGAAGTAGTAGAACTAGGAATAGAATCCTCTTTTTTAGAAGACGGTTCAGAAGCAAAATGAGCTACTTGTTTTTTTTCTGTTTCATTTGTTAAATAGTTTAGATTCAGTTTGTCTATTGTATAAGAACCTAGCATTCCAATTATTGTAACTGCAATGGCAATATTTCGTTTTTTAGTATTGGGTTTTCGTTTGCTATATCGCCAAATACCAAAGCATCCACCTAAGAACATTAAAGGCATGATAATCGGAGCTAAAAAGATTGTAAAGAGAACTGCTAATGGACGACCTATTTTTTTAAAAGTTGGATTTCCTAATAATTTTTTCATACTTTTTCTCCCTTTAGATATAAGTATCCAAGGACATCATACCACAAAATAATAACGCTTTCAATCACTGCTTAGTGATATTTTTGATAAAAAATCAGACTTAGAATAAACTAAGTCTGAAAATTGTACTTATTCTCCCAATTCTGCACTATAGGCAATGATTTGATCAACTGTGTCTGAAAGGAATTGGATGGTATCGCGAAGTGGTTTGTCAGTGGAGATATCTGCTCCGATAATCATAGCTGACTCAAGTGGGGTTTTGCTGCCACCTGATTTGAGGAGGTCTAGCCAATCTTTAGCTCCATTTTCGGAGTTCTTCAAATGCAAGTATCCCGCTGTTGAGATAACCAAGCCAGCTGAGTAGGTGTAGCTGTATAGCCCCATGTAGTAGTGGCTTTGGCGCATCCAGGTCAACGCTGCGTCGTCATCGATTTCAACGGCATCTCCCCAGAATTCGGTTAAGACTTCCTTCATGATGCTGTTGAGCTTGCTAGCGCCGAAGGTGCCACCTTCTTCGATTAAGGTGTAAACCTTGCGTTGGAAGGCTGCTTCCAACAAGTGGGTGATGAAGTTGTGGAAGTAGGTGTCTGTCAAGCGGTGTGCTAGGGCAAAGCGTTTTTGACGAGGGTCGTCAAACTGGTGTTCCAAATAGTCGCTGAGGAGGAGCTCGTTAAAGGTAGAAGGAGCTTCCACATAGTAGGTCGACATGTGGGCGTTGAAGTAGCTTTGGTTGTTGTCTGAGAAGATGAATTGACCAGAGTGTCCGATCTCGTGGATCAGGGTGTAGACATCGCTCATGCGTCCTGTCCAGCTCATGAGGACATAAGGGTGGACACGGTATGGGTCAGCGGCATAACCACCGGAATCCTTGCCTTCATTGGCCGCAAAGTCGACCCAGCGCTCGGTTTGGTAGCGAGCAATTTCACGGGAATATTCTTCTCCAAGGGGTGCCACAGATTTCATGACCAAGTCATAGGCATCATCAATAGTAACATCTGGGTTGAGCGCACTGTCCAAATCCAACTTCCAATCGGCAAAGGTCATTTTCTCAAGACCATTGACCTTGGCTACGTGTTTGAGGAATTTTTGAGCGACTGGAGCGAAATCCTTCATGATCAGGTCAATCTGACGGTCAAACATAGAGCGATCCACTTCCTGCTCAGCCAAGAGATAGTCAAAGACCGAGTCATAGCCTCGCATATCTGCGATCAGTTTTTCGGACTTAACTTGGGCTAGATAGGTAGCAGCAGCCGTGTTTTGATGCTTACGAAGACCTTCTGAGAAGGAACGAAAGGCTTTTTCACGGACTTCCGCATTCTCATGGTTTTGGTAGAAGTTTTCATAGGTGACAAAGCTATTCTTGTAGACTTTTCCATCCACTTCAAAATCAGCCATTTCAAAGTCACCCGCTCGCATCTTGGTATAGATGTCTTGTGGTCCGTAGAAGACTTCACCAAGGTTGGTCAAAGTTTTTTCGACATCAGCTCCCAAGTAGTGGGCTTTTTTGATTTTAGCCTGACGAATGGCATAAGTGAGGTGAGGGAGTTGTCCCAGGCGTTCGAGGACTTCTTCATCTACTTCGACCAAAGCGTCATCAAAGAAAGAGAGTTCGACGCTCGCCCAAGTTTCGAAATCCATCCCCGCTTGGGCAATTTCCGCAAAAGCTTCATCGCCAAAGTCAGTTGTTTGGGGCATAAAGCTGTAGTTGCCAATGTGACTGAGTTGGATCTGAATTTGTTCAAAGACCGAAAAGGCGGCTTCGAAGTCTTCAAAAGTGTGGAGCTTGCCCTTGTAGTTGCGGACAAATTCATTGATTTCTTCGCGTGTTTTTTCAATGGCGCGCAAGAAGTCTTCCTGGTCTTGGTAGAGGGCTGTGAGGTCCCAGAGTTCGTTCTCAGGAAATTCAGAACGTTTTTTTAATTCCATAGTGTTCTCCTTTTGATCAAATAACTATACTCAGTATAGCAGAAAATAGGGGAGAATGATAGGCGAAAGGAGAACTTATCACTGCCAGCTTGATCTAATAAGAAACCAAGGATTTTCTAGCTTTTTTACCTTCTTTTGGTATAATAAAGTGGAGAAAGTTTTAGGGAGTATACGATGAAGAAAATCTATAAAGTTAGCTTGGCAGCGATGACCTTGCTAACCTTGGTGGCATGTGGACCTAAGCGACGTCCTCGGACGCAACCCTCTACAGCTCAGAGTGAAGTAACAGATGGAAAAAGTTCCAAGAAAGCATCGTCTGGGCATGAGTACTATCAAACAGTGCTTGAACGTTACCAGGCCTACTCTAGGGCTATCGAAGCAGGTGATAGTGCAGGTCTAGAGACCAAACTAAAAGAAATAGATCCTCAATCGGATGAGTATGTCTATGCCATGTATCTTCAAACTTTGGGTAGTAAACCAAATCTTTCCTATTTTTATACAGATTTGGATAAGGATGGCCGGGATGAACTCTTGATTGGGAATGGCCAAACAGTCTCAGCAATCTACTATCTGAAAGGCCAGCAACCAGAATTGCTGCATACAGCTTTTGTAGCTTCCTCTGGTGGCTCTCGTTCAGGTTTTCAAATTTTTGAGGATGGCTCGGTCATTTATGCTAGCTTTTCGTCTCTTCAACCAGAAGTAGATTTAATCCATTACAAGTTCCAAAAAGGAAAGCTGGAGACTGTCAATAAGATCCAAATTAAAAATGGGGACGGTCAGAAGCCAGAAAAAGCCTTAGGGATTACAGCAAAAGAATTGGATCAAGCAAAATTTGGATGGAAAGAACTAGAGACCGGAAAGAAGGCGACCAGCCAAGCAAGTACCTCAGAGCAGCAAACAAATAGTTACCAAGTCCGTGTAGCAGTTTCAGATCTTCGAATTCGTAAAGAAGCATCGATCAAGGGGGAAGAAGTCGGAATAATCCCGCAAGGTGTTTACACGATAACTGAGACGGTTACAGCTGACGGTTATACCTGGGGCAAGCTCCAATCTGGCCAAGGCTGGATCGCGCTTGAATTTACGACGAGAGTGGAAGGGGGAAATGCTGAATCAGCTCCTGCTCCTGACACTGCAAGTACTGGGATGAATCTAGAAGAAATTAAAAATGGAAATTTCTCAAGTGTGGCAGGCGTATGGAAAAATAAGCACGGAACTAGCATTGAGTTTAATGCGCAAGGAATTGTGAAGGCCAATGGTAGTGCTCTGAGTGGTGTTCAATTTTCTGACTTCTACTTTAAAGAAGGCAATTTACACGGGCTTAGTCGCATGCCTGGAGCAACGAGTGAAACGCCAATTATTTTCATTCCTTCAAGAGAAGGGGGAAGTGAATCCATATATTGGAGCAAGAGTGATGTGACGAATGGAAACGACTTGTACTACCGTGTGAACTAAGAAAAAAAGAGTCAAACATAAAAAATTGGAACCTATCTACTAGCTACAACCCTCTTGCTTTCTTTAGTAGCTTGTACTCCGAAGCGGTATGAGCGTAAGCATGGCCCAGTAGGGTCTTCATCAGTCTAAAAGTCATCTGGTGAGGCTCAAGAAAAAGAGAAGATGGAAGAAGTTAAGTCAGATGAAAATGACAAAGAAGCCATTGGGACCTTGTCAAAAGCGGACGAAGAGGATATCTATTCGATCATTGAAAATAGTACATCTTTGACCTATTCCCTTCAGGTGCAACCGACTCGCTTACTGAAGTTGAAAAATGATCATAGTGCAGTTGAAGGATACTCACAAGACTTGTTCATTGATTACTACAATACCTACACGCCGAGAATTTATAATTTACAAGATATTATTGAAAAATTGGACGCAGAAGAAACATCGAACTCAGTCCGCAGTCTTTCACAAGACAAGCTGATCCAGCTCACAAATGAAAAGAAAGACGGCTGGATCTATTCGACAAAAGACAATGCATTCTACGAAGTTGTTCCTGGTGGTCGTGGCGGAGCGATGCCACCGATGGAAATCCCTTTACCCGATGAATGGGTGATCAATGAAGATTCGGTTGAAGTGACAACGACCATCCAAAGGACTTCTGAACCTTACAGACGCTTTGTTTTGAAACGCAACAACAAGAACTACAAGGGAGGAGCCTACAAAACACGCTTTTATGTGGACAGCACAGAATTAGTGAAATTGTAAAAATAATCAGAAGCTATATCTAGCTCTAAAATTTTTATATAGAACTTGCTGAAGATTCAAAGAAAAAGGCCCTCAAATCCTTTTTCTTTTGGGCTTGAATATGTTAAAATAAAAGGTATACGTGCTTGGATACAAAGATGAGGATATAACATATAGAAAGGCTCTTGCAATTCCTATCTCTTTGAGTTGGAGGCCGTAGTATCTTGAGTAATTGAATTTTGGCCTCATTTCTTAGGAAAAAAGATAAGCTTCCTAGCACTCATCGAGTGCGACGTCACCTTTCTATTTTTCTACAGAAATGTTCGGCAAGCCGAATCGTCCAAAATATCTTGATCTTTGTAGGCAAGTCGTATAATTTTATCAATCCAAAGGGGATTACAATGACAAAACAAGTGTTTCAAACGACTTTTGCGGGTCGTGAGTTGATCGTAGAGACTGGTCAGGTTGCTAAGCAAGCAAATGGCTCTGTTGTGGTACGTTACGGTGAGTCAACTGTCTTGACGGCTGCCGTTATGTCTAAGAAGATGGCAACTGGGGATTTCTTCCCACTTCAAGTCAACTACGAAGAAAAAATGTATGCGGCTGGGAAATTTCCTGGTGGCTTTATGAAACGAGAAGGTCGTCCTTCAACAGATGCGACCTTGACAGCGCGTTTGATTGACCGACCGATCCGTCCCATGTTTGCGGAAGGTTTCCGTAACGAAGTGCAAGTGATCAACACAGTTCTTTCTTATGATGAAAATGCATCTGCACCAATGGCAGCTATGTTTGGTTCATCATTAGCCTTGTCTATCTCAGATATTCCATTTGACGGACCAATCGCTGGGGTACAAGTAGGTTATGTGGATGGCCAAATCATCATCAACCCAACGCAAGAACAAGCTGAGCGCTCTCTTCTTGAATTGACAGTAGCTGGTACGAAGCATGCTATCAACATGGTAGAGTCTGGTGCTAAAGAATTGTCAGAAGAAATCATGTTGGAAGCCCTTCTTAAAGGACACGAAGCTGTTAAAGAATTGATTGCCTTCCAAGAAGAAATCGTAGCGGCAGTTGGTAAAGAAAAAGCAGAAGTAGAATTGCTTCATGTAGATGCTGACTTGCAAGCTGAAATCATCGCAGCCTACAACAGCGACCTTCAAAAAGCTGTTCAAGTTGAAGAAAAATTGGCGCGTGAAGCTGCAACTCAAGCAGTGAAAGATCAAGTAACAGCAGTTTACGAAGAAAAATATGCAGACCACGAAGAATTTGACCGTATCATGCGGGATGTAGCTGAAATCTTGGAACAAATGGAACACGCAGAAGTGCGCCGTTTGATTACAGAAGACAAGGTTCGTCCGGATGGTCGTAAGGTCGATGAAATCCGTCCTTTGGATGCACAAGTCGACTATCTTCCTCGTGTGCACGGTTCAGGTCTCTTTACGCGTGGACAAACGCAAGCCCTTTCTGTCTTGACCTTGGCACCAATGGGTGAAACGCAAATCATCGATGGTTTGGATCCAGAGTACAAGAAACGCTTTATGCACCACTATAACTTCCCGCAATACTCTGTTGGAGAAACTGGACGTTACGGTGCGCCTGGTCGTCGTGAAATTGGTCACGGTGCTCTTGGTGAGCGTGCTCTTGCTCAAGTATTGCCAAGCTTGGAAGAATTCCCATATGCGATCCGTTTGGTAGCAGAAGTATTGGAATCAAATGGTTCTTCATCTCAAGCGTCTATCTGTGCGGGAACACTTGCCCTTATGGCTGGTGGTGTGCCAATCAAGGCGCCAGTAGCAGGGATTGCCATGGGTCTCATCTCAGATGGGAACAACTACACCGTATTGACAGATATCCAAGGTTTGGAAGACCACTTTGGAGATATGGACTTCAAGGTTGCAGGTACTCGTGACGGGATTACAGCCCTTCAAATGGATATCAAGATCCAAGGGATCACTGCAGAAATCTTGACTGAAGCTCTTGCCCAAGCCAAGAAAGCTCGTTTTGAAATCCTTGATGTCATCGAAGCTACTATTCCAGAAGTTCGTCCAGAATTGGCTCCAACTGCTCCGAAAATTGATACTATCAAGATTGATGTGGACAAGATCAAGATTGTCATCGGTAAGGGTGGAGAAACAATCGACAAGATTATCGCTGAAACAGGCGTTAAGATTGATATCGACGAAGAAGGAAACGTGTCTATCTACTCTAGCGACCAAGCTGCCATTAACCGCGCTAAAGAAATCATTGCTGGTTTGGTTCGTGAAGCAAAAGTGGACGAAGTTTACCATGCCAAAGTTGTGCGTATCGAGAAATTCGGTGCCTTTGTCAACCTCTTTGACAAGACGGATGCCCTCGTTCACATCTCTGAAATGGCTTGGACTCGTACCAACCGTGTCGAAGACTTGGTAGCCATCGGTGATGAAGTCGATGTGAAGATTATCAAGATTGACGAAAAAGGTCGTGTCGATGCTTCTATGAAGGCCCTCTTGCCTCGTCCTCCAAAACCAGAACATGCAGAAGACAAAGGGGATAAGGGTCATCGTCATGGCGATCGTCCTCGTCACCACAACAAAGATTATAAACCTAGAAAAGACTTTACCAAAGATCCAGGTGAAGCAACGAATGAATAAGCATTTAAAAGAAAGGAGCACGGTATGGGATGGTGGCGTGAAACCATTGATATTGTAAAAGAAAATGACCCAGCAGCACGTACCTCGCTGGAGGTCCTCTTGACCTATCCAGGCGTCAAAGCGTTAGCTGCTCACCGTGTTTCTCACTTTTTGTGGAATCATGGCTTTAAGCTTCTAGCTCGGATGCACAGTCAGTTCTGGCGGTTTTGGACCCAGATCGAAATCCATCCAGGTGCGACCATTGCTTCGGGTGTCTTTATCGACCATGGAGCGGGCCTTGTTATTGGGGAAACAGCTATTGTTGAAAAAGGCGTTATGCTCTACCACGGGGTGACGCTCGGTGGAACTGGAAAGGATACAGGGAAGCGCCATCCAACGGTTCGTGAGGGAGCGTTGGTCTCCGCTCATGCTCAGGTCATCGGTCCGATTGAGATTGGGGCCAAGGCCAAAGTCGGAGCAGGGGCGGTCGTTGTCTCGGATGTACCGAGTGATGTGACTGTTGTCGGAGTCCCTGCAAAAATTGTTCGTGTTCACGGTAAGAAGGATGAGCCGATCATTCACCAGGAAGAGGAAAAACGCGAATACTACGTGAATAAGATGGAGCACGCCAAGGAAGCTAGTCACCATTCATCAAGTCTTTAGAAAAGGTTGGAAAAGTTATCGAAGTGAAATATGATAGGAGGAACCAACCTGTCATATTTACCAGATGCTATTTTGAACCAGGTAGTCCTTGAACTGAAAGAAGGCTTGGAGTCAATTTCGCAAGAGTAAAGTCTATCAGTTCTTCTACACAGCTGACTATGTAGATCATCATAACCGAACCTGGGATACCCGCCATGAAGAGCGGACAGCTGATGCCATGATTTTTTTCACTATCACTTTGAATAGCAAAGGAACTAGAAAGGTAACTACAAGAATGGCAGTTTATTTTTACGGCTGTATCACCATGGATGGCTACTTGGCAGACAGCCAGCACAGGATAGACTGGCTGCATCAGCTTGGTTCTGTAGAGGATACAGGCTATGATGACTTTTACAGGCAAATGGATATCACCATCATGGGCAAGCGGACCTTTGAGGAAATCCAAGATTTGCAAGATGTAGAAAGTTTTTATCAAGCTACGGAAAACTATGTCTTTACGCATGATAGGCACCTGCCTGTCAGCAATTACCAGCCAGTAGCTGGGGATGTGGTGGACTTTGTTCGCCAGATTGACAAAGGCAAAAATGTCTTTGTGATAGGTGGTAATTCCTTGGTAGGACCGCTCTTGGATGCGGATCTTTTCGACCACCTCATTATTCAGATAGCGCCCCTTATCCTAGGAAAGGGGGTTCCCCTCTTTACCCAAGAGGAAGGGCAGCGCTTTTACCAACTGGATAGCCTCAGACAATTTGGCCCTTTTGCAGAGCTGGTTTTCAGCCGAAAAAGTCAGAAATAGAGAAGGGAGTGGACCGCATGATTAAAATTTATGACACCATGTCTCGTGATTTGCGAGAATTTGTCCCAATCGAAGAAGGAAAGGTCCGCATGTATGTTTGTGGGCCAACAGTTTACAACTATATCCACGTTGGGAATGCCCGTTCAACGGTAGCCTTTGACACGATTCGTCGCTATTTTGAGTATCGTGGCTACGAGGTTAACTACATTTCCAACTTTACAGATGTGGATGATAAGATTATCAACCGTGCTAAAGAAGAAGGCATTAGTCCTCAGGAAGTGGCAGACAAGTACATTGCGGCTTTTTGTGAAGACGTGACGGCTCTCGGGGTCAAACCTGCAACCCGCCACCCTCGTGTGGTCGAGTTTATGGACGACATCATTCGCTTTGTCGCTGATTTGATCGAAAAAGGCTATGCCTACGAGAGCCAAGGGGATGTTTATTTCCGTGTGGAAAAATCCCACAACTATGCTAAGTTAGCCAACAAAACTCTAGAAGACTTGGAGCTAGGCGCTTCTGGTCGGACAGATGAGGAAACTGCTCGCAAGGAAAATCCAGTCGACTTTGCCCTTTGGAAAGCTGCGAAGCCGGGTGAAGTTTCTTGGGACAGCCCTTGGGGACCTGGTCGTCCTGGCTGGCACATCGAGTGTTCAGTCATGTCAACGGGGATTTTAGGCGATACCATTGATATCCATGGTGGTGGAGCTGACCTTGAGTTTCCACACCATACCAATGAAATTGCCCAGTCTGAAGCCAAAACAGGCAAAACTTTTGCCAACTACTGGATGCACAATGGCTTTGTCAATATCGACAATGTCAAGATGTCCAAGTCCTTAGGTAACTTCATTACTGTGCATGATGCATTGAAGACCATCGACGGCCAAGTCCTTCGCTTCTTCTTTGCGACCCAGCACTACCGCAAGCCCATTAACTTCACAGAAAAAGCGGTACGCGATGCGGAGACCAACCTCAAGTATTTGAAAAATACCTATGAGCAACCGTTCACAGGAGAAGTGGATCCAGCAGACTTGCAAGCCTTTGTGGACAAGTTTATCGTGGCGATGGATGAAGATATCAATGCAGCGAACGGAATTACTGTCGTCTTTGAATTGACCAAATGGATCAATTCAGGTCACTACAACCAAGACGTTAAGGATGCCTTGACCAAGATGCTAGAAGTCTTTGGAGTGGTCTTTGTCGAGGAAGTCTTGGATGCAGATATTGAAGCCTTGATCGCGGAACGTCAAGAAGCGCGGGCTAATAAAGATTTTGCGCGAGCAGATGCGATTCGCGATGAATTGGCTGCGCAAGGAATCAAGCTCTTGGATACAAAAGAAGGTGTAAGGTGGACACGTGATTGATGTCAATCTAATCAATGGAATCGCCCTGGCCTTTGAGGGAGATGCGGTCTATTCCATGTATATTCGTAAGCACCTGATTTTTCAAGGGATGACCAAGCCTAATAAACTTCACCAAGCTGCAACCCGCTACGTCTCTGCCAAGGCCCAGGCTAGTCTGATTGCGATGATGTTGGAAGAAGAGCTTTTGACAGAGAAAGAAGTCGAGATCTATAAGCGCGGTCGCAATACCAATAGCCATACCAAGGCAAAAAATGCAGATGTCGTGACCTATCGCATGTCGACGGGTTTTGAAGCGGTCATGGGTTACCTGCATCTGATGGATGAAATCAACCGCTTAGAGGAATTGGTAGCTTGGTGTATCCAAAAAGTGGAAGAAGGAACAAAATAGTGAAAAATATCAGAGAGTGGTTCCCTCAGGCAGAGGTGACGGAACACCCCAATCCACCAGCTGGTTATGTAGCCATTCCTCTGCAGGCCCAGCAATGGTTGCTACTGAAGGAAGAAGAGCTAACCGAACGAGAGAAACAATTGATTGCCTGGTTGGGCAGTGAGGAAGATTTTGCCCCCAACCCTTGGTACCAATACTTGATTGATGGAAAGGGAGAAGCCCCTCAAGTCATTAAAAAAATGCAACTTGTCTATTGCCACCTCTCGCACTCGACAGCGGAAGGGACGGCTTCCTGGTTAGAGATGATGCAGACGCTTTTGCCCAACTTTCGGGCAGTCTTGCAACTGAGTGGACAGGACTATGTACTCATTCTAGATCAAGAGCAGTCGCTGACTGTGGCTGATATCTTAAAAGATACCGTCTCTGCCATGGAGTATGATTTTAATATTCGCTTATCCATCATGGTCGGGCAGGTATGGACCGAGTCAAAAGCTGGGAAAGTATCCCCGGTCATCCGAGCAGAACGGGCAGCCTTTCGAGCCTGGATCCGAGAAGGGCATCAAGGTGTTTACCGCTTTTCTCAACTCTACCTATGGGGAATTGAGCAGGCAGATTTGGATCTCCATCCTATCAAAGAACGCTTGCATCAGTTGATTGGGAGTCAAGACCAGTTGCAGGATATCATTGTTGCCCTCTGGGACAACGGGGCAGTTGTAACCAAGGCGGCCCAGCAACTTTATCTCCATCGCAATTCCCTTCAATACAAGATTGACAAGTGGGAGGAGTTGACGGGTCTCCAGTTGAAAAATCTGACCGATCTAGCCCTGTGCTATCATTTGGTCTTACAAGATGTGATTTAAACGGAATCAAATCCAGAGTTTTGTGCAACTTGCACAAAACTCTTTTTCTTTTTTGTGAGATCTGCCATAGCATTGTAAAGCGTTTTCATTTACAATAGAACTATAAAAATCAAAGGAGTACCATCATGGTAGAATTAAATCTTAAAAATATTTACAAAAAATATCCCAACAGCGAACACTATTCAGTTGAAGACTTTAACTTGGACATCAAAGACAAAGAGTTTATCGTTTTCGTAGGTCCTTCAGGATGTGGTAAATCAACAACTCTTCGTATGATCGCTGGTCTTGAAGATATCACAGAAGGTGAATGTTCCATCGATGGTACTGTTGTAAATAACGTAGCACCTAAAGACCGTGACATCGCCATGGTATTCCAAAACTACGCTCTTTACCCACACATGACTGTGTACGATAACATGGCATTTGGTTTGAAATTGCGTAAATACAGCAAGGAAGATATCGACAAACGTGTACAAGAAGCAGCTGAAATCCTTGGCTTGAAAGAATTCTTGGATCGTAAACCAGCTGACCTTTCTGGTGGTCAACGTCAACGTGTGGCTATGGGACGTGCCATTGTCCGTGATGCAAAAGTGTTCTTGATGGACGAACCTTTGTCAAACTTGGATGCGAAACTTCGTGTATCCATGCGTGCTGAAATCGCGAAAATCCACCGCCGTATCGGAGCTACAACCATCTACGTAACTCACGACCAAACAGAAGCGATGACACTTGCTGACCGTATCGTTATCATGTCTGCGACTAAAAACCCAGCTGGTACTGGTACAATTGGACGTGTGGAACAAATTGGTTCTCCGCAAGAAGTGTACAAGAACCCTGTTAACAAATTCGTAGCTGGATTCATCGGAAGCCCTGCCATGAACTTCATTAACGTCAAGTTGGAAGGTGGCTACATCGTTACTAACGGCTTGAATTTGAAAGTTCCAGAAGGTGCTTTGAAAGTCTTGAAAGAAAAAGGCTATGATGGTAAAGAATTGATCTTTGGTATCCGTCCAGAAGACGTGAATACAGAAGCTGCTTTCCTTGAAACTTTCCCAGAATCAGTCGTGAAAGCAACCATCTCTGTATCTGAGTTGCTTGGTTCTGAATCACACTTGTACTGCCAAGTTGGTGACAACGAATTCATCGCGAAAGTGGATGCGCGTGACTATCTTGGAACTGGTGAAACCATCGAGCTTGGATTTGACTTGAACAAAGCTCACTTCTTCGACAAAGAAACTGAAAAGACAGTATACTAATATCTACTGACGCTATAGAGACTGAGACGATTTGTCTCGGTCTCTTTCATTTTAAGGAGACAAAACATGGAAAAAGACTGGTGGAAGGGGAAGGTCGCTTATCAGATCTACCCAAAAAGCTTCAAAGACAGCAATGGTGATGGTGTTGGGGATTTGAAAGGCATCACGGAGAAACTCGATTACCTTCAAGACTTAGGGATTGATATTCTCTGGCTATCTCCTGTTTACAAGAGTCCTTTTATTGACCAGGGTTATGATATTTCTGACTATTATGCCATTGATCCCCTTTTTGGAGCCATGGAAGATATGGAAGAGTTGATTGCGGAAGGCAAGAAGCGAGGCATTGCCATCATCATGGACTTGGTGGTCAATCATTGCTCCAGTCATCATGAGTGGTTCCAAAAAGCTCTAGCGGATCCAGATGGCCCTTATGCGGACTACTTTTACTTCATCGAAAGCGACAAGGAACCCAACAACTGGGAAAGTTACTTTGGAGGCAGTGTCTGGGAACCGGTTCCTGGTACCAACAAATACTATCTCCATTCTTTCCACAAGGATCAGCCGGATCTCAATTGGCAAAATCCTGTCTTGCGCGAAGAGATTTATAAGATGATCAACTGGTGGTTGGACAAGGGAATTGCGGGATTCCGGATTGACGCTATCATCAATATCAAAAAAGACCTAGAATGGCGTTCGCTTCCGTCCGATCGTGATAATGGCCTGGTCCCAGTGCCGGAATCGCTGGTCAATGCCCAACCGATTGAACCTTTCTTGCAAGAGTTAAAGGAGCGGACTTTTGCCAAGTATAATGCCTTCACAGTAGGGGAAGTTTTCAATGAAACCGATGATGAACTACATTTCTTCATTGGAAAAGATGGCGTCTTCTCTTCCATCTTTGACTTCAAACAAACCATGCTGGGGCAAGAAGGAAAAGGCTGGTTTGACCATAGTCTTCCGACAGCAGATGAACTCAAGGAAAGTATTTTCCAAGCCCATGAGCGTGGAGATAGTATTGGGGTCCTCTCGACCATTATCGAAAATCACGATGAGCCTCGTGGGGTGTCCCATTATATTGCAGAAGGTCCAGTAAACGATACCAGTAAAAAAGCCCTAGGAACCATTCAGGTTTTGCGCAAGGGAATTCCTTTTATCTACCAAGGCCAAGAAATTGGGATGGAAAACCAAGTCTTTGAATCGGTGGAGGATTTTGATGATATCGCGACCATCAATGGCTACCATGTTGCGAAAGAAGCTGGTCTGAGCGAGGAAGAAGCCTTAGCAGCGATTGCCAAATACAGTCGAGACAATGCGCGAACACCCATGCAATGGTCAGCAGAACCAGGACTGGGCTTTAGTGATGGGCCAGCTTGGTTGATCAGTCCCAAACCAGACTATTCTATTAATGTGGAAGACCAGGAAAAGGATCCAAATTCCATCTTGAATTATTACCGCAAGTTGACGGCCTTGTATCGCCATCCCCTCTATGGGAATACCATCCGTTTCGGAGATATGATTCCAGCTTATCGGGACCGTGAAAACATCATCGCCTTCGAACGCCGTGGGGACAAGCGTCTTTTGGTGATCAGCAATTTCCAAAATCGCCAGGCCACCTTGGAGCTGCCAGCTCCGATTAAAACGGTTATTTTAAACAATGTCGCAGGACTATTCCAAGAAGGAGACCAAGTATTAGAATTGGCCCCTTACCAAACTGTCGTGCTAGAATTAGCAGAATAGAAAGAACCTTCGCGTCTGCGAAGGTTCTTTTCATGTCATCCAAGTCTACACCTGGAACTTACTCAACTTCTTTCTTTTTCAAGAGGAGGAAGTTTTTCTCTTGAAATTTGTTACAGATTGATGGCAAAGAAAAAGAGCTGGGAAAATCTTCCCAGTCTTTAAAGAAGGGTTTATGCTTGAAGCTCCTTTTGGTAGGTTTGATAGAATTCCACCTTGATGGAGATAAAGGTTTCAAGATCTCGGAGGAGTTGCAGAAGGGTCGCTCGGGTTTCAAATTCTTGACGAGATCGAGGGAGAGGTCGCTCGCGGAAGACTGCTAGATAGCGGTTGATTTCGTCAAGTAGGAATTGGGCTGGATTTTCCTGACTGAGCTGGCTGGCTGTTTTAGCAAAGAGTTGGGCCAAAATAAGACTCTCGCTCGCGGCTAATTGACAGTTGTTTACGTTGTTGGCCATGTCCCGCAGGATATTATTTTGGTGCTTGCGCATCTCAAAATAATGGATATGGTAGTTGGTCTGATGGAAGAGGTGATTGGAGTGGTCTAAATAGACTAAATCGAGAGCTTCTTTTAAGATGGTATCTAGCTCACGAATCAAGCTAGCATCGTTGCTCCCATCTCCTTTTCCTAGAAACTCTGCAAAGCGATAGAGAATCTTCTTGAGTTGCTCCTCGACAATTTCATGATAGCGATCAATTTCTTCCTGTCGAGAAGGCATATAGAGATTGGCTAGGAGGGCAAAGCTGGTTCCGATTAGGAAAATAGATACTTCATTTCCCAATAAAGAAAGGGAAGTGGATTTTTCTAGCAGGAGATGGGTAACCAGGACAGAGCTGGGCGTGATACCAATTTCCCAGCCTTGTAGGAAAGCAAGGGGGACATAGGTGGCCAGATAAAGACCAAGGGCCCAGAGATTGAAGCTGAGAATCTGAAAGGCTAAGCTTCCAAGGAGGAGGGCAAGAAGCATGGACATAAAGCGATTATAGGCTAGTTTGGCGGTGCTTCGACGGGTATCGCTAATGCTGAGAATGGCAATGATCCCCGCAGAGATGGCGTAGGACAGACCCAAAAACTCTGAAAGCAAGATGGCCAAACAGGTGGCGAGAACCATCTTGATGGTTCGGTGAATAAGTGGCATAATGCTGATTCTTTCCTTTTTCTAAACTAGTTTCATTATACCACAAGCAAAGTGGCCTACTCCAAATGTTTCACCAGATATGGCAATTGTGTTATACTAGTTTCATGAAAAAAAACGATATTGTTTATGGCGTTCATGCCGTTACAGAAGCACTAGTCGCAAATACAGGAAATAAATTGTATATTCAGGATGATTTGCGTGGGAAAAATGTAGAAAAAATCAAAGATCTAGCAGCGGAAAAAAAGGTCTCCATTTCTTGGACCCCTAAGAAAACCTTGCAAGAAATGACAGAAGGAGCTGTCCACCAAGGTTTTGTCTTGCGGGTTTCGGAATTTACCTATACGGACTTGACTGAGATCTTGACCCAGGTAGCTGATCAAGACAATCCCTTGCTCTTGATTTTGGATGGCTTGACTGATCCGCATAACTTGGGATCCATCCTGCGAACAGCTGATGCGACCCAAGTAGCGGGAGTCATCATTCCCAAGCACCGTGCTGTTGGAGTGACCCCTGTTGTCGCTAAGACCTCAACTGGGGCAGTGGAGCATGTCCCTATTGCTCGGGTGACCAACCTTAGCCAAACCTTGGATAAGCTCAAAGAAGCAGGCTTCTGGATTTTCGGAACCGATATGAATGGGACGCCTTCTCACAAATGGAATACCAGTGGGAAGCTAGCCCTCATTATTGGCAACGAAGGCAAGGGCATTTCAGCCAATATTAAAAAGCAAGTGGATGAAATGATTACTATTCCTATGCAGGGGCATGTCCAAAGTTTGAATGCCAGTGTCGCAGCAGCGATCCTTATGTATGAGGTCTTTCGCAATAAATTATAATAGAAGAAATCAAAGGAAGGGGGCAATCCATGAAAGAAAAAATTTTGTTAGTGGACGGCTACAACATGATTGCCTTCTGGCAAGAAACCCGCCAGCTCTTTAAGAAGAGTGAGCTAGATGCTGCACGAACGATCCTCTTAGAGAAGCTTAGCCACTATGCCAGCTTTGAAGGCATTCGCGTGATTTGTGTCTTTGATGCCCAATACATGCCGGGGATTCGCCAGACCTACGAAGAATTTCAGGTCCAAGTGGTTTTCACAGCGGAGGAGGAGACCGCCGATGACTACATTGAACGCTTGGCAGCAGAGCTCAATACCCCCCTCCACCAAGTATCAGTCGCGACGAGTGACTTGAATGAGCAATGGACGGTCTTTGCTCAAGGAGCGCTCCGTGTTTCAGCGCGGGAGTTGGAGAAACGGGTCGCTGTTGTCAAAGCCGACTTGAACCAAGCGCGAGGAGTCGTCAACGATCAAAAACCACCGATACGGCCTTTTGACCAAGAGGGCCTACGTCAACTACAAAAAGAGATGGGAGCAAGTAAATGACCTTTAAAATTTTAACAGATTCAACTGCAGATTTAGATGAAACATGGGCAAAGGAGCATGGTGTAGAGATCGTCGGTTTGTCTATCCAAATTGATGGAACCCATTATGAGACAGTAGGTCCAGATAAACTGACCAGCCCCCAATTATTAGCAGAGATGCAAAAGGGTGCTAAACCAACGACCAGTCAGGTCAATGTTGGACAGTTCCAAGAGATTTTCAAAGGCTTCGCTCAAGGCAAGGAAGATCTCCTTTATATCGCCTTTTCTTCAGTCTTGTCAGGGACCTACCAGAGTGCGGTCATGGCAAGAGACTTGGTCCTTGAAGACTACCCAGAAGCCGTCATCGAAATCATCGATCCAAAAGCTGCAGGGATTGGAGAAGGCTACTTGTCTATGCTAGCAGTTGAGGCGCGTGATGCCGGCAAGAGTTTGGATCAAGTTAAGGAAGAACTGATGGAAATCGCTCCTAAGTTGCGGACCTATTTCTTGGTGGATGATCTCTACCATCTTATGCGCGGGGGACGCCTTTCTAAGAGTTCAGCCATCGTCGGAAGTTTGGTTAATATCAAACCCCTTCTTTGGATTGATGAAGAAGGCAAGTTAGCTCCAATCGCTAAGGTACGTGGACGTAAAAAAGCCATGCGGGAAATGCTCACCCTCATCCAGGAAGATATCGGTCACAGCACAGCCTTGGTTTCCTATACAGATGATTTGGCAGGAGCAGAAGAGCTCAAGGCTCAATTGTTGGAGAATCCAGCTATCTCCCAAGTCTTGATCATGCCACTAGGGCCAGTCATTGCTGCCCACGTCGGTCCTAATTCTCTCATCGGCTTTGTTATAGGAAAAGAAAATCGCAAATAATTTTTCAAATCGGTTGACTTTTATCTGAAAAATTTGATACAATAGTAGGCGGTATTGTTTACCCCATTTGTAAGGCCCCGGAACCTTTCAAATAACTTGCGGACCGGAACATCCGCCCTGTAAACAAAAACGATATTCATAATAGGAGAAATCATGAACAAAACTACATTCATGGCTAAACCAGGCCAAGTAGAACGCAAATGGTACGTTGTTGACGCAACTGATGTACCTCTTGGACGCCTTTCAGCAGTTGTTGCTAGCGTGCTTCGCGGAAAAAACAAACCAACATTCACACCACACACTGATACAGGTGACTTCGTAATCGTTATCAATGCTGAAAAAGTTAAATTGACTGGTAAAAAAGCAACTGATAAGATCTACTACACTCACTCAAACCACCCAGGTGGATTGAAATCAATCTCTGCTGGTGAACTTCGTTCTAAAAATGCAGTACGTTTGATCGAGAAATCAGTTAAAGGTATGCTTCCACACAATACTCTTGGCCGCGCTCAAGGTATGAAATTGAAAGTATTCGTTGGAGCTGAGCACACTCACGCTGCACAACAACCAGAAGTTCTTGATATTTCAGGACTTATCTAAGGAAAGGAACAATAAAGTATGTCACAAGCACAATATGCAGGTACTGGACGTCGTAAAAACGCTGTTGCACGCGTTCGCCTTGTTCCAGGAACTGGTAAAATCACTGTTAACAAAAAAGATGTTGAAGAGTACATCCCACACGCTGACCTTCGTCTTGTAATTAACCAACCATTCGCAGTTACTTCAACTGCAGGTTCATACGACGTTTTCGTTAACGTTGTAGGTGGTGGATACGCTGGTCAAGCAGGAGCTATCCGTCATGGTATCGCTCGTGCCCTTCTTCAAGTAGACCCAGACTTCCGCGATTCATTGAAACGCGCAGGACTTCTTACACGTGACTCACGTAAAGTTGAACGTAAGAAACCAGGTCTTAAGAAAGCTCGTAAAGCATCACAATTCTCAAAACGTTAATCAATACGATTATATCAACGTTTACAGACATTCAAGAATTATTTCTTGGATGTCTTTTTTGTTTCAAAAAATCAAAGTTCACCCCAAAATTCACCCCATATTCACCCCATCAATTTTTTAAACTACGAAAAGCAATATCACCTACAGTCTGATTGACTTTATCTTTGATATTAACGTAAGTTTTTGTAATCTCTTTATCACTATGAGTAAGAGCTTCTGAGAAGGCTTCAAGAGAAACACCTGCTTGTTTAGCAAGAGTAGCACCAGTATGTCTTAGTTTGTGTGGTGATGCTGGTGCTAATTCGGGATGTCTTCGTCTGACTGATTTCATCTTGATAAAACTTAAAATTTTTCTAATTATAACGAAGCATAGTCAAAAAGCTATGACCTCTATATTCACAAAAAAATCCAGACCAATACTAGTCCAGATTTCTTGTCTATTAAACATTCTTTTCAAAGAATGGAAGAACGGCTGTAACGGCTTTGTCAACGCAATTATTTAACTGTGAGAATCCGACGCACATAAATTTTAAATGGCGTCTCAGTCACATTTAAATTTATGAGACGCTTAGACGTTAGGCTTTCAATTTGTCAAATTTTGCTTTGACATTTGCCTTGAATTCTTCAAGTTTAGCCTTGCGTTCGGCTTTACGTTCAGCCTTCATTTGTGCACGTGCCTGGTTGTAGAGGTCTTCTTGGACTTGCAGAGCTGCTTCGATTTCGGCTACGACGGTTGCTACATCCCAACGCACGATTTGGGTGTCGTACTTGGTGAAGTAAGCATCGATGACTGCTTCGTTGTTTTCTTGCACCAAGGCGACAACGGCTGTTTCGCCGTCGATCAATTTTTGAGACACAACGTCAATCAAGCCAGCTTCTGCCGTATCAACGGTATCACCAGCAGCCAAACCATAGAGGCTGCCAATACCATAACCAAACAAGACGCCGATAGGACCACCCAAAAGCCCGATAACTGCACCGAGCAAGCCACCTTCTAGAGTTGCATCCGTCGTTGAATCTTCAAAGTCATAGCGTTCTTTTTCAACGATGTGACCGTTTTCATTTTTGACCAAGGCGATTTGAGCAACCTTGGTCGTCTGAGTTTGGCGGAAAGCCTTCAAATCCGCAAAGGACTGATAAGCTTCGCTTTCAGTGTTAAAGACTGAAACTACTAGGTTTTCCATAGTTAGTACCTCTTTTCTAAATATACACCTTCATTATAATACAGTTTCAATCACTTTTCAATCATTTTAGTGCGACATTTTAATTGATATGTCGCGTTTATCAGCGTCAAAGAACAGTTTCAGGCAGCGGTATATCTTTGCCATATCCCAGCCCAGACACTCTGGCGACTCTGAGTGATTATCAAGAAAGGCGTCCAGCAACATCTTAAAGCCTCCCGTGCAAAAAGTAAATAAATAGTGTTTTTCCTGTATGCCTGTCACACGGCTAAAAGACCGCTTGACCAAATCTTCCAGAAAATTATAGCAGATATTATGTACCAGCTCTGTGTAGCGAGTCTGATGAGCGTGCCGAATCACATCGACACTTTTATAGAATCTGCCAACTGTTTCCTTATGGTCGAATCCTTGAAAGAAGTCGCTTTATTCGTCGGTCAAGACAATTAATTTGGCTGGTGCAACTGATTCGCCAAGCTATGAACAAGCAATTATTACCTTTTGAAAGCGAAAATGGCAATTATGAAGGTGAAGCTACTCAGGTCTTAGTTCTTCTATCCAATTACTATGCAGACAAATAACTATTTGATGAAAAAACAGATGAATATGGAAATATCTTGATTTTAAAGGATTCATCCATCATTTCTAAATTATCGGCTATCCCAGATTTATTAAAAAGGGGATCTAGTAGGTAACAATAATATCGAATATATCAAAGTACGCAATATTAGGATTTCTTCAGAGGTTGAGTTAGAGTCAGATGTTGATGGGGATAAGTCGGATAATCTGCCAGTAGATATAAAAATACTAGAAAACAGGCTTGAAAAAGGCTCGTAAAGCTAGCCAGTTCTCTAAACGTTAATTCGTTGCTGGACAGCAGAATACAAACGAAAACACTTTGCATCTTGCAAGGTGTTTTTTTCTATGAGAACTGGCGGTGCGCAATTAGGATAGCTCTAGCGACTTTAGTCGCATAGAGATATGCTATGCACAGTTGCCTCAAGAAAACAATGCTTCTTGGTCCACCCTGTTAGACAAGCTTCAAAACCAAGGAATCCAACAGATTTCTCTTGTAGTTACAGATGGCTTTAAGGGGCTTGAGCAGATTATCAGTCAGGCTCACCCATTAGCTAAACAACAATGTTGCTTAATTCATATTAGTCGAAATCTAGCTAGTAAAGTGAAACGAGCAGATAGAGCGGTTATTCTGGGGCAATTTATAATGATTTATCGTGCTGAAAATTTAGAAATGGCAGGACAAGCTTTAGAGGACTTTCTCGCCGAATAGAAACCAAAGTATAGGAAAGTCATGGAAAGTCTGGAGAAGACGGATAATCTTTTAACTTTTTATCAGTTTCCCTACCAGATTTGGCACAGCATGTATTCGACAAACCTCATTGAGTCTCTTAACAAAGAAATCAAACATCAAACGAAAAAGAAGGTTCTTTTTCCTAATGAGGAGGCTCTGGAACGTTACTTAGTTACGTTGTTTGAAGATTATAATTTCAAGCAAAGTCAACGAATCCATAAAGGGTTTGGTCAATGTTCTGATACACTTGAAAGCTTATTTAATTAACACTCCGTAACTCTACTTAAGTGTTTACACATAATTATTGACAGTATCAAAAAATAAAGTATATTGTTTTCATCATAATATAATTAAATATCAGTATAGAGAATTTTATCTATATATCAGATATCAGCAATTGCTTTTGCTGTCATTTTTCGCTACAATAGTTACAAGGAGGAAATAAACATGTTAAAAGAAGTATTAAACGTCGCAAAAGTTGCGAAAAAATCATCTCTCTTCTTAGGAGGGGTAGCATTTGGGACGCTTGGCTTGAAAGTCTTAGCAAGTAAAGAAGCTAAGAAAGGCTATTCTAAGGCCTTGGCTAAAGCTTACAAATTGAAAGATGGACTGGATGCATCTGTTTCTGTTGTAAAACAACACGGTGATGATGTTTTACAAGACGCTAAATATTTATACGAACAGGAAAAGAAAGAAGAACAATTAGATAGCCTGACAGGTGAATAATATGTCTTTTAAAGTGCTACACAGAGGATATCAACATATCCGATTATCGTCCTCGTTTTCACTGACCTTGGATATTCAAGATTATCTTCGTTCCTTGGCTAAAGATGAAAAAGGGATCGACTCTATTCAGTTTTATATGGATCAGCAGCACTTTACTCTACGTATGAAAGAAGGCTTCTCTGTATTAGAAAATGCAGAGGCCTTTTTAAAAAAAATTGACAAGGGGAAAGTTTCGGACTTGATGACTCTTCCCATTCGTAGAGAAGAGAGTGCTTATTCAATTGTATCGGGTGCAGCGATTAAGCGTTTGCTGTTTCGAAGTTTTGTACCCTACCCTATTCGTTATATTTGGACTTGTTATCAGGCTTTGGGTTATGTCAAAGAAGCCTATCAAACTTTAGCGCGCAAGGAACTAACCATGGAGGTCTTGGACTGTTCGGCCATTTTGTTGTCCTTGTTTATGAACCAATCCAAGACAGCTAGCAACATCATGTTTATGCTTGATTTGGGTAATCATCTGGATCAGTGGTCTTTAAAAAAAACAGCAACAGATTTGGAACAAAGCCTTCTTGCTAAAGAAAGTGATGTTTTCTTAGTGCGGGGAGACATGGTCATCAGCATCAAGAGTTCTGATGTTCAAGTAGGTGATGTATTAGTTGTCTCCCAAGGGAATGAAATCTTGTTTGACGGCCAAGTGGTTTCAGGATTAGGCATGGTCAATGAGAGTTCCTTGACTGGAGAGAGCTTCCCTGTTGAAAAGAAAGAGGGAGATTCTGTATGTGCGAATACTGTTTTGGAAACAGGAGAGTTAAGAATTCGTGTGACTGATAATCAGATAAACAGTCGTATTTTGCAACTCATCAATCTGATGAAAAAATCTGAAGAGAGTAAGAAGACAAAACAACGTCATTTTATTAGGATGGCAGACAAGGTTGTAAAATATAACTTCTTAGGTGCTGGTTTGACTTATCTGTTAACAGGTTCGTTTTCAAAAGCCATTTCCTTTTTATTGGTGGATTTTTCATGTGCTCTAAAAATATCCACACCTGTAGCCTACCTTACGGCCATAAAGGAAGGTCTAAATCGAGAAATGGTTATTAAAGATGGTGATGTATTAGAAAAATATCTGGAAGTGGATACTTTCTTGTTTGATAAAACGGGTACCATCACGACGAGTTATCCTTTGGTTGAAAAGGTTCTTCCTTTCGGAGATTATACTGAGAAAGATATTTTAAGAATAAGTGCATGTTTGGAGGAACATATCTATCATCCTATTGCCAATGCAATTGTTAAACAAGCTGAAATTGAAGGCATTGAACACGAAGAAATGCATGGCAAGCTTCAGTATGTTGCAAGCAAAGGGATTAAATCGCAAATTGATGGTCAATCGGTTGTCATTGGAAATTATGTACTAATGCAAGACGAACAGGTAAGAATTAGTTCTGAGCAGCTGGCCTTGATTGAGCAATATAAGACTCATTACAATTTATTGTTTTTGGCTTATAAGAAAGAATTAATTGGGATGTTTTGTATCCACACTCCCTTGAGAAGCGAGGCGAAAGTTGCATTGAAAAAGCTAAAGCGCCAAGGGAAAAAACTGATTCTGGCAACTGGTGATACGTTGGCTAGAACAGAAGAGTTGGTTAAAGATCTGCCATTTGACAACGTTTATACTGATTTAAAACCAGATGGTAAGTTTCAGTTGGTTCAGGAATTACAGAAAGCTGGCCGAACTATTTTGATGGTTGGAGACGGGTTAAACGACTCTGCTGCCTTGACGCTTGCAGATATTGGGGTTGTGATGAATGAAAGTGCTGATATTTCTAAGCAGATGAGTGATATTTTATTATTAGATAATCGTTTAGATTTCTTCGAGGAATTGAATTCTTTATCTGAATCGTTGCAGAAATTAATTCAAAGAAATATTCAAGAAACAGTTGTAATAAATGGAAGTTTAATTGGATTTGGGTTGTTAAATTGGTTAAGCCCATCTAATCTTTCGATATTGCACAATCTGACTACTTTAAGAATCGTCCTTCGTAGTCTTTCTATTAAAAGTAGGTAAGAGACCGAGAAGCTGAGGTTATAAAAACTAAAAGGAGTTGTCTCATTTGAGAATAACGGCTCTTTGTCAACTGTAGTGGGTTGATGGAAAATTATACCCTGGAGAGGACCAAATTGGTTCTCTCCTTTTAAATATTGAAAAAACCATTGGCAGTGGACATACTTTAAGACTATATATTTCTGAAACTAGTTTCACAATACAAATATTGACATGCAATTATTAATTGGTGGATTTTAAGTTGACATCTACAAAGTTTAATGTTAGAATACATTCAAAAATATATTTGAATAAGGTGTTTTATGATTCAAAATATTGTTACTTCAATAATCCTGTATTCTGGGACAGCCGTAGACTTACTTATTATCCTAATGTTATTTTTTGCCAAAAGAAAAAGCAGAAAGGACATCATTAACATCTATTTAGGACAATTTCTAGGCTCTGTTAGTCTAATATTCCTAAGTTTGCTTTTTGCATTTGTCTTAAATTATATTCCTAGTAAAGAGATTTTAGGTTTACTCGGTTTGATTCCAATTTTCCTAGGCCTCAAAGTTTTGCTTTTAGGAGATTCTGATGGAGAAGCTATTGCAAAAGATGGTTTGCGAAAAGACAATAAAAACCTGATTTTTCTAGTCGCTATGATTACTTTTGCAAGTTGTGGCGCTGACAATATTGGTGTCTTTGTCCCATATTTTACCACCTTAAATTTAGCGAATTTGATAGTGACTTTACTTACTTTTCTAGTCATGATTTATCTCTTGGTTTTTTCTGCCCAAAAATTAGCACAAGTCCCTTCTGTTGGAGAAACTTTGGAAAAATATAGCAGATGGTTTATTGCCGTTGTCTATTTAGGATTGGGGATGTATATCCTGATTGAAAACAACAGCTTTGACATGCTATGGGCTGTGTTAGGCTAGGAGAAAAAATTATGAAAAAAGATAGTATCTGTCAAGTGGATGTTATTAATCAACAAAATGTTACAACCGCAACGAACTACCTTGGAAAGGAAAAAGTCCAAAAATCACTTCGCATTTTATCAAAATTTACCGATAATAAACAGATAAATATCATCTTTTATCTCCTTGCTGTTGAAGAACTCTGTGTCTGTGATATAGCCTGTTTACTAAATCTCAGTATGGCATCTGCCTCCCACCATCTTCGTAAACTAGCCAATCAAAACATCTTGGACACTAGAAGAGAGGGGAAAATTATATATTATTTTATAAAGGATGAGGAAATCAGAGATTTTTTTAATCAACTAGGATAACAACTATTTTTACTACTTTTCCATGATTATAGGGAGATTATATATGAAATTTTTTGATGAAAATTACTCACAAGAAATACCTACTCGTATCAAATGTTTAAGAAAAAAGTATAATTTAAAGCAAAGCGACCTAGGTAATGCAGGTCAAGTTAGCCAAGTTGAAAAGGAAGAAATTTGAAAGAATTTGTATCTTTTATTTTTTGTTTCATTTATGCCCTATGCTACTGGAATAGTTAGTAGTCATTTCATGAATCATACGGCACAGCTCTTTTATGGACTGATCGTTATTGTTTCAACGGTAGCAAACTGGTTTTTACATAAAGTAATTGATAAACCCAATATAGATCAGAAAGAATTACTTGAAGCTACCGCACAATATAGGAAGTTATTGATACCTGACCTAATAATTAAAGGAGTGGGATTGATTCTATCCTTAATTCTCTATCCTCCGATTATGATGTATAGTGTTTTAATTGCGGCATTTTACATCATAACTTTAAAAACACTATCCGAAAAAAGAGTGAATAACTAAAAAACGGTGACCAAAGTTAGGTGTATTATTTTAATGCTTAGAGACCTAAACTATTCCCCTATTTTAAAAATATTGATTCAGATTTTATGAAATTAAAAAGTAGATATTGTTCAGAAAATCCTTGATATTACGCTGTTTTTAGTCCAACTGAAATCCATACTTTCCAAACCAGGTCTTAAGAAAGCTCGTAAAGCATCACAATTCTCAAAACGTTAATCAATACGATTATATCAACGTTTCAAAGCACTCAAGAGTTTATCTCATGGGTGCTTTTTTCTATGCTTTCTACGAGAATTTGCCATAAAATTTGCCCTAAATTTGCACTATTCATTTTTAATGTGTTGATAGGCGACATGTCCAGCAGATAGGGGAACAACGTTTGAAGTATTGATATAAGTCTTGGTTGTAATCGTATCACTATGGGTTAATGCTTCTGAGATAGCTTCTAAGCTCATGCCAGCTTTCTTAGCAAGTGTCGCTCCTGTATGTCGCAATTTATGCGGTGTAGCGTGTTTTAACTTTGGGTGTCGCCTTTTTACGGAGTTCATTTTGTTATTGAGATAATCAACATGTAGAGGGCTATTTACATTACCTTTCGTATCTATATTTGTTATAATAAACTATATAAGTAATTGAGGTAAATATATATGAAAAAAGTAATTGAAATGTTCCCAGAATTTCACCAAGAGAAACTAGAAACAACTGATATAAAAGATGAAAATAATTTAATTGTAGTTGATACAAATTTTTTATTACAGATTTTAGAGTTGCCAATTGATATAGCTACTAAGTATGTGGATTCATTAAAATCAATAAAGAGAAATCTTTACATACCTTATTTAGTCGCTCTTGAATTTCATTTCAATAAAAGTAATAAAAAGAAAACTAAAAAGAGAAATGCAGACTCATACTTTAAACAAGTTGAATCTGCATTGAATCAATTAAAATCAAGTGTACAGAATACTGATTTAATTAAAATGGATATTGAAAATGGTAAACTAAAACATTTGGTTGGGAATTTGGAGCTTTTTACTGATGATTTTTTGACTAAGGTGAGTTCATTTGTAAGAGATGAAATTACTGATAAAGAAGATGAAGTTTATAAAGAGTTACTTAATATTATTTCTGATTCTATTGGAGATATGTATGAGCAGGAATGGATATATGAAATAGAGAAAGAAGGAGAAAAACGTTTTGCAGAAGCTATTCCACCGGGATTTGATGACGAAAATAAAGATGGAATAAGAAAATATAATGGCATATCTTATCATCAAAAATATGGTGATTTAATTATTTGGAAGGATATATTAAAAAAAGCAACGGAACAACCTCGTGGTGATAAAGTTATCTTTATTACTAATGACGGAGAATCAAATAAAAAAAGTGATTTAATTTATAAAACTTCAAATATGAAAGTTGGTCCAAGTATTTTCTTGATGAATGAATTATATATGTGTAGTAGAAAAAAATTATATATATTAAACAATACTACACTCGTAAACATGATTACAGAGTTATCAGAAGATGAAATTGATAGGATAGAGGCTCAGGAAGAAAAGAAGTATGTTGTTACGTTTCCAAAATGGATTTTAGATAAAGCAGAAAAAGATGTACGAGCAAGAAATGAGTCAAACAACTCGAGTGTTGTATATTATATTGATTCAGAAAATAGGTTAGCTAACATTGATATTGATGAAGTTGAACTGCTTGAACTCATATCCCTACTAAAGAATCCTGATGTAGAAAAAATGTTAAAAGAAGAAATTTTGAAGAAAATGTTAGATGGTTATTACAGTAAATTACCAAGACATATTATTAAAGACATAATAAATAGTTATCAAGAAAAAAATATTCAATGAATTTAATAATAAAATTTCATCATTTAGGGCAAATTACTGATAAAGCTGACTCGTTTTGGTTGTTTTTGTAGAAAAATTTGCCCTATTTAGATGAAAATAGTTGAAATTAGTTGAGAACTAGTAAATATTTGGTAGTTAAAAATGATTTGATTAAAGGCAATTGAAAGAACTTAGTTATTAGGTTAGCCAAACCAGGTCTTAAGAAAGCTCGTAAAGCATCACAATTCTCAAAACGTTAATCAATACGATTATATCAACGTTTACAGACATTCAAGAGTATTCTCTTGGATGTCTTTTTTTGTCTACTTTAATTTTACAAATTGGGAATTGCATATAATTATTTGAAAAAATAAAAATAGTTAGTTACAATAAAAATGTAAAAGCGCTTACTTGATTATTGGGGAGGTTAATATTGTAAGATATCTGTGTTTCTTTCTTAAGATAGGAGGATTTTTAGGAAAGATAAAATGTCAGAACAAGTATATGCAAAGAATCTCAGCATTTCCGCTTTAAGTTTCAGAAAAATAATTAAGTGAATTAAGCAATGATTGAAATATTAAAAATGGTTTATTGGAGGTAGTTAAAAATGAAAGAAAAATATAAAGTGACTGGGCAGTTATTTTTACTCTCAAATTTACCGATTTGTTGTTTTATTTTGAAAGATATTTCATTAGTCTATGCTAGGTTGCTATTTGTACTTTTCTTATTTTTTACATTATATTTCTCTTATAAAATAAGCATAAAACATAATGTCATTAATCGTATTCAGAAACTAGAGTGGAACAAAGTATTTTATTGCTTAGCATTCGCTGTTTTGTTAAGACTCATAGTTCATTTGTATGTAGGCATTTTTGGAGATACCCAAAATGATGCGTTATTACAAATTTTAAAAGATATTATGGGCGTAGAGTTATTCAATTTTTATGCAATTTTCGTAGGACCAGTTTTAGAGGAATTAACTTTTCGTGGTGCAATAATGAATTATTGCTATAATATGAGCAGGAAAGGTTTCATCATATCAAATATATTGTTTGGTTTTGTGCATTGTATGAACGAACCTAGTATTGGAATTTTTATTAGATCGATTTTACTGTATAGTTTGTTAGGCGGTATAATGTCTTACATTTATTATAGAACTAAAAGGATAGAATACTCTGTACTAATTCACATGCTTGCTAATTTTTTGGCTGTAATAGATTTTTAATTATGTATTCTAATTGTTTTTTATTTGTATTTTTATGTAAGGTTTTGCTCAAGAGACCACTAATAAATATGACTGGAGTAATGTTGGCAGCTAAAGAAATGTTCTTCAAAATAGAAAATATCCTCCGTGAGCAAGGAGTACTTGAAAAGTTTGAAGAGGAAAATGGAAAAATAACTGGTCATATGATGATTACGATGACGGAAATACCTCCTGAATAATGAAGTTACACTGTCTAAACAGGATCTTATAGATGAAAATATCGAATTATTAGTAGTAGATGGTCAGTTAAAAGGAGTCGTGAAGGATGTCAAAGGCAGTCCGAATGCAGAAATTGTTTATAATGTTAACTTGAGTAAAGCGAACGGATGAAATGACTTTATCTAATCAAGAAATAAAAAAATCCAATTCCATACTAAAAATAATATTAGAAAAAGTAAAGATGCAAGTCTGTCAATATTTTGAACATATTTTGGGATGAAAATTCGAAGGGTAAGAGAAATCAAAAAAGGAGGTTCTTATGTGTATAGTTAACCAAGTTAGGAAAATAGCAACTTATATTTGTGAAGCTTTTGAAGATTGGGGTTTGGATGATCCTGTAGAGGAAGGATACCTAGAAGATTATCAGGAAATTTCTGGAGCATCTGAGGAGGAAATTCAGGAGTTTGAGAAGAGAATTGGAATTTCTCTCCCAAATGAGCTTAAGGAAGTCTATCGTTACAAAAACGGCAGTAAATTCTTAGCAGTCCTACCCTGTGTGATTGGCCAAAGAGAAATGGCTTTCTCTTTGATGAGCCTACAAGAGATTGAGTCGATAAAAAAATTTTTTCAAAATAGGGATGCTCTGTTGACGGAATTTCCTGACTATTTTTCAAGCCAAGATGTTGAAGAAATGCGTGATAGCAGAGTTAAACCCTATCTTTTTAATAAAAAATGGCTTCCTTTCGCGGAGTATTGCGATTCTTGTTATCTCATGCTTGATTTTGATCCAGACCAGGAAGGGCAAGAAGGGCAGATAATCTGCTACATTCATGACCCTGATGAAATTATCTATGTGGCAGAAAGTTTTACGGAGCTGATCGAAGGGATAATGGAAGTGATCGTATGAAAGAGGGCAGTATATTGTCCCAAATGTTTCAGAATGGTTTGAGAGAATGAAGTAAAATGGTTTTAGGGACCTGCAATTACTTTGCTCAATTTCAGTAAAAGCCCGAGTGTTGTTTGAATTGGATGGCAACCACTGCACTCTAAGTGTTCATTCAAAAGAATTACTATACTTACAGAGAGCACCTTTCGAGGTGCTTTTTCCTATACCCAAACTAAATCAAAGATAAACAAAAAACCACCCTATCTTCCACAGTCAAACGTGACGGTAGAAAATAGAGTAGCTTTAGAACGTTAACGATTAGTTATCGTCTTTGTGAAGGATGTTTTTCACGCCCTTGATAGCTCCTTCGACAGCTTCTTTTGCGTCTTCAGCAACTTCTTTTGCTTTTGATGCAACTTTTTCAGCAACGCCTTCAGCTTCTGTTTTTTTATCACCGGTTACTTTACCGAGACCTTCTTTAACAGAACCTTTAACTTGGTTTAATTTATCTTCTAATGACATAGTGTCACCTCCGTTAAGTAAATAGTTTTATTAATCTGAATTCAAGACAGTTCATTTAAAAAATTAAAACTATTTAGCTCAGATTAATATAAGTATATGCCTTCTGAAATGGGAAGTCAAATATTCGCTACGGTATTTTGAAAGTGGGAAGGAGTCATGATGAGATAGCAACTAATGATGGATGAATAGGTCCTTGCCTTGTTTTTAATTGAAGAAGCATAGATCTTCCGCTACTTCAAAATAAAATCGTCCAGGTGATTAAGGAATAATATAGTGTAGCATCGTCAGGCTAGAAAATCTAAATGGCTGTTTTCTCCTAGCAAAGTGGAGTAAAAAACAAAAGAAGATGCCACTTTCTGTTCAAAAAGGGACAATTTAGGAGTTTGTTGATTTAAAGATTTTTCGTGTGCTATACTAAAATTGTCAAAGTTGCAACTAGACAATATTTTTTAATCTAATAAATATAAGGAGGTATTCATAATGAATACAAAGATTTTGGAAGAATTTGATAGTTTAGATAGCGATTTTCTCTCAACAGTAGCAGGTGGTGGGGTTTTTAATACTATATATATGGGACCGCCTCCAGTTTCAGGTGGTCCGAATGGTTGGGAATACTTCCGTAAGTTGATTGCGCCACTTGAAATGCGAAGTTTCTTCGCAATTTAATGAGTATCGGCTAAATTTTTTTGTTGGTGGAGGATGTTATGAAATATGCCAAACATGGACTTGCTTTACTGTTCCTGTTATATTTATTTGTTTTTGGGATTGAAGGCCTTGGTATCTACCTAACTGGAGTTTTCAATGGTGATTTAAGTTTTCTTTATTTCATCTATTTGATTCTCTACTCTTTGCTTCTCATTGGCATTTTATTGTGGTTCAAAAGACAGAAGATAGTCATTCGTTCCAATATACAGAAATGGAAGTGGCACTATCTGGGGTATTTTGCTCTGGTGCTCTTGTGGTTCTTTGTTGAAAGATGGGTGCTGCAAACTTTTCAAGATTTGCTGGTTCCTGTCGTTCATCAAACCAAATTGCCATCCTCCATTTATCTAAATGGCCCTGGTATTTCGGGTACTCTGTTTTTTGTCCTAGCAACTGTTACATCTCCTATGATAGAAGAATTTATTTTTAGAGGCTATCTGATGAATGTCTTCTTTAAAGAAAGTAAGTTTCATTTAGATGTTTTGCTTTCGGGTTTTCTCTTTGCGGCCTTTCATCTGATCCATCAATATCGGGATCCTGTAACCTTTTCTCTTTATTTCTGTTCAGGACTCTTCTTCGCAGCTGTCTATAAGAAAACTAAAGATATCCGGTTGCCCATCTTCTTGCATGCCTTTAGCAATTTTCTCACTTTTTGGAAACCGATCTGGATTTTCATCTTCAATTATATCTACTGGCATTTTCTTGTTAAATAACCTTGTCTCTGTGGCCGGGCGTGAAATGGGAGTTAGAGGAGCCAACTATTGAGCGAGGTTTTCATCATACTTCCTTGACTCTTCCTCTACTAGGCCGTATAATATTCTATATCAATGAAGAAATCACCTTTTGTCATTGTGCAAAAGGTGATTTTATAACGGTAAATGGGAGACACAATGGGATACATTTCTACAATCAAAACAGCTGTTCAGCTCTTTCCTTTCCTGGCCTTTTTGCTGACCTTGCCCTACATGATTTTGAATTATCGAAAATATGGTTCGGTCAATAAATTGCGGGTGCTGATTTTCTATTCTTTTATGCTTTACTTGATGACGGTCTATCTCTTGGTGGTCTTGCCTCTGCCAGATCCGAGTAAGATCCATACTAGCTACTTGGAAATGGTCAATCTCCATCCCTTTGCTTTTGTGGTAGATTTTTTCAAGGAGAGTCCTTTTGATCTAGCGCAGACAAGCACTTGGCTTCAGGCCATCAAGCATCCAACTTTTTATGTACCCGCTTTTAATGTCCTAATGTTGATTCCCTTTGGGATGTACTTACGCTATTATTTCAAGTGTGGTTTTAAGAAAACGATTCTCCTAACAGCCCTATTTAGTCTCTTTTTGGAGCTGACCCAGTTGTCAGGTCTCTACTTTCTGTATCCGGGTCCTTACCGCCTAGCAGATGTCGATGATATTATTCAAAATACCACTGGTGGAGGAGTGGGCTATCTGCTCGGTTGGTTCCTGGTTTGGTTATTGCCAACACGAGATGAGATTGACGAGCATTCTTTCCGAGTAGGGACGAAAGTATCTGGTTTCCGGATTGGTCTTGCTTTCTTGATTGACTTTGTGATGCTATCTCTTCTCTACGCGGTAATCGAGCGTTTAGAGATGATTCCTTATGTAGCGGTTTTGGTGCTTTACTTTAGTTTGCTTCCCTTGTGGCGGGGCAAAACCTTGGGAATGGCTTTACTGAAATTCCGCTTGCGTTTTGACAAGAAAAAATGGCTTCGCACCATCTGGCGAGGAATCCTAGTGGTAGGCTATTTCTACTGGATTCCTCAAGGACTGTTCTATTTAATCTCGCTTTTGAATCAGGATTTGACGGACAATTCCCTTTTGACTCTATCTATGATTTTATTGCTCTTCTTTGTACTCTTATTGTACCTGATCCTCACCCTTGCCATCATCTTGCTCAGTCGTCGCTTTCCGTTTGACCGTCTAGCTGGAGCCGAGTATGAGAGTACCGTGCGCGTGAAGGAAGAGCTCTTAAAGGGTGAAACTGAATCGTCAAAATAGAGAGAGTGGGACAGAAATCGGTAATTCGTTAGAATTCGATTTCGTCGTCTCACCTCCGCACAGTTGAGTAGGGCTGTAAAAGCTGATGAAATCAGCGTGGTAGAGCCCACTCAACCACTGCGTCTTGCTCGACAATCCAAAAACAATAAAGAGGCTAGGACTTTTGTCCCAGCCTCTTTATTGTTTTATACACGCGGAAAATATCCGAACGTTCCCAGTTGAGAAGGGCGATTTTAAGGCGATTATGCTACAATGGAAGCAAATAGATAGAATGGAGCAGTGAAATGAAAGCAATTATTACAGTCGTTGGTAAAGACCAAAAAGGAATCGTAGCGGGTGTTGCAACGAAAGTGGCAGAATTAGGACTCAATATCGATGATATCTCTCAAACGGTATTGGATGAATACTTTACCATGATGGCGGTCGTATCATCCGATGAGAAAAAAGATTTCACCCAGCTTCGTTCAGAGTTAGAAGAATTCGGTCAGTCTCTTCATGTGAAAATCAATATCCAAAGCGCAGCGATTTTTGATGCCATGCACAATTTATAAGATAGGGGTTGAGAATTTATGGACATTAAACAGGTAACAGAAACCATTGCCATGATTGAGGAGCAGAACTTCGATGTTCGGACTATCACCATGGGGATTTCGCTTCTAGATTGTATTGATCCGGATATCGAAAAGGCGGCAGAAAAAGTCTACAATAAGATTGTGACAAAGGCCAAAGATTTGGTGGCTGTTGGGGATGAGATTGCGGCAGAACTTGGCATTCCCATTGTGAATAAGCGGGTTTCGGTCACTCCGATTTCTATTATCGGAGCCGCAACCAATGCGACAGACTATGTACCCTTTGCCAAGGCGCTGGATCGTGCAGCGAAGGAAGTTGGGGTTAACTTTATCGGTGGCTTCTCAGCTCTGGTTCAAAAAGGCTACCAAAAAGGGGATGAAATCCTCATTAATTCGATTCCTCGTGCCCTTGCGGAGACAGATTTTGTCTGCTCTTCAGTCAATATCGGATCGACCAAGACAGGGATCAATATGACCGCTGTCCGAGACATGGGGCGCATCATTAAAGAAGCTTCCCAAGCAGATCCAATGGGACCAGGTAAACTCGTTGTCTTTGCTAATGCGGTAGAAGATAATCCCTTTATGGCGGGAGCCTTCCACGGTGTCGGTGAAGCCGATGTCGTCATCAACGTTGGGGTTTCAGGACCTGGTGTCGTCCAACGGGCCATTGAAAAAGTTCCCGGAGCAAGCTTTGATGTATTGGCTGAAACAGTCAAGAAGACAGCCTTCAAGATTACCCGTGTCGGTCAATTAGTCGGTCAAATGGCTAGTGAACGTCTCGGTGTTGAGTTTGGAATTGTCGACTTGTCTCTTGCTCCAACGCCAGCTGTTGGGGATTCGGTTGCCCGTGTCCTTGAAGCCATGGGGCTTGAAGTGGTCGGAACTCATGGAACTACCGCAGCCCTTGCCCTGCTTAATGACCAAGTAAAAAAAGGTGGCATCATGGCTTGTAATCAAGTCGGTGGTTTGTCAGGTGCCTTCATTCCGGTCTCAGAGGATGAGGGGATGATTGCCGCGGTCCAATCCGGTCATATCAACCTGGAAAAATTGGAAGCCATGACAGCTATCTGTTCCGTCGGTTTGGATATGATTGCCATCCCAGCTGATACTCCAGATTCGACCATTGCGGCCATGATTGCCGACGAAGCAGCTATCGGCGTTATCAACCAAAAGACAACAGCGGTTCGGATCATTCCTTATGGAAAAGAAGGTGATATGTTAGAGCTCGGAGGACTTCTTGGGTCTGCTCCGGTAATGAAGGTCAACAAGGCCTCGTCAGCTGACTTTATTGCCCGTGGTGGTCAAATTCCGGCCCCAGTTCATAGTTTTAAAAATTAAAAGAAAGCCTTGGGGCACTTCGCGTGTTCGGGGCTTTTAATGTTGGCTGGAGAAGGGAAGGTGAATCGAGAGGTCATCGCTGCCAGTTTCCTTATAAAAAATGATATAATAGAAGGACGTAAAAGGAGATCACATGGCGAAAACAAGATTATTTATTATTCGGCATGGAAAAACCATGTTTAATACGATAGGTCGTGCCCAAGGTTGGTCGGATACACCTTTAACTGCTCAAGGAGAAGAAGGCATCCGTGAATTGGGGGTTGGTTTGAGAGAATCTGGTTTAGACTTTGTCCGTGCTGTTTCCAGCGATTCAGGTCGCGCCATTCAAACCATGGGAATTGTTTTAGACGAGCTTGGGCTCACAGATCAGATTCCTTATACTTTCAACAAAAAGATCCGGGAATGGTGTTTTGGAAGTTTTGATGGTGCCTACGGAGGGGAACTTTTCCGTGGAGTCGTTCCTCGGGTTCTAGATATTGAAGACTACAAGAAACTCAGTCTGGAAGAGCTAGCGAATGGGATTTACCAAGTAGATACAGCTGGTTGGGCTGAACCATGGGATGTGTTGAAAAAACGGATTGTAGATGGCTTTGAGGAGATTGCCAAGGAAGTTGAAGCCAAGGGTGGTGGAAATGCCTTGGTTGTTAGTCACAGCATGACCATCGGATCCTTTGTTTGTATTTTGAATCCAGAGATTGAGTTGGATCCAAGGGTTGAAAATGGTAGTGTCACCTTGGTAGAATACGAAAATGGACAATTTTCAATCCAGACCATCGGAGATGAGTCTTATCGCAAACTGGGTGCTAACTGGTTAGCAGCCCACTCAGAAGAACTTGGTTTGAAAAAATAAGAAACCTTATATAAGAAGAAAACAATTGCAGGAGGATAAAAATGGCAAAGACAAAATTGTATATTGCCCGTCATGGAAAAACCATGTTTAATACCATTGGTCGCGCCCAAGGTTGGTCTGATAGTCCCTTGACAGAAGCTGGGGAACGAGGGATTCATGAATTGGGGATTGGTCTACGTGAAGCCGGGATTCAGTTCCAACAAGCCGTGTCCAGCGACTCCGGTCGAACCATTCAAACCATGGGGATTGTGCTAGAAGAATTAGGGTTAACGGGTAAGATTCCTTACCGTTATGATAAGCGCATCCGCGAATGGTGCTTTGGAAGTTTTGATGGAGCCTATGACGGGGAACTCTTTTTGGGGGTTCTACCACGTGTCTTTCGGGTTGATGACTTCCATCATTTGAGCTTGATGGAGTTGGCCGAAGGGATTGTCGAAGTGGATACAGCCGGCTGGGCAGAGTCCTGGGAAACTCTTCGTGACCGCATTTTGGATGGCTTTACGACGATTGCCAAGGATGTCGAGTCTCAAGGTGGCGGGAATGCCATCGTGGTCAGTCATGGGATGACCATCAGTACCTTGATTTACCTGATTGATCCAAAAGCCTTTAAAGAATTGGTCTTGGACAATGGTAGTGTGACTGTTATTGAGTATGAAGATGGCCAATTTAAACTAGAAGCAGTTGGAGATCTGTCATACCGCCAGGTTGGAGCGAAATGGTTAGAGGAAGATCATGACTAAATATAAACTTGCCAAGAAAAGAGAAAAGAAAGTTAGCTGGATCGTACTCTGCTGTTTAGGCCTCTGTCTAATTGGAGCAGGAGTGGGTATTTTCTATTTGAAACCTCAATGGCTTCATATGGGCTCTGTTGAAGATAAAAAAGTAGAAACGACTACTCCTAAAAAGGTTGAGAAAAAGGAAGAAAAACCGAAGACAGACCTTCCACAAGTTTCTAGCAAGGATTGGAACCTAGTCCTGGTCAACCGAGACAACAAGTTGGCTGAACTGAATCCTCAGTTAGTCGATGTTGAAGAAATCAAGGTGGATAGTCGGATCGCAGAACAAACCAAACAATTTCTAGTGGCGGCAAGGGCAGTTGCTCCTGAGGAGTCCTTGATTTCCGGTTATCGAAGTGTAGAGGAGCAAACAGAAGTTTATAATGAGCGGGTAGCTCAATTAGAAGCTACTGGGCTTCCTCATGAAGAGGCAGAACGTCAAGCACAAACACAAGTACAGGTCCCAGGGGCTAGTGAGCACCAGACAGGCCTTGCGATTGATATGAGTGCCCCAAATGGGCTGTCCGAAGAGGTGGTGCAACAAATTATTGCCTTGGCGCCACAATATGGGTTTGTTCTCCGTTATCCAGAAGGGAAAAACGCAATCACGGGTGTGGACTATGAAAACTGGCACTTCCGCTACGTCGGTGTAGAAAATGCCCAGTATATGGTCAAGCACCAGCTGGTCTTAGAAGAATATATTCAAAAGCTGAAAGAAGCAGGTTTATAGTTTTTTTGGCCTAGTATCGGTCTTAAGAATGATTTTTAGCACTCTTGAAAAAAGAGTGCTAATTTTTTGGATTTTTTTCTTGACTTTCTTTTGAGAGGGTGTATAATAGAATCATGGTTTAGCACTTGAGTGTTTAGAGTGCTAAAAATGAAAGAGAGGTGAGGTCGTGGTTACAGAACGTCAAAATGAGATTCTAAATCTTGTCGTCGATATCTTTACCAAGACCCACGAACCAGTCGGTTCAAAAGCGCTACAAGATGTCATTCAATCCAGTAGTGCGACCATTCGAAACGACATGGCTGCCCTCGAAAAACAAGGCTTACTAGAAAAGGCCCACACTTCGAGTGGCCGCATGCCTAGCCGAGCTGGTTTTCAATATTTCGTTCAGAATTCGCTCGATCTAGAGTTGATTGATGAGCAAGATGTCTACCAGGTGGTGAAGGCCTTTGATTTCGAAGCCTTTAAGTTAGATGATATCTTGGATGCTACGGCCAAGTTACTAGCCCAGATGACGGGCTACACCGCAGTGATTCAGGATGTGGAGCCGACACGGCAGCGCTTGACGGGTTTTGAGATTGTTCCATTATCCAACCATGATGCCTTAGCAGTTCTGACCTTGGATGAATCAAAGCCTGTCACCGTACAGTTTGCTATTCCAAAGAATTTCTTAACCAGTGACTTGGAAATCTTTCATCAGCTAGTTCAAGAACGTTTCATTGGAAATACGGTCTTGGATATCCACTACCGCTTGCGGACGGAGATTCCACAGATTGTACAGCGCTATTTCAAAACGACAGACAATGTCTTGGATCTATTCGATTACGTCTTCTCGCAACTGTTTCAAGAACTGGTCTTTGTAGAAGGAAAGGTTTCATCTTTGAGTTATGCCGATCTTCAGACCTATCAGTTCTTAGATAATCCCCAACACGTAGCCTTGGAGTTACGAGGGGGAATGCCAGAGGACCAAATGACCCAGATCCTGGTTGCAGAATCTCAAGAGAAGGCCTTGAAAAATGTGACGGTCATTAGTCACAAGTTCTTAGTTCCTTATCGTGGGATGGCCCTCATGCATGTGATTGGTCCCGTAGAGATGGACTACAGGCGTGTGATAAGCCTGGTCAATGTTATCGGCCGAGTACTGGTCATGAAGTTGACGGATTATTACCGTTACCTCAACAGCAACCATTATGAAGTAAATTAAGACCAAATGAAAGGGGTGTATGCCTTGACAGAAGATATCAAAAAAGAAGATGTGAAAGAAGAGGAAGTTGCCGAGACAACTGAAGAAGTTGTTGAGGAAAGCAACCAACCTTCTGAGTTAGAAGAAGCACAAGCGCGTGCCGAGGAATTTGAAAACAAATACCTTCGTGCTCATGCTGAGATGCAAAACATTCAGCGCCGTGCCAATGAAGAACGTCAACAATTACAAAAATACCGTAGCCAAGATTTGGCAAAAGCGATCTTACCATCACTGGACAACCTCGAACGCGCCCTTGCCGTCGAAGGATTGACAGATGATGTGAAGAAGGGCTTGGAGATGGTCCAAGAAAGTTTGGTACATGCTCTGAAAGAAGAAGGAATTGAAGAAATTGCAGCAGACGGAGAATTTGACCATAACTACCACATGGCTATCCAAACCTTGCCTGCAGATAATGAACATCCAGCAGACACTATCGCACAAGTCTTCCAAAAAGGCTACAAACTCCATGACCGCATCCTGCGCCCAGCCATGGTAGTTGTCTACAATTAGGCTAGAAAACTTAAAAAATCTTGTCCGAAACGACACTAAACTATGAAAGAAAGATAAGATGCAAGCCGGAGGCTTGCAAGGAAGATATTTCCCGCCGTGGTGAAAGTTTCAGTAGCTTGTGCTACTGAGACAGGGGATTTTTGAGACAGTAGGCTTAAAAATAAGTGATGAAATCCCGAAGGGAGTTGCTCACGTCCCCACCACTTAAGGGAAATATCAAAAAAAGAAGAAAAATCAACAAGGAGAAAAACATATGTCTAAAATTATCGGTATTGACTTAGGTACAACAAACTCAGCAGTAGCAGTTCTTGAAGGAACTGAATCAAAAATCATCGCGAACCCAGAAGGAAATCGCACAACTCCATCTGTAGTGTCATTCAAAAACGGTGAAATCATCGTTGGTGACGCTGCAAAACGTCAAGCAGTGACAAACCCAGATACAGTCATCTCTATCAAATCTAAGATGGGGACTTCTGAAAAGGTTTCTGCTAACGGGAAAGAATACACTCCACAAGAAATCTCAGCAATGATCCTTCAATACTTGAAAGGTTACGCTGAAGAATACCTTGGTGAAAAAGTAACGAAGGCTGTTATTACAGTTCCAGCTTACTTTAACGATGCTCAACGTCAAGCAACTAAAGACGCTGGTAAAATCGCTGGTCTTGAAGTAGAACGTATCGTCAACGAACCAACTGCAGCAGCCCTTGCTTACGGTTTGGACAAGACAGATAAAGAAGAAAAAATCTTAGTATTCGACCTTGGTGGTGGTACATTTGACGTATCTATCCTTGAATTAGGCGACGGTGTCTTTGATGTATTGGCAACTGCAGGGGATAACAAACTCGGTGGTGACGACTTTGACCAAAAAATCATCGACCACTTGGTAGCAGAATTCAAGAAAGAAAACGGCATTGATTTGTCAACAGACAAGATGGCTCTTCAACGTTTGAAAGACGCGGCTGAAAAAGCTAAGAAAGACCTTTCTGGTGTAACTTCAACACAAATCAGCTTGCCATTCATCACTGCTGGTGAAGCTGGACCTCTTCACTTGGAAATGACTTTGACTCGTGCAAAATTTGACGATTTGACTCGTGACCTTGTAGAACGTACAAAAGTTCCAGTTCGTCAAGCCCTTTCAGATGCAGGTTTGAGCTTGTCAGATATTGACGAAGTGATCCTTGTCGGTGGTTCAACTCGTATTCCTGCCGTTGTAGAAGCTGTTAAAGCTGAAACTGGTAAAGAACCAAACAAATCAGTGAACCCTGATGAAGTTGTAGCTATGGGTGCTGCTATCCAAGGTGGTGTCATCACTGGTGATGTGAAAGACGTTGTCCTTCTTGATGTAACTCCATTGTCACTTGGTATCGAAACAATGGGTGGTGTCTTCACAAAATTGATCGACCGCAACACAACTATTCCAACATCTAAATCACAAGTCTTCTCAACTGCAGCAGACAACCAACCAGCCGTTGATATCCACGTTCTTCAAGGTGAACGTCCAATGGCAGCGGACAACAAAACTCTTGGACGTTTCCAATTGACTGATATCCCAGCTGCACCTCGTGGTATCCCACAAATCGAAGTGACATTTGACATCGACAAGAACGGTATCGTATCTGTTAAAGCGAAAGATCTTGGAACTCAAAAAGAACAAACAATTGTTATCCAATCTAACTCAGGTTTGACAGACGAAGAAATCGACCGCATGATGAAAGATGCAGAAGCTAACGCTGAAGCAGATAAGAAACGTAAAGAAGAAGTTGACCTTCGTAACGAAGTAGACCAAGCAATCTTTGCGACTGAAAAGACAATCAAAGAAACTGAAGGCAAAGGCTTCGATGCAGAACGTGATGCTGCACAAGCTGCCCTTGATGAGCTTAAGAAGGCCCAAGAAGATAACAACTTGGACGAAATGAAAGCAAAACTTGAAGCCTTGAACGAAAAAGCTCAAGGACTTGCTGTGAAACTCTACGAACAAGCCGCAGCAGCACAACAAGCTCAAGCAGGAGCAGAAGGCGCACAAGCAACAGGCAACGCAGGCGATGACGTCGTAGACGGAGAGTTTACGGAGAAATAAAATAGTCCAGTGGACTATTTTATACCGAGCTTGAAAATCGGGGAGCGAGGCGTTAAGAATGACTGTTCACTCTAATGATTGGCATTCTATGGCAATCGCTATAGCGATTTGCCTAAACGCCTAACTAGTAAATGATAAAGAAATCCAGAGGTTGCAACCCAGCCTCTGTTTTTCGGTAAAATAGAGGATGTTGCCTATGAAAAAAGTACTTTGTTTGATTTATCCTAATTTTTCTCTTTATGAGATAACTGCTTTAACGAGTACTTTAGCTCTGTCTTTTGACGTCACGATTGATTATGTCGCTTCAGATCATTCGATGGTGGTCTCTGAGGATGGGGTGCTCTGTCAACCGACCAAAACACTAGATCAAATCTGTATAGAAGAGTATTCTTGTGTGATTTTGCCAGGAATGGTCAATATAGGGCCTGCTCTACAGGATGAGAAATTGATTTCGTTTTTGAGGGACCTTGGTGAGCAAGATATCCTCATTGCAGCCATTTCTTCAGCGCCTCTTTTATTAGCGAAAGCAGGTCTGTTGAAGGACACGAAATTTACAGGTGGAATTTGGCAAAACTTCTTTGATTATTTTGAATTTCTTCCACGTGAGAATTTCCAACCCAAAGTGGTTGTGCAAGATAAACAAATCATTACGGCTATCGGTTTTGCCCATCAAGAGTTTGCAAGAAAAGTGATTCTAAGCTTAGGGTTGGCAGAGAATACGGACAACTATTTTAAAGAACAGAACGAGTATGCTGAAGAGGATTTGATATTTACTCTATCAGACCAAGAGTTTGATCAAGTGAAGCAGAGTATAGAAAACAGCCTCTAAAGCTGTACATAAAAATTATAGAAAGGAACAAAGGTGTTCGCAACTGAACACGGGCTACGGACGGTGCCAAAAAGATAGTTTTTTCTAGGACGCAAGCGTCCGTCGTCAAAACTCCTATTTTGGCTGTGTCCGTTTGACGCCCTTTGTATCTTGAATTATGAACAATACTGAATTTTATGACCGTTTGGGCGTTTCAAAGAATGCGTCTCAGGATGAGATTAAGAAAGCCTATCGGAAATTATCTAAAAAATATCACCCAGATATCAACAAGGAGCCTGGTGCTGAGGAAAAGTACAAGGAAGTTCAAGAAGCTTATGAGACTTTGAGCGACGAACAAAAACGGGCAGCTTATGACCAATACGGTGCTGCAGGGGCCAATGGTAGTTTCGGCGGCTTCGGTGGCGGAGCAGGTGGTTTTGGTGGTTTTGATGGTGCTGGATTTGGTGGCTTTGAAGATATCTTCTCTAGCTTCTTTGGTGGTGGTGCAAGCCGCAATCCAAATGCTCCACGTCAGGGAGATGATCTTCAGTACCGCGTCAATCTCAAGTTTGAAGAAGCCATCTTTGGAACTGAGAAGGAAGTCAAGTACCATCGGGAAGCCAGCTGTCGGACATGTGATGGGACTGGTGCTAAGCCAGGAACAAGTCCAGTAACTTGTGGACGCTGTCATGGTTCTGGGGTTATCAATGTGGATACGCAAACCCCACTTGGGATGATGCGTCGTCAAATCACCTGCGATGTCTGTCATGGACGCGGTAAAGAAATTAAAGATCCTTGTACAACCTGTCATGGGACTGGTCACGAGAAACAAGCGCACAGTGTCAATGTGAAAATCCCTGCTGGGGTTGAAACAGGTCAACAAATCCGCCTCTCTGGTCAAGGAGAAGCTGGCTTTAATGGAGGGCCGTACGGAGATCTCTATGTGGTGGTCAATGTTGAGCCGAGCGACAAATTTGAGCGTGATGGATCAACCATTTACTATAAATTGAACTTGAACGTTGTTCAGGCTGCTCTTGGGGATACGGTCCATGTTCCAACGGTTCACGGCGATGTTGATTTGGTCATCCCTGAAGGGACCCAAACCGGTAAGAAATTCCGTCTCCGCGGTAAAGGAGCACCAAGCTTGCGTGGTGGCTCAGTAGGAGATCAATATGTATCTGTTAATGTGGTGACACCAACAGGTCTAAATGACAAGCAAAAAGAAGCCCTTCGTGCATTTGCGGAAGCTGGTGATATCAAGGTCAACCCAAAGAAAAAAGGCTTCTTTGATAAGGTTAAAGATGCCTTGGATGATTTATAAAATAAAAGAAGATTTGGTTTTTCCAATCTTCTTTTTTTATCAAGAATAACACCTCCGAAACCAAGGGCTTCAGAGGTGTGGCAAAAGAATCAAATTAAACAAGACCTTGGGCAATCATCGCATTTGCGACATTTTCAAAGGCTGCGATATTGGCACCCGCAAGGTAATCTTTACCAAGACCGTAGGTTTCTGCAGTTGTTTTAGCAGTGTTGAAGATGTTGGTCATGATGTCTTTCAAACGTCCATCCACTTCTTCACGTGTCCATGAAAGACGGAGGCTGTTTTGGCTCATTTCAAGAGCAGATACAGCAACCCCACCAGCATTGGCAGCTTTAGCAGGTCCGTAAAGGATGCCGTTTTCTTTGTAGACTTTGATCGCATCAAGGTCGCTAGGCATGTTGGCTCCTTCAGAAACAACTTTTACCCCTTGAGCAACCAAGCGTTTCGCTGCTTCACCGTTGATCTCGTTTTGAGTTGCACATGGAAGAGCGATATCATAGTTACCAGCGTAAGTCCATACAGATCCTTCGTAGTAAGTAGCAGTTGGTTTTTCAGCAGCATACTCAGTCAAACGAGCACGACGTTTTTCTTTGACGTCTGTAAGAAGGTCGAAGTCAATGCCGTTTTCGTCGATCACGTAACCGTTTGAGTCAGATACAGAGATAACAGTTGCACCAAGTTCAGTTGCTTTTTGAAGAGCGTATTGAGCAACGTTACCAGAACCTGAGATCACGACTTTCTTACCAGCAAAGCTGTCGCCGTTGGCTTTGAGCATTTCTTCAGTGTAGTATACCAAACCGTAACCAGTTGCTTCTGGACGGATCAAGCTACCACCGAAACCAAGAGGTTTACCAGTCAAGACACCAGCATCAAATTGGCGAAGGCGTTTGTATTGTCCGTAAAGGTAACCAATCTCACGTCCACCAACCCCGATATCACCAGCTGGGACATCAAGAGAAGGACCGATGTGTTTTTGCAATTCAGTCATGAAGCTTTGGCAGAAACGCATTACTTCAGCGTCTGTTTTTCCTTTAGGATCGAAGTCAGATCCACCTTTACCTCCACCGATTGGAAGGCCAGTCAAAACGTTTTTAAAGATTTGTTCGAAGCCGAGGAATTTCAAAATCCCTTGGTTAACTGTTGGGTGGAAACGAAGTCCGCCTTTGTAAGGACCGACAGCAGAGTTGAATTGAACACGGTAACCACGGTTAACTTGAACTTTTCCGTCACGGTCAACCCAAGGAACACGGAAGCTAATCACGCGCTCAGGCTCAGTGATACGTGCCAAGATGTTTTCTTCGATGTATTCTGGATGTTTTTCAAATACAGGTTCCAAAGTGCTAAGGAACTCTTCAACAGCTTGAAGGAATTCCGCTTCATGGCCGTTGCGAGCTTTTACGGTTTCGAAAGTGCTTTGGATATATTCTTTTGCAGTTGTCATCATGTTTCTCCTTTTTTCATTGAAACGAATTCCAGCAGGTTAGCGAACTTACTGGTATATGGAGGCACTGCTGAGAGCAATGTCATGTTTTATTACGTCGATAATTATAGCAGACTTTTTTTGACTTGTAAAGAAAAAAGTTGAATTTTCTGAAAATTTTCACAACTGCCTATGAAGTGGGAAAAAATGGATGTGAAAGGACGATAGGATTGGAAAAATGTCTGATTTTTCCCCTCTATATAGAAAATAAAAGGATAACGTTTAAGGTGATTTTTTCTATTTCCGTACGTTTCTTGCTCTTTTCTGGTTTTCTAGTCATGAATCCTCCTTTTCGTGCTATAATGGCTGTAAGAATTCATTTCAAGGAGAAGAAGATGGTATCGACAAAGACGCAAATTGCTGGTTTTGAATTTGATAACTGCCTGATGAATGCGGCAGGTGTGGCCTGTATGACCACTGAGGAATTAGAAGAAGTGAAGAATTCGGCTGCTGGGACCTTTGTGACCAAGACAGCCACCTTGGAGTTCCGTTCTGGAAATCCAGAGCCACGCTACCAAGATGTCCCACTTGGCTCAATCAATTCGATGGGGCTACCTAACCAAGGCTTGGACTATTATTTGAATTACCTATTGGAGTTGCAAGAAACAGATCCCAATCGGACTTTCTTCCTATCTCTCGTCGGTATGTCTCCTGAAGAGACCCATACCATCTTGAAAAAGGTGCAAGAAAGTGATTTTAAAGGTTTGACAGAATTGAACCTTTCCTGCCCCAATGTCCCAGGAAAACCCCAGATCGCTTATGATTTTGAGACGACGGACCGAATCCTGTCAGAGGTCTTTGCCTACTTTACCAAACCTCTTGGGATCAAGTTGCCACCTTATTTTGATATCGTTCATTTTGATCAAGCAGCAGCGATCTTTAACAAATACCCGCTCAAGTTTGTTAATTGCGTCAACTCAATCGGAAATGGCCTTTACATCGAGGATGAATCCGTTGTGATCCGTCCGAAGAACGGCTTTGGTGGGATTGGTGGCGAATACATCAAACCAACTGCTCTGGCTAATGTCCATGCTTTTTACCAACGGTTGAATCCAGAAATTCAGATTGTGGGGACAGGAGGCGTCTTGACTGGTCGTGATGCCTTTGAACATATCCTTTGTGGCGCGAGTATGGTACAAATCGGAACCACGCTTCATAAAGAAGGAGTGGGGGCTTTTGAACGCATCACTGCGGAACTCAAAGCCATCATGGAAGAAAAAGGCTACCAAAGCCTGGAAGATTTCCGTGGGAAACTGCACTACATTGACTAATTTTTTGAAAAGAACTTCCTCGAGTGGAAACTTGGGGAAGTTTTTATGGTTTCTTATCCAGAGACAACATTCTGTTCCTAGTTTTAGAGATTTTCCATTTTTATAGAGAGAAAAAGGTGTACAATGGAGGTGAAAAGGAAGGTGATTTCGATGGGAGAAAGGGATGTGATTCAAGAGGCGAGGACGAAGATCGAAACTCTCCAAACAGCCTTTTCTAGGGAATGCAAAGCCAGTCATGATGCCTTTCGATTTAAAGAAAATCTAGATCAGATGTTGAAAGTTTTATTGAAGGCTCAAAGGATAGACAATCACCTGTTGATCGAGTTGGAGAAGTTTTATCAGACCGCTAGTTTATTGATTGGTCTGAGCGGGTTGCGTTTAAATGAAGAAACCTTTCAATCTTGGCGAGCTTATGATCACTGGCATTACGAGGTTGTGAAGCCTCAGTTACAGGTCTACGGACCGACGGTGGTTTTGTAGTTGATGCTAGCTTTGTGTTTATCCACAGATATTCAAAGGAGGTGTGGGACATGTCTCTCATGCATGATTTTTTCCATCAGTTTTTAGTGTCTCTACGAAATCTTGGTTATTCGCTCTTTTTCTTATTTGAAAAATAAGTGGGAGTGCCTTTATCCCTTTTACTAGTATAGTAGAAGGGATTTTTGATGCAGAATCCTTGAAAATCTGAGGCTCTTGGATTATGATGGAGCTAATAGATGTTAAGCGTTCCTCTTAGGGAATGCAGGAAGCGAGGAAAAAAGATGGCAGAGATTTATCTAGCAGGTGGCTGTTTTTGGGGCTTAGAGGAGTATTTTTCTCGGATCCTCGGTGTAGAAAAGACGACGGTGGGCTATGCCAATGGCCAGGTAGAAACGACCAATTATCAACTGATCAAAGAAACGGATCATGCAGAGACTGTACAAGTTATCTACGATCCAGACAAGATTACTTTACGCGCAATTCTGCTCTACTATTTCCGGGTGATCGATCTCTTGTCCGTTAACAAGCAGGGAAATGATCGAGGCCGCCAATATCGGACAGGTGTCTATTACCTAGACGAGGCGGATCGTCAGGTGATCGCCCACCTGTTTGCGGAGCAAGAAGAGCAACTGGGGCACAAGATCGCGGTGGAGCTAGAGCCCTTGCGTCACTATATCTTGGCTGAGGACTACCACCAAGACTATCTCAAGAAGAATCCTGGGGGGTATTGCCATATCGATGTGACGGATGCTGAGCAGCCCTTGATTGATCCAGCAGCCTACCAGAAGCCGGATCAAGAAACCTTAAAGGCGAAACTGACAGCAGAGCAGTACCAAGTCACTCAGGAGAGTGCGACGGAACGCCCGTTCCACAATGTCTATGATCAGACCTTTGAAGAGGGCATCTATGTGGATATTACGACTGGGGAGCCTCTCTTCTTTGCCAAGGATAAGTTTGCGTCTGGCTGTGGATGGCCAAGTTTCTCCCGTCCCATTGCCAAAGATGTCGTCCACTATTATCAGGATCATAGCCACGGAATGGAGCGGATCGAAGTTCGTTCCCGCTCAGGCAATGCCCATCTAGGACATGTCTTCACCGATGGACCAAAAGACCAAGGTGGCCTACGCTATTGTATCAATTCAGCCTCTCTGCGCTTTATTCCAAAAGAGGAAATGGAGCAAGAAGGTTATGGTTATTTGTTAAAGGCTTTGAAATAAGAGGGCCTTTCTAGTAGATCGAAAAACGGAGTTTATGATGAAAAATAGAAATTTGTGGTTAACAATTTTTTCACTTTCGGCTATGGTAACTCTGATTGGATTAGGATTTACTGCCTATAATCATTTTGTATTCCATCAACCTTTTATGAATCGGACGACAAAAGGGTTGATTTCGGCCTTTTTCCTAAGTCTTGTCATGGTTGCGATTAGCTTGTCCAAATCAAACGATAAGAAGTGATGATCGATCATATACATGGATCAATCAACTGTGTAGGAGCAGAACAAAGAAGCAGTTCTAAACAATGGCGCTTCTGTCCTGCTCTCTTTTTTCTCTTCTTAAAATTTGTGATACAATGAAGGGAAAGCATTTCAATGAATACTAGGTTTGATGTGGTTTTAGTGGCTCATTGTATAAACCTGAGATGATTAGAGAAGTGTGAGAATGTAAAAGGTACCATCAAGATGCTAGGGAGAGGCCTTTGAGAAGTGCAAGAGAAATAGGAAGAGAAGATGATGAAGAATTGGAAGGATCTCTTAAAGAGATGGAGCGAGCTTGGGAAAGATATCCTCAGGATGCTCAACGACTGGCTTGATATTGGCTTGGGAAAGGTGACCGCTTTTCGCCTGACCAACGAACAGTTTGTCTATGGTTTGCTGATTACAGTATTTGCGGCAGCAAATCTGGTCTTGTGGGTTCAAAAATGGAATGGTTTTCCCATTACAGCGCTAGAAATGCCGGAAGTCGTTGAAAAGCAAGAAGAAATTCATCCAGATCAGTTACCGCATACGGCTCGGATCATGGCAAATGGAGATCAACTCTATCATGACTTGATTTATATGAGCGCCGCCAAGGAAGATGGAAGCTATGATTTTTCTGAGAATTATCACTATGCTCAGGAATGGTTAAAGCAAGGGAATCTGGTCTTGGGGGATTTTGAAGGGACCATTAATCCGGATTATGGGCTTTCGGGCTATCCGATTTTCAATGCCCCTGGGGAGGTAGTTGCTTCGATTAAGGAGGCAGGCTATCAGGTGATGGATCTGGGACATAACCATATCCTCGATTCTGGCTTGGAAGGGCTGTTTTCGACTGCCAAGGCTTTTGAAGACGCGGGGATCCAAACGGTTGGTGTCTACCCACATGAGACGCGGGATCAAGCCCCTATCCTGATCAAGGAGGTAAATGGGATCAAGATTGCGATTTTGGCCTATTCCTACGGGTTTAATGGGATGGAATATAATCTAGAACAAGAGGACTATGACAACCGTCTATCGGACCTCAATGAGGAGCGGATGCGTCAAGAAATCCAAAAAGCGGAGATGGAAGCGGACATGACCATTGTCATGCCTCAGATGGGAAATGAATATGAGTTAGAGCCATCAGAGGAACAAAAGGAGCTATACCATAAGATGATTTCTTGGGGGGCGGATATCGTCTTGGGTGGTCATCCTCATGTTGTCCAGCCTGCTGAGATTGTGGATAAGGATGGGCAACAGAAATTGATTGTTTATTCTATGGGGAATTTCCTTTCCAATCAGCGGATGGAAACCATGGAAGGGATAGACAATGCGCAATGGACCGAACGGGGTGTCCTGATGGATATCACCATTGAGAAGGTAGGGCGCAAGACACGGATCAAAACGGCCACAGCTCATCCTACTTGGGTCAACCGGACGCCAAAGGACAGTTATTCTCCTGAAGGTTATGAACTCTATCATTTCCAGACCTATATCTTGGAGGACTGGATTGAAGGCGGCAAGTACCGGGATCAATTGGATGATGAAACAAAGGCGCGTGTTGATACAGCCTACCAGGAAGTGAAGGAACATGTGAATCTGAATTGGCAATAGGAAGGGAGGATTAAGGAATGGACAAACTGGAGTGGTTACCAATTGGATTTGTTGGACTGATTATCATTATGGTTCTAACAAATCGGATATCAACGATTCGTCTGAGAAAAAATTTAGCCAAGGCTTGGGAGGGGAAACCTTTTTTTATAAAAAATGATAGTGAAGAGAGTTTAGTGGAAACGATGCTTTTGGCATCTACATTCCAGCCAACGGATAGTCAAGTAGATGGTCAAACTTGGCATGATTTAGACATGCATAGAGTCTTTGATCAGCTGAACCATACACAGTCTAGTATTGGGGCAGAGGCCTTGTACCAGAAGATGCGTTTGATAAACTTTCAACCAGATGCATCTTTGCAGGAGTTAGAAGATTTCTTTGAACATCATCCGGATCTTCGTCTGAAGGTTCAGGTTGTTATGAACCAGTTAGGAAAAAAGAACCACAATATGGCTAGAAGTATTGTGGCGAATCCAGGGAAGCAAGATTCGAGGATTTATCTTTCTCTCTATATTTTTTTAGCGTGTTTGCCAGTCCTCTCTCTTTTCTTTCTTCCGTTTTTTCAAATTCAAGCCATGTCAGTCTTGATAGCGAGTGTGACGTTTAATATCATTTTTTCGAGCATTCGGAATTGGTCGAATAAAATGCGCTTGGATCAAGTTAGTTACCTGGTTCGCATCTTTGCTTCAGCGGAAAAGTTGAGCCGTCTAGCGCTACCAAAACAAGAAGCCCTCAAACAGGCTATCCAACCATTTAAGAAGACGAAAGTCATTTCCAGTATCTTACAAAGTCCAACAGGAAGCTCCGAGATGGAAATTATCCTGATTTACCTTAATTTTCTTTTCTTAATTCCGCAGATTGCTCAAATCTATATCTATCAGCAAGTGAGGACTCATCAGAAAGAAGCTCAGGAAACAATCAATCTTTTGGGGGAATTGGAAGTAGCCATCAGCCTTCTACGCCATAAGCGTGATGGTAATTTGGTTTGTCATCCCAATTTTAAGGAAGAAGCTGGGATTAAAGGAAAGGGGATCTACCATCCTTTACTAGCGGATCCGGTTGCTAATGACGTCACTTTTGAAAAAAATATGGTGATTAGTGGGGATAATGCCTCCGGAAAATCCACTTATTTGAAAATGGTAGCCATTAACTGTATTTTAGCGCAGGGCTTGGGCTTCGCTTATGGTGACAGTTTGGAGCTTTCTTATGGACATGTCATGACCTCTATGGATGTCAGCGATGATATCGAGGTTGGAGATAGTTATTTTATTACAGAGAGCAAAACGATCCTCCGAATGATTGAGAGTCTGGAAAAGTCAGGTTTTCATTATTTCTTTATTGATGAACTCTTTAAGGGAACCAATACCATTGAGCGAATTGGCTCTGGCTTAGGGATTGTCCGCTGGCTATCGAGACACAATTGCCTGTATATGATTTCAAGCCATGATATTGAGCTAGTTGCGGCATCTGGTGCAGTCAATGATAATTATCATTTTGACAGTCGCTATGTTGACGGGAAAATCGTCTTTGATTATCAGATAAAGCAGGGAGCTGCAGTAACGAAGAATGCGGTCAATACATTAAAAAGCCTTCATTTTCCTTCAGAAATCACTCAAACTTCCCAAGAATTAATTGGACAATATGAAAAGACAGGGAAATGGTCTTTGAATAGAATGTTGAGTGATAAAGAGGAAGGTTGCTAGGCTTTATCAGACCTTCTGTTGTAAAAAATTAAAAGCACATAAAACGCAAACTTCACTTGTGTTTTATGTGCTTTTATTGTTTGATCTATTGGTTATAGACAAGCTTTTCGGTATTGGCTTGGAGTAACCTGATAGTATTTCTTAAACTGGCGATTAAAGTTTGAGAGGTTGTTGAAGCCGGATTGGCTCGCGATATCAATGATTGCCAGATCGGAATGCTGGAGGAGATGGGCTGCTTTTTTCAGTCGATATTGAATGATGTACTCCATACAAGAGAGTCCTAATTGTTTCTTAAAGAAATTCATGAAGTGGGTCGGGCTAAAATGGCACAGCTCTGCCAAATGCTCGATCATGAGCTCCTCTTGGTAATGGTTCGAAATATGATCGAGGACCAAACGGATTTTTTCTTCTCTCCGGTAAGCGTCCGTTGAGAACTTCTTCTCGACGATATAGTTGTGAGAGAAGAGGAGATAGAGGAGTTCATTGAGCTGGGATTTAAGTCGGAGTTCATAGTAGGGTCCTTGTTCTCTTCCGTTTGCCATACAGGTTAAGAGGCTCTGTTTGATTTCTTCGTAACCAGGTGATTGGGCTTGAATGCGTCGGACGAATTCAAAATCCCCATTGTAGAGGGGTTGTAAATATTTTAGAGTGGCGATATTTTTATGGGTAATCCCAATCAGGTCCAGATTAAAATGCAGGACATCCATAGTATGAGAAGAACTCTGGATGGGGTGGATGGAGTGGAGGGCATTGGGGCGGATCAAAATAATATCACCAGGCTGACTATTAAAATATTCATAGTCGATATGGAACTGAGCAGTCCCTTCATTGACATAAATAATCTCAATATCGGTGTGCCAGTGAAATAAGATATCTGGCTGGCCATTTTGTGTTCTAATCTGTCTGATTGAAAAAGGGAAATCGCTATTGGGAAAGGATGTTTGGCGGTATAAGGTCTTTGTGTTCATGCCTACCTCTTAGATCTTTTTCGGGAGTAGCAGACGTTTTTACCAGGTGTGTGAAAGGGTCTGCTAGTTACTCATACAGGGAAAATCTACTATCTATATTATAATAAAATTGGACCAAAAATTAAAGAGGATTCAGTGGAATTTCTTAAATTTTAAGGAAGGAGGAGAGGGTGATTTATGGGAGAGAAGGCTCCAAAATGATGAGGGAATGGTGTATAATAGGGGAAAGATGGAAAGAGGTGGCGGTATGCTACAAATGATTGCGACAGATATGGATGGCACTCTGATGGACGAGCAAGGAGAAGTGGACCATGAGCGCTTGAGTTGCATTCTGGATCAGCTAGACCAAAGAGGGATTCCTTTTGTCATTGCGACAGGGAATGGCTATAGCCGTATGGCTCATGTATTGGGAGACTTGAAAGATCGCGTCACCTTGGTGCTGGCCAATGGGGCACGGATATTAGAGAAGGGAAAGCTCATCCGAGAGTGCAGCTGGCCGGAAGAGCTGGTGCAGGAGGTCTTGCAGTATCTAGAAGGCCGAGAAGAAGAACTTCATCTGGTCGTTAGTAGCTTATCGGGAGGCTATGCCAAGAAAGGAACAGAGTTTCCTCTTTTAGAGCAATTGATGACGCCTGAGTTAGCAGCTGCTTTTTACAAACGGATGCGCTTTGTGGATGATTTGGTCCATGAACATGGCGAGCAAGTTTTGAAGTTAAGTGTCGTCACGGAGACTAAAAAAGTCGAAGATTTTGTGCAAGAGCTGCGAGAAAAGTTTGGAGAGCGCCTGCTTCCAGCAGCTAGTGGCTATGGAGCCATTGATATTCTGCAACCGGGTGTCAATAAGGCTACGGCCATTCAATTCTTAGAAGCACGCTGGGGCGTGGATGGTGGGCATCTGATGGCATTTGGCGATAGCCAAAACGATCTCGAGATGCTTGAGTTAGCGACCTATTCCTATGCAATGGAAAATGCGGATCCCCATGCGCGACAAGCAGCCCGCTATACGGCGCCTTCTCATCAGAATCATGGAGTCTACGAAGTCATCGAAGCTTACTTGGATGGAAGGATCAGCTTCGACTAGGATCTTATCCTACCTTGCACAGTTTCTACTATACGAATCGAAAGGAGCCTTTATGGCTGTACAATTATTAGAAACCTGGCTGTTGAAAGAACAGGCAAAAATACAGAAGAATTACCGAGAACTGAATCAAAATCCTTTGAGGGAACCCGATATTCTTTTTATAGGAGACTCTATCGTCGAATACTATCCCCTTCAAGAGTTGCTGTTGACGAATCAGTATATGGTGAATCGGGGGATTAGAGGCTACAAGACAGACCTCTTAAGAGAGCATCTAGATGCCCATATTTTCGGTCAAGCAGTGGACAAGGTCTTTTTACTGATCGGAACTAATGACATTGGCAAGGAAATGCCCCTGTCGGAAACCATTGATAACATGAGCATTATCCTGCAGGAGATGGTGCGGCTCTTGCCCTTGGCGCAAATCAAACTCGTTTCGGTTCTTCCTGTGAATGAGGGAGAGCCTTACAAGGGGACAGTCTATATTCGGACCAATCAGAAGATTCAGACCTTGAACCAGGCCTACCACGAATTGGCCCAAGGGATGATAAATGTTGAATTTATCAATGTTTTTGATCATTTGCTTGGAGAAGATGGTCAGCTCAAACCGGCTTATACAACAGATGGACTTCATTTAACAATTGAAGGATACAGGGTCTTGAGTAAGGCTCTTCAAAGAGAAATATAACCCATCCTAGCAAGGAAAATGATTTTCCAGCTAGGATTTTTTAATGTCTTCTATAAAACAGTTTGGGGAAACACTCTATTTTGTACTAATTCTACAACAAGCAAAAACCTTGCCCTTATGCGGTTTGTGACTTCTGTTATAAAATAGTTGGCAGAAACAGAACAGATATGTGCTTTGTGTTATGTAATAGTTCCAGGCATTCAGTGAGCATATTCTTATACAAGGACAATAAAACGTGATAAATTGATATAGTAAAGTTATTTGAAACGTTTTCACTCTTTGTCGAATTCAGTTCAAAGACTGACAATTATTTTTATTGAAGGAGAGTTATATTTATGACTCAAGGAAAAATTACTGCATCTGCAGCAATGCTCAACGTATTGAAAACATGGGGCGTAGACACTATCTACGGTATCCCATCAGGAACACTTAGCTCACTTATGGACGCTTTGGCTGAAGACAAAGATATCCGTTTCTTGCAAGTTCGTCACGAAGAAACAGGTGCTCTTGCAGCGGTTATGCAAGCTAAATTTGGCGGATCTATCGGTGTTGCAGTTGGTTCAGGTGGACCAGGTGCAACTCACTTGATCAACGGTGTTTACGATGCAGCTATGGATAACACTCCATTCCTTGCTATCCTTGGATCACGTCCAGTTAACGAATTGAACATGGATGCCTTCCAAGAATTGAACCAAAACCCAATGTACAACGGTATCGCTGTTTACAACAAACGTGTAGCTTACGCTGAGCAATTGCCAAAAGTGATTGACGAAGCTTGCCGTGCTGCCGTTTCTAAAAAAGGTCCAGCTGTCGTTGAAATTCCAGTAAACTTTGGTTTCCAAGAAATCGACGAAAACTCATACTACGGATCAGGTTCTTACGAGCGTTCATTCATCGCTCCTGCTTTGAACGAAGTTGAAATTGACAAGGCTGTTGAAATTTTGAACAATGCTGAACGTCCAGTGATCTATGCTGGTTACGGTGGTGTTAAAGCTGGTGAAGTGATCACTGAATTGTCACGTAAAATCAAAGCACCAATCATCACAACTGGTAAAAACTTTGAAGCGTTCGAATGGAACTACGAAGGTTTGACAGGTTCTGCTTACCGTGTTGGTTGGAAACCAGCCAACGAAGTTGTCTTTGAAGCAGACACAGTTCTTTTCCTTGGTTCAAACTTCCCATTTGCTGAAGTATACGAAGCATTCAAGAACACTGAAAAATTCATCCAAGTCGATATCGACCCTTACAAACTTGGTAAACGTCATGCCCTAGACGCTTCAATCCTTGGTGATGCAGGTCAAGCAGCGAAAGCAATCCTTGATAAAGTGAATCCAGTTGAATCTACTCCATGGTGGCGTGCAAACGTTAAGAATAACCAAAACTGGCGTGATTACATGAACAAACTCGAAGGTAAAACTGAGGGTGAATTGCAATTGTATCAAGTTTACAATGCAATCAACAAACATGCTGATCAAGACGCTATCTATTCAATCGACGTAGGTGACACTACTCAAACATCAACTCGTCACCTTCACATGACACCTAAGAACATGTGGCGTACATCTCCACTCTTTGCGACAATGGGTATTGCCCTTCCTGGTGGTATCGCTGCTAAGAAAGACAATCCAGATCGCCAAGTATGGAACATCATGGGTGACGGTGCATTCAACATGTGCTACCCAGACGTTATCACAAACGTTCAATACGACCTTCCAGTTATCAACGTTGTCTTCTCAAATGGTAAATATGCCTTCATCAAGGACAAATACGAAGACACAAACAAACACTTGTTTGGTTGTGACTTCCCTAATGCTGACTATGCGAAAATCGCTGAAGCTCAAGGAGCTATTGGATTTACAGTTGACCGTATCGAAGACATCGACGCAGTCGTTGCTGAAGCTGTTAAATTGAACAAAGAAGGTAAAACTGTTGTTATCGATGCTCACATCACTCCACATCGTCCACTTCCAGTAGAAGTACTTGAGTTGGATCCAAAACAACACTCAGAAGAAGCTATTAAAGCCTTCAAAGAAAAATACGAAGCTGAAGAGCTTGTACCATTCCGCCTCTTCTTGGAAGAAGAAGGGTTGCAATCACGCGCAATCAAATAATCCTGCTCGTCGAAAATCAAATGTAAACTGCGTTATCTTCACCTTGCCGTACTCCAGTACTGTCTGCGGTTCTATGCCTTGTTTATACTTTGATTTTCTTAGAGCAGAACTTGAAAAGATCGGAGCTATCCGGTCTTTTTCTGGAGGATAGTAAATGAATTTAAATCAATTAGATATTATCGTTTCAAATGTTCCCCAAGTATGTGCTAGCTTGGAGCGTATCTTGGACAAAAAGGCGGACTATGTTGACCAAAGTTTTGCTCAGTTCACGATTGGCAGTCACTGTCTCATGTTATCCCAAAATCATTTGATTCCTTTGGAAAATTTTCAGTCAGGAATCATTCTACACATTGAAGTTGAAGATTTGGAACAGAATCAAAAGCGTGTGAAAGAATTAGGGATTGAGATTTTACATGGGCCAGTTGTAACTGATTGGGGAACCGAATCCCTGCTAGTAAGTGGCCCTGCTGGTCTAGTGATTGATTTTTATCGTATGAAATAGGAGGCGTGGTCATTTAACGTCAACCTTAGCTATTCTTAAAATAGAATTTGAGAAAATGAACTATAGAAAAGATCGGAGCCATCCGGTCTTTTTTATTAAAGACAAAATCTTCTTTGAAACTTTCCTTAGGTGAGTACGGACGTTAGGTGAAATTATCCAGTGGATGATTTCAGCAATCCAGGAAGTTCCATGACTAAATCAAGATACTAAGGGCGTCTTCGGATAAAGTCAAAATAGGAAGTTTGACGCAGAATCTTTTGATTCTAGGAAAGCTTATCTTTTTGACACAATCCGCAGCCAGTGTTCAATTAGTTTTGAACCTAAAGTTTCAAAACTCCCGAGTGCTAGAAACAATCGTGTTTCTAGCACTTTTCTCACGGCGGAAAGTTTCAGTAGATGATTGAATAACTCTAACGAATAAAATTTTTCTATTTTAACAGAATTTATTAGATTTAAGAAAGACCAATATTTATATTTGACAAAAAATAATTGGTATGCATTTTAAAAAATCGGAGTCCTCCGGACTTTTTGTATTGCGCGTGAACAAAAACAATCTTAGAATAGTATCAGTTTTTCCTAGGATGTTGTAAGATTTTCTGGTTAGAGAAGGGTATAATAGAACTATCAAATCAAGTGAGGTAGAGAGATGACCGATAAACTTCAATTTCCAGATGGTTTTCTTTGGGGTGGGGCGACGGCTGCTAACCAGTGTGAGGGAGCTTATAATGAAGATGGCCGTGGCTTGGCCAATGTGGATGTGGTACCGATTGGTCCTGATCGTCACGCCATTATTACGGGTCAGAAAAAGATGTTTGACTTTGAAGAGGGCTATTTTTATCCGGCTAAGGATGGCATTGATATGTACCATCGCTACAAGGAAGACATTGCCCTCTTTGGGGAAATGGGCTTTAAAACTTATCGCTTGTCCATTGCCTGGTCTCGGATTTTCCCCAAAGGGGATGAACTGGAGCCAAATGAAGCAGGTCTACAGTTCTATGAAGAGCTCTTTAAGGAGTGCCACAAGTATGGCATTGAACCCTTGGTGACCATTACCCACTTTGACTGTCCCATGCATTTGATTACCGAGTATGGAGGTTGGCGTAGTCGCAAGATGTTGGAATGTTATGAACGTCTTTGCCGGACCCTCTTCACTCGCTACAAGGGCTTGGTCAACTACTGGCTAACCTTTAATGAGATCAATATGATCCTCCATGCGCCTTTTATGGGAGCGGGTCTCTGCTTTGAAGAAGGAGAGAATGAGGAGCAAGTCAAATACCAGGCGGCTCACCATGAGTTGGTCGCTTCAGCCATTGCCACCAAGCTAGCCCATGAGATTGATTCCAACAATAAGGTCGGCTGTATGCTGGCAGCAGGGCAAAACTATCCGCATACCTGTGCTCCGCGAGATGTCTGGGCTGGTCTAGAAGAAGACCGCAAAAACTATTTCTTTATCGATGTGCAGGCGCGTGGGGAATACCCAAACTATGCTAAGAAAGAGTGGGAGCGTCAGGGAATCACGGTTGAGATGACCGAGCAGGACCTTCAATTATTGAAAGAACACACGGTAGACTTTATTTCCTTCTCTTACTATGCCAGTCGGGTCGCTTCAGGTGATCCAGCTGAAAGGGAGAAAACAGCGGGCAATATCTTTGCCTCTCTGAAGAACCCCTACCTAGAAAGCTCGGAATGGGGTTGGCAGATTGACCCTCTTGGTCTCCGCATTACCCTCAATACCATCTGGGATCGTTATCAAAAGCCGATGTTTATCGTGGAAAACGGATTAGGGGCAGTTGATACACCAAATGAAGCAGGGGAGATTGAGGATAATTACCGGATTGACTACCTGGCTGCCCATGTCAAGGCCATGCGGGATGCCATCCATGAAGATGGTGTTGTCCTCTGGGGCTATACGACTTGGGGCTGTATTGACCTGGTCTCTGCCGGGACTGGAGAAATGAAGAAACGCTACGGCTTTATCTATGTTGATCGGGACAATGGAGGAAAAGGAACTTTAGCCCGCTCACGTAAGAAATCCTTCTATTGGTACAAAGAAGTCATTGCGACCAATGGAGCTTCTGTCAACTAATGCAACACTCGATTAGGAAGAAAGTTCTTCTTGATCGAGTGTTTTCTTTGCATTTTTCATTGACGAAGGAGCTTTTATTTGATAGGCTAGGGTAATAGAAATGATTTGGAGTTCAAAGGAAAAAGGAGCGAGGCAAGTGGCACGGATTTTATTAATCGAGGATAATAATGATATCCAAGAAATTTTATACAGTCTCTTAAGTGAAGATCATGAGGTCCTTCAGGCTTTTTCAGGTACAGAAGGGCTGCGGCTCTTCCAGCAAGAAGCCGTTGATTTGGTCCTCCTAGACATCATGCTTCCTGGGAAAAATGGCGATCAGGTCCTGGAGGAGATCCGTTTGCAGAGTCAGGTGCCGGTCATCATGATGACGGCTCTTGGAGACAAACACCTCATTAGCCAGTACCTCCTTGCCGGTGCCAATGATTATATTGTCAAGCCCTTTAATCTGGATGAAGTGGCGGCTCGGGTGACGGTGCAGTTGAGAAATAACAACACTCCGGCACAGGAACCTCCATCATCGAAAAAGCTGACTTTTAAAAATCTGGTCCTGAACCCAGAAACCTTTGAACTGGAGTCTGGCGAACAGACGCTTCGCTTGGGCAAAAAAGAATTTCAAATTTTTGAGACCTTGCTGGCACATCCAAAGAAAATTTTCACCAAGGAAGAATTGTATGAGGCGGTCTGGGAAGAAGTTTATCTGCCTGGAGACAATACCCTTAATGCCCAATTGAGTAATCTCCGGAAGAAAATTGCCCAGCTTGATCCTAATGAGGATTACATTGAAACCGTCTGGGGCTTGGGTGTTCGCTTGAAAGGAGACAAGTAATGTGGGGATTGGTTCTAATTCTAGTCGTCCTTGTCCTTCTCTTGGGACTTGGCTACCTTCGCCTACTCTCTGCTCTCAAAGATTTGCAGGAGCAGATTCAAAAGAAGCTCCAAAATGGGAGTGGGGTGCGGTTAACGTCACGTGTTTCAAAAAAAGAAATGGTCGCCTTGACCAAGCAGGTAAGTGATCTCTTTGAACAGATCGAGCGGACCAATCGGATTGCCTTTCAAGAGAAAAAGACCTTGGATATGGCCATCAGTAATATTGCTCATGATATCCGAACGCCTTTGACCATTGCATCGGGCTATACCCAACAAATCATCAAGGGTGGGACGCAGGAAGAGGAAAAGCTGAAGAAAATTGCTTCCAATCTTCAAGTTGTCTCAAAACGCCTGGAATCTCTCTTGGAATACAGACGCTTGATGGAGGGAGCTATTCAGCCTCGGCTTACAGACGTTAATCTCAGCCAAGTCCTGACCCAGCAGTTGTTCCAGTATTATGATAGCTTGTCTGAGGCGGGGATTGCCTTAGAAGTGGAGATAGAGGAGCATCTTCATTATGCTACGGATCCGGAGCTTTGGGAGCGCCTCTTGCAAAATATGCTCAGCAATGTCCTCAAACATGGAAAGGAGCAGGCGCGTTTGACCTTGATGTCGGACGCGGACACGATTCGGGTAGAGCTGCGCAATATTGTGCAACAACCGATTCAACATTTAGACCAACTGGCTAGTCGATTCTACTCTGAAAATCTGTCGGATACAGAAGAGTCTTCTGGCTTGGGTCTCTACATTATTCAAAATTTTGTAGAGATCTTAGGGGGCGACTTGCAACTGGCAACAGAGGCAGATTGGTTTGTTTTGACCATTACACTAAGAAAAAAGGCTTGAGCATCGCTCAAGCCTTTTTGTTATAAATCTTTGTGTTTGAAAGTAGCGAGTCCTAGGAAGCCGAAAACAAGGATGAATCCAAGGGAAATCGAGAGAGTGTTGTTCGTTGCTGTTGTGCTCTGTACCATGGAATATTGGAACTCCAAGTTTAGATAGTGGAGAATGTCAATATCTTTAAAGAAAAGCGCAGGAAGGCTTAAGAGGATATTTCCAATGAAGTAGCCGACGAAGGCCAAGGTGATGGATTGGCTAGCGTAAAGGAGGAAGGAAATGATACTGACCCAAGCTAAGGTGGAAAGGAACTGAATCAGCACGGTCAGTCCAAAATGAGCAAGGAAGTGCTCTGGCATGGTTCCAAGTCCATTGTAGAGGGTCGCGATTAAGAAGACGAGACCATAAGAAACAAGAAATTGGAAGAGGGCAATGGTCAGGACAACGGCGCTTTTAGCAAAGTAGTAGCTGGTGCGCGAAACCCCATAGGCCAGATTATTCTTGTATAAGTTTTGCGTTAAGTCTGTTCCTAGAACCAAGGTGATGACAATAATGGTAAAGAGGATAGTCACACTGATGCTGGAAGAGTAGTTGGTCAAGGCTTTAAAGCCCGTCCAAACTTCGGTCGCTTGGGGTAATTTGGATTCCGTATTGACGCCGACGTGGCCGGTAGCTCCAAAGATGACTCCAGACAGGATGTTGAGAACGAGAATGGCTTCTGTAATCCAAAAACCTTTTGAGCGAAAAAGTCTGTAAAAATCTGCTTGAATGGTATGCAACATGATAAATCTCCTAAATGAAATATGTGGGATAAGTAATGCAAGACGGTGGGTTGACTAGTCTACCAAGTCCGTAAAGAATTTTTCCAGATCTTGGCGAGCATAGTAGATTTCATCCACGTCAATATCCTCTTGAACGAGCGCTTTGACAATGACTTTAATATCGTGAGTCTGTCCAAAGATATGGATTTCTCCATCCTTATCGATGACCTTGATACGGTGATGGAGCTGATCCTGGATCAGTTGACTGGCAAGAGCTAGTTGGCTAGTTTTGAGGATGATGTAATCTTCTCCTTGTTCTTCGAATTCAGCCTTGCTAATTTCTTTGATCAGGCGTCCTTGGTCGACAATGCCAAAGCGATTGGCAACCAGATAAAGTTCGGAGAGGATGTGACTGGAAATGAGGATGGTCATGCCGAGTTCATCGTTGAGGCGCTTGATCATCTGACGGAATTCCTTGATTCCGACAGGATCGAGACCATTGATGGGTTCGTCCAAAATGAGGAAGTCGGGCTTGGCAATGAGCGCAATCGCAATTCCCAACCGTTGTTTCATCCCGAGTGAAAAATCGCGGAATTTCTTCTTACCCGTATTATTCAGGCCGACATAGTTCAAGGTTTCTTTGATGACCTGGTCGGGATTGGGGATATGGCGTGCCTTGCAATAGTAGATTAGGTTTTGATAAGCGGTCATATGCTTGTGAGCCACAGGACTTTCAATGACAGATCCGACCCGTTTCAGGGCTTGTGTCCACTGAGAGCGATTCGTGGAAGCGAAGAGGGAGACGCTTCCATCAGTTTCTTGAATCAGCTGGGTGATGACCTTGATGAGGGTGGTTTTCCCTGCCCCGTTTTTACCGATGAGGCCGTAGACGTCGCCTTTGCGAATGGTGAGATTCACATCATTTAAGGCGTATTGTTGACCGAACTTTTTACTCAAATGGGAAATTTCTAATACTTTTTCCATGGTTTTCTCCTTCGTCCAAATGACTAGTTGTTTTCTTTACACTCTTAGTATACAGCTTGCTTTTCAAATAACTATCAAGCAATTCTAAAATATTTCTAAAAAAATGACTAACCTTTTAAAAGTTAGCCGTGACTTTAAGAATAAGTTTTCTTAGAGGCTTTCCTTAGGTGAGTACGGACGTCAGCGAACTTCGAAGAAGTTCCATGACTTAGTTTTGGACCTAAGGTTCCAAAACTCCCGAGTGCCTGAAACAATTGTGTTTCAGGCACTTTTCTCACGGCGGAAAGCCTCTAGATATTCATGCATAACTTAAAAATATAAACATTTCTTGATTTTTTAAGTTATGTAACATGAAAAAATACGTTATCTACATTAAGAGGAACTGTTTTTTAAGCTAGCCTCTTCATTTTTAAATTCACCAACAAACTCCTTGATGGCTTCTGCAAGTTCATGGGGTTTCTGAGTATTGAGTAGATGGCCCCCGTCTGCGATTTCTAGATAGTGACCTTTAGGCAGGAGATTGGCCAACTTTTTAGAAGAAGCCTGATTGGCCCCATCCTTGCTGCCGCAAATCACTAAGCTAGGAAGAGGGCAAGTTTTAGCGGTATCGGTTAGATTGAGGCTTTTTAATTCGGTAAAGATTTGCAACATGTGCTGTTTATTGGCCCCCTGCTTTTCAAAGACATGTTTGGGAATCAGACGAAAAAGGAGAATTTGGAGCCTATAGAGGAGATTGGTGTTGAGTTTGTATTGCGTCCCTGAAAGCACCAAGCCCTTGAGTTGTGGCAAGTCTCGGCTGGAGAGATCGAGAGCGAGAACGCCTCCCAGTGAGAGTCCAACCAGAATAAAGGGCTCGCTTTCTTGCTGGAGGTGCTCCGTCAATCTTTCTTTGGCCTCTTGGTAGCTTTCGCTTGGATGGGAGAAAATAGCGAAAGATTCAGATTGCAAGGGGGAAAGTGCATCTTGGACCCCTTGCCAAGAGTGAGCATCCTGGCCTAGGCCATGTATAAAAATAAGTTTCATTCTGATTCCTCTCTAGTGAAATCGAGTGGATAGAGGCCACGCAGGGCATTACAGGCATAGACTTGGTCAGCGACTCCTAAATCCTTCAGCGTTAACAGTTTTTCTTCTACTTGTCCAGTTTCTAAGAGATGGCGGCGGTAAATCCCGTCGAGGATAGGGAGGTGAGCTGGTGGGGTATAGAGATTACCCTTGATTTCAAGGATGAGATTGCCAATTGTCGTTTCTAACAAGCTGCCATCAGGAAGATAGAAGATCTGCTCGTGATCTTTAGCTACTAGATGGGCTCGCTGGCTAGTCTTAAAATAAGTAAATGGCTTCGCTAAATCAAGCTTTTGCTCGGTCAGTTGAGCCTGCAGATAGCTAGCTGGCAAGTCCTTCAGTTCGGTGATAGCCAGCTGGAAGGACCCGTTTTTTTGCAAGGCAATCCGACAACGATAGTCAAGGTTGGAATCACAACGAGCAAGCTCTTCTTGAAGTTCTTTCAGGAGTTTTGGCTCATCATAAGGGTAGGCAAAGTAGCGGCTGGCCTCTCTCAAACGGGTCAGGTGTTGCTCCAGGAAGGTCAGTTTTCCTTGGTGGATGCGGCCGGTCGTCAGGAGCTCAAAGCGAGGCTCTTGTCGGTAGAGGACTGCTGATTTTTGCTTGGTCTCTCGGTATTCACTTTCCCATTTGCTGTCCCAAGTGATGCCTCCACCTACGCCATAGATGGCTTGATGCCCTTGCATTTGGAGGGTTCGGATGGCCACATTAAAAATTCGTTTACCTTTTGGAAGAAGGATACCGATCGTTCCACAGTAGACGCCACGAGGAGCAACCTCTGTCTGTTGAATAATTTCCATAGTAGAAATCTTCGGTGCCCCTGTGATAGAACCACAAGGAAAGAGGGCCTGGAAGGTTTGGACTAGGTCGACTTCGGGGCGCAAGCGACTTTCAATGGTCGAGGTCATCTGCCAAACAGTAGAGTATTGCTCAACCTGGCAGAGACGGGTCACCTGCTCACTTCCAATTTCCGAAATCCGGTTCATGTCATTGCGGAGGAGATCGACAATCATCATGTTTTCTGCTCGATTTTTGGGATCAGCTTCTAGCCAAGCAGCCTCTTGAAGATCTGTTTGGTTGGTAAGCCCACGACGAGTCGTCCCCTTCATAGGGCGCGTGGTCAGTAGCCTGTCATCTTGTTTAAAAAAGAGCTCAGGACTAATAGAGAGGATGGACACATCATCGTGCTGAATGAAGGCATTGTAATGGGCCCTCTGTTCTACCACCAAGCGATTGTAGATGGCCAAAGGGTCAGCTTTTAGCTCTTGAGAAAGCTGGACAGTGTAGTTGACCTGATAGGTATCCCCTTGGCGGATGTGGTGCTGGATGGTCTCGATGGCTTTTTGATAAGCAGGCGCCTCTACCTCTTCCTGCCAATTGGCTGGAAGATCCACTGCCTCGTAGTCCTCTGGGAAAGGAAGGGTTTCTACTTTTTCGTGGATGGTGAAATAGAGGAGATACTCTCCCATGAGAGGTGCTGGGTGGACGGCTAATTTTTTCTCAAAAGCAGGAGCGGCTTCATAGCTGACATAGCCTACGGCATAAAAACCAGCTTCCTGATAGGCTTCCACCTCTCTCAGAAGAGTCTCTACTTGGTCAAGGTCTCTTGTTTTTAATTCCTTTAGCGGCTTGGTGAAAAGCTGTCGCAATCCAAGCTCTTTAAAATCAATAATTGTTTGTTTATGCATGCTTTGAGTATATCAAAAATAGAGGAAAAAAGGTAGATAAGGAGGCAAGGATTCCTTGCTTGGTCCTCTCTTTCATGCTAAAATAACCATAGAATCTGCATTTGGCGAAGGAGTAGGACCATGAAAAAGAATTCCCTCTATAACACTTCCAGTATTAGTCTTTTTCAATACCTCTTTGCGATTGCAGTGATTTTGGTGCATAGTGGTCGCTTAACTTCCTATGAGCCAGTGCATTTTGGCCTTAAGAGTATCCTTGGACGGCTAGCGGTGCCATTTTTTATCGTCTGTGCCAGCTTTTTCCTCAAGCCATCACTAAGAGATGCAAGGAAAATGAAGGCCTACCTGGTCAAAATCGTAAAAACCTATTTATTTTGGAGTTGTGTCTATCTTCCCTATGCCTGGGTCTTTTTTTCTAGTCTCCATCTCCCTGTCTATCTCTTTCCAGCAGGCGTTCTGATTGCTCTGCTCTATCTGGGAATGTGTTACCAACTCTGGTATATCCCTGCCTTTTTGCTGGGCCTGTTTTTGGTCAATCAATTGGTCAAACGCTTAGGTATGGTTTGGACGGGGGTGATCACCTTTCTTCTTTACTGCTGGGGCTTGATCGAGACCTATTCAGCTTATCTGGACACCACGAGTCTTCTCGAGGGTTACCAGCTCTACAGCAATTTATTTTTTACAGCTCGAAATGGTCTCTTTTACACGCCCATTTTTATCTTTATGGGTTACTATCTCTATGATCATTTTCATGCACAAACCTTTAGGGTTCACCGTTGGGAAAAGCTATCTCTCGCCTTTGGCTTGTTCTGTATGGAAGGCATCATCATTTTTCAACATGAAGGAATCGATAAGAACTTTTACTTGCTCCTTCCCTTTGTGACGGTCTATTTGGTTAATGCTTGTCTGCGATCGTCCTTTTTGAAAAGCTATGATTTACAGTACTTAAAGCAGATGAGCATGGCGCTTTATTTTTCGCATCCGATCTTTATCGAATGGGCTCGCTATGGCTTTAGCAATGTCCCGCTTTCTTATCCAGACAGGGGCAAGTTGATTTTTGTGACGGCCTTGTTGGGAAGTCATCTCTTTGGATTGGTCATGCTCTCTTATCACTCTTGGCAAAAAGAAAAGAAAAACAGAAGTCTTGAAAAGGAAGTTCTCTAGAGAGACTTTCTTTTTTATTTTAAGGGAGACTGATAGGTCAGCTGAGAGTTGCAATTCTTTTCCAGTTTGGTTATGATGTAAGGGATTACAAGTGAAACCAAAAAGGAGAAGCGCATGAAGAAAAAATGGTGGCATGATGCCGTGATTTATCAAATCTATCCCAAGAGTTTTTTAGATAGCAATGGAGATGGAATCGGTGACCTCAAGGGGATCATCAGTAAGCTGGATTATTTGGAGAAGTTAGGTATTACGGCCATTTGGCTGTCTCCTGTCTACCAAAGCCCTATGGATGATAATGGCTACGATATATCTGATTACGAGGATATTGCTTCCATCTTTGGCACCATGGAAGATATGGAAACATTGATTGCGGAGGGGCAAAAGCGCGGTATTAAGATGATCATGGATTTGGTGGTCAACCATACATCTGATGAGCATGCTTGGTTCATCGAGGCCAAGGAAAATCCAAACAGTCCAGAGCGAGACTACTATATTTGGAGGGACCGACCCAATGATCTTGTCTCTACCTTTAGTGGTTCAGCTTGGGAATTTGATCCGGCTTCCCAGCAGTATTATTTGCACTTCTTTAGTAAGAAGCAACCAGACCTGAATTGGGAAAATGAGACCCTTCGGCAGAAGATTTATGACATGATGAACTTTTGGATCGACAAGGGGATCGGTGGTTTTCGGATGGATGTCATCGACATGATTGGGAAAATTCCTGATCAGAAGATCGTAGCCAATGGTCCCATGCTCCACCCTTATCTGAAAGAAATGAATCGAGCGACTTTCGGGGATAAGGATTTGTTAACGGTCGGGGAGACCTGGGGAGCGACACCTGAGATTGCTAAGCAATACTCTGGTCCTGACAATGAAGAATTATCGATGGTCTTTCAATTTGAACACATTGGGCTTCTCTTCCAAGAGGGTCAGCCCAAATGGCACTATGCGAAGAAGCTTAATGTTCCTAAGTTGAAAGAAATCTTTAACAAGTGGCAGACGGAGCTGGGCATGGACGAAGGCTGGAACTCTCTCTTTTGGAACAACCATGACCTCCCTCGGATTGTTTCTGCCTGGGGAGATGACCAAGCCTATCGGGTGAAGTCCGCTAAGGCCCTAGCTATTCTTCTTCATTTGATGAGAGGGACACCTTATATCTACCAGGGGGAAGAGATTGGCATGACCAACTATCCTTTTAAGAGCCTGGACGAAATCGAAGATATTGAATCTATTAACTACGCCAAGGAAAGCCTCGAAAAGGGAGTGAATCTCGACACCATTATGGACCAGATCCGACATATTGGCCGGGACAATGCTCGAACCCCTATGCAGTGGTCCAAGCACCCACAGGCTGGTTTTACAACCGGTCACCCTTGGCTAGCTGTCAATCCAAACTATCAGGAAATCAATGTAGAAGCGGCTTTGGCTGATCCCTCATCCATTTTTTATACCTATCAACAATTGGTTGCCCTCCGTAAGGAGCAAGACTGGTTGATCTCGGCAGACTTTGAGCTACTGGATACAGTCGACCAGGTCTTTGCCTACCAACGAGTAGATGGGAATCAACGCTATTTGATTGTGGTCAATTTGTCTAGTCAAGTTCAGAGCTTTGAACTGGAGGAAGACTATCAGGAGGTCCTCATTAGCAATACCAATGTAGAGCAGGTCAAACAGACAAAAGTATTGGAACCTTGGGATGCTTTTTGTGTGCAACTAACTTGAGCATAAGTTCCTACAAAAAAAGAAGCGGATAGCTTCTTTTTTTGTTTTAGAGGGGACGAGGACTGTCCAATGGGAGGGGGGCAGTCTGTCTGGTAGAAGCCTTATAGTTATTTTTTATAAGGACTATTAGTTCTGGTCAATGGCAAGCGGCGAAAACCCTTGATCTATAAGGTTATAGCTTCTGGCTATACCATAAACCATTGAAAAGCAATTATACAGAAGGGGCTTCTTCTGATAAGATAGACTCAACTTGAATTTTTGGAGGACAAAACATGTCAACTACAATCATCGGATTCCCTCGTTTGGGTGAATTCCGCGAACTAAAATTTACAACTGAGAAATATTTTAGAAACGAAATTACAGCTGAAGATTTGTTGGATGCTGCAAAAGAATTGCGTGCCAAACACTGGAACATTGTCAAAGAAAAAGGCATTACTGAAATCCCATCAAATGACTTTTCACATTATGACAACTTCCTAGATGCAGCCTTCCTTTTCAACGTGGTTCCTGCATCGGTTCAAAACTTGGACTTGTCTGACCTTGAACGCTACTTCGCCTTGGCGCGTGGTTACCAGGGAGAAAAAGGGGATGTGCGTGCTCTTCCAATGAAGAAATGGTTCAACACTAACTACCACTATATCGTTCCAAAATTTGAAAAAACAACAGAAGTCAAATTGGCTGGTCACAAGATTTTTGATGAGTACCAAGAAGCCAAAGAATTGGGTCTCGATACTCGTCCGGTTGTGGTTGGGCCATTCACTTTCCTTCAATTATCAGACTTCGAAGAAGGCGTAAAAGCAGAAGACTTCGTGGATAGCTTAGTGGCTGCTTACCAAGATGCTTTTGCTAAATTGGCTGAACTTGGTGCAACTCGTATCCAACTCGACGAAGCTGCTCTTGTCAAAGACTTGACAGAAGAAGAAAAAGCCTTCTTCTTGAACATCTACAACAAGCTATTGGCTGACAAAAAAGGTCTTGAAGTCTTGCTTCAAACTTACTTTGGTGATGTTCGTGATGTCTACAATGACCTTGTGAACTTGCCAGTAGATGCGATTGGTTTGGACTTTGTGGAAGGGAAGAAAACTCTTGAACTCGTCAAAGGTGGCTTCCCAGCTGATAAGACTCTTTATGCAGGTATTGTCAATGGTAAGAACATCTGGCGCAACAACTACGAAGCAAGCTTGGAAATCTTGAAACAAGTACCAGCTGAAAACATTGTTTTGACAACTTCTTGCTCACTGCTTCATGTGCCATTTACAACTGCCAATGAAGACTTTGAACCAGCTATCTTGAACCACTTTGCTTTTGCAGTTGAAAAATTGGAAGAACTTCGTGACTTGGATGCTATCCGCAATGGTCAAGGTGAAGCAGCTCTTGCAGCAAACAAAGAACTCTTTGCGACTGAACGTGTCGGAGCAAATGCGGAACTTCGTGCGCGTATCGCTGGATTGACTGATGCAGACTACACTCGTTTGCCAGCTTTTGCTGAACGTGAAGCAATCCAAGAAGATGCCTTCAAACTTCCAGCCCTTCCAACAACAACCATCGGATCCTTCCCTCAAACGAAAGAAGTTCGTGCGAAACGTTTGGCCTTCCGTAAGGGTGAATTGTCACAAGAAGAATACGATGCCTTCCTTGCTGAAACCATCGACGAATGGATCAAATGGCAAGAAGAAGTTGGATTTGACGTGCTTGTACACGGTGAATTCGAGCGGAATGACATGGTTGAGTACTTCGGTCAAAACTTGTCCGGTTACCTCTTCTCTAAGAATGGTTGGGTACAATCATACGGTATGCGTGGGGTGAAACCACCAATCATCTGGGGGGATGTGACTCGTCTCAACCCAATCACTGTCAAATGGTCTAGCTACGCACAAAGCCGTACGGACAAACCTGTAAAAGGTATGTTGACTGGACCTGTTACCATCCTTAACTGGTCATTCCCACGTGAAGACATCTCTATCAAGGATTCTACTCTTCAAATCGCTCTTGCGATCAAGGATGAAGTTCTTGATCTTGAAGCTGCAGGCGTGAAGATCATCCAAATCGACGAGGCTGCTCTTCGTGAGAAATTGCCACTCCGTCGTAGCGACTGGTACGAAGACTATCTTGACTGGGCGATTCCAGCCTTCCGTTTGGTACACTCAACAGTAGCACCAGACACACAAATCCACACACACATGTGTTACTCAGAATTTACAGATATCATCCCAGCCATCGACAACATGGATGCAGACGTCATCTCATTTGAAGCGAGCCGTTCAAACCTTGAAATCTTGGACGAACTCAAAGCGAAAAACTTCCAAACAGAAGTTGGACCTGGGGTTTACGATATCCACTCACCTCGTGTGCCTAACGAAGGCGAAATCGATCACACTATCGAAGCGATCCTTGCCAAAGTACCAAGCAGAAAAGTTTGGATCAACCCTGACTGTGGTTTGAAAACACGTGGAATTAAAGAAACAAAAGAAAGCTTGATCCGTCTTGTAGAAGCGGCAAAAGCTGCTCGTAAAGCGCTATAAAGCAAGTAGAAATTCCTAAGCTTGCTCGATAGCAAAAAAAATTGCTCAATCAAGAAAGGAATACATTTGATGACTAAGCAAACACCGTCGCTCTCCTTTGAGGTTTTCCCTCCAAATCCTGAAGTAGGCAATGCCAAGCTCTTACGTGCCTTGGAAAATATGCAGGAATTAGCTCCACACTTTATCAGTGTGACAGCTAGCAATAATAAATACAATATCAAAGAGACGACGGTTGCTTTAGCCAATCATATTCAGAATGAATTGTCTATTCCGACCATTGCCCACTTACCTGCCATCTATCTAAGCAAGGAAAAAGTAGCAGATACCCTTCATGAATTAGATCAAGTAGGGGTTCATCGGATTTTGGCCCTTCGTGGTGATATTATTCCTGGTATTGAGCCTTTAAAAGACTTTCGTTATGCAACGGACTTGATTGAATTTATTAAAACAGAAGCTCCTCACTTTGATGTGATCGGTGCTTGTTACCCAGAAGGTCACCCAGATTCGCCAAACCAAATTTCAGATATTCAAAATCTGAAAAAGAAAGTGGATGCTGGATGTTCGAGCCTAGTGACTCAGCTTTTCTTTGACAATGAGCGTTTCTACGATTTTCAAGATAAGTGTACCTTGGCGGGAATTGATGTTCCCATTCATGCAGGGGTGATGCCAATTCTTAACAGAAACCAGGCCCTTCGCTTGTTGAAGACTTGTGAAAATGTTCATATCCCACGGAAATTCAAAGCCATTCTGGATAAGTATGAACATGATCCAAAATCCCTTCGTGCGGCTGGTTTAGCCTATGCGGTGGATCAAATCGTTGATTTGGTTACTCAAGATGTAGCAGGAATTCATCTATACACGATGAATAATGCAGAAGTAGCTCATCAAGTGCATCAGGCTACGGAAGCTCTCTTCCACCACAAAACCAAACTTGAAGTGAGTTGAGAAATCAAAAAATAGGGAGAAGAACAGAGGGAATTCAAAAGTACCCTCTTGCTCCTCTCCCTTTTGATTTTTTTGTTTAAGAAAAATACATGCGAAGATACACTTTTTTATAGTAATCCTAAAAATCGGAAGCTTAGATCTTGTTTGACAAGCCGATATCACGATTTACGATGCACCAAATCTAGATTATCTCTTCTATTTCTTCGCGACCAACCTAGTGACAGATGTCTATAAAAATGGTAAAAAAGTGATTTAATCCTCTCGTTTCAAATGTGACCTAAATAGAAAAAAATCCCCTCATCAACTGATTCTGATGAGGGGATTTTAGTGCTGAGAAAAGTATTTCCAAAGGGAGTTGGAAAGCTTTAAATTCCAACCTTGACATCTGGGAATCTCTCAGATACCTGTGCAAAAAGAGTGTAGAGTTGTTCTTCAGCGTTCTTCTTATTCTTAATGGCTAGGCGGTGCTGTTTCTTTGGTTTGTCCTTGCGGATGTAGCACAATTGGAAGATTGAGCGAGCAATCCCTGATTGACGAACTCGAGTGACATGTAAGTATAGTTGTTGAACCTCTCGTAAATCAATCGTTTGCGTTCCTCTGAAATAGGTAATCAAATGATTTTTGTACAAGATAACTTTTAAGTCTTGATTGTAGTAGCTGGCTTCATCAGACAGGCGGGACAGATCTCCTTGGAGTTCGGGATAGTTTTGGTGGAGTTCCTGATAGGAAGCAATGGTCCGTTTCCGTACGGAGAAGCTGGCTACGACCATTATGATAGAAAGTCCAGCAAGAGCAGCTGAACCAATTAAGAGGAATAAGGAGTCTTTGTTGTACTCTGTGAGGCTTAAGTAATAGCTGGTCGTCATATTAAGTGACACGACAGAAGTCGGGTCGAGAAGGGAATGGATGTAGTCGCTATAGCCGACAAGGCGACCGTTACGAGACGTATTTTTGCTATCCTTTGCCAAAGGGGCTAATTGCGTTCCTTTTAGTCGATAAGGTTTGGTCAGCAGTTCCCCATTTTTTGCCTTATCAACGATTTCTTTAATCGTCGCATCGTCTTTTTTGGCTTCGATCCCTGCAAACTTACCATCGTTTTGGATATCGTACTGGACGATATAGAGGACGTGGCCGTTGTCCACAGTTCCGACAGGTTCTCGTGTAATATCATAGACTTGCATCGTTACAGGGTCCCCAGACTTTTCTGCCTTCGCAAAGCTAGTGGAAGGGTTCTGGCGTCCCATCCATAATGAAAATACTAATCCTGCGAATGCAAGGAAGACAAGGGCAAGCACCAGACCTGACACAAATCCTTTATTGCGTTTTTCCTTTATCATACCGATCTCCTTTAGTTTGATATCTAAAGTATATCATGAAAGATTTTATGTGACAAGGAAATTTATAGATAGCTGATTTCAAAGGCTTTTTGAGAGGTTTAAGCAAAAACTTGTTTGTAAAATGATTGAAAAATGCTTTGATTTTAAAAGAGATTTGCAACTTTTTATAAAAAACTATATTTTTTTTAATTTTTTCTATATACAAAAAGCTAAATTATTGATAGAATAGAAAAGAATTGAATTAAATTTGGTTCGCGTTCGTTCTGTCTTCATATGAATGAAACAGGATGTTTATAACCTAAATACTTGCACTGGATTCTAATTCATCAGAATCATAGCTAGAATTTGAGAGGAGACAATATGACTGTTGATTTTAACAGCAAAGCTTACTTGGATAAAGTGGATGCGTGGTGGCGTGCAGCCAACTACATTTCGGCTGCTCAAATGTACTTAAAAGACAACCCATTGTTGAAACGTGAAGTGGTTGAAAACGACTTGAAGGCTCACCCAATCGGACACTGGGGAACTGTACCAGGACAAAACTTTATCTATGCTCACTTGAACCGTGCCATCAACAAATACGACTTGGATATGTTTTACATTGAAGGACCAGGTCATGGTGGACAAGTTATGGTGTCCAACTCTTACTTAGATGGTTCTTACACAGAATTGAATCCAAATATCCCACAAAATGAAGAAGGATTTAAACACCTATGTAAAATCTTCTCATTCCCAGGAGGGATTGCCTCTCACGCGGCACCTGAAACTCCAGGATCTATCCACGAAGGTGGAGAACTTGGTTATGCTCTTTCTCACGCAGCTGGAGCTGTTTTGGATAATCCAGATGTGATTGCTGCAACCGTAATCGGTGATGGCGAAGGAGAAACTGGTCCATTGATGGCTGGTTGGTTGGCTAATACCTTCTTGAACCCAGTTAACGATGGTGCTGTTCTTCCAATCTTCTACCTCAACGGTGGGAAGATCCACAACCCAACGATTTTCGAACGCAAAACAGACGAAGAATTGGCCCTCTTCTTTGAAGGTCTTGGATGGAAACCAATCTTTGCAGACGTAACGGCTATTTCTGACGACCACGAAGCAGCTCATGCTTTGTTTGCAGAAAAATTGGACGAAGCGATTGAAGAAATCAAGAAAGTCCAAGCAGAAGCTCGTAAAGGTTCTGCAGAAGAAGCAACTCAACCAGTATACCCTGTCTTGATTGCTCGTATTCCTAAAGGTTGGACTGGACCAAAAGCTTGGGAAGGTACACCAATCGAGGGTGGATTCCGTGCTCACCAAGTTCCAATCCCAGTAGATGCTCACCATATGGAGCATGTGGATGCTCTTCTTTCATGGTTGGAATCATATCGTCCAGCTGAATTGTTCGACGAAACTGGTAAATTGCTTCCTGAAATTGCTGAAATTGCACCAAAAGGTGACCGTCGCATGGCTATGAACCCAATCACAAACGCAGGTGTCATCAAACCAATGGACACTGCTGATTGGAAGAAACATGCCTTCAAGATCGAAACACCAGGTGCTATCATGGCCCAAGATATGATCGAGTTTGGTAAGTATGCGGCAGATCTTGTGGATGCGAACCCACATAACTTCCGTATCTTTGGACCAGATGAAACCAAATCAAACCGTCTTCAAGAAGTCTTCACTCGTACAAGCCGTCAATGGTTAGGACGTACGAAACCAGACTACGATGAAGCTTTGAGCCCTGCTGGACGTGTCATTGACTCTCAATTGTCAGAGCACCAAGCAGAAGGTATGCTCGAAGGATATGTCTTGACAGGTCGTCACGGATTCTTCGCTTCTTACGAATCATTCCTTCGTGTCGTGGACTCTATGATTACTCAACACTTTAAATGGTTGCGTAAATCTAAGACTCACACGACATGGCGTAAAAACTACCCTGCCTTAAACTTGATTGCGACTTCAACTGTTTTCCAACAAGACCACAATGGCTACACTCACCAAGATCCAGGTATCTTGACTCACTTGGCAGAAAAAACTCCAGAATACATCCGTGAGTACTTGCCAGCAGATACGAATACGTTGCTTGCGGTGATGGACCAAGCCTTCAAGGCAGAAGATATGATTAACTTGATCGTTTCTTCTAAACACCCACGTCCTCAATTCTACTCAGCTGATGAAGCGGAAGAATTGGTTCGTGAAGGATACAAGGTGATCGATTGGGCATCAACTGTTTCAGCAGATGAAGATCCAGATCTTGTCATTGCAGCTGCAGGTACAGAGCCAAACCTTGAAGCTCTTGCAGCCATTACAATCTTGCACAAGGCCTTCCCAGAATTGAAGATCCGCTTTGTCAATGTGGTAGATATCTTGAAATTGCGTCACCCATCCGTCGATGCGCGTGGACTTTTAGATGAAGAGTTCGACAAAGTCTTCACAACTGATAAACCTGTGATCTTTGCCTTCCACGGTTATGAAGGCATGATCCGTGACATCTTCTTCAACCGTCACAACCATAACCTTCGTGTACATGGTTACCGTGAAAACGGAGATATCACAACACCATTCGATATGCGTGTCATGTCTGAATTGGATCGCTTCCACTTGGCACAAGATGCAGCCAATGCAGCTCTTGGAGCAGAAGCAGCTGAATTCGCAGCTCAAATGGACGAAACAATTGCCTTCCACAATGCTTACATCCGTGAACATGGTGATGATATTCCAGAAGTACACAACTGGAAATGGGAAAACGTAAATAAATAAGTTTATTTCAAAAGAAATCAGAAGTTATTCTGATTTCTTTTTTGATAGATAGTATTGTAAAAAATCTAAAAGCTCTTATCCATAATAATTGGATAAGAGCTTTCAATATTAAGTACTTAACTTTGTTTTCTCCACCCAGACACTTCGGACAAAGAAGATGCTGATGAGGGCAAGGGCTAGGAAAATCCCTGCGACATAATAGTAGGGTTGGTCGAGAGTTGTTGAACGACCAGAGAGGTTAACAATGCCTCGGTAGAGGACTCCAGCAGTTGCCGTGGCAACTGCTGAGTTCCAAAGATTGAGAGTGAGTCGAGAAAGGCCTTTTACCACTAGTTGCAGAGCCACTAGCAGGGTGCCGCCGATCAAAGGAATCAAGAAGAGGTAGTGCATGAAGGCAGAGGTTTCGCCAAAACTAAAGTGTTCGTAGATGCGACTTCCGACGAAGAAGAAAGCTGTAATCAGAGTGTACCAGAGGATGGTCTTTTTCAACCGTTGTTTGATAGGATTAGTAACCGATGTAGACAATGTCACTCACCGCCCTTTCTGAGATAGTACCATTTGTAGTTGGTTTGTTAATAACTTGGCCATTGAAGTAAAGTGTAGAAGATCCACCACCATCCAGGTTGTAGGCTGTTTTGACGCCGTACGATTTCATCACTTCCGCTAATTGGTAGAGAGAAAGCCCTTCACTCTCTGAAGTCCGGCCGTCCGAGACGACAATGATGTAGTGGTTTTCATCGATGATCCCAATGGCAGTACGTGGATTAGACGCCATGGATTGTCCCACCTCTGAGTTCGTATCGACAGTAATTACTCCATCTTCAACCAAGGAAGGTCCGAAGGCAAGGAGATTAACAACCCCGTCTTTGACCAACTGATCCGCAGTGATTTCATCTTCGTAGATAACCTTGAAGGAACCATCTTTATAAATCGCTAAGTCGCCATTGCTAGAGTCTTCGCGAACCGTATCGCGGTAGACACTCCATTTCGGATGACATAGCCGGTGCTATTAGCACCGTAGTAGTCTCCATTGACGGCTAGAATAGCATTATTTTCAGCTGCAGTGACGGACGTCTTAGCCGTCACGTTTGTCCCGTAGGTATTTTGAGCAAAAGCAGTTTTTAGATAGTCAGAAGAGCTAACCGTAATATCTGCAATGTAAACTTGAGTGTTTTCAACTGTTGTTTCTGTCAGGCTCACCTGGATATTGTCATCGGAGTAACTGGTATCTGTAGTAGTAGCAGAGGCTGCTGCCTCCTCAGCCGCCTTGGTATCAGTGGTCGTAGCTTTGACTGTTTGGATAGCATCCGATAAGATAAAGGTCTTGAGCATAGAATAGCTGAAGGAGCTTGTTAGCAGGATGCCGAAACAAGCAGCATAGGTATACGATTTTTTAAAGAATTTCATGAGTGGGTGCAGTCCTTTCCTTGAAAATGATTTTTTTCTGAATCAACCATGAGACGACGAAGAGCAAGAGTCCGACGATCACTTTGCTGAGGAGCAAATGGAGACCAAAGCTTGTATAGAAAAGTCGAATCAAGAGGGTATCGAGAATAAAGAGTCCAATCGCAAGTCCCAAGTAACCACTTCCGGTTCGAGCCAGGCTGTCTTTGTTCTTAAAGACTAGACGTTTGTTGGTCGAGTAGTTAAAGATGGAGCTGGCCACACGAGCGATCCCGTTTGCAAGGAGGATCCGAAGACTAATCGGCACAGCCAACATCACGAAAAGGAAGAAGGCATAGACCAGGTAATCCACGATAAAGCTACTCAGGGAAGAGAGGGCAAACTTGAACATGTCCTTGTAGATCATGAGACCGTCGCGAATAGGACGGAAGTGGGACCCTTCATTGTCATTGATATAGACTGTTTCAATCGGAACTTCCAAGATGGGAAAGGCCTTGCTAGCTGCGAGGAGCACATTCATTTCGTACTCATACCGTTGTCCCTCGATATCTAACATAAAGGGGATCATGTTGGTTGTAAAGGCTCGAAGGCCAGTCTGCGTATCTGTCACAGCGACCCCTGTTTGTTGCTTGAACAAGAAGCGGGTCAATTTATTTCCAAAAGCAGAACGCAAAGGAACCTTGCCTGAAAAGGCGCGTGCCCCTAGAACCAATTGGTTCGGATTTTCTTGTGATTGATTGGCTACGCGGAAGACGTCCCAAACCTTATGTTGACCATCAGCATCAGCGGTGATGACTGTTCCATATTGCCCTTGCTCTTGAATGTAGGTGTAAGCTGTTTTGAGCGCCCCTCCTTTTCCAAGGTTGGTTTCGTGGTGAAGGACTGTAGCTAGTCCGTCTAATTTTTCAAAAATCGCTTGGCAGTCCTCAGAACTACCATCGTCCACAACGATAATGGAGAAGTTACATTTTTCTCTCAGTTTATTTACCAGTTTGAGAAGTTTTTGATCGGGTTGATAAGCGGGGATGACTAAATAATTCATAAGCGTTCCTCGTTTCTTGTTTGTGATGAAGGTAGTATAACGGCCCTTTCTTAAAGCTAACTGATATCAGTTTTCTTTAAGGAAAGGGAGAGATTTCCTTGTTGTAAAAAAGGAGAGAAAATAATAGAAGAAAAATAAAACTTTTCGAAAAGAATGTAGAGAAGGTATTTTTACTTGCCTTCTATCCCAAAGTCTGGTATAATAGTTTCTTGTGAGCAAACCTCACTTACCCCTTGCAAAAACTTGGGGTCATTAGACCAAAAGGAGGAACATATCAATGGCTAAATACGAAATTCTTTATATTATTCGTCCAAACATTGAAGAAGAAGCTAAAAACGCTTTGGTAGCACGCTTTGACTCTATCTTGACTGACAACGGTGCAACTGTTGTTGAATCAAAAGATTGGGAAAAACGTCGTCTTGCATACGAAATCCAAGATTTCCGTGAAGGACTTTACCACATCGTAAACGTTGAAGCGAACGACGATGCAGCTCTTAACGAGTTCGACCGTCTTTCAAAAATCAACGGTGACATTCTTCGTCACATGATCGTAAAAGTTGACGCGTAAGCCCTAACGAATAAAGAAGGTGACTAATGATTAACAATGTTGTACTTGTAGGTCGTATGACTCGAGATGCTGAACTTCGTTATACCCCTCAAAATCAGGCTGTTGCGACATTCTCACTCGCGGTTAACCGTAATTTTAAAAACCAAAATGGTGAACGAGATGCGGACTTTATCAACTGTGTGATTTGGCGTCAACAAGCTGAAAATTTAGCAAATTGGGCTAAAAAGGGTGCCTTAGTTGGGATTACAGGTCGTATCCAGACTCGTAATTATGAGAATCAGCAAGGTCAACGTGTTTATGTCACTGAAGTCGTAGCGGACAGCTTCCAATTGTTGGAAAGCCGCGCGAATCGTGAAGGACAAGCTGGTGGAGGTTATTCTTCAGCTGGAGGATTTGCAGGAAATGCAGCTCCAAGCTTTGGAGGATCTGAACCATCGAACGCAACACCAAACTTTGGACGTGATGACAATCCATTCGGTGCTAATCCAATGGACATCTCGGATGACGATCTACCATTCTAAGAATGGGTTTAACGAATTAAAACTATAAAGGAGAAATAAACATGGCTCAACAACGTCGTGGCGGATTCAAACGCCGTAAAAAAGTTGATTACATCGCAGCAAACAAAATTGAATATGTTGATTACAAAGATACTGAGCTTCTTAGCCGTTTCGTTTCAGAACGTGGGAAAATCCTTCCTCGTCGTGTAACTGGAACTTCAGCGAAGAACCAACGTAAAGTAACAACAGCTATCAAACGCGCTCGCGTAATGGCTTTGATGCCTTTCGTAAACGAAGATTAAAAAAGAGGTCCAGTGGACCTCTTTTTCATGAGCTTGAAAACAAGAGAGCGAGTAAGACCCTTACGGGTCTTTTTTTCACGAGCCTGGAAATGTAAGAGCGAGTTGAGGTCCGGGTGGCCCTCTTTTTCATGAGCTTGAAAACAAGAAAGCGAATTAAGACCCTTACAGGTCTTTTTTTCAGGTCCGGGTGGCCCTCTTTGATCTTTCCCAAGCTCTAATTATGCTATAATGAGGGGGAGAAAGGTATCAAGAAGCGCAACATGAAGGAAAGCACAATCATCAGAAGTATGATGGAGTATGATATTGAAGGGATCTCTCAAGCCTTTATCCATCAAGGGTGGCCGGGTAGAGAGGATATCTTGGCCAGCTATTTTCAGGATCAGGAGAACGGAAAGAGAGACGTATTAGTAGCTGAGTCGGATGGATTTGTGGCAGGTTATATCACTATATTGCCTTATGCCAAGCACGGCCCTTTCGTGGGAGTCTATCCTGAACTATCTGATTTTAATGTTTTTGAGCCATTTAGAAATCGAGGAATTGGGAATCAACTCTTAGAAGAGGCGGAAAAAAGAGTCCGGCTACTATCAGAGATTGTTACTTTAGGGGTTGGTTTACACTCGGGTTATGGTCCAGCTCAAAGACTGTATGTCAAACGGGACTATATCCCAGACGGATCTGGAGTTTGGTTTAGGGATCAGCCCTTGGACCCTTACAGTTCTTGTGAAAACAATGATGACTTAGTCCTCTATTTTTCAAAAAGATTGAACAGGGAAATACAGTAAAAACAAAAACGGATGAAAACTTCATCCGTTTCTTTTTAGCGTCGTTGAGGTGCTGTATTGGCGCTCTTAATATTGTATTTTTTCTTCAAGTAGTAGCGGAGAAGAAGAGCTCCTCCACCGAGTAAGAGCATGAACCAGTTTGGTACACGAGGGTTGAGGAATTGTGGGAGCAAAGCAGTGACCATGAGAATTACAACCCAAAGGATCATCGCCAACATTAGGATAGGGAGTGACTTGGTTAAAGCAGGCCGTTTCATTCCACGTTTAGAAACTTCGTAGTACTGGTAGAAGTAGTAATACATCAAATAGAGCACAACCCCACCAGCCAAGCTACCAAGAGTCAATGTGAGAAGTCCATAAGTGGTTCCCTGAGGTGCAAAAAGGTTCATGAAGGCTGAAATAGCAGCAAAGAGACCAAAGACGAGAAGGAAAGAATCTGTGATCATAAGATGAGGAGCATCATTCTCTTTTGGATGCTCTTTTTCGTAGCGTTCCTGATCACTAAAAGCATTGGCCCAAACAGTTGGCGCTCCAAAGAGAGTTCGCGCCGTTACTCCTTTTGGTTGGTTTTCAAAGATAGCTGGAAGAATTTCTTCAATCAGGCTAGTAGCCTCTTCTTCTGTTTTGCCGTTTTCAATCAATTGGTGTTTAGCGATGCGAACGAATTCTTGATTCTTTTTACTTAATTGGGTCAAATCAAATTGAGACATAAATACTCCTTAGTGTTATTAGTAGGTGTTAGAACCATTTTTTATGGATGAGGTAGACAACGAGCGATCCGGTCATGGCAAAGGCAATAAAGATAATGAGCCAGAAAGCATTAGGTTCTCCGTTGAGGGGGAGATCATTGTTTTTAAAGTTCATGCCATAAGCCGAGAAGATCATGGTTGGGATGGACATGACGATGGTCACCATGGCCAAGGTTTTCATGATATTGTTCTGGTTGTTGGAGATGATCGATGCGAAGGTATCGGTCATGGAGTGGAGGATGTTTCCATAAATATCCGCCATCTCAATGGCCTGTTGGGTCTCGATCAAGGTATCTTCCAACAGATCCTCGTCTTCCAGGTATTTCTTGATGTTACTGGTGGCACTGGTCAATTTCTTGATCACGCGCTCATTGGTTTTCAGAGAGGCCTTAAAGTAGACGATGGTTTTTTCTAATTCCATCAGTTCAATCAGCTCCTCATTACGCGTTGATTTGTGCAGTTGACTTTCAATCTGTTCACTCTTACGATCCAGGGTACGAAGCGCGGTCAAGTACAGTTCAGCATTGCGATAAAGGATCTGGAAGATGAAGCGGGATCGCATGAAGGTATAGAAATTCCGCAAGCGACGATTGATAAAGGTGTCTAGGAGAGGCAACTCTTCCAAGCAAGTGGTGATGATAGCCTCTTCTGTTAGGATGATTCCCAAAGGGATGGTGACATAGTAGGTCTGATTGTTCCGCTCTTCCTTGATGGGAACGTCTACGATGATCAAGGTATACTCATCTTCGATGGTCATACGAGACATTTCTTCCGCATCGAGCGGTGCCCGTAAGTCAGCAATATCGATGTTAAAAGCAGAGGCGATTTCCATCGACTCACTTTGGGAAGGGTTGACAAGGTTGATCCAGCTACCGGGTTCCAGTGTCTCTATTTCTTTAAATTCAGTCGTTGTCGATAAAAAGACCTGTTTCATGGTGCCTCCCCTTGTTTTTTTACACCTTAACATTATAACAGAAAAAGCACGCTTTTGGATAAAAGAATGCTGAAAAATTTGATATAATGAAGGATAAATAAATTGATGAAAAGTGGAAGAAATGCTCGATAAAATTGTCATTCATGGAGCGCGTGCTCATAATTTAAAAAATATTGATGTTGAAATCCCTCGAGATAAGCTGGTTGTGGTCACTGGTCTGTCAGGTTCTGGGAAATCGAGCTTAGCCTTTGATACTCTCTATGCGGAAGGACAAAGACGTTATGTAGAGAGCCTGTCAGCCTATGCTCGTCAGTTTTTAGGAAATATGGAAAAGCCCGATGTGGACTCGATTGATGGCCTAAGTCCAGCCATTTCCATTGACCAAAAAACAACCAGCAAAAATCCGCGGTCAACGGTTGGAACGACAACAGAAATTAACGATTACTTACGCCTTCTATATGCTCGTGTGGGGACTCCTTACTGTATCAACGGCCATGGAGCGATTACGGCTTCTTCGGTCGAGCAGATTGTAGACCAAGTTTTGGAATTGCCAGAGCGCCAACGCCTGCAAATTCTAGCGCCCATCGTTCGTAAGAAAAAAGGCCAACATAAGAACATCATCGAAAAGGTGCAAAAAGACGGCTATGTCCGGGTGCGTGTGGATGGTGAGATCTTTGATGTGACAGAGGTCCCAGAGTTATCCAAAAGCCAACAGCACACGATTGAGGTTGTTGTAGATCGGATTGTCATCAAAGACGGCATTCGGTCCCGTCTCTTTGATTCTGTCGAAGCGGCCCTTCGGATCGCAGATGGCTACGTGGTCATCGATACCATGGACGAAAATGAACTGCTCTTTTCAGAGCATTATGCTTGCCCGGTTTGTGGCTTTACCGTCCCTGAATTGGAACCTCGTCTCTTTTCATTTAATGCCCCCTTTGGCTCTTGTCCAGATTGTGATGGATTAGGGATCAAGCTAGAGGTGGACTTGGATTTGGTTGTTCCAGATGCTAGAAAGACTCTCCGTGAAGGAGCGCTGGCACCATGGAATCCGATTTCTTCTAATTACTATCCTCAGATGTTGGAGCAGGCCATGATCCAGTTTGGGATTGATATGGACAAGCCCTTTGAAGACTTGTCCCCAGAAGAGCGACACTTGGTTTTCTATGGTTCTGAGGGCAAGGAATTCCATTTCCATTATGAGAATGAATTTGGTGGGGTTCGCGATATTGACATTCCTTTTGAAGGGGTCGTTACCAATATCAATCGCCGCTACCATGAAACGTCTAGTGATTTCACTCGCAATCAGATGTTGTCCTACATGAATGAATTGACTTGTGTCACCTGCCATGGGTATCGCTTGAATGACCAGGCCTTGTCTGTCCGAGTAGGAGGAGAGAAGGGGCTACATATCGGGCAGATCTCGGACTTGTCCATTGAGGACCATCTCAAAGTAGTAGCTGATCTCAAATTAACCAAGAATGAGGAGACCATTGCTCGTCCGATTCTCAAAGAAGTCAAGGATCGTTTGACCTTCTTGAACAATGTTGGCTTGAGCTATCTGACCCTGTCTCGCTCGGCCGGGACTCTATCAGGGGGAGAGAGTCAGCGGATTCGCTTGGCGACCCAGATCGGCTCCAACCTCTCTGGTGTCCTCTATATCCTAGATGAGCCTTCGATCGGTCTTCATCAGCGGGACAATGACCGCTTGATTGCCAGTCTCAAGAAGATGCGTGATTTGGGCAATACCTTGATTGTCGTCGAACACGATGAGGATACCATGAGAGAGGCTGATTACCTGATCGACGTTGGTCCAGAAGCCGGTGTCTTTGGAGGCGAGATTGTTGCGGCTGGAACACCTAAGCAGGTAGCCCGCAATAGCAAATCCATCACTGGTCAGTATCTTTCTGGCAAACGGGCTATCCCCGTACCAACGGAACGGCGGGTAGGCAACGGACGCTTTATCGAACTGACAGGGGCCGCTGAAAACAACTTAAAAGAGGTGACAGCACGCTTCCCACTGGGCAAGTTCATTGCTGTAACAGGTGTTTCTGGCTCAGGCAAGTCCACCTTGGTCAACAGTATTTTGAAAAAAACACTGGCTCAAAAATTGAATCGCAATTCAGAGAAACCAGGGAAATACAAGACTATTTCAGGAGTTGAGCACATTGATCGACTGATCGATATTGATCAAAGCCCGATTGGCCGCACTCCACGCTCCAATCCGGCTACCTATACAGGTGTATTTGACGACATTCGCGATCTCTTTGCCCAAACCAATGAAGCCAAGATTAGAGGCTATAAAAAAGGCCGCTTTAGTTTCAACGTCAAAGGAGGTCGGTGTGAGGCTTGTTCGGGGGATGGGATCATCAAGATTGAGATGCATTTCCTACCGGATGTCTATGTACCGTGTGAAGTCTGCCATGGGCGACGCTACAACAGTGAAACCCTAGAAGTTCACTATAAAGAAAAGAATATCTCCCAGATTTTGGACATGACCGTCAATGATGCGGTGGATTTCTTTAAACATATTCCAAAGATTAATCGCAAATTACAAACTATCAAGGATGTCGGTTTGGGCTATGTGACCCTGGGACAGCCGGCAACGACGCTTTCTGGTGGAGAAGCCCAGCGGATGAAGCTGGCTTCAGAACTTCATAAGCGCTCAACTGGCAAGTCCTTCTATATCTTGGATGAGCCGACAACAGGTCTACATACAGAGGATATCTCTCGTCTGCTCAAGGTCTTGGAACGCTTTGTAGATGATGGCAATACCGTTTTGGTCATTGAGCACAACTTGGATGTCATTAAGACAGCGGATCATATCATTGATTTGGGACCAGAAGGTGGTGTCGGTGGTGGTACCATTATTGCGACAGGAACACCAGAAGAAGTAGCCAGCAACCCAGCTAGCTTTACAGGACAGTATTTGAAAGGGAAATTACAATGAACCAACGAATTACAAATCTACGAACTAAAATGAAGGCACAGGATCTAAAAGCTGTCCTCATTAACAACTTGAAAAATGTCTACTATTTGACAGGTTTCTGGGGATCAAATGGGACTGTTTTGGTGACAGAAGAGCGCGTGGTCCTCTTCACCGATTCGCGCTATACCATTCATGCCCATGCGACTTGTTTCCCCTTTGTTGAGATTGTTGAAACCCGCAATGAATTGGAAGAAGCAGCAAAAATTGTCAAAGACGCAGCGATCCAAGAACTTGGCTTTGAGGATGAGATCACAGTTGCCTACCATACCCGTCTAGCGACCGCTTTCTCAGGAGTCGCTCTAAGAGCCTTGTCTGATTTTGTGATGGAGTTTCGTTTGATTAAAGATGAGACAGAAGTAGCAACGATCCGCAAGGCCTGCAGTATTTCAGATCAAGCCTTTCTAGATGTGCTGGAATTTATCAAGGTTGGCCAAACAACAGAGTTAGAAGCGGCGACCTTCCTAGATTTCAGAATGCGGGAATTGGGGGCTTCAGGTGTATCCTTTGATATCATCTCCGCTGCGGGAGAGCGCTCTGCTATGCCCCATGCGACTCCAAGTGATCGCATCATCTCTGCTGGGGATGCCTTGACCTTGGACTTTGGCTGTCTCTACAACCATTACGTCAGTGATATGACCCGGACCATTTATGCAGGTCATGTCAGCGACAAGGAAAGAGAAATTTACGAAACGGTCTTGAAAGCCAACCAAGCTCTCATTTCTGAAGCCAAGGCTGGACTCGGTTTCCGTGATTTTGATAAAATTCCTCGGGATATTATTGAGGCTGCAGGATACGGTCAGTACTTTACTCATGGAATTGGCCATGGAATTGGCTTGGACATCCATGAAGAGCCTTATTTCAGTCAAACTTCAAAAGAAGTTATCAAGGCGGGGATGGTTTTGACAGATGAGCCAGGGATCTACATTGAAGGCTTATCTGGTGTCCGGATTGAAGATGATCTCCTGATTACGGAAACTGGCTGTGAAGTCTTGACCTTGGCACCGAAAGAATTGATTGTGATCTAAGGAAATTTGCAGAGACAGATTTGAGAAATCTGAGCATTTGTGATAAAATAAAGAGTAATATTACAAAAGCAAGCTAAACCCTTGGTACTAAAGGTTTTTGCTTGCTTTTTATTTTAAATTATTCCCCTTTTTAGGAACTTTTGATCTTTTCGAGGGCTGTTTCAAAAAGTGAAACAGCTCTTTTTTCGTTGGTTTTTGATAGGTGACTGTATATGTCCATTGTCATGGATAATTGAGAGTGACCGAGGCGGGTTTGAATCTCTTTATACCCCAGTCCTGCATTTAACAAAATACTAGCATGTGTATGTCTGAAAGCATGAAAACTAAGTGATGGACAGCCAGCATTTTCAAGGTGCTTTTTAAGTCGATTCCCTAAGTTTGGAACACTTCTATATTCATCAAAAGTGTTTGAGAATACCTTTTTATAAGTAATACCTATTTCTCTTCCATTTGCTGATTGTCTAGCTTTATATAGCCGTAGCATTAAAACAGTTTTTTTATCAAGTTCAATAGTGCGGTAACTAGACTTTGACTTTGGGCTATTGATCTGATCTTTCAAGTTCAATGTCTTATTTACAGATAATGAACCTTTTTCTAGATCAATATCAGACCATTCAAGAGAGACGCATTCTCTAATACGTAGCCCAGTAGCTAGTAATGTTTTATATAAAACCATGTCATAATAGTTTTTGAATGAGTTATCTAAAGAATCAAGATAATCTAGGAATTTTTTTAATTCAATATCGTTTAGATATTTGATCTTCTTTTGTTCCTTTTCAATTCTTCGAGGGATAACTATATCCCTGGCAGGGTTATTAGGAATAACCTGTAAAGTGACACCATACTGTAAGACACGTTTATTTATCGAGTGTAACAACCCATAACGCTTAAACCCTTTACCGAGCTTGTTATATTCATTTGCCCAGCTATTGACTTGTTTTTGGATAATAGGTGGTGTTAGCTTTTCGAGTTTGTAACTGCCAAATGCGGGACGCAAATATTTTTCTATCTGACCTTTAGTCATTATTTGAGTATTTGGCTTTACTGTATGGTGATATGTTTCCCACCAGCTATCCAATAACTCTGAATAAGTCTTTATTGAAACATTTTTATGTCTAGTTGCTCCATTAGATTTAAACTCAAATAGTGCTTGTTGAATTTTATTTTTTAACTCTTTCTTGGTGCGAGCTGAAACGGTTGTTTTAATCTTCTTACCCGTTATCTGATCGATACCAAGATATAAGCTGGTGCGGTACATGATTGTACCGTCTTTCTTTTTGTATTCTGTAATGTTCATGATCTAAACCTTTCTATTTCATCAGCAGGCAAGCCGTAAAGGTTTTAGTTTGTGGTTTATATCATGCCAGGGCTTCACAGATTGCCCTGTATTCAATTTTAAAAGGTCAGACGGATTATATATCGGATTGTAAAAAGCGTGCATATGGCTTGTATTAGACGGTGAATACACGCGCTTTTTTTGTTTAAATCGGAGTTTTCGGAGACCCTAAAGAAGAAATAGTAGTACTAAGGTTTGCTATATATAATCCTTGAAATTAGAATAGGCGAAAATATCTATTTTGTAAGAATTATTTTAGTTCAATTAGTTTATTATAAATTTTTTCAGTTAAGGCTTTTTGTTGGCTAGCAGTGAGGCGGTATAAGCACCTTGTTTATTTAATTTACCATTAGGATCATTTTCTTCTTCTGCGCGTGCCTTTTCTTTTTTACTGGTTTTATTATAGCATGCCCCCACTTTCCAAATAGTGGGGGTGTGCTCCTTAATAGTCTTAATAGTCTTAATAGTTTTAATAGTATTGAAAATTTCGACCCCTTGAAAAGTCAATAGTATCAAGGGTTTACAAATTCGCCACCTCGTTGAATACCCCCCTTTTTTCTTCTTTTAGGGGTGCTATTTTAAAGCTAGTTCGACTTCTTTAGCGGTTATTTTCCCGTTTACAAGATCAGAAATTAGTTGAAAATGTTTAGGGCTGTTAGTTTTAATTTCAGCTATTAAGTCGTCAAATTCTTTTTGTGTCATGGTTTTTATGTCTAGTGTTTTCATGTTATACCTTCCTTTTATCTAGGAAAAGTAAAGGCTATATGGTACTATATTTATAACCCTACTTTTCGGGGTGCGCCTTGTCCTACGTTTTCCAGACTGCGGGACGGGCTTTTTTTATTTTTCTGCGTCTAAAAGATCAATGCCCTTTAAAATAGCTTCACTTTTGCTAAGCCCTTTTTTAGTGGCCACGCGCTCAACTTTTTTAAATTCTGCTTCTGTAACCTTTATAGTGATACGTCTATTTTTAGGGTTTTCGCTTTTAGGTCTGCCTGTTCTAGCGTGCTGTCTATTTTGTCTAAAATTCCGCCTAGCTTTTTAATGCGGGCTTCTTTAGTCATATAGAAAGCGTCGTATAACTCGTTAAGTTGTTCCCGTTTCAATTCTGCTATAACGTCTTTTAGTTCTTTTTCCCAACTGCTACAAGTTGACTTACTAATATTCAGTTCTTTAGCTATGTAGTCAAAAGACTTTCCAGAAGCTCTTAACCTAACAAATTCTGTCTTTGTTTCTTGGCTCTTCAATAGCTATCACTCCTCTGTGTCCTTATCTTGTTTTTGTTGATCTCTTACACTTTCAATTAGAAAGAATATAAGCGCAAGGGCAAACGGTGAAGCTAAATGCTCTATTAAACTTTTAATTCCTTCATCATCAATATTAGGCAATGCATACACTAGCCCCGTTAAGAGAAATAATATAGTGGTACAGGTTATAGCTACCCCGTTGATTGCTTTTTCTTCTTCTGCTTTTTCTGTTCTGCTTTTTTTACTCATGATAATTTTCTTTCTTTCTTTTTTTGGTCTTTTCTACTTCCGCTAATACTAAACAACAGCAGTAGTAATATTTTTCTTTTTCATAATTTTTCTCCTAAAAGTTATAAATAATATCCTAATTTTTTATTTTTTCTAGTATTTTAGCAAACCATGCATTTCACGCGCTTAAATCGTGTTTTAAGGCAAATTATAAATGAACTACAAATTGACAAAAAAATAAATTATAAATTTATTGAGGGCTTTGAACTTATTTATCTAACATTCAAAGTATAAGTAATATAAAGTTATGACTAATGATAGATCTGGGAAAATAAGGCTTTGAGTGCTATTTTTCCGTCTTTTCGTTTGGTACTGATTTAATTTTGGTATAATACTCGTCTGTTTTATCTGAATTATCCTCAAATTCAAGTAAGATAAGAGCAATGATGAAAGGAGAGCATACCGCCTCAAACGCAAATTTTAAATTTTCATTTTCAGTTTCAGCAATCAGATAAGCTAGCCCACCTAATATAAATATAAAGATTAAAAGAGATAAAAAGGTTAGTTTCTTCGTTTTTAAAAAATATGTTCTATATGATCTGTTTAAAAGTTTATTGTGTTTCATTTTTTTACCTTGTTTCTATGTTATTTTATAATTATTGATGGATGAAAATAGTGCGTGGTTTATGCTTCTAACTTTTCCAAATAATATTTATAATTGTTTCTAGTCTTAATTAAGACTGATAGTAGGCCACTATTCATTGGTGGCTTATCTTGATCAGATATACTGTTTAATAAAGCGTCATAGTCTTCAACTGTTTTTTGTAAATACTTGATTAAAGTTTCTCGATCTTTAATAGTTGTACCATCAATAACACAAGAAGAGTAGAAAGCTTCTATATCACCCGGGGTAAAAGTAATTTCTTGAATATCTGATAATGTATTTTTTATATCGGAAAAAATTTCTTCGTCAAAAACTGAAGGCGAAAACTTTCCTTCATGGTCAAAAGTCCCCCAGTTTCTCAAATTTCTTTCTTCATTATCCCAGTCATATCTAGCTGGCCTGGCTTCAAAAATTTGCCCCTCATCTAATTGCTGAATTAAAGCGTTTATATCTAAATCCATGGCCTTAGCAATTTCTTTTAATGTTTCAAAAGTTGGTGCTATCGGTTTATGAGTTTGAGGGTTCTCGCCCTTCTCTAACATTGAGATATACCCCTTGCTCTTTCCAATTTTATTAGCAAATTCTTCCATGGTTAGCTTTTTTCTTTGCCTATATTCTTTAACGATAGCGCCTATTTTCATTAACTTTTTCCTTCTTTCGTTTGTGTCTGTTTAATTTATTATACAGTACAGATAAAAAAATAGCAACAATTTGTTTAATGCGCTTGACAAAAAATGTTTAATGTATTAAACTGTAGTTGTAAGCGATAGCTTTTTAAATAACATAAAAAGTTTAATTTGTTAAACTTAAAAAAGGAGGTGATTTTTTTGAACGGAAAGAAGATTGCAGAGATCCGAAAAAAGCAAAAACTTTCTCAAGAGGAACTGGCTGATAAAGCCAAGGTGTCGCGCTCTATTATTTCTTTTTTGGAAACTGGAAAAGAAAAGGACATTAAAATTTTGACACTTACTCGAATAGCCAAGGCTCTTGGTTGTGAAGTAAAGATTTTTTTATAGAGCAAAAGTTTAGCGAGTTAAACTTTTGTTTGAAATATAATTTATAAATGAACTCACCATAAAGCGCGTGAGGGTAACAAAAAAGGCCTGTAGCCACCAACTAACAAGCCTTAAATGGAATTAACTAAAACACAGGACAGCAGGCAAGCCGTAAGGGTTTTAGGAAATATTTTTATGGTTAAATTATACCATTCTTTGGTATTTATTAAAAGTTGAATAAGATTTAGTACTGAAGTATTTAAAGAAAGATCGGAGAACAACATGAACAAAACAGAATTGATCAACAAAATTGATAAGGCAATGGATCGGCTAAGTTTCTTAGCTGAAATTATCGAGAGTGAGAAAACTTTAACTACTGGGCTAAATAACATTTCTGATATTCTTTATGAAATTCGTGGAGAGATTTCACTTAACGGAATCAAGGAGTATGAAAATGTTTAGTTTGAGTAAAGAAAGTGAATTTGAATTATCGCACGCGCTTTTAGATCTGGTTGATAATTTTTTAAAATCTAAAAGCCAACCAGAACAAAGACTTTTAGGCCTTATGACAGCAAAGCAGTTAAAAGATGAACTTAACGTAACAGACAACACACTGAAACGCTGGGAAGAAAAAGGCTTGAAACGTTACCAACCACCTTTAGAAGACACGCGCAAAGCGTACTATAAAGTGAATGATATCTTGATTTTTTTGGGGGTGGAAAATGGGTAGATATAACGTACATCCAGCGCAAGGCCGGGGGCATTATCACGAAGAAAAGAATTACAAGGATCACTTGCCAACCTTAGAACAGCTGAAGGAACAGAAAAGGCTTAAAAAGCTGAAGAAGAAAATGCAAAAGTACAAAGAAGGGAGGGGCGCGTGATTTGAATATAATTGATCAATTGAAAGAAGTCGTTTCCTTGAATTGGACTGATGAAGATTATGGCCAGTCAAAGCATAAGGCTGATTATAAAAAGCAACTTTCTAATATATATCAATTAGATAGCTTTAATTATATCGAGCATAATAAAACAAAGATCTTAATAACTGAAAGTGAAGTGATGTATATCGCTGATAGGAATGGTGAACAGAAAAAATTTATCTCTTGTAGCAGTGTAAAAATAAAAACTAATGGCGAACCTACGGTAACATATAAGACCACATTCCCCACCTTCGCCAAGATGGTAATTGATTATTTAATGGGTAGGTATGTGGTATTTGATAACCGTATTTACGATATAAACAACCGGCAAGCAAAACTAATAGATGAAATAACCCTTGCTAGGCTTTACGGATTTAAAAATGATATTGGTTACGTGGTGGATATTCTAAAAGGAATTGACAAACATTTTCACGTTGAGCCAGTGAGGAAGTTAGAACTTTATAAAATTGCTGGTGAGGATTTTATAATTGATTTGGAAGCCCACACCGTCACGCGCACTACAATAGGTAACCGACGATCGTTTTTTAAATACTACCCTGTAGGCTATGAACAAGCTATAAAAAGCAAAGAAGTAGCAAAGGATTTTCTAAACTATGTTATTGATGATCCTGATAGCCTGCACAATGCACTGTTACAGACCTATTATATGGTGCAAGTTGCTAGTGGTTTAAAGAGTAAGACCAATTTCTTTGTCACCAAGTCCGGAGTTAGGACAGGGAAAGGCTTGCGTCATATCGCTTTATCTGGTCTGCTTAATAAAATTGATGTAGAACTGGATAGCCTTACCGCTGGAGGATTTGAAGCCAGCAACGCCTGGGCTACGTTTTCCGGTGGAGAAATGGCCTTAGCAACTGAACAGGGTGATATTCTAGGGGATAAAATGGAGCGCGTGCTAAAGATCATAGCAACCGAGAAAACCCATCTAGGGCGTAACGTAGGAGGTAACCAAGGCTTGGTATATCTAACCAGCGTTCTATGTATTGATACCAATAGGAATGTGTCGCTATCTGATGAAATGAATGGGCGCAAAGTACTCATTCAATACAAGGATAGACCAAAGGGGGAGACTGATTTGGAACGTGAACAGGCCTTTGAAAAATATTGGGAAACATTTACCGGCCAGGATAAAGAACCAAAGATAGAGGGCTGTATAGGCTTCTTGTTGGCCAGTCTAGATTATTTCAAAGGCCAAGGGGAGAAGTTCATTTGGAAAGATGTAGAGGTCTATAACGGTAATGAAGACTTAGATGATTTTCAGATGTATTTGATAAATGAATTACAGTTATCTAAATACGTGGTAAGATCGAACGAAAATGGCCTTATAAATATTTATAAAACAACATATGGAAACAATACAGTTAAAGCCGGAAAGGCTTTGCAAACCATAGGAGTTAAATCAACTAAGAAGAAAATCAATGGGGAAGTAATGACTATTTACCGCATTGCAAACAAAAAACGGTTTAATAGTTTTATTCCACATGAGGAAGTGGAAGTCAAGAAATTAAGTCTGTTTGAAGATGATCCCTTTCTTTAAAAAAGGTAACGTGGTAACTAGGTGGTAACATACTACTAAGTTACCGGTTAAATCCTACTCTCCCAAGGCTTTACCCTATATGGTAACATGGGTAACATGGTTTAAGGGGAGTGGAATAAAATAATAAATAAAGAAAAAAAATAGTATTAGTAGTATAGAAAAACCTCGTTACCCGCGTTACCGGGTTACCTTTCCAGTAATACCAAGGGTTTGGGCGGTAACATGGTCAGAATTAACCACGTTACCACCAAGTAACCTTTTAGAAATAAGTTTAAAATTTAAAACAAATGGAGCAAACAAATGAAAATTAAATTATTTACTCATCATTGGAAACAATCGTTAGAAGAATTTGAGCAAGAAGTAAATGACTTTTTGGCCACTGTTCAAATGGTAGATGTGAAGATCTCAGAATCGACCCTGGGCAGTAGTGAAGATATGGCAGTAAAGACTACTCTATTGGTGATTTATCAATAAGGAAAAAAATACTAAGGAATCCTAAGGTAAAAGCCTATATAAATGAACAACAAGAAACTATATTGAAGATGAGGGTATAGATGGAAATAGAGCAATTAATTGAAAAGCTAGAAAACATAAAATGGCTAGATAAAGAAATAGAGGCACTTAAATTAGAAATAGAATCACTTGATAGTGGGATGTATAAGCGTAATCATCTTTCTGTTTCACCATTTCAAAAAAGTTCTAATAATAATGCTGAAAATAAAATAGTTTCTACTATTAAGTTGAAAGAAGACTTGGAAGAACGACTAGACAGGGTTATTGAAGAACGCCTGGAAAGCGTTAGAATGATTGACAAAATCCCATACGCTTTGGAACGTACAGCATTACGTTTATACTACGTTAGTGACTTGACAAACTGGGATGTGGCGGAAAAGTTAGATTGTTCATTACCAACAATGTACCGAATTCTAAGAAAAGGTAAAGAGCGATTAGCGAAGATTTTATAGGAAAAATAAATAATGCGCGTGCTTTACCTACTGAAAAAAAACAAAAATGCTAACCTTTGTTAACATTTTAAATACAATGGGAATAGACCAGATGTTATTTAAAATACCTGCAGGGTGACAAATACTGACATTTTAAAAGCAATAGGGGAAAACTAATTGTTTTTTACCCTGTCAATTCAATAAAATACTGAAGGTATTGGATCTTTTAAAAGTTGGTAAATAGTGAAGGAAGAATTTAGAAACGGCCTTAGTCCAAATATAATCTATCTAATTGATCATTCAATAATTCGATAGATTTTTCTAGTTTCAATATTCTTTCTTCTAGATCTTCAATATTGAGACGTTCGTCTAGTTTTAGTGCATTCATTTTAATTTGTAAAATAATTTCTTGAATCATAAGCCTATGATAACAACAATTTGAATATTATTTTTAATGTTTATCTATTCTGCTGGTTTTTTCATCTATTCGGTATTTTTTCTTTATATTCAAATGAGATTAGAACTGTTTATGATAAAATGTGCTATAATTGAATATGTGGTAGGTGGTCGAGCACCCATAGGTGCGCGGTTGCCTACCATTTTTCACCATTCGTTAAAACATATATGTATTTTTGATGAAGAAAAAATAAAAACATATAATCTAATGTAGTGTAACATGTAAATTTATACCATATGTAGTGCTTGACATTCGTGATATAATTATAAGTGAGATATCAAATCTAATTTAGAATTTTTTTTTTGAATAGGAGAAAAACATAAATTGGAAAAACTGGAAATATTTAATGTTTTTTTGGGTATTGCATACATTTAGCTGTTGTACCATTGGAGCATGAACGGATTTAGGAAGTTGAGGTGATATTTTGACAGCAGAAATTGGAATATTAAATAAAAATGGTGTTGTATTGGCTTCTGATAGTGCTGTAACCTTATCGGATGGGAATAATTCAAAAGTTTTTAATAGCGCCCGAAAATTATTCACGTTATCAAAAGAACATTCCGTGGGAATCATGATATATGGTAACGCTTCGTTTATGGAGATTCCGTGGGAGGTAATTCTAAATGAGTTTAAGCAGGATATTGGTACAGATTTATTAGATAATACTGCTCAATACGTTGAAAAGCTAATAGAATTTTTAATTTCTTTTAAACATGTACAAGTTGAGGATTTATTAATAAATTATATTGTCAGAAGTACAAGAGGTATTTTGGACAGCATTGCATATGAAGCGAAAGAAACAGCTGATTTAAGAGCTTCCAATGGTGAAACCATTACTCTAGATGATTTCAATAATATTTTATTAAATTCTATAACTAATTTTAGTTTAGAAATTTCAAAAGTAGAAACTGAAAGTAATTTTGAATTTTTTGAAGCCGAGTTAGAGTTGATAAAAAGCATTGTAGACGATTTTTTTAATTCCTTTCCTCATGCTGATCATGAGGTTGATGTTATTGCTAAATCTTTATATAAGGCGATTTTCATTGGATATGACTCAACAAATATAACTGGATTGGTTATAGCAGGTTATGGTACAGACGAGATATTTCCATCTATAAGGCAAATTGAATTATATGGAATTTTTTCTAAGCGATTAATTTGGAAAGTTATTAATGAAAGCGAGATAAATCATCATCAAACTTGTCATATAATTCCTTTTGCACAGTCAGAGATGGTTGAGACGATTATGAATGGTATAGATCCTAACTTAAATGTATATATCGCAGAGCAAGTATCATCAGTTATGAAGAAAAATGGATTGGGTGATGAAACTGAGAATATTTTTGAAAATATAGCATCTATACAGCAAAAATATTATATAAATCCTATAATAGACCTTATTGGAATGCAACCACTTAATGAAATGGCGAGTACAGCTAAAACATTTATTGAATTAACTTCATTTAAGAGAAAAATTGTCAATACTCTTGAAACAGTAGGAGGTCCAGTAGATGTACTTGCTATTTCTAAAGGAGAAGGGCCAATTTGGATTGATAGAAAATACTATTTTGACATTGATAAGAATCTCGATTACAGGATGAGAAAGGAGAGTTAGTTATGGATTTCTTAAACCATTCTTTCGATACTAAAAAAGTTTTTAATACAAAAATAAATGCAGTTAACTCCAAAAACAATGTTGGAAAGAATTTCATCGATGTATACCGTGAAATGAAAGAAGCACCAATCAATAAAATTCATCAATCGAAAGTTAACGTGGCGTTAATTAAAAAATAGCACCTCGATAAGGTACTATTTCCCTGCCTGCTGAACTCGTAAATAATAGATACCCTACGGGGTATTTTTTTTGTGAACTTTTTTAGGAACTTTTGGAAAAAACTATTTGGTAATGAAAAGATCATAATTTGCTAAAAAGCTAGTAAAATCAAGGGTTTTGAAGTTACAAATTGACAAAACGAGATATAAACTGTAAAATAAAGAGTAATATATTTTTAAAAAGAGGTATGAAAACATGATTGAAGCAAGTAAGTTGAAAGCTGGTATGACCTTTGAAACAGCTGATGGAAAATTGATCCGCGTTTTGGAAGCTAGCCACCACAAACCAGGTAAAGGAAACACCATCATGCGTATGAAATTGCGTGATGTACGTACTGGTTCAACTTTTGATACAAGCTACCGTCCAGAAGAAAAATTTGAGCAAGCTATTATTGAAACTGTACCGGCTCAATACTTGTATAAAATGGATGATACAGCTTACTTCATGAATACTGAAACATATGACCAATATGAAATTCCTGTTGTCAATGTTGAGAACGAATTGCTTTACATCCTTGAAAACTCAGAAGTGAAAATTCAATTCTACGGAAGTGAAGTGATTGGGGTGACTGTTCCTACAACTGTTGAATTGACAGTTGCTGAAACTCAACCATCTATTAAAGGTGCTACAGTGACAGGTTCTGGTAAACCAGCTACAATGGAAACAGGTCTTGTGGTAAACGTTCCAGACTTCATCGAAGCAGGACAAAAATTGATTATCAATACAGCTGAAGGAACTTACGTTTCTCGTGCCTAATCAGCTCTAAAATAGGTCTGATAGAAAGGAACTTCTATGGCAACTGAACAATACGGCGAAATCGTCATTGCACCTCGTGTGCTAGAAAAAATTATTGCGATTGCGACTGCAAAAGTAGATGGTGTTCATTCTCTTGAAAACAAGAGTGTATCGGATAGCCTTTCAAAACGTGCTCTTGGACGTGGGGTTTACCTTCGTACACAAGAAGATGGTCAAATCTCTGTTGACATTTACCTCTATCTAGAGTATGGTGTAGCAGTCCCTAAAGTAGCGGTTGCGATCCAAAAAGCAGTAAAAACTGCTGTCTACAATATGGCAGATGTGACCTTGGATGATGTCAATATCCATGTGGTTGGAATCGTGACTGAAAAAGCAGCGAAACCTGATTTGAAAGATTTGTTTAATGAGGATTTCCTCAATGACTGATATTTTATTTGAATCACGTCGTGATCTACGGGAGCGTGCCTTTCAAGCTCTAATGAGTTTAGAGTATGAAGGGGATGTTGTAGAAGCCTGTCGATTTGCTTTTACTCATGACAAAGAGGAAACAGACCAGGAAGTGGAAATTCCAGCTTTTCTACTCAATTTGGTATCTGGTGTTCGTCAATCAAAGGATGAATTGGATCAACAGATTGCCCAACACTTGAAAACTGGATGGACCGTCGAACGCTTGACTCTAGTGGAGAAAAACATTCTTCGTTTGGGTGTGTTTGAAATCACTTCATTTGATACCCCTCAGTTGGTTGCAGTGAATGAAGCGATTGAATTAGCTAAAACATTTTCAGATGAAAAGTCTGCTCGGTTTGTGAATGGTGTCTTAAGTCAATTCGTAACGGAAGCAGAATAAGATAGAAAAGAAACCACCTCCGAGGGTGGTTTCTTTTTGAGTATAGAGCTTCGCTTGATCATGATAAGGAAAAAGACTGGTACAAAAGTCTTGCCTCTCAATTGATTTTGGATTGTCTAACAAGACGCAGTGGTTGAGTGGGCTCTACTGCGCTGATTTTATCAGCTTTTACAGCCCTACTCAACTGTGCGGAGGTGGGACGACGAAATCGAATTCTAACGAATTACCGATTTCTGTCCCACTCTCTTTTAAACACTTTTTCCAGGTAAAACACTAACAGGGAGAAAATAGCCTGTTGTTTTTACGTCTTTTCCTTCGATTTTTTGAAGAAGAAGGTCGACTGTCAGGCGAGCAATCTCTTGTAAGGGTTGCTTGATGGTGGTGAGACGGGGGAAATAATTTTCGATAAAGTAGGTCCCGTCATAGCCAATGATCTTCAGGTCTTCTGGAATGGCAATGCCGAGTTCGTCAGCGATTTTCATCACCAAAATAGCCGTTAGATCGTCAGACGCAAAGATGGCATCCGGTTTTTGCTGGGTCAAGATGGACTTGATTTCCATTTCTTTGCGAATGGGTGAATAATCACTGGAAACATTGATAATTTGTGCTTCTGGTAGGACGGAAGCAAAGCCAGCATGCCGGAGGCCAGTAGGGGAATTGGAGTTATCATTCCCTGTGAGCATGATAATCTTTTTTGCCCCCGTCTTGGCAAGGGTTTCCGCAGCGAGAACGCCCCCAGCGTAGTTATCCGACGAGACGACAGGAATCTCAGGGGAGAGGTTCCGGTCAAAGGCGATGATAGGAGCTGTGACTCGGTTATAATCTTCAATTCCCAGATTATGACTACCAGAAATAATCCCATCTACTTGATTGGCTTCTAGCATTTCGATGTATTCACGTTCTTTTTCCGAATCATGCTCGCTATTACAAATAATGGTTTTGTACCCATGTTTGAACAATTCTTCTTCCAGTTTATCGATTAATTCTGCATAGAAGACATGGCTGATTTTTGGGAAGATTAAGCCGATTAACTTGGCTGATTTTCCTTGTAGGCTCCGAGCGATCGAATTGGGCTTGTAGCCCAATTCTCTCATGGCCTCTTTAACTTTTGAGACAGTTTTTTCAGATAAATAGCCCTTTTTGTTAATGACTCGTGAAACTGTCGTGGGGCTGACGCCAGCTAATTTGGCGACATCAGTGAGCTTTGCGACCATAGTCTAGTTCGTAGTATGTTCCAGTAGGTGTTCCGGATTTGATCAAGATACCAGTTTGATCAGCATGCGGGAAGACGCGACCAGAGAATACTTTTTCTCCTTTGTTGATAAAAATTTCAAAAATCGAGTTATCGATGAAAATTGTAGCTGTTGTCGCTTGATTTTCGATCGGGCAAGTACGAGTAGTTCCAAACTCTTGGGCATACTGTTCGCCAGCTTGGCTACGGTCGACAATGACTTGACCATTTGCAATATCAAAAGTAATAGAAAGTCCTTTGCCTTCTTTATCGGCTAGGAGAACAATCTCACTTTTGCTATTGGCTTCAAAGGCTAATTCTAACTCGTAGCAATTATTGGTTTTTTCCTTGTTTGTAAACTCGGAAGAGGTGGAGCGGAGCTCTTTTGCAGCTTCGACCGGATATTGATAAAGATTACCATCCTGAATGGTTAGCTCTTTGACCAAAGAGAAGGCTCCTTGGTGGTCATAGCGATCGGATGGGTAAGCGACATCTGGTAGACCTAACCAGCTAACCGTTAAAGCTCTTCCATCAGGAGTGTTGAAGCCTTGAGTTGCATAGGCTTCGAAGCCGTAGTCCAAGTTGTGTAATTCAGATACGTCAACGAGACGAGCTTGTTCAGGATCAAAAGAAGCCCCAATCTTATACATATTTGGGTAGATATTGTCGTAGTCGAGGACTGCTTTGTCCAAACCTTGAGGGCAATACAGAAGGACAGGTTGCTCGCCGACGAAGACCAAGTTAGGACATTCCATCATATAAGCTGTACGATCATTGTTGAAATCAAGATCGCCTACTTCAACCCAGTTGGTATAATCGTTATTCACCGCTTTGTATAGGCGAACGAATCCTTTTTTATCAAGGTCTTGACCACCGACGATGGCATAGTATTGATCTTTGAATTTAAAAATCTGTGGATCGCGGAAATGATCGGTAGCATCCTCTGGCTGATCAATGAGGATTTGGTCGATTTTTTTAAGATTTCCATCCTGGTCTAAAAGGGCCCCGATTTGGTAGGGATGACGGATCCAGTTCTCGTCTCGTACATTTCCTGTATAGAATAAGAAAAGTTTATCATCGAATTGCATAGCCGAACCAGAATAGGCTCCGTGACTATCCAAAGGTGTGTCTGGTAAGACTTTAAGACCAGTTTCTTTAAAATGAACTAAATCATCACTTTCCAGTTGTACCCAAGACTTCAATCCGTGAGCGGCTCCAAATGGAAAGTTCTGGTAAAAGAGAATCCATTTACCATTAAAATAGGAGAAACCATTCGGGTCATTTAAAAGGCCAGTTTTGGGTTCGACATGGTAATGAGTATGCCAAGGAGAATTAGCCATGTTTTCTTTAATTTGTTTCTTTTCTTCTTCGGTCCAGTCTTCATACCGTTTGTACCGAAGTTCTGTTGTCCATTCCATTTGACTCCTCCAAAAATTTTCTTACTTCCATAGTACCGATTTCTATAAAAAAAAGCAAGACTTTGACCAAAGAATTGAGAAAAAATGTCAAACGTTTATCATAAAATATCGGGGTGGAGGTTAGATTTGATTTATGAAAACAAATGAAAGAATGAAAGTTTTTGAAAATTTAAAAACCGGACGAAGCCTATAACCTATATTAGATGGGCGTTGAGATGAATGAAAATAAAAAGAGCTTCTTTCAAACTATCAAAAATTGCAAATAAATACCAAAAACTTTCTGCAAAACGGTTGACATATTCTTAATACGTGGTACAATTAAATGCGTAGAGACGGGTGAACCGTTTTCAAAACAATAAAAAATAAGGAGATTTTTGCAAATGTCAAATACAGAAATTGCAAAAAAAGTCATCGATGCGATCGGTGGAGTTGAGAACGTCAACAGTGTTGCTCACTGTGCGACTCGTCTTCGTGTGATGGTGAAAGATGAAGCGAAAGTCGACAAAAATGCTGTCGAAAATATTGAAAAAGTTCAAGGAGTTTTCTTTAACTCAGGTCAATACCAAATCATCTTTGGTACTGGTACTGTGAACAAGATTTATGATGAAGTAGTTGCTCTTGGATTGCCAACTTCAACTAAGGCTGAAATGAAAGCAGAAGCCGCTAAACAAGGAAATTGGTTCCAACGGGCTATCCGTACATTTGGTGATGTCTTTGTACCAATCATCCCAGTTATTGTTGCGACAGGTCTCTTCATGGGTGTCCGTGGACTCTTGAATGCCCTTGGTGTGACTCTTCCAGAAGATGTTACGACTTATACTCAAATTTTGACGGATACGGCCTTCATCATCTTGCCAGGTCTTGTCGTTTGGTCAACCTTCCGTGTCTTTGGTGGGAATCCAGCAGTTGGTATCGTTCTTGGTATGATGCTTGTTTCTGGTTCGCTTCCAAATGCCTGGGCGGTTGCATCCGGTGGTGAAGTGACTGCTATGAAATTCTTCGGCTTTATTCCAGTAGTAGGGTTGCAAGGATCTGTTCTTCCAGCCTTTATTATCGGGGTTGTTGGAGCTAAGTTTGAAAAAGCTGTTCGTAAAGTAGTTCCAGATGTCCTTGATCTCTTAGTGACACCATTTGTTACTCTTTTCGTAATGTCAATTCTTGGTTTATTCCTTATTGGACCAGTATTCCACGTTGTTGAAAACTACATTCTTCTTGGAACAAAAGCTGTTCTTAGCTTACCATTTGGTCTTGGTGGGTTGTTGATTGGTGGGGTACACCAAATTATTGTCGTATCAGGTGTTCACCACATCTTCAACTTGCTTGAAATTCAATTGCTTGCTGCTGACCATGCCAACCCATTTAATGCTATCATCACAGCTGCTATGACTGCTCAAGGAGCTGCTACTGTAGCGGTTGGTGTGAAAACTAAAAATCCTAAATTGAAAACTCTTGCTTTCCCAGCTGCTCTTTCTGCCTTCTTAGGTATTACTGAGCCTGCGATTTTTGGGGTTAACTTGCGTTTCCGTAAACCATTCTTCCTTTCATTGATTGCAGGTGCTATCGGTGGTGGATTGGCTTCACTTCTTGGTCTTGCTGGTACTGGTAGTGGAATCACAATCATTCCAGGTACAGTGCTTTATGTAAATGGTCAACTCCCACAATACTTCCTTATGGTAGCAGTATCATTTGCTCTTGGTTTTGCTCTTACTTACATGTTTGGTTTTGAGGATGAAGAACCTGAAACTGTAACTGAAAGTGCTACAACAGATCGTTTTGTTGAGGAAGCTGTGACTGGAACCGTTCCTGCAACTCTTCAAGATGAAACCATCATCTCTCCAATCGTTGGGCAAGCTGTTGCTTTAGAAAATGTGAATGACCCTGTATTCTCAAGCGGTGCTATGGGTCAAGGGATTGCAGTGAAGCCATCTGAAGGTGTCGTTTATGCTCCTGCAGATGCAGAAGTAACCATTGCTTTTGCAACTGGACATGCGTTTGGCTTGAAGACAGCCAATGGTGCTGAAGTTTTGATCCACGTTGGTATCGACACAGTTTCAATGAACGGTGAAGGGTTTGATCAAAAGGTTGCGCAAGGTGATAAGGTCAAAGCTGGCGATGTTCTTGGAACATTTGATTCTGCTAAAATTGCAGCAGCTGGTCTTGATGATACAACAATGGTCATCGTCACAAACACAGCCGACTATACTTCAGTAACTCCAGTAGCTACTGGTGCAGTTGCTAAAGGCGATGCGATTATTGAAGTAAAAGCATAATCGAATACATGATTGCTCAAGGACTGGTTAGGGTATCCTCCAGTCCTTGAATTTTGTTTGGAGATGAGGTTTGGAATAAAAAAGTTGCTCACCTGATGTTTAAACATAAATAAGAGTAGTTTTTTCTATAAGGAATAGAAGTGCACCGTTTTCCTTTATGATATAATAGAAAAAAAGAGAATTGAAGAAGAGGTTTGATATGACTAAATTATATGGAAGTCTTGAAGCAGGTGGAACAAAGTTTGTTTGTGCTGTAGGTGACGAAAATTATAACGTCATTGAGAAAACACAGTTTCCGACAACGACCCCTATTGAAACCCTTGATAAATGTATTGAGTTTTTCTCTAAGTTTGAAAATCTTGCAGGTTTAGCGATTGGTTCATTTGGACCGATTGATATTGATAAAAATTCAAAAACATATGGTTTTATTACAACAACTCCAAAACCACATTGGGCGAATATTGATGTGGTAGGTGCTTTCCGTCGTGCATTAAATGTACCGATTTACTTTACAACGGATGTAAATAGCTCAGCATATGGTGAAGTTGTCGCTCGTAATAATGCGGGTGCACGGATTGAAAACTTAGTCTACTACACAATCGGTACAGGAATTGGTGCAGGTGTCATCCAGCGTGGTGAATTCATTGGTGGAGTAGGACATCCTGAGATGGGCCATTACTATGTTGCCAAACACCCAATGGATGTTGAAAAAGAATTTAACGGTGTGTGTCCATTCCACAGAGGCTGTTTAGAAGGTCTTGCGGCTGGTCCAAGCCTGGAAGCTCGTACTGGTATTCGTGGGGAAAATATCGAGCTCAATAGCTCTGTATGGGATATCCAAGCCTACTATATTGCTCAAGCTGCTGTTAATGCGACTGTAACCTTCCGCCCAGATGTGATTGTATTTGGTGGAGGAGTGATGGCACAACAGCACATGTTGGATCGCGTTCGTGAAAAATTCACAGTATTATTGAACGGCTACTTACCAGTTCCAGATGTTCGTGACTACATCGTGACTCCTGCGGTAGCTGGAAATGGTTCAGCAACCTTGGGTAACTTTGTCTTAGCAAAACAAGTCAGCAAAAAAGACTAATCAGGTAAGGCTGAAACAACAAAAAGCATGAAATGCTAGGGGAGGGAGTTCTTCGTCGGGAAGATGGATGAATGACCTTCTCTTTTTTAAGCAAGAGAGGAGAAAAGATGGAAAAAGCCATTATGAAGGATCCCTTCTTTTTGAGTCAAGTGTCTGAAGAAGCGACAAAAGAAGATTTGTATTTGGCGCAGGATTTACAAGATACCTTACGAGCTCACCAGGATTCCTGTGTTGGTATGGCGGCTAATATGATTGGGGTACGCAAGCGATTGATCATTATCCAATTTGGTTTGATGCCCTTGGTTCTCTTTAACCCTGTTCTAGTCAAGAAAGAAGGAGTTTATGAGACAGAAGAGCGGTGCCTTTCTTTGGCAGGGAGCCGAAAAACGAGCCGCTTTGAAAAGATTCAAGTCTCCTACCGCGACATGAATTGGAAGCCTCAGCTCATAAGCTTAGAAGGTTTTGCGGCCCAAATTTGCCAGCATGAGCTAGATCACCTGGAAGGGATTTTGATCTAGGTCCAGTTGCTACTTGTTAAGGAATCGATCGAAGAGAAATTGTTGATGAATAAAGAATATTTGTTCTATGAACGGGTTAGACCATTTTTGGTGTCCCATCCCTATTATCTTTCTTTATTAAAGTGGGTCAACCGCCTTGTCACCCTGCTGATGCCACTCCTTTATTTTTATGTTCTTTGGGCAGCTTATCTGAAAGCTTCCGAGATTTGGGTTGTTCTTGGCTATCTGTTGGTTCCGGCGTCTGGCTTTATGTTACTGAGTGTCATTCGAAAAGCAATCAATTGGCCCCGTCCTTATGAGCTTGGCGCATTTCCGCCTCTTTTAGAGAGAGAAGGCAAGGGGAGTTCCATGCCAAGTCGGCATGTCTTTTCGGCGGTAATCATTTCGACAGTAGCCTGGGGAGTGAATCCTCTTCTATCGAGCATAGGTCTCTTCTTGGCTCTGCTATTGGCAGGAGTTCGTGTTCTGGCAGGACTCCATTTTGTCCGTGATGTCGTAGTCGGATTTGTCGTTGCACTCCTATGGGGAATTGTCAGTTTTTCTCTATTAGGAATTTTCTGAGAGAGGCTGTATGAGAGAAGAAAGAAATGATTAAAAACTGCCTAAGTTTGTTAGGCAGTTTTTAATTATGTGAGTTTTGGTATTGGAATTTTTGGAAGAACCGTTCACGTTCTTCTATAATAGCTGGAGTTGGGTTTTTGAGGGAAGTTAACAAATCAACCAAGTCAGGTGTGACTTCTCGAATAAGCTCTCCCAGTGACCAAATGGCTGTTGCAATATGAATCTGGTTTTGCGAGGTTTCGATGATTTCTAACAGTTTAGGAATAGCAGACCGGTCATTAGCATTGGCCAAAGCAATGATAGCATTGCGCTGGAGAATATTCTTTCCCCGCCAACTACCAGCGACCATTCCAAATTTTTCCTTGAATTGTCCATTGGATAACTCAATAAAGGGGATTAATTCTGGATGAGCTAGTTCAGGATCGATATCAGTGGCTAATGGATTGTCCAGACCACGATTGTAGGGGCAACAGATTTGACAGATATCACAACCGTAGATGACCGTTTTAATCTTTTTACGGAATTCCAGATCCATCATCCCCTTGTCTTGGGTCTGAAAGGAAAGGCAACGTCGGGCATTCATAGAGCCATCTCCGATTAAACAAGAAGTCGGGCAGGCTTCTACACAGCGGTTACAATCTCCGCAACCATAGTCAACGGCTTGATCGGGCTCAATCTCTAGGTTGGTGATGAGCTCCCCTAAAAACATATAAGAACCGTATTCTTTTGAGATGACGAGGCCGTTCTTTCCGATAAAGCCAATCCCAGCTCGTTGAGCAACTGCGGTATCCACTAAGGCACCGGTATCCACCATACCCTTGTATTCGAAGTCGGCGGTTAATTCTTCAATCCCTCGTGCTAGGCGGTCTAATTTATCCTGCAAGACATAGTGATAATCAAGGCCCCAGCTATTGGGGGTGAATTTTCCGCGTTTATAGGCCGTCTTCTGAGGTTGTTGTTTTAACTTGTGGGGATAGGCAACGGCAATGGAAATAATCGTTTTAGCAGAAGCTAAACTTAAGCGTGGTTGGATTCGTTCTTCAATATTTTTGTGCTCAAAACCAGAATTTCGGCCTTCTTCCACAGCTAGGCGGAGGGATTTTTCTAAATAGGAAAAATCATCCGCAGTGGTAAAGCCAATTTTTGAAATACCAATGGAGTGAGCCAATTCGATAATGGATTCTTTGAGGTTCATATTCCTATTATAGCGGAAAGCCGGTAAAAATGCGAAAAACGTGCAAAAAATTAAAAAGGGGCTAAAGAGCTTGGCAGGGCTTTCAAAAACAAGTGGAATTTGGTATAATAAGGTATTGAATACAAGGATATATGGAGGCAGGTATGTCACAACCGCTATTTTTACAATCAGTTATGCAGGAAAAAATTTGGGGTGGAACTAGATTACGAGATGAGTTTGGCTATGAAATTCCGAGCGATCATGTTGGTGAATACTGGGCTATTTCGGCCCATCCACATGGTGTTTCTGTTGTTAAGAATGGACCTTATGCTGGAATGGGCTTAGACCAACTATATGCAGAGCATCGCGAATTGTTTGGGAATCGACCAGAACCGGTCTTTCCTTTGTTGACAAAGATTCTAGATGCTAATGACTGGCTGAGTGTTCAGGTTCACCCAGATGATGCCTATGGAATGGAGCATGAAGGAGAACTTGGGAAAACTGAATGCTGGTATATTATTGCCGCTGATGAAGGGGCAGAGATTATCTATGGTCACCACGCCCAGTCTAAGGAAGAATTGCGCCAAATGATCGAAGGCAAAGAATGGGATGATCTGTTAGCGCGGGTTCCTGTGAAAGCGGGAGATTTCTTCTATGTGCCAAGTGGAACCATGCATGCCATCGGTTCGGGTATCTTAATCTTGGAAACCCAGCAATCAAGCGACACGACATATCGAGTTTACGACTTTGATCGCAAAGATGATCAAGGAAATTTACGTGAGTTGCACATTGAACAGTCCATTGATGTGCTGAACTTAGGGGCACCAGCAAATAGCCGACCAGTTGAGGAAAAAGTGGATCACTTGTCATCGACTTTGTTAGTAGCCAATGACTTCTTTGGTGTTCACAAGTGGGTAGTCAATGGGGAAGTTCGATTTGAAAAGACCCATGATTATAGCTTGTTGAGCGTTCTCTCAGGGCAAGGCAGTCTACAGGTAGATGGGAAGGATTATCCTATTCAAAAAGGAAGCCACTTTATCTTACCGAGCGATGTTGAATCCTGGACTTTGGAAGGGCAAGGTTTAGAATTGATCGTAAGTCATCCATAAAAAGAAAGGGTTTGAGTTAAAAACTGTAGACAACTCAACCCTTTTTTATCTGAAAACTATTTTTATGTTAAGTCTTGACTCTGACCTAAGGGGAGGGATTATACTATCTTTGTAAGGAGGAAATCATGTACCATATCAAAGAAGCTGCAGAGCTGTCAGGTGTCTCTGTCAAGACCTTGCACCACTATGACAAGATAGGACTTCTCGTCCCTGTGAAATCTGAAAATGGCTATCGGACATACAGTCAAGAAGATTTAGAACGATTACAGGTGATTCTCTACTATAAGTATCTAGGGTTTTCCTTAGACCAAATAGCAGAACTCTTAGCCGAAGAAAAATCTAACTTATTGCCCCATTTGACCAAACAGTTGGACTATTTGACTCAAGAAAGGCAACGCCTGGATACCTTGATTTCCACCTTGCAAAAAACCATTCAGGAACAAAAAGGAGAAAGAAAAATGACCATTGAGGAAAAATTTACTGGATTTAGCTACCAAGATACTAAAAAATACCATCAAGAGGCGGTAAACAAGTACGGTCAAGAAGTCATGGACCAAGCGCTTGAACGCCAAAAAGGTCGAGAAGAGGAGGCGACAAGAGCCTTTAATCAAGTCTTCCAAGTCTTGGCGAAAAACTTCCAGGCTGGTTTGCCAGTAACAGCATCGGAAAATCAAGAAGAAGCAGCCAAACTTTTAGACGCGATTCGAACGTATGGATTTGACTGCTCTATAGAGGTTTTTGGCCATATCGGCAAAGGCTATGCCTATAATCCAGAATTCAAGGAAAACATCGACAAGTTTGGCGCTGGTACAGCCCAGTACACTTCGGATGTCATTGCCTTTTATGTCGAAAATCAAGCAAAATAAAAAAGTGAGAGTGGGACAGAAATCGGTAATTCGTTAGAATTCGATTTCGTCGTCCCACCTCCGCACAGTTGAGTAGGGCTGTAAAAGCTGATGAAATCAGCGTAGTAGAGCCCACTCAACCACTGCGTCTTGCTCGACAATCCAAAAATAATTGAGAGGCTAGGATTTTTGTCCCAGCCTCGTTTTTTGCTTGGATCAATTTGAAAAGAAGCGGGCAGATCTAAGAGAGCTCGAATGAATGAAGACAATGAAAACTTTATGAAAATTTCATAATTTAAGTTGACAGTCTTGAAAAAAAGGAGTAGAATAACCCCTGTTTTATGAAAAAGAGGCAGGGAATTCCCGGCCTCATGATCTTTTTTCAAGGAGTTTTTTATGTTTTCAACATTGAAAAAATGGTTTATTGGCCGTCCGTTGAAATCTGGTGCAGAAGGTGAAGGAGGATTGCTAGGGAAAATGCAGGCCTTGGCTATGCTCTCTAGTGACGCACTTTCTTCTATTGCCTATGGTCCAGAGCAAGTTATCCTGGTCTTGATGACCGTATCAGCAGGAGCCATTTGGTGGTCCATTCCAATTGGGATTGTGGTCCTGGTTCTTCTAGCCAGTTTAACGATTTCTTATCGTCAGGTCATTCATGCCTACCCTCAAGGGGGAGGAGCCTATATGGTGACTTCGGAGAACCTGTCTCCCAAAGCGGGGTTGATAGCTGGTGGAAGTCTATTGGTTGACTACATGCTGACAGTAGCGGTATCTGTTTCTTCCGGTGCAGATGCCATCACGTCAGCGATTCCCTCTCTTCATCCTTATAATCTTCACATTTCCATTTTGTTGGTCTTGCTTTTGATGCTGATGAACCTTCGGGGACTGCGCGAATCGGCCACATCCTTGATGATTCCGGTCTACCTGTTCATCGTCAGTACCATTGCCTTAATCGGCTATGGCGTAATCCAAATTTTGACAGGGCATTTGGCCTATAACGCGACTGCGCATGTTGGCCAAACTATTTCAGGGGTTAGCATTATTCTCTTGTTGCGAGCCTTTACGAGTGGATCAGCTTCCCTAACAGGGGTTGAAGCCATCTCCAATTCGGTTCCCTTCTTTAAGAAACCAAAAGCAAAGAATGCTGCCTCTACTTTGACCATTATGGCTTTGATTTTGGGGATCATGTTTGCAGGGATTACCTTCCTTAATTACTGGGTGGGTGTTGTTCCGGCAAAAGGGGTAACAACTCTAGCCCAAATGGCCCAAGCCATCTTAGGGAATTCCCCAGTCGGTCAAGCCTTCTTTTACGTCTTTCAATTATCAACAGCCTTGATCCTGGCAGTAGCTGCGAATACTGGTTTCTCAGCCTTTCCAATGTTGGCCTTTAACATGGCTAAAAACAAATACATGCCACACATGTATATGGAAAAAGGAGATCGTCTGGGCTATTCCAATGGGATTTTGACCTTGGCGATTGGTGCCATCGTCTTGCTCTTGATCTTTGATGGACAAACAGAAAGCTTGATTCCGCTGTATACCATTGGGGTCTTCATTCCTTTTGCCCTTTCTCAAACAGGGATGGTCATTCATTGGAAACGCCAATATCAAAAAGGATTTCTCAAGTATTCGCTGGCTAATATCCTCGGGGCTGCTATCTGTTATGGGATTGTCTTGATCCTCTTGTTGTTCCGTCTGAGTGAGATTTGGCCTTTCTTCCCTATAATCGGTCTTTTACTTTGGATGTTCTTAAGTATTCGCAATCACTATGATAAAGTTGCGGCTCAATTGCGTTTGGGAAGGAAGATCGAAAAGACAAATTACGCGGGCAAAACTGTCATTGTCCTTGTTGGGAATGTCACTCAGGTAAGTGTGGGAGCTATGAGTTATGCAAATAGCCTAGGAAACGATGTCATAGCCATGCACGTCTCAACGGAAGAAACCAAGGTCAAGGATGCAGAGGTAGCAGAAGAATTCAAACATTATTTCCCTCATATTCGCTTTGAAAATGTTATGACAAGTTACCGGGATATTATCCAACCAACAGTTGAATTTGTCTCAAAAGTAGCTGAGGAGGCCAAGGAAAAAGGGAACACCGTCACAGTCTTAGTTCCTCAATTCATCCCTAAAAAACATTGGCAAAATATTCTCCACAACCAAATGAGTTTGAAATTGAAGTATGCGCTTCGTTGGCATGAAGAAGTGGTTGTGGCAAGCTATTCTTACCATTTGTCTGAATAACTATCGCATAAAGAAGAGATGTCTACTATAGAGGTGATTCGGATTAAAAACAAAGTTTTAGTAGATGATTGAATAATTCTAACGAGTATAATTTTTATAGAATTTATTAGATTTGTATCAATGAACAGTTTGTCTTCACTTTCAGATGTCTGCTTGAGCAGCCATCTTTTTGGATTTTCTCACACGAAAAAACCACTCGAAAGTCTTGTAAGATACAGCCTTAATCTTGAAAAAATGTTTAAAAAATGCTACAATAAAGAGAACGTTTAAAATTTAAGAAATTTGAAAAGTAAGGAAACTAATGGCTAATTTATTAAAAACAATTATCGAAAATGATAAAGGTGAATTAAGACGATTGGAAAAGATGGCAGACAAGGTCTTCTCATACGAAGATCAAATGGCTGCCTTGTCAGATGATGAACTGAAAGCGAAAACAGAAGAGTTCAAGCAACGCTACCAAGATGGTGAATCATTGGATGACCTTCTGTATGAAGCTTTTGCGGTAGTTCGCGAAGGTGCCAAGCGTGTCTTGGGCTTGTTCCCTTATAAAGTACAGGTCATGGGGGGTATTGTTCTTCACCATGGTGACGTTCCAGAAATGCGTACAGGGGAAGGAAAAACCTTGACTGCGACCATGCCGGTATATTTGAATGCCCTATCTGGCCAAGGAGTTCACGTTGTCACTGTCAATGAATACCTGACAGAACGTGATGCGACTGAGATGGGTGAGTTGTACTCATGGCTAGGTCTTTCAGTTGGGATCAACTTGGCTGCAAAATCACCGTCTGAAAAACAAGAAGCTTATGCTTGTGACATCACTTATTCAACCAACGCGGAAATAGGTTTTGACTACTTGCGTGACAACATGGTTGTTCGTGCCGAAAATATGGTACAACGTCCTTTGAATTATGCCTTGGTTGATGAGGTAGACTCCATCTTAATTGATGAAGCCCGTACGCCATTGATTGTTTCAGGTCAGACTTCTACAGAAACTAGTCAACTCTATCACATGGCGGATACCTATGTAAAATCTTTGGAAAAAGAAGACTATATTATTGATGTCCCTTCAAAAACGATTGGTTTGTCAGATTCTGGAATTGATAAGGCTGAAAGTTACTTTAATCTTGAAAACTTGTACGACATTGAAAATGTTGCCTTAACACACTACATCGACAATGCCCTCCGTGCTAACTACATCATGATTTTGGATATCGACTATGTAGTCAGTGAAGATCAAGAAATCTTGATCGTCGACCAATTTACAGGTCGTACCATGGAAGGTCGTCGTTATTCTGACGGCTTGCACCAAGCGATTGAGGCTAAAGAAGGTGTACCAGTCCAAGAAGAAACCAAAACATCCGCTTCTATTACTTACCAAAACCTCTTCCGGATGTACAAGAAACTTTCAGGGATGACAGGTACTGGTAAAACAGAAGAAGAAGAATTCCGTGAAATCTACAACATTCGCGTTATTCCAATTCCAACTAATCGTCCGATTGCTCGTATTGACCATCCGGACCTTCTCTACCCAAGCTTGAAATCGAAGTTTAAAGCTGTAGTAGAAGATGTAAAAGCTCGCTATGAAAAAGGACAACCAGTCTTGGTGGGTACCGTTGCAGTTGAAACCAGTGACTACCTATCCCGCCTCTTGGTTGAAGCAGGCGTTCCTCACGAAGTCTTGAATGCGAAAAACCACTACAAAGAAGCGCAAATCATCATGAACGCTGGTCAACGTGGTGCCGTTACCATCGCGACCAACATGGCCGGACGTGGTACCGATATCAAGCTCGGTGAAGGGGTTCGTGAACTCGGTGGACTTTGTGTGATTGGTACAGAGCGTCATGAAAGCCGTCGTATTGATAACCAGTTGCGTGGACGTTCTGGACGTCAAGGGGATCCAGGTGAATCTCAATTCTACCTTTCTCTTGAAGATGAGTTGATGCGTCGTTTCGGTTCAGAGCGCATCAAAGCCTTGCTAGACCGCTTCAAACTAAGCGAAGAAGAATCTGTCATCAGATCTAACATGTTTACACGCCAAGTTGAAGCAGCTCAAAAACGAGTGGAAGGGAACAACTATGACACTCGTAAGCAAGTCCTTCAGTATGATGATGTTATGCGGGAACAACGCGAGATTATCTACTCTCAACGCTATGATGTCATTACAGCGGATCGTGATTTGGCGCCAGAAATCAAGGCCATGATCAAACGGACCATTAAACGGATCGTTGAAGGAGCTAGCCACTCAAGCAAGGAAGAACGGATCGAAGCTATTCTGAACTTTGCCAAATACAATTTGGTCCCTGAAGATACTATTTCTGAGAGCGATATTGAAGGCAAATCTGATAAAGATGTGATTGATTACTTGTACAAACGTGCTGAAGAGGTTTATGAAAACCAAGTAGCGAAATTACGCGATGAAGAAGCAGTCAGAGAATTCCAAAAAGTCTTGATCCTTCGTGTTGTGGATAGCAAATGGACCGATCACATCGATGCCTTGGATCAATTGCGTAATGCTGTCGGTCTCCGTGGTTATGCACAAAACAATCCTGTGGTTGAATACCAATCAGAAGGATTCCGTATGTTCAACGATATGATTGGCTCCATCGAATTTGATGTGACTCGTTTGATGATGAAAGCTCAAATCCATGAACAAGAGCGTCCACGTACAGAACACAGTATTTCAACGACAGCGACTCGTAATATTGCCGCTCAAAAAACTGATTTACCAGAAGATCTTGATTTGAGTCAAATTAAACGCAATGACATCTGTCCATGTGGATCTGGTAAGAAATTTAAAAACTGCCACGGTAAAAAACTCTAATCGGATGAAAGGATCAGCCTATGTCTTTTACAGCTACTAGCCCAATCATTGATGAAACAGCAGTAACCTCTCTTTATCGCATAGAAGGTGAAGATTTGGCTCGCAAAGAAGAGCGTGACCGTGAATTAGCCTCTATTTTGAAGGGGGAAGACAAGCGGATTTTGCTTGTGATGGGACCATGTTCATCAGATAATGAGGAAGCAGTGATGGAATATGCTCGTCGCCTTGCAGCCCTTCAGGAAGAAGTTAAAGATCGGGTCTTCATTGTGATGCGGGTCTATACTGCCAAGCCTCGGACCAATGGAGATGGCTATAAAGGCTTGATGCATCAGCCAGATACTGCTTCAGAACCTAGTTTTGTAGCTGGCTTAAAGGCTGTTCGTCGCCTGCATCATCGAGTGATTACCGAAACTGGTTTGACAACAGCAGACGAACTGTTGTATCCAGAGACATACCCATTTGTTGAGGATCTCCTTTCTTATGTTGCTATTGGGGCACGTTCTGTAGAAGATCAAGGCCATCGATTTGTTGCAAGTGGCATCTCAGTCCCAACTGGATTGAAAAATCCAACGTCTGGAAATCTGTCGGTCATGTTTAATGCAATTTATGCTACACAACATGGGCACCATTTCTTCTATAATGGTCGTTCTGTGGAGACAAGTGGAAATCCATTCGGACATGCTATTCTGCGTGGAGCCTTAGACGCGAATGGGAAAAACATTCCAAATTACCACTATGAAGATCTGCTAGAAGTTGCGCATCGCTACCAAGCCTTGGGCTTGCAACATCCATTTATCCTAGTTGATACCAATCATGATAATTCTGGGAAAAAATTTGCTGAGCAGATTCGCATTGTCAGAGAAACCCTTACAAATCGTAGCTGGAATCCAATTATCCATGATGTAGTCCGTGGATTTATGATTGAATCTTATCTAGAGGATGGTCGTCAAGATCAACCAGAAGTATTTGGTCAATCGATCACAGACCCATGCTTGGGTTGGGAAAAGACAGAAAGCTTAGTACGAGAAATTTATCAGTATGTAGCTGAATAAGAGGAGAGGGCTGGAGAAAATATTCTCAGCCCTTTCTTTCTTAAATAGAGTTGCTGATAGAAAATCATTAAAGAGGAAAAGATATGATTGTTGGACATGGGATAGATATCGAATCGATCCAATCCATTGAACAAGCCTACCAGAGACATCCGAGATTTGCTTCCAAGGTATTGACAGAGACGGAACGAGAACGGTTCGACCAATTATCTGGAAAAAGAAAAATGGAATACCTGGCAGGTCGATGGTCTGCCAAAGAAGCCTTTTCCAAGGCTTGGGGAACAGGAATTGGTCCAGTAGGATTTCAGGATCTGGAAATTCTAACCAATCAAAAAGGAGCTCCCTATTTTTCAAAAGCTCCTTTTAGTGGAAAGATTTGGGTATCGATTAGTCACTCAGGCGATTTAGTTTCGACCAGTGTCATTTTGGAGGAAAGAAATGAAAGCTAGTATACATAGACCAACGCGAGCATATGTGGATGTAGAGGCTATTGCCTATAATGTTCAGCAAATACAAGCCCATATTCCGAAAGAGACCTTGACCTTTGCAGTTGTCAAGGCAAATGCATACGGCCATGGAGTTGAGCCAGTGGTAGAACGTTTATTGCCACTAGTAGATGCTTTTTGTGTCTCCAACCTAGATGAAGCCTTGGAAGCTCGCCAAGTAGCAGGTGAAAAACCGATCTTAATTTTGGGCGTTGCACCAGTAGAACACGTTGCGATTGCCATCAAAGAGGAAATTCGTTATACAGTAGCTAGTCTCGAGTGGTTGAAAGCATTGTTGGCTGAAAAGTCTGATTTGACTGGGTTGAAGGTTCATATTAAAGTGGATTCAGGAATGGGACGAATTGGTTTTCGTTCGGTAGAAGACTTGCAGGAAGCCATGATCCTATTAAGAGACCATGGAGCAGAAGTGGAAGGGATCTTTACTCATTTTGCTACAGCTGATGAGAAAGATGACCGGCATTTCCAAGGCCAATTGCAACGATTTAAGAGCTTGTTGGAGCTCTTGCCCTATACTCCGAAAATCGTTCATGCCAGCAATTCAGCAACAACTTTATGGCATGCTGATACCATTTTTAATGCTGTCCGACTGGGTGATGTCATGTATGGGCTCAATCCAAGTGGAAGAGAGTTAGAGCTTCCCTATAGCATCCGTCCTGCTCTGAGTCTGGAAACAGAATTGGTCCATATCAAACCACTAGAAGTGGGGCAGACAGTTGGCTATGGAGCGACCTATCAGACTAGTGAGGAAGAGTGGATTGGGACCATTCCAATTGGCTATGCAGATGGCTGGACCAGAGATATGCAAGGTTTTCATGTCCTTGTTGATGGGCAATTCTGCCCGATTGTCGGTCGCGTATCCATGGACCAAATCACCATTCGCCTACCGAAGGCCTACCTGATTGGGACTAGGGTAGTATTGATCGGAAGGGATGGTGATCTAGCTATAACGACAACGGATGTAGCAGTCTATCGAGGCACGATCAACTATGAGGTTGTTTGTGTCTTGAGTGATCGCGTACCAAGAGTTTATCGTCCAACAAAGGAAGACAGTGGGAAGTAAGTTGTTTGTCTTTTCCCAGCTTCCTTTTATAAAAAGTTCGAGATGAAAGAGGTTGATGACGGTGGTCCCAGCCTCCTTTCTTATCTAGGAGGAAAGAATGAACTTACACCAACCACTTTCTGTCCTGCAAGGAATTGGACCGAAATCAGCAGAAAAATACAAGAAATTGGGAATCGAAACGGTTGAGGACCTCTTGCTCTACTTCCCATTTCGGTATGAAGATTTTAAATCAAAAAATGTTTTAGATCTGGAAGATGGAGAAAAAGCAGTTGTTTCTGGAATTGTTGCCACCCCAGCCAATGTCCAGTATTATGGTTACAAGCGTAACCGTCTTCGCTTTACCATTAAACAAGGGGAGCTGGTCCTAGCAGTTAGTTTCTTTAACCAGCCCTATCTAGCGGACAAGATTGAACTAGGGCAAACAGTGGCTGTATTTGGTAAATGGGATAAGGCCAAGGGAGCTTTGACAGGGATGAAACTGTTAGCCCAAGTCGAAGATGACCTTCAACCGGTCTACCGCTTATCTCAAGGGGTGAGCCAGTCAGCTTTAGTAAAGGTTATCAAGACGGCTTTTGAAGCAGGCTTGGATCAGCTATTGGAAGAAAATCTCCCTCAAATCTTAATGGACAAGTACCACTTGCTTTCTCGCAGACAAGCAGTCAGGGCCATGCATTTTCCCAAGGATCTTGAAGAATATAAGCAGGCCTTGAGACGAGTGAAATTTGAAGAATTGCTCTTTTTCCAATTACAACTGCAGGTCTTGAAGGAAGAAAATCGTTCCGTCGGACAGGGAATCGTCTTGGATTGGGATAAGAAGAAGCTAAAAGCTCTTCAAGCTAAGCTTCCTTTTACGTTGACAGAAGCTCAGGAGCGAAGTCTGAACGAAATTCTAGCAGATATGCGCTCTCCTTACCACATGAATCGTCTCTTGCAAGGAGATGTCGGAAGCGGGAAGACCGTCGTTGCTGGACTGGTCATGTATGCTGCTGTAACAGCTGGCAAGCAAGCGGCCTTGATGGTACCGACCGAAATCCTAGCCGAGCAACATTTACAAAGTTTGACCTCTCTCTTTCCTAGTCTTAGAATTCTTCTTTTGACAGGCAGTCTAAAAGCTGCGGAGAGACGAGAACGCTTGGAATTTGTTCAGACAGGGCAAGTGGACCTTATTGTGGGAACCCATGCCTTGATTCAGGAGGGGGTTCGTTTTCATGATCTCGGATTGGTCATTATTGATGAGCAGCACCGTTTCGGTGTAGCCCAAAGACGGATCCTGCGTGAAAAGGGCCAAAATCCGGATGTCTTGATGATGACAGCGACCCCAATTCCCCGAACTCTGGCAATCACTGCTTTTGGAGATATGGATGTTTCGATTATCGACCAAATGCCAGCAGGTCGAAAAGAGATTATCACCCGCTGGGTCAAGCATCAACAGTTAAATTTAGTCTTGGATTGGCTTGTCAAAGAAATTCAAAAAGGCTCCCAAGCCTACGTCATTTCTCCCTTGATTGAAGAGTCGGAAGCCTTGGACCTCAAAAATGCTATTGCTCTAGAGGAAGAATTGATTGCTTATTTTGGAGACCGAGCCCGTATTGCTCTCCTTCATGGTAAGATGAAGGGGGAAGAAAAAGAGGCCATTATGCAGGCCTTTAAGCAGGGAGAAATTGACTTACTAGTTTCTACAACTGTAATCGAGGTAGGCGTCAATGTTCCCAATGCTACCGTCATGATTATCATGGATGCAGACCGCTTTGGTTTGAGCCAATTGCACCAGTTGAGAGGTCGGGTAGGGCGTGGTGATAAGCAGTCTTACGCAGTATTAGTTGCCAATCCCAAAACAGAATCTGGTAAGCGTCGGATGAAAATCATGACCGAAACCACCAATGGGTTTGTCTTGGCAGAAGAAGACCTCAAGCTACGAGGCTCTGGGGAAATCTTTGGAACGCGTCAATCAGGTATACCAGAATTTCAAGTGGCCAACCTCATTGAAGATTATCCAATCTTAGAGGAGGCACGAAAGGTAGCTGTTCAGGTGGTCACAACTCCTAATTGGCGAGATCATCCAGATTGGCACTGTCTGTCTCTACATTTGGAGCAGAAAGAACACCTGGATTAAGAAGTGATAAGAAAAAGAGGCTGGGACAAAAGTCCTAGCCTCTCAATTGTCTTTGGATTATCGAGCAAGACGCAGTGGTTGAGTGGGCTCTACCACGCTGATTTCATCAGCTTTTACAGCCCTACTCAACTGTGCGGAGGTGGGACGACGAAATCGAATTCTAACGAATTACCGATTTCTGTCCCACTCTCTTTTTGTCTTTTTTAAGTTTGTGGACCTATAATCGTAAAAAATAGAAAAGAGGTCCTAGCTATGCGAACCATGTTGAAATTCATCTTGTCAATCATTATCTCAGTCCATCAGAGCTATTTTTAAATACAAAAGGCGGATGTATCCATCATCGTGCCTTCTATCTATATTTTAACCTTCTATATAGTCTCTCAATTCATCACCTTTTAATCCGGCATTGAGAGCAATCAATAGTTTCAGCCGGGCCTTGGCTGCATTGAGCTCTTTGACAAAGAAGATGCCGTGCTCGTGAAGGTTGACTCCGCCCCCATCGTAAGCATAGACAGGTTCTGCAATTCCATTGAAGCAACGGGATACCAAGGCAATAGGAAGGCCAGCCTCTTGAAATTCAAAGATTTTCTCAGCTACTTCCTTAGGAAGATTTCCAGCTCCAAAGGCTTCAATGATCAAACCATCCATTTGTTGGACATCTAGTAGGTCAAGGAGTTCTGTTTTCATGCCCGCATAGGCTGAAATGATGGGGACAACTCCCTTGATTTCTCGCAAATCAAAACGCACACGGGGTTCAGCTGTTTTGAAGAAAAGAACTTCTTTTTTCATGACCAAGCCTAGAGGGCCATGTGTGGGGGTCTGGAAGGTGCTGACATTGGTGGTATGTGTTTTGGTCACGTACTTGGCTGCATGGACTTCATCATTCATCACGACCAAGACACCCTTGTCTTGTGATTTGGGATCTGCTGCTACTCGGATGGCGGTCAGATAGTTATAGACGCCGTCGCTTCCTAATTCATTGGAGCTTCTCATGGCTCCTGTTAAGACTACTGAAATAGTTGGCAAGTCCATGGTATCTAAGAAGTAGGCTGTTTCTTCAAGAGTATCGGTACCATGGGTAATGACAATCCCATCATACTGGGAAGCCTCTTTCTGAATCTTATGATAGAGTTGTAACATGTGCTGAGGAGTTACATGAGGGCTGGGTAAATTTAAAAAATCTTCTGAAGTAAGCTCAACCCCTGCCAGTGACAGATCAATATGGTTCATGGGGTTGGATGAATTGGTCACGACAGCTCCAGAGTCATCCGCCTGCATGGAGATGGTCCCTCCTGTATGAAGGGCCAAAATTTTCTTAATCATGTGTGTCTCCTTGGAATGTGTGTTATAATTTATTGTATCATAAAACGGAAAGAAAGCAGTCATCATGGAAATAAAAGCGGTCTTTTTTGACATTGACGGAACCTTGGTCAATGATAGTCGAATGGTCTTGAAGTCAACTGAAAAAGCCATTCGCGCCTTAAAGGAACAAGGAATTTTTGTTGGTTTGGCAACAGGGCGAGGACCCTTCTTTGTCCGTCCTTTTATCGAGCGCTATGACTTTGATTTTGCGGTCACCTATAATGGTCAGTATATTTTTACCAAGGACAAGGTCTTATCTGCTTCTCCAATTGATAAGAAGAATCTGCATGACTTGATTGACTACGCAAAAAACCATCGCATTGAGATCGCCTTAGGAACAGAAGATGGAGTTGAAGGTTCTCGCATTATGAGTTTTGGTCTGAGTCCTATTTCTCTATGGTCTGCACGTTTTGTACCAAAAGGCTTTTCGAAGGCAGTTAGTCAGGGCTTCAACAAGGTGGTTAGCAAGGCTGTCCCTCAGGATCAAAAGCAACTGCAACAAATTGCCCAAGGACCGGTTTATCAGGTTCTCTTATTAGCTAGTCCTAAAGACACTCAAAAAGTTGAGCAAGCTTTTCCTGAATTAAAATTTACGCGTTCCAGCCCCTTTGCGGCGGACGTTATCAATCCAGACAACTCAAAATTGGAAGGGATTCGGATCGTAGGAGAAGAATTTGGATTTTCAATGGACCAGGTGATGGCCTTTGGAGATTCAGATAATGACTTGGAAATGCTCTCGGGTGTTGGCTTATCGATTGCGATGGGCAATGGAACCAGCAGGGTCAAAGAAGTAGCTCAGCATACGACGACCAGTAATACCAAAGACGGGATCCAAAAAGCGCTGGAACATTTTGGCATTATCACGGATCAGTCACTGTTTGTTAGTCGCGACGATCACTTTAATAAGGTCAAAGCCTTCCATCAACTCATGGATGGTCAAACTCAGGAAGAACCAAAGGCCTGGGACAATCAAGAGGCTCTTTACCGAACCATGTTTAAGCAGGAGGAATTGGTTGAATTTATTCGGGCAGCGAGCAAGGATGAAGCAACCTTTGATCGTTCAATCGAAAGCTTGCATCAAGCCCTAGATGAGGCAGCCAATAAGGTTCGTAGCAAGCATCCAGCTGAGATCTCCATGGTGGGGCAGGTCGATGCCTTGATTGATACGCTCTATCTGACTTATGGTAGTTTTGTTCTAATGGGGGTCGATCCGGAAGAGGTCTTTGAGATTGTTCACCGTGCAAACATGGGGAAGATTTTCCCAGATGGTCAGGCTCACTTTGATGAAGTCACGCATAAAATTTTAAAACCGAACGACTGGGAAGAAAAGTATGCACCTGAGCCAGCCATTCAAAAAGAGTTGGAACGGCAAATCAAAGCTTATCAAAAACACTACTCTGAAAAAACAGCAGAATCGGAAGAAAATAAAAAGGTGTGAGGAAATTCGTTTTCCTTCACACCTTTTGGTTTTTATAAAGTTTATAAGGTCTTTTCTGTCTCACGAACCACTAACAAATCGACTTTGGCATGGCGGAGAATGTATTCAGAGGAAGACCCAACTAGTAAACGTTCAAAAGCATTTAGACCAGTTGCCCCAACCATGATGAGATCAACTCCCTCTGCATCAGGGATATCAGTCGCTAAGAGGACTTTTGGATTCCCCATTTCAATCACCGAAGCAATGTTTTGGACACCGGCTTCTTTAGCACGCTTGATATACCCTTCTAATAGTTCATTAGCTTCTGTTTGGAATCCTTCATACACCTCAGCATCAAAACTAGAGACACTTTGTAAGGCACGTGTATCAACGACATGAGCAAGGGTAAGTTTAGATCCGTTTCGCAACGCAACATTGACCCCTTTCTCAAAAGCAAGTTCAGCTTCGCGAGATCCATCAACTGCAACCATGATGTTTTCGTATTTTTGAGACATGTTCCGTCCTCCTTTACTGCTTGAAAACGTGAAAAGAAATGGAAGAACCCATTTATGTTACCTATAATTATATTTTAAACCTTTTACCATAGAAAGTAAAGGTCAAATCAGATATCTATAGGATTTCATTGAGAATGAAAGAGGTTGCTCAGTTGTACTCCAGATTAACTAGTGGTATAATGGAAGCAGTTTGATAAAGTGAGGAAAAAATCATGAAAGAATACAATAAGTCCGTCAAGCTAGAGCACGTTGCTTACGATATTCGTGGTCCAGTCTTAGAAGAAGCGATGCGCATGCGGGCCAACGGGGAGAAAATCCTTCGCTTAAATACAGGAAATCCAGCAGAATTTGGGTTTACAGCTCCCGACGAAGTCATTCATGATTTGATTATGAATGCTCGGGATAGTGAAGGGTATTCGGATTCAAAAGGAATTTTTTCTGCCCGTAAGGCCATTATGCAGTATAGCCAATTGAAAAAGATTCCGAATGTTGAGATTGATGATATCTATATCGGAAATGGTGTCAGTGAGTTGATTGTGATGTCCATGCAAGGCTTGCTGGATAATGGCGATGAAGTACTTGTGCCAATGCCAGACTATCCTCTTTGGACAGCAGCGGTCAGCCTAGCAGGTGGAAATGCAGTACACTATGTTTGTGATGAAGAGGCTGAGTGGTATCCTGATATTGATGATATCAAGTCGAAAATCACTTCAAACACCAAGGCTATCGTCGTGATTAACCCCAATAACCCAACCGGAGCTCTCTATCCAGATGAGATTTTGTTGGAAATTGTCGAAATTGCTCGTCAACATGGCTTGATTATCTTTGCAGATGAAATTTATGATCGCTTGGTCATGGATGGTGCCAAACACACAGCCATTGCTAGTCTCGCGCCAGATTTGTTCTGTGTCAGCATGAACGGTTTGTCCAAATCACACCGCATAGCGGGCTTCCGTGTGGGCTGGATGGTCTTATCTGGACCAAAACACCACGTGAAGGGCTATATCGAAGGTTTGAATATGCTCTCCAATATGCGTCTGTGTTCAAACGTCTTGGCCCAACAAGTGGTCCAGACTTCTTTGGGAGGCTACCAGTCAGTGGACGAACTCTTGCTTCCAGGCGGTCGAATCTACGAACAACGGAACTTTATCTACAAGGCTATCAATGATATTCCAGGACTCTCAGCTGTCAAACCAAAAGCTGGTCTCTATATCTTCCCTAAGATTGATCGTGAAATGTACCGGGTAGATGATGATGAGCAGTTTGTCTTGAATTTCTTAAAACAAGAAAAGGTTCTCTTGGTTCACGGACGTGGATTTAACTGGAAAGAGCCAGATCATTTCCGGATTGTTTACCTTCCTCGAGTAGAAGAATTGGCTCAAATTCAAGAGAAGATGACCCGTTTCTTAAAACAATACAAACGATAAGTGTAAGAGAAATCGCTAATAGGCGGTTTCTTTTTTTTGAATGAATCCAGCGAATATTTTGTTACATAAGGCTAATTTTTCTGAATTGAATAGAATTGTAGAAAAAATAAATAATTTTCAGATAATTTGATTGAAATTCCCCCACTTATATGATATACTTTAGCTGACTATATGCGAGGTTTATTATGGCTAAATTATTAGAAAAAACGAGAAAAATTACATCTATCTTGAAACGTTCTGAAGAACAGTTGCAAGATGAAATGCCTTATAATGCAATTGCCCGTCAACTGGCTGACATCATTCATTGTAACGCTTGTATTATTAATAGCAAGGGAACTCTTCTAGGTTATTTCATGCGCTACAAAACCAATAATGATCGGGTTGAGGCTTTTTTTGACAATAAAAAATTACCTGAAGATTATGCTAAAGCGGCCAGTTTAGTCTATGATACAGAGGCGAATTTAGATGTAGATCACGATTTAAGTATCTTTCCAGTAGAGACAAAGTCTGATTTTCCTGATGGGTTGACAACGATTGCTCCCATCCATGTATCTGGGATTCGTTTGGGGTCTTTGATTATTTGGCGCAATGATAAGGAATTTGCGGATGATGATTTGATTTTGGTTGAGATTGCTAGTACCGTAGTTGGGATTCAAATGTTGAACTTCCAACGAGAGGAAGATGAGAAAAATATTCGTCGCCGGACTGCGGTCAATATGGCTGTCAATACCTTGTCCTATTCAGAATTGCGGGCAGTTTCCGCTATCCTTAGTGAATTGAAGGGAAATGAAGGGCAGTTAACTGCTTCCGTGATTGCGGATCGGATTGGTATTACCCGCTCTGTGATTGTCAATGCGCTGCGGAAACTGGAGTCAGCCGGTATTATTGAAAGCCGCTCTCTTGGGATGAAGGGAACCTACCTCAAAGTCTTGATCCCAGATATTTTTGAAGAAATAAAGAAAAGAGATTACTAATGACTAAAGCGTTAATTTCGATTGACTACACCGTTGATTTTGTAGCAGATGAAGGTAAGCTAACGGCAGGAGCTCCTGCACAAGCTATTTCTGAGAGCATTGCCCAGGTGACCCAGTTAGCCTTTGACCAAGGGGCCTATGTCTTTTTTGCGATTGATGCTCATGATGTAGACGATCCCTTTCATCCAGAAAGCAAGCTCTTCCCACCTCATAATATCATTGGGACTAGTGGACGGGATTTGTATGGTCCCTTAGCTGATTTTTATCGGGAGCACAAAGCGGATCCACGCGTCTTTTGGATGGACAAGCGTCATTATTCTGCTTTTTCAGGAACTGATCTGGATATCCGCCTCCGGGAACGTGGCGTAGATACGGTTATTTTGACGGGAGTCTTAACGGACATTTGTGTCCTCCATACAGCAGTAGATGCCTATAATCTGGGCTATCAGATCGAAGTGGTCGCGCCTGCTGTGGCGTCGCTCACTCCTGAAAACCACCAGTTTGCTTTAAATCATTTCAAACATGTTTTGGGAGCAAAAGTGGTGAATGAACAATTAGAAGAATTGTAAGATTAGAGTTCGAGGAGAATGGCCTAATGCCTAGCCTTCCTCGGACTCTATTTTCTTGCCAAACTACCGCATAAATACTAAAAATATGGTAAAATAGAGGGTATTGAGAAATCATCATTTCACGAAAGGAAGCAAGATGAAAATTACGCAAGAAGAGGTAACCCACGTTGCCAATCTTTCAAAATTGAAATTCTCTCCAGAAGAGACAGCTGAGTTTGCGACAACCTTGTCTAAAATTGTCGACATGGTGGAATTGTTGGAAGAAGTGGACACAACCGGTGTGGCTCCAACAACAACCATGGCGGATCGTAAGACCGTATTGCGTCCGGATGTTGCTGAAAAAGGGACGGACCGTGACCGTTTGTTTAAAAATGTACCTGAAAAAGATAATTACTACATCAAGGTACCAGCTATCCTAGAAGATGGAGGAGATGCCTAATGTCATTCAACCATAAAACCATTGAAGAGTTGCACGACCTCCTTGTCTCTAAGGAAATTTCAGCAACCGAATTGACCCAAGCGACGCTTGATGATATCAAGGCGCGTGAAGAAGCAATCAATGCCTTTGTAACGGTGGCCGAAGAAGCTGCCCTTGCACAAGCCAAGGCTATTGATGAAAAAGGAATCGATGCAGACAACCTCCTATCAGGGATTCCGCTCGCGGTCAAAGACAATATCTCAACAGATGGTATCTTGACGACTGCGGCATCAAAAATGCTCTATAACTACGAGCCAATCTTTGATGCGACAGCTGTTGCCAATGCCAAAGCTAAAGATATGATTGTCATCGGGAAGACCAACATGGATGAATTTGCCATGGGTGGATCTGGTGAAACTTCATATTATGGACCAACCAAGAATGCATGGGACCACAGTAAGGTGCCTGGTGGATCTTCTAGTGGTTCAGCAGCTGCTGTAGCTTCAGGTCAAGTCCGTTTGTCCCTTGGTTCAGATACTGGTGGTTCTATCCGCCAACCAGCTGCCTTCAACGGGATTGTTGGTCTCAAACCAACTTATGGAACAGTTTCACGTTTTGGTCTCATTGCCTTTGGTAGCTCACTCGACCAAATTGGTACTTTCTCACCAACCGTTAAAGAAAATGCCCTCTTGCTCAATGCTATTTCCAGCGAAGATGTCAAAGATTCAACATCTGCGCCTGTTCGTGTAGCAGACTTTACTTCTAAGATTGGTCAAGACATTAAAGGCATGAAGATTGCCCTTCCTAAGGAATACCTCGGTGAAGGGATTGACCCAGAAGTCAAAGAAACCATCCTTAATGCGGCCAAACACTTTGAAAAATTGGGAGCAACTGTCGAAGAAGTTAGCCTGCCTCATTCTAAATACGGGGTTGCCGTTTACTACATCATCGCTTCATCTGAAGCTTCTTCAAACTTGCAACGTTTCGACGGGATTCGCTATGGTTTCCGTGCGGAAGATGCTAAAAACTTGGATGACATCTACGTGAATACTCGTAGTCAAGGCTTTGGTGATGAGGTCAAACGCCGGATCATGCTGGGTACCTTTAGTTTGTCATCTGGTTACTACGATGCCTACTACAAGAAAGCTGGTCAAGTTCGTACCCTCATTATCCAAGACTTCGAAAAAGTCTTTGCGGATTACGACCTCATTCTTGGTCCAACAGCTCCAAGCGTAGCCTTTGATTTGGATTCGCTCAACCACGACCCGGTTGCCATGTACTTGGCTGACCTCTTGACCATTCCAGTCAACTTGGCAGGTCTCCCAGGGATTTCGATTCCTGCAGGTTTTGCTCAAGGTCTTCCAGTTGGTTTGCAGTTGATTGGTCCTAAGTATTCTGAAGAAACCATCTACCAGGCTGCAGCGGCCTTTGAAGCTACGACGGATTACCACAAGCAACAACCCCTTATTTTCGGAGGTGACAATTAATGAACTTTGAAACAGTCATCGGACTTGAAGTCCACGTTGAATTGAATACAAACTCAAAAATTTTCTCACCAACCTCTGCCCACTTTGGGAATGAGCAAAATGCCAACACCAATGTGATTGACTGGTCTTTCCCAGGTGTGCTTCCTGTCTTGAACAAGGGTGTTGTGGACGCTGGTATCAAGGCTGCTTTGGCACTGAATATGGATATCCATCAGCACATGCACTTTGATCGTAAGAACTACTTCTACCCTGATAATCCAAAGGCTTACCAAATTTCGCAATTTGACGAGCCAATCGGTTATAACGGTTGGATTGAAGTGCAATTGGAAGATGGTTCAACTAAGAAAATCGGGATTGAACGGGCCCACTTGGAAGAAGATGCCGGTAAGAACACGCACGGAACAGACGGTTTCTCTTATGTAGACCTCAACCGTCAAGGAGTTCCATTGATCGAAATCGTATCTGAAGCAGATATGCGTTCTCCAGAAGAAGCCTACGCCTATTTGACAGCTTTGAAAGAAGTCATCCAATATACTGGTATTTCAGACGTCAAGATGGAAGAAGGATCGATGCGTGTGGATGCCAACATTTCCCTTCGCCCATACGGTCAAGAGGAATTTGGTACCAAGACGGAGTTGAAAAACTTGAACTCATTCTCAAACGTCCGTAAAGGTCTTGAATACGAAGTGCAACGCCAAGCGAAAATCTTGCGCTCAGGTGGTGTTATTCGTCAAGAAACACGCCGTTATGATGAAGCCAACAAGAGCACTATCCTTATGCGTGTCAAAGAAGGAGCAGCGGATTACCGTTACTTCCCAGAACCAGACCTTCCATTGTATGAAATCTCAGATGAGTGGATTGAGGAAATGCGCACAGAATTGCCAGAGTTTCCAAAAGATCGTCGTGCTCGCTATGTGGCAGAGCTTGGCTTGTCTGACTATGATGCCAACCAATTGACAGCTACGAAAGTTACTTCTGACTTCTTTGAAGCAGCGGTAGCCCTTGGTGGAGATGCCAAGCAAGTGTCTAACTGGCTGCAAGGTGAAGTCGCACAATTCTTGAACGCCGAAGGTAAAACGCTTGAAGAAATCCAATTGACACCAGAAAACTTGGTCGAAATGATTGCCATCATTGAAGATGGAACCATCTCTTCTAAGATTGCCAAGAAAGTCTTCGTTCATTTGGCGAAAAATGGTGGCGGTGCGCGTGAATACGTCGAAAAAGCTGGATTGGTACAGATTTCAGACCCTGAAGTCTTGATTCCAATCATCCACCAAGTCTTCGCAGACAATGAAGCAGCCGTAGCCGACTTCAAGTCAGGGAAACGGAATGCGGACAAGGCCTTCACAGGCTTCCTCATGAAAGCAACCAAAGGCCAAGCCAACCCACAAGTAGCCCTCAAACTACTTGCCCAAGAATTGGCGAAGTTGAAAGAAGAGTAATAGAGAAAAAAACCAGCCGAGAGGTTGGTTTTTACTATCCATAAAATTGTGTTAGAATAGGAAAGACCATTACATATCAACTAGCATTAGGAGAAGTTACATGAACAAATTTTTAAGAGCCTTATTTGTCCTAGTTATCATCGCCATGTCTGGAGCCATTATTTTTCAGCTCTTCTTTCCATCCTATATGGGAAGTCATTCGGGATATGGTGTTTCTGTCGGTTGGCAGCGGGAGATTGGGATTTGGAATGTGGCAGTTCTTGTGATTCTCATTGCTGTCAATCTCAAATATGATTGGTTCTATCTTCGAACGGTACTATTGGCCTTGATCATTGGTGGGCTTGGGATTGGGACCAATCATTTATTCGCTTATCTCAACTATCATTTGCCAGTAAATGTTATTGGAGCTTTTGAAAATTATCTTCTTGTTCTGGGCTGGATTGTCGGTTGGAAATTAGAGTCATCTCGGATTGATAATTAAGATATTAACCGTCTGTTTCTTCTTGACAAAGTTTGTGAAAAGGCTTACAATATAGTTGTCGGGTTTCCTGAAAGGGAATTGCAATTCATGGAAAAATAGGAGAAACATATGGAAACAATGAAAGCTGCTCGCTGGCATGGCAAGAAGGACGTTCGTATCGAGGAAGTGGAAGTCCCTAAAGTAGAACCTCATCAAGTAAAGGTTGCGGTCAAATTCACGGGAATCTGTGGAACAGACTTGCATGAATACTTGGATGGGCCAATCTTCATTCCAACAGAAGAGCATGTTTATTCTGGTCAAAAAGCACCCGTTACCCTCGGTCACGAGTTTGCTGGAGAAATTGTTGAGGTTGGAAGCGATGTGACTCGTGTCAAAGTTGGGGATCGTGTGACGATTGAACCAATTTTGGCAAAACACAACTTAATTGGTGACTACAACCTTGATCCAAACTTGAACTTCGTCGGTCTTGCGGCAGATGGTGGGTTTGCTAAATACTGTGTCCTAGATGGAGATTTAGTCCATGTGATTCCAGACAGTTTGAGCTATGAGCAAGCAGCGCTTACAGAACCTGCTGCTGTAGCCGTTTATGCAGTTCGTCAATCTGCTTTGAAAACAGGCGATACAGCTGTTATCTTTGGTTTAGGCCCAATTGGTCTTTTGATCGTGGAAGCCCTTCGTGCAGCTGGTGCTTCAAAAATCTATGCGGTTGAATTGTCTCCGGAACGTCAAGCCAAAGCAGAAGAGCTGGGTGCCATTGTGGTTCGTCCAGAAGAAGGTGAATCAATCGTTGAAGCCATTCATCGCTTGACGGATGGTGGAGCGGATGTGTCTTATGAAGTAACAGGGGTTCCTGTTGTTCTTGGACAAGCTCTTGCAGCAGTTCATAAGGCTGGTGAGTGTATGGTTGTTTCTATTTGGGAACGCGAAGCAAGCATCAATCCAAATGAATTCGCCATTCAAGAAAAGACTCTTAAAGGGATTATCGCTTATCGCCACATCTTCCCTAAAGTATTGGAATTGATGGAACAAGGCTACTTCTCTGCTGAGAAATTAGTTACTAAGAAAATCAAATTGGAAAATATTGTTCAAGATGGCTTTATCGAATTAACGCAAGATAAATCGCAAATCAAGATTTTGGTTGAGCCGTAAATTAGTATATTTTATGAATAAAACCAGTCCATTTGGGCTGGTTTTTATGTTACAATTAGGATGTAAATAATATTTGTGGAGGCAACATGTCTACATCTTTCAAAGGAACCTTGATGACTGTGATTGCTGGAATTGCTTGGGGGCTTTCTGGTGTTAGCGGGCAATATTTGATGGCACATGGTTTTTCAGCTATAGGGTTAACTAATTTTCGTCTACTTTTTTCAGGCATTGTCCTTATTATATTATCTTACGTAGCGGATAAAGAGAAGGTATTAGCCTTTGCTAAAGATAAATCTTCCTACCTTCCCCTTCTCGTTTTTTCATTTTTAGGATTGTTACTAACTCAATTGACCTATTTAGAGGCGATTGCAGAAACCAATGCTGGGACTGCCACCGTTTTGCAGTATCTCTGTCCAGTGGGGATTTTATCCTATACCTGTATCAAGGATAGAGTAGCTCCTACTCTTGCGGAAGTAGCTTCCATGCTGTTAGCGATTGGTGGCACTTTCTTAATTGCAACACACGGTCAAGTCAACCATCTGGCCATTAATCCCAAAGGTTTGGCTTGGGGAGTGGTGTCAGCCTTTGCCTATGCCCTCTATATCATTTTACCTCTTAAATTGATTCAAAAATGGGGAAGTATGCTGGTAATTGGAGTTGGGATGGCCATTCCAGGAATCTTGATGCTCCCTTTTAGCGGTCTTCTTTCTTCTTCTGGAAACTACAGACTGGATACCTGGATGGCTCTTTTTGGTTTGGTGGTCATTGGGACGATTTTTGCCTACACAGCCTTTCTTAAAGGGACCTCTTTGGTCGGAGCTGTAAAGGGAAGCTTATTAGCCTCTATTGAGCCAATTTCGGCAGTTTTCTTTGCCTTTATCATTATGAAGGAGCATTTCTTTATGATTGACTTCTTGGGTATGGGCATGATTCTGTTAGCGGTCCTCCTGATCACTCTAAAGGACTTCATTATTCAAAAAGAAAAAGGAATTCTATAAAAAAAGATGCTGGGTGTTTTCCCAACATCTTTTTTAAATCATTTGCCAGAAATAGTCGATGATATAGGTGAGACCATAAGTGTAGATGACCAGAGTAATCGGTTTACAGAGAATAATAATGGTCATGTAGCGCTTAAAGGTCATATTGGTTAATCCAGCTAGCATGCAGAGAAAGTCTGCTGGACTGATAGGCCAGATCATCATGAAGATGAAGAAACGATCAAACCGCTTGCCTTCGTTGAGCCAGTTAATATACTTGTCGTAAGTCTTCTGGCTGACCATAGACTGGACAAATTTAGGCCCGTACATTCTCGCGAGATGGAAGATGATGGCACAGCCAATGACAATTCCGATGTAGTTGTAGATGGTCCCAATGATGTGGCCATAGATAAAGACACCAGCGACAGATGTTAAGGCACCGGGGATAATAGGCACCACTGTTTGAAGGATCTGAAGAAAGATAAAGAGAGGTGGCCCGAAGATACCTGCTTGGAGAATAAAAGCCGACAAAGTTTCTTTGGATTGGAGAATGCCAGCAAAGTAGGCCCAGATACAGAAAGCAAGGGTTGCCAGGGCTCCAATGATGGAGGACCAATTGATGATTTTTTGTAGGAGAGGGGAGACCTCCCTCAATTTTTTTTCTTTTGTTATCATAACTCTTCCGCGTATTTTTTTTCTTCTACTATACCACGTTTTTGGAACTTTGTAACGATTTTGTCTATTTTAGGGAATATCAAAGAGATAGAATGGGTCCTCTTACAAAGGGGAGACAACGAAGCAAGTGCAAAATACGTCTATTTATGCTACAATGAAGAGAATATAAAAAATGGAGAAAAACGTGTCAATCGAAAATTACAAACCAGATTTTGCGGTGGAAGCAGCCTATGATCTCACCGTTGCAGACTTGAAAAAACAAGGCATTAAGGCGGTCCTTGTGGATTTGGATAATACCTTGATTGCTTGGAATAATCCGGATGGGACTCCTGAGATGCGCCAGTGGTTGCACGACCTTCGTGATGGCGGGATTCGGGTTATCGTGGTGTCCAATAATAGTCCCAAACGGGTCAAGCGTGCGGTAGAAAAATTTGATATTGACTATGAAGCCTGGTCGCTCAAGCCCTTTACCTTTGGGATTGATCGTGCCCTCAAACGTTTCCACTATGAGAAAAATGAAGTGGTCATGGTCGGGGATCAACTGATGACGGATATCCGGGCTGCCCATCGTGCAGGCATTCGCTCGATTTTGGTCAAGCCTTTGGTTGAGCATGACTCCATCAAGACCCAGATCAACCGGGCGCGTGAACGCCGTGTCATGAAGCAAATGGCCGAAAAATATGGTCCGATTGTATACAAAAAAGGAATTTAAGAATGGAAGAATTATTCTGTATTGGCTGTGGAGCGCCCATTCAGACAGAAAACAAAGAGGGGATAGGCTATACTCCCCAATCAGCTCTTGAAAAGGGCTTGGAAACAGGCGAAGTCTATTGCCAACGCTGTTTCCGTCTACGTCACTACAATGAAATCACAGATGTGCATCTGACAGATGATGATTTCCTAAAACTCCTTCACGAAGTAGGAGATAGTGATGCTCTCGTGGTCAATGTAGTCGATATTTTTGACTTTAATGGCTCTGTCATTCCTGGCTTACCGCGCTTTGTAGCAGGTAATGATGTCCTTTTAGTCGGAAATAAAAAAGACATCTTGCCCAAGTCTGTCAAGGATAGCAAAGTGACGCATTGGTTGATGGAGCGGGCCCACGAAGAAGGCATGCGTCCTGTCGATGTGGTCCTCACCTCTGCCCAAAACAAGAGTGCCATCAAGGATTTGATGGAAAAGATTGAACAGTACCGTAAGGGTCGTGATGTCTATGTGGTGGGGGTAACCAATGTAGGGAAATCGACCCTCATCAATGCGATTATCCAGGAAATCACTGGTGACAAGGATATCATCACGACCTCTCGCTTCCCAGGAACGACACTGGACAAGATTGAAATCCCATTGGACGATGGATCCTACATCTACGATACACCGGGGATTATTCATCGCCACCAGATGGCTCACTACTTGACTGCGAAAAACCTCAAGTATGTCAGCCCTAAAAAGGAAATCAAACCCAAGACTTATCAGCTCAATCCAGAGCAGACTCTCTTCTTGGGTGGCTTGGGACGCTTTGACTTTATCAAGGGGGAAAAGCAAGGTTTTACTGCCTTCTTTGATAACGAACTCAAGCTTCATCGAACCAAGCTAGAAGGAGCGACCGCTTTTTATGACAAGCATGTTGGTGGCTTGCTAACTCCACCTAATAGCAAAGAAAAAGAAGAGTTCCCACCCTTGGTTTCTCATGAGTTTACCATCAAGGACAAGACAGACCTCGTCATCTCTGGACTCGGCTGGATCCGCGTCAATGGGGAAGCCAAAGTAGCCGTCTGGGCACCAGAAGGCGTTGCCGTCGTCACCCGCAAAGCTATTATTTAAAAATTTGAAAGGAAATAGTTTCTTTATAGACTGGGCGAGTGCAACGAGCCTAGAAAGGATACTTTTCGTTGTGGTGAAAGCCTAAGTAGATGTTTTACTACTTAGGCGCGGAAAATTTAAGACTTTAGGCTCAAATTTAAGTCATGGAACTCCGCTAGGAGGTCGCTGACGACCGCCACCACATCAGAAAAGTATCAAAAAAGAAATATTGAAAAAGCATGACATTAACATCTAAACAACGGGCTTTCCTCAACAGCCAAGCCCACAGCCTCAAACCCATTATCCAAATCGGGAAAAACGGGCTCAATGACCAAATCAAAACCAGTGTGCGCCAAGCGCTAGATGCGCGCGAACTGATCAAGGTGACCCTCCTTCAAAATACGGATGAGAATATCCATGAAGTAGCGGAAATCTTGGAAGAAGAAATTGGTGTGGATACGGTTCAAAAAATTGGACGCATCCTCATCTTATACAAGCAATCAAGCAAAAAAGAAAACCGGAAGATTTCAGTCAAAGTAAAAGAAATCTAAGAGACACAGGAGAGCAAGTATATGGCCATTGAACTATTAACCCCCTTTACCAAGGTGGAGTTAGAGCCAGAGATTAAAGATAAGAAACGCAAACAAGTGGGAATCCTCGGAGGGAATTTCAATCCCGTCCATAATGCCCATCTTGTAGTTGCTGACCAAGTCCGCCAGCAATTAGGTTTGGACAAGGTCCTTCTCATGCCAGAATATGAGCCTCCGCATGTGGATAAAAAAGAAACCATTGATGAAGGCCATCGCTTGAAAATGCTGGAACTAGCCATTGAGGGTATTGAAGGGCTAGAAATCGAGACGATTGAACTAGAGCGTAAAGGGATCTCTTATACCTACGATACGATGAAGTTGCTCAATGAGCGAGACCCAGATACAGACTATTACTTCATCATTGGAGCGGATATGGTGGACTACCTGCTAAAATGGTATCGGATTGACGAATTAGTGGAGATGGTGCAGTTTGTCGGTGTTCAACGTCCCCGTTACAAGGCAGGAACCTCCTATCCTGTGATTTGGGTCGATGTTCCTCTTATGGACATCTCTTCTAGCATGGTGCGAGAGTTTATCGCCCAAGGTCGGACGCCGAATTTTATGTTGCCAAAGCCAGTCTTGGACTACATCAAGAAAGAAGGTTTGTATCAATGACCTATGAAAACTATCTCGGCTTTTCTCGTGAAGTCTTGCTTGAAAAAATGGGTCAAATCTTGCCAGAAAAACGCCTAACCCACTGTTTAGGGGTTGAGAAAGCTGCGCGTGACTTGGCCAAACGCTATGAAGCAGATGAAGAACAGGCTGGACTAGCAGGTCTCTTGCATGACTATGCCAAGAAATTATCGGATCAGGAATTTCTAGACTTGATTGATCGCTATAGTCTTGATCCAGAATTAAAAAACTGGGGCAATAACGTCTGGCATGGAATGGTCGGCATTTATAAGATTCAGGAAGATCTCGGACTGACAGATCCAGCCATTCTTCGTAGTATTGAGATTCACACCGTGGGGAGTGGACAGATGTCAACCTTAGATAAGATTGTCTATGTGGCAGATTATATTGAACACAACCGGGCCTTTCCGGGGGTAGAGCAAGCACGTGACATCGCCCAAGTCTCCTTGGATCGTGCCGTGGCCTATGAGACGGCTCGCACAGTCGAACACCTGGCCCACCAAGGATTGCCCATTTATCCCCAAACCCTTGAAACCTATAACGCATTTGTGAAGTATTTGAAAGAGGAGCAGTGATTGAAAACAGCTTTTATCATTATTGATGTACAAAATATCTTAGTGGAAACAAGTTTTGAGACAGAAAAGCTCCTAGAGAAGATCGCTTATTTGCAAGATCAGGCTAGAAAACAGCAGATTGAAATCATCTACATGCAGCATATTGAAACGCCAGAGGCTTTAACCTCGGAAGATTGGCAATTATCTCCTCTGTTGAAAAGACAGGAGAATGAAAAGGTATTTCAGAAGCGATACAATAGCATGTTTAAGGAGACAGGATTAAAAGAATACTTGGATCAACAAGGAATTCAACAACTGGTCCTGTGTGGCATGCAGACAGAATATTGTGTCGATACATCCGTCAAAGTGGGGTTTGAATACGGCTACAAGCTGGTCATTCCAGAAGGAGCTGTCACAACCTTTGATGGAGAGGATATTCCGGCAGAAACGCTTAATGAATTTTATGAAAATATTTGGGCAGAACGTTTTGCGGATGTCTTAGATTACAAATCAATTTTTTAAGGAAAGAGGACTAAATGAAAGAAAAAGAATTACTTGAACTTGTTGTTAAAGCTGCCGATGAAAAACGTGCAGAAGACATTGTGGCTTTGGATGTTCAAAGCTTAACCAGTGTGACAGATTACTTTGTCATCGCAAGCTCTATGAATAGCCGTCAGTTGGAAGCGATCGCAGAGAATATTCGTGAGAAAGTCGTTGAAGCTGGTGGCAATGCCAGCCACGTCGAGGGTGACTCAGCTGGAGGTTGGGTCCTCCTTGACTTAGGTGGTGTAGTGGTTCATGTCTTCTCAGAAGAAATGCGTGCCCACTATAACCTAGAAAAGCTATGGCACGAAGCAAGTGCTGTCGATCTTTCAGCAGCCCTAGCATAAGCAGGTAAACTCAGTTGGTAGCAACTGAGTTTTGTTGGTTAAATTGAAAATTCTATGGAAAGAAAGGATGGAGCCTTGTGCTTGGTTAGGTTTCTAACTGAACACGAGCTAAAAGCTGTGAGAAAAAGAGTAACTTCCTTTGTATCTGACGATACGCAGAAAGTTTCCTATTTTCTCTTTGCTTTTAACGCTCTTTGTATCTCGATTTATGGCGACTTATGAAACCTTTGCGGCGGTCTATGATACGGTCATGGATGACAGTCTGTATGATTTGTGGACGGATTTTTCACTCCGCCATCTCCCAAAGACAAAAGATAAGAAAAAATTACTGGAATTAGCTTGTGGGACAGGGATTCAGTCTGTTCGCTTTTCTCAAGCTGGATTTGATGTGACAGGGTTAGACCTGAGTGCTGACATGCTGAAAATTGCTGAAAAAAGAGCTGTTTCAGCTAAGCAGAAGATTGATTTTATCGTGGGCAATATGCTGGACCTGTCGCAAGCAGGCACTTATGATTTCGTGACCTGCTACTCGGATTCTATCTGCTATATGCAGGACGAGGTAGAAGTAGGGGATGTCTTCAGAGAAGTCTATAATGCCCTCAATGAGGACGGAGTCTTTATCTTTGATGTCCATTCGACCTACCAGACAGATGAGGTCTTCCCAGGCTATTCTTACCACGAAAATGCGGAAGATTTTGCAATGCTCTGGGATACCTATGAGGATGAAGCCCCCCACTCCATCGTCCATGAGCTGACCTTTTTTGTCCAAGAAGAAGATGGCTCCTTTAGTCGGCACGATGAAGTTCATGAGGAACGCACCTATGAAGTTTTAACCTATGACATCTTATTGGAGCAGGCTGGCTTTAAATCTTTCAAATTGTACGCAGACTTTGAAGATAAGGAGCCAACAAAGACCAGCAAACGTTGGTTCTTCGTAGCGCAGAAGTAGGACGGCATGATAGTTACAGGTATTATTGCTGAATTTAATCCCTTTCACAATGGACACAAGTACCTGCTGGAACAGGCAGAAGGGGTGAAAATCGTCGCCATGTCTGGAAATTTTGTTCAACGTGGCGAGCCTGCCATTGTAGACAAGTGGACACGGGCTCAGATGGCTTTGGAAAATGGAGCAGACCTGGTGGTCGAGCTCCCCTTTCTCGTGGCTGTTCAATCGGCGGATCATTTTGCCAAGGGAGCGGTAGAAATCTTATCCCGTCTAGGAATCGACCAATTGGCCTTTGGGACAGAAGAAGTCATAGATTACCAAGCGATTGCGACAGTCTACTCGGAGAATGAGGCGGAAATGGAAGCTTTCTTGCGAAGCCTTCCTGACGATTTATCCTATCCACAAAAGACCCAAAAAATGTGGGAAACCTTTGCTGGAGTGGAGTTCACAGGAGAGACTCCCAATCATATCCTGGGTTTGGCCTATGCCAAGGCTTGTGCTGGGAAGGGAATTGCGCTCAAGTCCGTCCAGCGCCAGGGAGCAGGCTACCATTCAGAAGAAAAAGAAGTGGCCTATGCTTCTGCGACTAGTCTACGCCTACACAAGGAAGATCAGGACTTTGTCGCTAAATTCATGCCCAATAGTCAACTCTTTCAGTCGGCTCCACAGGTATCTTGGGAGGATTATGACCAACTGCTCCGTTATCAAATCCTAACCCATCCAGATCTGACACAGATCTTTCAGGTCAATGAGGAACTGGCCAACCGGATAAAGGAGGCCGTTCGAAGTGCTAGCTCTGTGGAGGACTTAGTTGAGAAAGTCGCAACCAAGCGCTATACCAAGGCTCGTGTCCGCCGCATCTTGACCTACATCTTGGTAGGGGCGATGGATCAAGCTCTTCCCAATGCCATTCATGTCTTAGGGTTTTCTGCAAAGGGACAAGCCCACCTCAAAGGCTTGAAAAAATCAGTAGAAATCGTGACCAGAATCGGTAAGGAACCTTGGGACAATTTGACCCAGCAAGCGGATCAGGTGTATCAACTAGGCCATCCTGCACTTAAGGAACAAAATTTTGGACGCGTTCCAGTGATTGTATGGTAAAGAAAACTTTTATCTAAACTAAAAAGATAAAAGTAGAAGCATATAAAAACAGAAAAAGGAATCTTCTTTTATGAGAACGAAAAAATCAATCTTACTTTGCCTCTTGGCTATAATTGCCCTCAGCCTAGGTGCTTGCTCGAGCATTAACAATAAAGGAAATAGTACTCAGAAAAAAACAAGTCAAAGTTCACGTAAAGCAGAGGATATAACAAGTCTTTTAGAAGAAATCGAGACCACTAACGAAAAAATGACTAGTGTTCGTCAGAAAACGGATATAAGTGGTTCATTAAATACAAAAGAAGAAACTATTCAAAAAAAACAAAAAATGACTTCGCAAGTTATCTATAAGACTGAAAAGCAAGAAGTAGAGATGGCATACATTAGTGTTAAGACCTTGGAGAATGGGGAAGAAAATTTTAAAGAACTCTTGATGCCGGGTGGTGAAATGACTCCAATGTATACCCGTTATAATAAAAGTGGGGAATGGGATAAGGAGATTTATGGAAAAGACGGTAAATATATTGTTAACCCGGATTATTTCCAGCTCTTAAAGGGGCTGAATGAACTAACAGAAGATTTAGCTCTAGAAGAAACGGATGACGCTTATGTCTTCAAGTTGAAAAATAAGGATGCTGACTTAATAAGCATTTATGGAGACGAGTTCCAGTTTAACTTATCACAATTCCCTGATTCAAAATACAAGACTGACTTGATCGTAAAGATTGACAAAAAAACTAAATTCCTTAAAGAATTCAAGATGACAGTATCTACTTTAAGTAATAAAGGATTACTGACGATCAAGAGTGAAACGACATACTCAGACTGGAACTTGGTTGAAAAGGAAGACATCCCAACTAACACTGACGAGAAGAACGAACAATAAATTGCTATGTTAAGTATCGCTATTTCCAAAGGCAAAGCTCATAAGGAACCAGTCAATAGGAAATGTTAGATTAGGATGTACAAGTAAACATCTTCTTTTCTGTTAAATAAAAGATATAGAAGAGAACGAATTCTACTATTTTTCTTAGTGATTTTTCATGGTTACTGTGTTATAATAATGAAGATTAAAATGTAAACTATTAAAAGGAGAACCTCCAATGGGACGTAAATGGGCCAATATTGTGGCAAAGAAAACTGCCAAAGATGGCGCTAACTCAAAAGTATATGCGAAATTCGGAGTAGAAATCTATGTAGCCGCTAAAAAAGGTGAGCCAGATCCAGAATTGAATACTGCTTTGAAATTCGTTATCGACCGTGCTAAACAAGCGCAAGTGCCAAAACACGTAATTGATAAAGCGATCGATAAGGCAAAAGGGAATACAGACGAAACCTTTACAGAAGGACGTTACGAAGGATTTGGACCAAATGGTTCCATGTTGATCGTTGATACCTTGACATCAAATGTTAACCGTACAGCTGCGAATGTCCGGGCTGCCTTCGGTAAAAACGGTGGAAACATGGGAGCTTCTGGTTCTGTATCTTACCTCTTTGACAACAAGGGGGTCATCGTCTTTGCGGGTGATGATGCGGATGCCATCTTTGAGCTTTTATTGGAAGCAGATGTGGATGTAGATGATGTTGAAGCAGAAGAAGGAACAATTACTGTTTACACTGCTCCAACTGACCTTCACAAAGCGATCGTTGCTTTGCGTGAATCTGGTATCGAAGAATTCCAAGTAACCGAATTGGAAATGATTCCTCAATCAGAAGTTGAGTTATCAGGTGAAGATTTGGAAACATTTGAAAAACTCTACAGCGTTCTTGAAGACGACGAAGACGTACAAAAAATCTACACAAACGTGGATGGATTCTAATAGAAATAGACCTTTGAAGATAATTTCTTCAAAGGTTTTTTTCTTGAGGTTTGGCATTTTTAGGAAGGAAAGCAGAGGACACAACAATAACGATATAGTTCCTGGCTATAACTGAGAGAAAAAAATAGGAATTAGACGAATAGGGGAGGCAGTGATAGAATAGAACTATGCTAGAAAGGGGACGAGAAATGGTATCATTTTCCTATGAACATCTAGTGCCCATTCGGCATTACGTGCATCAGCATCCAGAGTTATCTGGACAAGAATACCAAACCACAGCTTATCTCAAAGCCTATTTGGAAAAGCTAGGTGTACGCATTTTAAACAGTGGATTAAAGACCGGTCTGATTGCTGAGATCGGAAGCGGTCAACCAGTCATTGCCCTTCGCGCAGATATTGATGCCCTTCCAATTCAGGAAAACACGGGTCTCGACTACCAAAGTCAAAACCCTGGTGTCATGCATGCCTGTGGCCATGATTTCCATCAGGTGAGCCTATTAGGGGCTGCAGAAGTCCTAAAAGGTATGGAAACAGACTTAAAGGGAACGGTTCGGTTGATTTTTCAGCCGGCTGAGGAGACTTCTGAAGGAGCATCTGCGGTATTAGCGACCGGGCTCCTAGAGAATGTACAGGCCATCCTTGGATTTCACAACATGCCGTCATTGCCTGCGGGTCAGTTGGCCCTGCGTCCAGGCGCCATGATGGCGGGTGTTGAAAAGTTCAAGGTGACTGTCACTGGGGTGAGCAGTCATGCAGCTCGACCGGATCTCGGTTTGGATACGGTTGTAGCAATCACTAGTATGGTCCAGCAGTTGCAGACCTTGGTTTCGCGTACGGTTTCGCCATTTGAGACAGCTGTCCTATCGGTGACCCATATCGAAGCTGGTTCAACCTGGAATGTTCTTCCCAAGTATGGTTACTTTGAAGGAACCATTCGAACCTTTAATCCGGATCTCCAGAGACGCCTCAAGGCGGATTTCATTCGCGTGATTGAGCAAATCTCTAACAGTACCGGAGTCATGGTCCAATTTGATTGGGGCAAGACACCACCGGTTACCTATAATGATAAGGCCCTGGCTAAAAAAGTTTTTCGCTGGTCCAAGTCTTTTGCAGAAGTTGTCGAGGCCCAGCCATCGACAGCGGGTGAAGATTTTGCTTTCTATCAAGAGAAAATCCCAGGAGTCTTTGCTTTTATCGGATCGAATGGTGCAGCGGATGCACCGGATCTCCACCATGATAGCATGGTCATAGATGATGCTGCTTTTGCAGTATCAGTTCCATATTACGTAGAAAATGCCCTCGCTTTGCTGAAAAAATTTTCAACCAAATGAGACGTGATAGGTAAAACTTATCACTGCCATAAAGAAAATATAATACCCAAGAGTCAGGAATTTTGATATGATGGAAAAAGCTGTTTTTTTAAAGAGGAATAAACAATTTTAGTGAAAAAGGAGAACAAATGAAATTGAATAAATTCATCAAATATGTTGGTTTGAGTCTTGTGGGCTTAGTAGCAGTTGGGACTTTGGTAGCCTGCTCATCCAAGTCATCAAGTAAATCAAGCGGAAAACGGACCATTGAAGTCGCAACAGTTGGAACAACCAAACCCTTCACCTATGATAAGGACGGAGAATTGACTGGTTATGAAATCGAAGTCATGCGTGAAATCTTCAAAGGTTCAGATATGTATGAAGTCAACTTTAATAAGACAGAATGGTCTTCTATCTTTGCTGGCTTAGACGGCGATCGTTACCAAATCGGTGTCAGCAACCTTAGCTACGATAAAAAACGTGCGGAAAAATACTTGTACCCAAATCCATACGCAAAGAACCCAGTGGTCTTAGTGGTTCGCAAAGATTCAGGGATCAAGTCACTGGATGATATCGGTGGCAAGTCTACAGAGGTCATCCAAGGAACTTCTACAGCGAAACAATTGGAAGCATACAATGAAGAGCACAAGGATAATCCAACAGAGCTCAAATATACAGATGGAACGATTCAATCTATTCTTGCTAATTTGAGCGATGGCCGTTCAGATTATAAGATTTTTGAACGTTTGACCGTTGAAGCTTTGATCAAGGACCAAGGGTTGGATAATTTGGAAGTGATTGAACTTCCAAGTGATCAACAACCATACGTTTACCCAATCCTTGCCAAAGGTGAAAAAGAATTGGAAACCTTCGTCAACAAACGAATCAAAGAATTGTACGAAGATGGGACACTTGAAAAATTGTCTAAGAAGTACTTTGGTGGAACTTTCCTTCCAGAAGCTTCTGATATTAAATAAGGTTATTTAAAAACATCATAAGGAGAAAAGAATATGAAATTAACAAAACTTTTTGGAGTAGCAGCTCTTGCTACCGTTGCAACATTTGCTTTAGCAGCATGTGGTTCTTCAAAATCATCTAAATCATCTGATAAAGATGGTGTGACAACTGTTAAAGTTGGGGTGATGAACTTAAGTGATACAGAAGAAGCTCGTTGGAAAGAAGTGCAAAAGAACTTAGATGATGCAAAAGCAAACATCAAATTGGAATTCACTCAGTTTACAGACTACTCACAACCAAACCAAGCTGTTCGTGATGGAGATGTGGATATCAACGCTTTCCAACATTACAACTACCTTGAAAACTGGAACAAAGAAAACAGCGCAGATCTAGTTTCTGTAGCAGATACTTATATTGCGCCAATCCGTCTTTACTCTGGTACAAAAGATGGAAAGAACAAATACACAGATGTGAAAGACATTCCTGAAAAAGGTACCATTGCAGTACCAAACGACCCAACAAACGAAAGCCGTGCCTTGTATGTATTGGAATCAGCTGGTTTGATCAAGTTGGATACAAAAGATGGGGAATTGGCTACCATCAGCAACATCAAAGACAATCCAAAGAACTTGACAATTTCTGAGTTGGACGCTTCTCAAACAGCTTCTTCACTTCCATCAGTTGATGCAGCAATCATCAATAACACCTTTGTTCGTGAAGCAGGTATTGATTACAAGAAAGCTCTCTTTGTAGAAAAAGCAAACAGCAACTCTAAACAATGGTACAACTTGATTGCAGCTAAGAAAGATTGGAAATCATCTGATAAAGCAAAAGCAATCGAAGCCATTATTAAAGCCTACCATACTGACAACGTGAAGAAAGTCATCGAAGAATCTTCAGACGGTATGGACCAACCAATTTGGTAATTGATAGGATGAATAGAGAGGTGGAGAAGGTTTTCTCTACCTCTTATCGTGTATAGTAGGAGGAAATGATGTCCAATCCAAGAGAGACAGAACAAATACGCAAATTTGAAAATGATGAGGTGGCTCAACATTATTTTGAAGTCCTGAGGACCCTCATTTCCAAACGCTCCATTTTTGCCCAGCAGATTGGCTTAAAGGAAGTAGCGACCTATTTGGGAGAAATTTTCACAGCTGCAGGAGCTAAGGTAACTGTGGATGACAGTTACACAGCGCCATTTGTCATTGCTAAATTTGTTTCACCCAATCCGGATGCCAAGACCATCATTTTCTACAACCATTACGATACTGTTCCAGCAGATGGCGACCAACCTTGGACAAGTGATCCCTTTACGCTGTCGGTCCATTACGGGACCATGTATGGTCGAGGGGTAGATGATGACAAGGGGCATATTACAGCACGGTTAACGGCTATTCGCAAATATATCCGTGAGAATGGCGACCTGCCAGTCAACATTACCTTTATCATCGAAGGAGCAGAAGAATCTGCTTCGACCGACCTGGATAAGTATCTAGCCAAACACAAAAAACACTTGCGTGGGGCAGATCTCTTAGTCTGGGAACAAGGGACTCGTAACCAACAAGGGGAACTGGAAATCTCCGGTGGCAACAAGGGGATTGTTACCTTTGACATGGTGGTCAAAAGTGCAGATGTGGATATCCATTCCAGCTATGGTGGAGTGGTGGAATCAGCATCTTGGTATCTGCTCAATGGTTTGTCCAGTCTTCGAGATAAAGACGGTCGCATCTTGGTGGATGGCCTCTATGATTTGATTGAGGAGCCTAACGAGCGGGAATTGGCCTTGATTGACCGTTATGCCAATAAGACAGCAAACGATGTGACTGAGATTTACAATCTCCAATTGCCTATCTTGAAAGAGGAACGCAGTGAGTTCTTGAAACGATTTTATTTTGAACCAGCCATGAACATTGAAGGCTTGGGGACAGGCTATCAGGGTCAAGGAGTCAAAACCATTCTACCTGCAGAAGCTCGAGCCAAGATGGAAGTTCGGTTGGTGCCTGGCTTGGAACCCAAACAAGTCTTAGAATTGATTCGTGCTCAGTTGGATAAAAATGGCTTTGAGAAGATTGATCTCGTCTATACACTAGGGGAAATGAGTTATCGGAGCGATATGAGTGCGCCTTCCATTCTCAATGTCATTGATCTGGCCAAACGCTTTTATCCAGAAGGGGTCTGTGTCCTTCCAACAACTGCAGGCACTGGTCCCATGCATACGGTCTTTGAGGCCTTGCAAGTTCCTATGGCTGCCTTTGGAATCGGAAATGCCAATAGTCGAGATCATGGTGGGGATGAGAATGTGAAAATTGCTGACTACTATACCCATATTGAATTAATTAAGGAGTTAATCACAAGTTATGAGTAAAGAAATTATCAAACTGGACCATATCGATGTTACCTTTCATCAGAAAAAACGTGAAATTGCAGCCGTGAAGGATGTGACCATTCATATCAATGAAGGGGATATTTACGGGATTGTTGGATATTCTGGTGCAGGGAAATCAACGCTTGTACGGGTCATCAATCTCTTGCAAGTACCGTCAGCAGGTACTATCACCGTAGATGGTGATGTCATCTATCAAGATCAGGTGACCTTGAATGCTGCGGCTTTACGCCAAAAACGCCGAGACATTGGTATGATTTTCCAACACTTCAATCTAATGGCCCAAATGACCGCTGCTGAAAATGTGGCCTTTGCCCTTAAGCATTCAAATTTGTCTAAAGAGCAAAAGGCTGAAAAAGTAGCTAAGTTGTTGGAACTAGTAGGACTGTCAGATCGGGCGGACAACTATCCTGCTCAGTTGTCAGGTGGTCAAAAACAACGGGTGGCGATTGCGCGTGCGCTCGCCAACGATCCAAAGATTTTGATTTCTGACGAATCAACATCTGCCCTAGATCCAAAAACGACCAAACAAATCCTTGCTCTTCTGCAAGAGCTGAATCAGAAGTTGGGCTTGACAGTGGTCTTGATTACCCACGAAATGCAAATTGTCAAAGACATTGCCAATCGGGTTGCTGTTATGCAAAATGGTGAATTGATTGAAGAAGGTTCTGTTTTAGATATCTTCTCAAATCCTAAGAATGAATTAACGCAAGACTTCATCACAACAGCAACAGGAATCGATGAAGCTATGGTGAAAATCAACCAGCAACAAATTGTTAAGCAATTGCCAGCGGATTCTGTTTTGGCCCATTTGAAATATTCTGGTTCGGTGACAGACACGGCGATTATCAACGATATTTATAAACAGTACCAAGTGTCTGCAAATATTCTACACGGGAATATTGAAATTTTGGATCATACCCCTGTTGGAGAGTTGGTTGTTATCCTGACTGGAGAAGCAGCGAATCTATCTGCTGCCCAACGGGATTTACAAGCGGCAGGTGTTTCTGTTCGTGTCTTAAAAGAAGGGAGTAATGCATGATTGACTTTATTCAAACCTATCTACCAAATGTTTACCGGATGGGCTGGAGTGGCCAAGCTGGATGGGGAACAGCGATTTATCTGACCCTTTACATGACCTTTATCTCTTTTGTGATTGGTGGTTTGTTGGGACTCATTGCAGGCTTATTATTAGTCTTGACAGCACCAGGCGGGATTATCGAGAATAAATTGGTTTTCCATATCTTGGATAAAATCACTTCCATCTTCCGTGCCATTCCATTTATCATCTTGCTAGCCTTGATCAATCCCTTCACTCGTATGATTGTCGGAACTGGGATCGGTCCTACAGCAGCCTTAGTTCCCCTATCCTTAGCCGTCTTTCCTTTCTTTGCCCGCCAAGTTCAAGTCGTTTTATCTGAGCTTGACCGAGGTGTGATTGAAGCAGCACAGGCAAGTGGAGCGACCTTCTGGGATATTGTAGGTGTCTATCTTCGTGAAGGTCTTCCAGATTTGATTCGTGTCACAACTGTTACTCTTATTTCCTTGGTTGGTGAAACAGCCATGGCGGGTGCGATTGGAGCCGGTGGTCTCGGAAACGTGGCTATTTCCTATGGTTACCAACGCTTTAATAATGATGTCACCTTGCTAGCAACCTTCTTGATTCTGCTTTTGATCTTCTTTATTCAGTTTATCGGTGATTTCTTGACCAAGAAAATTAGTCACCGGTAAGGATGGGTTAGGTATATGAACATGATACAGAAACATCAATTTAAGCAGGTTGCAGCCTTTGCAGGCTTGTATTTTCTTGCCATTGGTTTAGGCGTCCTGCTTGGAAGTCTGGTTGACCATCGAGGGAATATGTTTTATGCTCCAGCCTTCTCTGCCCTAGTTGGTGGAGGAATCTATCGCGTCTATGTTGAGAAAATTCAACGGACAGGAGCTATTCAAGTAGTTGCTCTTGTGATTGGTGCTTTTTTCCTTTTCACTCGTCATGGAGCTGGAGCCTTTCTTCCTGCTCTTGTTGGGGGGCTTTTGGCTGAATTGGTCGCAGCTCGTGGCCACTACCAGTCGAAGTTAGGCAATGCGCTTTCCTTCCTCTTCTTTTCCTTTACGACGACAGGCCCCATTCTCATGATGTGGATCCAACCAGCTAGTTACCGTGCTTCTTTACTAGCCCGTGGGAAGTCGATGGATTATATTGAACGCGTTATGGTACCGTCAAATATGGAGACGGTGAGCTGGTTTTTATTGACCCTTCTTCTTGGAGCTCTACTAGGTTATCTTCTGGGACAGTTGGTCTATCAAAAGCTAGATAGAAAATGACATGATGGAGAAAAAATATGCACAATAATTTACTAGTTCTTCAGTCAGACTTCGGTCTGGTGGATGGGGCTGTCTCTGCTATGATCGGGGTTGCTTTAGAGGAATCACCCACCCTTAAGATTCATCACTTGACCCATGACATTACCCCTTACAATATCTTTGAAGGAAGTTACCGCCTCTTTCAGACGATAGACTACTGGCCAGAAGGGACAACTTTTGTTTCGGTCGTCGATCCAGGTGTTGGATCCAAACGAAAGAGTGTGGTAGCTAAAACGGCGAAGAATCAATACATTGTTACTCCAGATAATGGAACCCTCTCTTTCATCAAAAAACATGTAGGGATTGTTGCTATCCGTGAGATTTCAGAGGTGAAGAACCGCCGGGCCAATACAGAGTTTTCTTATACCTTCCATGGGCGTGATGTCTATGCCTATACAGGAGCTAAGTTAGCCAGTGGCCATATCAGCTTTGAGGAAGTGGGACCAGAACTCAGTGTCGAACACATTGTAGAAATCCCTGTGGTGGAAACTGTTATGGAGGACAATCTTGTCAAAGGAGCAGTTGACATCTTGGATGTACGCTTTGGTTCTCTCTGGACTTCGATTACTCGAGAAGAGTTCAATCATTTGGAACCTGAATTTGGGGAACGCTTTGAAGTGACCATCTATAACAATGACATGCTGGTTTACCAAAACCAAGTAACCTACGGCAAGTCTTTCGCTGACGTGCGGATTGGACAGCCAATCCTTTATATCAATTCCCTCTACCGTGTTGGTCTTGCTATCAACCAGGGATCCTTTGCCAAGGCCTATAATGTAGGAGTTGGGGCTTCTTGGCATATCGAAATTAGAAAAATGGAAAATTAATAGGAGATAAAATATGAAACAAAAACAAGCTTTTACAATTAAGGATGTTGTAGCCATCGGGGTTGGAGCGGCCCTCTTTGTGGTCATTGCGATGATCCCAATTCCAGCGCCAGCTCCAAATACCAACATTCAATTGCAATACGCTCTTCAAGCCCTCTTTAGTGTGATCTTTGGTCCGATTGTTGGTTTCTTAATGGGCTTTATCGGACATGCCATTAAAGATGCGATGACTTATGGCCTCTGGTGGACTTGGATCATTTCTAGTGGCTTGTTTGGACTCTTTGTTGGTATCTTCCGCAAGCAAATCGGTAACCTAAAAGGAGAAGTGACCAAGAAAGAATTGATCGTCTTTAACGTCGTACAAGTCATTGCCAACTTGCTTATTTGGGGATTGATTGCTCCGATTGGGGATGTGATGATCTACAAAGAAAGTGCAAACAAGGTCTTCCTACAAGGTGTTGTAGCAGGTTCTGTCAATGCTTTAGTTGTAGCTATTGCAGGTTCTCTTCTCTTGATTGCTTATGCACGGACTCAAACAAAAGATGGAAGTTTGTCTAAAGACTAATCATAAATAAGAAGATAAAGTCTGGGAAACCAGGCTTTTTTTGTTTACCAAAAATATTTTTTACAAAATGTAAAATATATGTTGCAAAATAGAAAATATAGTGTATAATAGAGTTATAAAAACAAGAAAGGAAAAGCATGTGACGAAAAATCTCAAATTAAAAATGGCCCGGGTCGAGCATGATATGACCCAGGGGGATCTTGCAGATGCCATCGGGGTGACACGTCAGACCATTGGCCTGATCGAGGCAGGGAAGTACAATCCAACCCTCAGCCTCTGCCTAGCCATTTGTAAGACCTTGGATAAGACGCTGGATCAACTGTTCTGGGAGTAACAGTTTTAACAATAGAAAGAGGAAACATATGAAACAAAAGAAAGAACCAATTGTAAAAGATGAACGGACCATGCTGCTTGATGGAAAAATTGCGGGGGAACTTGTTCTAGGAATGACCTGCTTTATCGCCTTATCAGCCTTTGTGAAAGCTAGTATTCTGGACTTAGAGCTAGTAGCCTATATTCCCGAACTTATTCTCTTGATTGTCATGGGAGTTTATGCCTTTGTGAGAAGGATCAGCTCAGGGATCGACATTCGAGATATGTTAGAAAAAGATAGCTGGTTCAGCCGCATCGGGGCAGGCGTCTTATTTTCCTTATTTGTGATCGCAACGGATGTGATTGGGAAGCGCGAAACGATGAGCTTTATGTTCAGTCCCAAGTATCTGCTCAAAATCGTCCTTGCTATTTTAGTCTTTGCCCTTTTGACTTATCTGTTAGAGAAACCACTTGCTCTTATCAATCGGAAAAAACAAAAGAAGATCGAGGCAGAGTTAGAGGAGGAATAAATGAGATTACAATTGTTGAACAAACAAATTATAGATGAACGAGAAGAAGGACTGGCCAATAAGGCTGGTGCTGAAACGGCTAGTTTTCTATTCCTCGCCTTAGCAGTTTTTAGTGTGGGATCTATGTTTACGACCAATCCTGGACTGAGTCCAATCATGGTCGTAACCTTACTCATTGTTTCAGGATTGTATTATTCGGTTCGTTGTCAACGATTGGGTGTACGGTTTATCAGCTATAGTTACCTCAATCTAATGGGTATTATTACTGTAACTTGTGTTCTCTCCTTATTCATCTGGGCTCAAAATTTTCAATTAAACCAAGCAATCTATCACAATAATCCCTTTCATTCAAAATTTTTGCTGGTGCTTCCTATCACATTTCTCCTGAATCTTCCGATTGTATGGGGGATGAATTCCCTTGTGATGCTCCTTGCAAAAGTAGAGAAAAAACGCTATGAAGCCTATCTAGACCAGTTGGAAAAGGAAGAGTAGGTAGTCGGAGTCTTATTTTCGTCGTGTAAAAGTCTGGAACCCCAGGCTTTTATTTTTCAGTCAAATAAATTGCATTCGTTTTCTCGGGAGAGTATACTGGTATAGTTGAATGAAAAATTCTGATAATTTAATCTTAGAAAAGAGAATCTTATGGCAAAACCTATTCGTGTTTTACTTTACTATAAATATGTTCCCATCGAAAACGCAGAACAATTTGCGGCTGATCATTTGGCTTTCTGTAAATCAATCGGGCTCAAGGGACGTATCCTAGTTGCTGATGAAGGAATCAACGGAACCGTTTCTGGTGATTACGAAACGACGCAAAAATACATGGACTATGTTCACAGCCTTCCTGGTATGGAAGACCTCTGGTTCAAGATTGATGAGGAAGAAGAGCAAGCTTTCAAGAAGATGTTTGTACGATATAAGAAAGAGATTGTCCACCTTGGATTAGAGGATGATAACTTCGATAACGATATCAATCCCCTTGAAACGACAGGTGCTTACTTGTCTCCAAAAGAATTTAAAGAAGCTCTTCTAGACGAGGATACAGTTGTCCTTGATACTCGTAACGACTATGAGTACGATCTTGGACACTTCCGCGGCGCTATTCGTCCAGATATCCGCAATTTCCGTGAGTTGCCACAATGGGTCCGTGATAACAAGGAAAAATTCATGGACAAGCGTGTCGTAGTTTACTGTACAGGTGGCGTCCGTTGTGAGAAGTTCTCAGGTTGGATGGTGCGTGAAGGCTACAAAGATGTCGGTCAATTGCACGGCGGAATTGCAACCTACGGAAAAGACCCAGAAGTTCAAGGAGAACTATGGGATGGGAAGATGTACGTCTTTGACGAGCGGATTGCTGTCGATGTCAACCATGTCGATCCAAGCGTTGTTGGAAAAGACTGGTTTGATGGAACACCATGTGAACGCTATGTCAACTGTGGAAATCCTTTCTGTAACCGTCGCATCTTGACTTCAGAAGAGAACGAAGACAAGTACCTCCGTGGCTGCTCCCATGAGTGTCGTGTTCATCCACGCAATCGTTATGTCGAAGAATACAACTTGTCACAAGCAGAGGTTGCTGAACGTTTGGCCGTTATCGGTGAGACGCTTGATGGAACTCTTGCATAAGTTAAAAACAGCCTTTTGGCTATTTCAGATTGAAGATAAAGTCTTTTGAAAAACTTCCCTTAGGTGAGTACGGACGTCAGCGAACTTCTACGAAGTTCCATGACTTAGTTTTGAACCTAAGGTTTCAAAACTCCCGAGTGCTTGAACTACACTGGTTCAAGCACTTTTTCTCACAGCGGAAAGTTTTTCATCTTCTTTAATGACTAAAAAATAAAAGTCATGTTTTGAAAGTCATCTAGCTGTTTAATGTAGCACAATAATTTGTCTACATTCAAAAGCAGCCTTTTGGCTGTTTTTTTCTATGGAAAGTCATGAAAATTTGTGCTATAATTTGGTAAGCGATTACAAAAAGGAGAAAACAAATGTCAGTTGTGTTTTCAATTCGAAATAAAAAGAGTATGTTTGGCTATCAAAAAGTGATGCCAGCTAAAGATGTATTGAATTTGGTGGAGGGAGTTCTTACCTACAGTTTTGAGGAAGCCATGCTTGGTCGCTCTCTCAAAGATTTTCCAGCCATGATGTGTATCCGCTATGGCAAGAGTTGCTTGCCGATCATCCTTCGTTATCTGGATCAAGAGCATGCTTATCAGTTCATCCTTGCAGATTTTGCCACCCTTGAAGATTGGCGACTCATCTTGGAATGGCTCAGTGCCCTAGCTCGCCAGTTGGGAAATGAGATTCACGATAATTTAGGAACCAGCTATGACGCAGATTCTATTTTCTCTTTTGACTATGAGAACTATTTGCTGAAGAATCTACAGAATCTAGAAAAAGATCCAGACCTTCATCAATATCAACTTCAGGGATTTGCTCATTCTGTGATCTTGGATCGTGAGCTCCTTCGTAAAATTTTAGACTCCGCTCAACCTTTAGAGGAGTTCAGTCAAGTGGTTAAAAAGGTTCAATACAGCTCCGCCTTCTTTAGTCAAGTTCGTTTCTACCGTCAGAACGAAACGGGAGGCATTATTGGCAGTTACAGTCTAACAGAAGATACGGATACTGTCTTGCCACGTGTGCCTTTTGTACCTGCTGAGTTTGTAGAGAAGGTCAATATGGATGAGGTCATCGACTGGAAAGTGAACCTAGTGGAAATCACTGGAAATCCTGATATGCCAGAGAGTTATAAGCCGGTGGCTGCTGTGAATTTAGAAGCCCTACTGGATGCTTTGGACTCGAGTGAATTTGAATTGTTGGATGCTAATCAAATTGAAATTAAAAAATTGTCCAAAGAACGCTTGTTGCAATTAGCCCAACTCTAATAAAAAAAGTTCTCAGTGTTGAGAACTTTTTCTTTTAGTTTGATTCATGTGGCAAGATCAAGTTAAGGATGATTCCTGTCATAGCGGAGAGGGCTGTTCCTGATAGGGTCACTGGACCAAGTTTCAGAATTGCTCCACCAAGTCCAAGAACCAACATGGCACTTGCAATAATCAAGTTGCGCATCAAGCTGAAGTCAACGCGTTCTTTGATCAAGACTTTCAAACCATTACTTGCGATAACCCCATAGAGCAAGATGGACATCCCACCGAGAACAGAGTTTGGAATGGTAGAGATGAGAGCAGTAAATTTACCAAGGAAGCTCAAGGAAATAGCAATCAAGGCTGCATTTCGGATAACGGAAACAGAAGCGATGCGAGTCATCCCAATAACGCCTGTATTTTCACCGTAAGTGGTATTGGCTGGACCACCAAGAAAGGCCGAAACAGATGTAGCAATCCCGTCACCAAGAAGGGTACGATGAAGTCCCGGTTGTTTCAAGAATTGACGGCCACAGATTTGACTAAGCACCGTATGGTCACCGATGTGTTCTGAAATAGTTACGATAGCGATTGGCAAGATAGCGATGGTTTCAGGACCGAAATACAAGTTGTATTGTTTGAAGGCCCCACCCGTATTGAAAGGAAGATAGAAACCAGGAATCTCAAACCAGTTAGCCTTGAGGACCGGATCAAAGTTCACCAAGCCCAAGCAAACTGCGAAGACATAACCACCGATAATGGCGAAAAGGAAAGGAATGATTTTGAAGAAACCTTTTCCTTTGGTGTTGATGAAGGCGGCAATCAGGAAGGTCACGACAGCAACAAGGGCATTTTTCCAATCTCCCCCTTCGACAAAACCAGCGTTTTTAACGGCTGATCCTGCAAGTCCAAGACCAATAACGATAATCATAGGTCCAATGACAACGGCAGGAAGCAATTTGTCAATCCAGCGAGTGCCTGCTACTTTAACCCCTGCAGCGACTAGCACGTAGATCAGACCGGTCAGGATAACCCCTGTTTGGGCTGCATCGACTTTTCCTCCCATTTCCTTCATTGCCAAAGCCATGGCTGTGATGAAGGCGAAGGAAGAGCCGAGGTAGACAGGGACTTTAAAGCCGGTACAAGTCATATAGATCAGTGTCCCAACCCCTGATGCAAAGAGGGCAACGGATACGGGCATGCCCAAGATGAGTGGTACCAGGATGGTTGCCCCAAACATGGCGAAAACGTGTTGGAAACTTAATAAGATTCCTTTTAGGGGTGCCGGACTTTGATCGACATCCAGGAGCAAATCAACAGTTGATTCTTCTTTCATAATAACCTCACTTTTGGGCACCAAAAAAGAGCCCATGAATTTTTTGCATAGCAAGGGCCCTCAGATTATTCATATTCTGTGTCTTTGTCACCTCACAGGATGACATTAAAAACCTTTGCTTCTAAGAAGTATAGCAGAAAAAATTCGTTTTGTAAACGAATTTTTCCCGAGCCAAGAAACGAGAGAGCGAGGAGGGAATCATTGAAGTTCTCATTTTTGTATCAGGAAAGAGGTTAACGATCGACGCAGTGGTTGAGTGGCCCCTCCCACGCTCTAATTCTCGCTTGGACGGGCCTACTCAACTTTGCGGGGGAGGGACGACGAAACCGTCGTTTTAAATGGTAATCGATTTCTGTCCCTCTCCCTTTTCCCGAGCCAAGAAATAAAAAAGCGAGGTAGGAGTTAGTAAGAGTTATCTATTTTCATCATAAAAGAGGTCAACGGTAGACGCAGTGGTTGAGCGGCCCATTTTCTTTTACTTTTGGAGAGATTCGGTATCATTTTCTACTACAAAAGGCGAACAAGTGAGCTTGCTTTCCCCTTTGTTAGAAGGAAAGAGGCCGATTTTGTGGTATAATAGAGGACTAGAAGTAGAATGAATGAAAGAGAAGTCAGAGATGCTGTTAGAAGAATTTGATGCCAATCGACAGGCGATTATCAACCCACAAGACCTACATGGTCCCATTGAAGGATTTCCAAAAGTAGTCATCTCTTGCTTTTCAAGAGTAACTTTTGCGCGCCTCCTTGAAAATTATGAACATGAGGTCATTACAAGAACTTCCATGGCCAACTTTGAAGTCATTGTCTATGGGATTACGATTGGAGACCAACAGGTTGCTGTCTTTAATGCACCAGTTGGGGCTGCTTCCTGTGTAGGGATTATAGAGGATTTGATTCAATTTGGGATGGAAAAACTGGTGCTCTTTGGGACCTGTGGGGTTTTGGACCAAGATATTGAGGCGACCTCCATCATCATTCCAACGGCTGCTCTTCGCGACGAAGGGACCAGCTACCACTATCTTCCAGCTAGTGATGAAGTGGAAGTAAATAAGGAAAGTCTTCCTCTCTTCCAAGCTTTTCTGGATAGTCACAAGGTTTCCTATCAGTCAGGAAAAGTGTGGACGACAGATGCTCCCTATCGGGAAACCATCGACAAGATGAAGCGACGAATGGAAGCAGGAGCTATCTGTGTGGATATGGAGTGTTCTGCAGTAGCTGCCTTAGCAGCTTTTCGGGACTTTGAGCTCTGCCATTTCTTCTACGCAGCAGACCACCTCTCGGAAGAAAAATGGGATATCCGAACCTTATCTAGTCATGAGGATTTAGATAGCAAGGATCGAATCGCGGATTTGGCCATCCAATTTGCGCTCTTATGGGAAAAGGCGAACTAAATGAAAGAAACAATGATTGAATTGAAGGATTTTTCCTTCCAATACAAGGCACAGTCTGAGCCAACTTTGAAAAATATCAACTTAACCATTTATAAGGGGGAAAAGGTCCTGATTGTCGGGCCATCTGGCTCTGGAAAGTCAACCATTGGCCAGTGCTTAAATGGGATTATCCCTAATATCTATAAGGGAACCAGTAGTGGGCAATTCCTCATTCAGGGGAAAGAAGCCTTTGATCTCAGTATTTATGAGAAATCTCATTTGGTCAGTACGGTCTTGCAGGATACAGATGGTCAGTTTATTGGTCTCAGTGTTGCAGAAGACTTGGCTTTTGCCCTTGAAAACGATATGGTGGAGCTGGAAAGCATGAAATCCCGGGTCCATACCTGGGCGGAGCGCTTAGATTTGAGCAAGCTCTTGGGCAATCGGCCTCAAGATTTATCTGGTGGGCAAAAACAACGGGTTAGCTTGGCGGGTGTCCTGATTGACGAAAGTCCGATCCTGCTCTTTGATGAGCCATTGGCTAATCTAGATCCCAAATCGGGTCAGGATATCATAGATCTGATTGATCAGATTCATGAAGAGCAGGGGACGACAACCATTATTATCGAACACCGTTTGGAGGATGTACTCTACCGTCCCATTGATCGGGTCATCTTGATCAATCAAGGGCAAGTTCTCTTTAATGGGAGCCCAGATGAGTTGTTGAGGACCACACTGCTGGCTGAAAATGGGATTCGTGAACCCCTCTATTTAACGACTCTTCGCCAGTTAGGCCAGGATATCAGCAAGCTACCGCATTTGGACAAGGTAGAAAAATTACCACTTGGGGATTTATCAGTGGATATCCCAACTCCTCATTTTGAAAAAGGAGCAGAGGCAGAGACAATCCTAGAACTTGGTCATTTGAACTTTGCCTATCGAGAAAGCCAGCCCATTCTAAAAGATCTTTCTCTAACCATTCCAAAAGGCCAACGGTTGGCTATTGTTGGTAAAAATGGGGCTGGAAAATCAACCCTTGCTAAGGCGATTTGTGGCTTCATCCAGACGGAAGGAACCTATTTCTCAAAGGGAGAGGATATCAAGGGGGATAGTGTCAAGGAGCGGGCAGAGCGCGTGGGCTATGTCCTGCAAAACCCTAACCAGATGATCTCGACCAACATGATTTTTGATGAGGTGGCCCTGGGTCTTCGCTTGAGAAATGTTCCAGAGGACCAGATCGAAAGTCGTGTCCATCAAGCCTTGAAAACCTGTGGTCTCTACGAATTTCGTAAGTGGCCGATCTCTGCTCTGTCTTATGGCCAGAAAAAGCGGGTGACCATTGCCTCTATCCTTGTCTTGGGACCAGATGTTCTGGTCCTCGATGAGCCGACGGCTGGTCAGGACCAACGAAACTATACGGAAATTATGGATTTCCTTGATGAACTCCATCAAAAAGGCCATACCATTGTCATGATTACCCATGATATGCAGCTCATGCTGGATTATTCGGACCGGGCAGTCGTGGTCATGGATGGGCAGGTTTTGGCTGATTTGACACCGGCAGAGCTCTTGACCCAACCAGAAATTTTGAGACGGGCTAATTTGAAAGAAACATCTATTTTCGCCTTGGCAAATCGACTTGGTGTCGATCCTCTTGCCTTGACCCAGTTTTATATGAATCAGAAGGGGGAAGGTCATGAATAATCGCTTAGTCGGCTACCATGCCGGAACCAGTTTTCTGCATCGCCTATCAGGCGCTAGCAAGCTTCTTTTCTTATTGTTGGTATCATTAGCTGCCATGTTGAGTTACGATACTCGCTTATTGTTGGTCATTGGTCTAGGTGCCCTCTCCTTATTTGCAACCTCAGGCATTCGTTTGAAAGACATCTCCTTTGTTCTGAGTTTTGCCTTAGCTTTTGCCCTGCTAAATGTCTTGATGGTCTATCTTTTTGCCCCTCAATATGGGGTAGAAATCTATGGAGCAAAGACAGTTCTTCTAGATGGTTTAGGGGCATATAGTATTACAGCCCAAGAGTTATTTTATCTCTTCAACCTAGCTTTGAAGTATGTGTGTACCATTCCCTTAGCTCTCATTTTCTTGATGACCACCCATCCCAGCCAGTTTGCTTCGAGTCTCAACCAGATTGGGGTGTCCTACAAGATTGCTTACTCAGTGAGCTTGACCTTGCGCTATATTCCAGATGTGCAGGAGGAATACCAGATTATCAAGCTCTCGCAAGAAGCAAGAGGCTTGGAGTTGTCCAAAAAGGCCAACTTTGTCCAACGGGTGAAGGGAAATCTTCAGATGATTTCTCCCTTGATTTTTAGTTCTTTGGAGCGGATTGAAACGATCTCTACAGCCATGGAACTGCGTCGTTTTGGAAAAAATAAAAAACGGACCTGGTACACCTATCAGGAGATGACCACTCGTGATCGCTTGATTATCTTGGGGTCAATCTTCATGGTGATCTTGAGTATCGTCCTGATTTGGGTAAACAAAGGTCGCTTCTATAATCCTTGGAGGTAAGAAAATGGCAGAAACAATTTTAGTAACGGGAGCATCTGCTGGCTTTGGCCAAGCCATTTGTCACCGCTTAGTTGCCGATGGGCATCGCGTGATTGGCGCTGCTAGACGCATTGAAAAACTACAGGCTCTTCAAGAAGAGCTGGGAGAAGCTTTTTATCCCCTTCAAATGGATATGACGGATTTTTCTCAGGTGGATCATGCACTTGCCAGTTTGCCAAAAGCTTGGGAGAGAGTGGATGTTTTGGTCAATAATGCTGGCTTGGCCCTAGGCCTCGCCCCAGCTCATGAAGCAGAGCTTGCAGATTGGTTGACCATGATTCAGACCAATATTATCGGTCTGACCTATTTGACCCGGAAAATCCTCCCCCAAATGGTGGAACGAAATGATGGATATGTCATCAATATGGGATCAACTGCAGGGACGGTGCCTTATCCAGGGGCCAATGTTTATGGTGCTTCCAAGGCCTTCGTTAAACAATTCTCTCTAAACCTACGAGCGGACCTAGCTGGAAAACGAATTCGGGTGACCAATATTGAGCCTGGTCTCTGCGAAGGGACCGAGTTTTCGGAGGTTCGTTTTAAAGGAGATGAAAAACGGGTAGAAGCTCTCTATCGAGATGCCCATGCCATTCAGCCTGAAGACATTGCCAACACTGTGGCTTGGCTCATCCAACAACCCAAGCATGTCAATGTCAACCGCATTGAAATCATGCCGGTTTCCCAAACATTTGGACCGCAACCGATCTATCGGGGTGATTAGTTTTACTAACCAGTACGATCCGGTGCTGGTTATTTTTCCATGTTGAGGATAGAGAATAGGAGGGGGAAAACCATGTCAAAAGCCTTAGTGATTGGTTCAACTGTTTGTGATGTTATGGTCTATCTGGATCGACTACCGAGTCGTGAAGGAGACGCCCATATCCATGAGCAGACTTGGTCACTTGGAGGGTGTGCCTTTAATGTCACTTCAGTGCTTCATGCTTTAGGTCAAAATGTTGATTTCATCTCGCCAGTGGGGACAGGTGTCTACGGGGACTTTGTCAAGGCAGAACTCGAGAGGCTGGGTATCCAGACTCCAATCTCAGTAACCGGAGCAAATGGTTGTTGTTATTGCTTTATTGAGTCGGATGGTGAGAGGTCCTTTTTATCAGATCATGGAGTAGAATATAGTTTTCAGAAGGAATGGCTCCAGTCTCTGGAGCAGGAAAGCTACGATTTTATTTATCTCTGTGGCCTTGAAGTAGAAGAGCCGACTGGATTGGAACTGATTCAATCTGTGTCAAAAATCAAAGGTCAAGTCATCTTTGCACCAGGACCTCGAGGACTCTTGATTCCCGAGGAGCGTTTGGAAGCCATCTATGATCTCCACCCCATTCTCCATGTCAATGAGGCAGAAGCCAAGGCTTTTTCGGCTTGTGAAGAGATTGCTGACGCAGCTAAGAAGCTCTACCAAAGAACGGGGCAGTTAGTCATCGTCACCTTGGGAGAAAAAGGAGCGATCGCATACGATGGTAGGTTCTACGAGGTGGCCGGATTTCCGACAGAAGTCGTTGATACTGTAGGAGCAGGAGATAGTCATCTGGGAGCCTTTATAGTGGCATCTTTGAAAGGGCTAGATGTGGAGAATGCCTTAACTTTTGCCAACCGTTTTGCAAGTATGGTTGTGGCGACCAAGGGAGTTCATTTAGAACGCCATCACTACCATACCCTAGAGCAAGAGTTAAAAAAATTAGTTTATTCAAAAAGAAGCTGACAACTGTCAGCTTCTTTTTAGTATCATCTTATAATGGTCGCTTGTTGGGAATACCTGCTTTTCTTGGGTATTTGTTGGGGGTTTCTTTTTTCTTTTCTACAAGAGTGATATAGCGTGGATCCCCATTTGGTAATTCATATTGTAGATTGTCTTCAACCTTACTAAATAGCAGATTGAGGGCATTTTTGGCTTCTTCCAATTCTTCTGGAGCATTGCTGGCCTTGAGAGCGAGGAGACGTCCCCCTACTTTCAGGTAAGGGATGGTCAGTTCAGAGAGAACCTGCATGCGGGCAACCGCGCGGGCAGTTACGATATCAAATTGGGCACGAAAGGCCTTGTCTTGTGCAAAGTCCTCAGCTCGTCCATGGTAGAAATGTACTCCGCTCAAGCCCAACTCTTCAGCCAGCAAGTGAAGGAAATTGATTCGCTTATTGAGGGAATCAATGATGGTCACATCTAGCTCAGGGAATAGGATCTTCATTGGTAGGCTGGGAAAGCCAGCACCAGCTCCGATATCCAAGAGACGGATGGGTTGATTTTCGATCAAACCTTGTAAAATGGGAGCGATAGAATCATAAAAATGCTTGAGATAGACTTCGTCTTTTTCTGTGATGGCAGTGAGATTAATTTTCTCATTCCATTCCACGAGGAGCTCGAAATAGCGTTCGTATTGCTCTTTTTGTCGATTAGTTAATGGGAAGCCAAGGTCGGCTAAACGGACATAAAATTCTTCTGGTTTCATAAGATAATTTTACCACAAAATAAGGGAAATTTGATATACTGGTACTAAAGAAATGAAAGGAATTCAATAAAATGATTTGGATTATTCTTGGGGTCCTTGTGGTCCTCGCATTTTTAATTGTTGGAGTTTACAACGGTTTGGTGAAAAGCCGCATGCAGACTCGTGAAGCTTGGAGTCAAATTGATGTACAATTGAAACGTCGGAATGACTTGATTCCAAACTTGATCGAAACCGTTAAAGGCTATGCCAAGTACGAAGGAGATACACTAGCAAAAGTGACTCAACTTCGCCAACAAGTAGCGCAAGCTTCTTCACCTGCAGAAGCCATGGCAGCAAGTGATGCTCTTTCACGTCAAGTGGCAGGTATCTTTGCGGTGGCTGAAAACTACCCAGACTTGAAAGCCAACACCAACTTTATGCAATTGCAAGAAGAATTGACTAACACAGAAAACAAAATTTCTTATGCTCGTCAATTGTACAACAGTGTCACAAGCAACTACAATGTCAAGTTGGAAACTTTCCCAACAAATGTGATTGCTGGAATGTTTGGCTTCAAACAAGCCGAGTTCCTTCAAGTGCCTGAAGAAGAAAAAGCAGTACCAAAGGTGGACTTTAGCGGATTAGGAGACTAATATGCTCTTTGACCAAATTGCAAGCAATAAAAGGAGAACCTGGATTCTCCTTATTGCTTTTTTCATACTCTTGGCTCTCATCGGAGCAGCCGTTGGCTACCTCTGGTTAGGCTCCTCACTTGGTGGCGTCATCCTAGCTTTGATTATTGGTGGGATTTATGCCTTTAGCATGATTTTCCAATCAACCGAGGTCGTCATGCGGATGAACGGAGCGCGTGAGGTGACCGAAGAGCAAGCCCCTCAACTCTACCATATTGTCCAAGATATGGCTATGGTAGCTCAAATCCCTATGCCTCGAGTTTATATTGTAGATGATCCTTCGATGAATGCATTTGCGACAGGATCCAATCCTCAAAATGCTGCTGTTGCAGCAACGACAGGTCTTCTAGCTGTGATGAACCGTGAGGAATTGGAGGGAGTCATCGGACACGAAGTCAGCCATATTCGCAATTACGATATCCGCATCTCCACGATTGCGGTTGCCCTTGCTAGTGCCATCACCATGCTCTCTAGTATTGGTGGCCGTATGATGTGGTGGGGCGGTGGCCGTAGACGGGATGATGATCGCGAAGGGGGCAGTGGTTTAGAAATTATTATTCTGATCCTTTCCTTGATTGCTATCGTTTTAGCGCCATTAGCGGCGACTTTGGTTCAGTTAGCCATTTCTCGTCAACGGGAGTTCCTAGCGGATGCCTCCAGTGTTGAATTAACACGGAATCCTCAAGGGATGATTAATGCTCTTTTGAAGCTGGATAACAGTGTGCCTATGCAACGAGAAGTTGATAGTGCAAGTAGTGCTCTCTTTATCAACGATCCTAAAAAAGAATCCGGCTTTCAAAAGCTCTTTTATACCCACCCACCCATTGCTGAGCGGGTTGAAAGATTAAGAAATATGTAAAAAAATCCACCAAACAGTGGATTCAGATTGAAGACACAATCATCTTAGAACCTTTCCTTGGGTGAGTACGGACGTCAGCGAACTTCTATGAAGTTCCATGACTTAGTTTTGGACCTAAGGTTCCAAAACTCCCGAGTGCTAGAAACAACCTTGTTTCTAGCACTTTTCTCACGGCGGAAAGTTTCAGTAGATGATTGAATAACTCTAAAGAATAAAAAGTATTTATCTTTATAGAAGTTAATAGAATTGTATAAAAGATAATTTTGTCTTTAAGCTCAATCCACCCAATGGTGGGTTTTTTATTTAGTTGTTAAGAGGAGGGTAGTGAAACCAAGGATAGCAAAGATCCCCCAAGCTAGGGGAAGGCTCCAGATAGCTAGACTAGAAAAGAGAGCTGTCCCAAGTGGCATGGCAAAGCTGACCATCAGTCCCAAAAAGCTAGAGGTAGAAGCTAATTTTTCAGCGGGTAATTTACTCATTAAAAGACTGGAAACTTTTGGGTTGATTTTTGCAACAAGATAGCCAAGGAAAGTGATGAGTAGAAGGGAAAGGAAATCCCAGTGCACCAGAATATTTGTGAGCCCAAGCATAGTCAGCCCACCTGCTATCCACAGGAGGATATGGTGGAGGGTTTGCTTGGAAAAATAATCGTGGGGTGTCAGACTAGCCCAGACCATGCTTAAAATAGTCACAGCTTCTAAGATCAAGAGGGATTGGCTAAAGTTCAACTGAAAGAAGGTGGAGTGAAGCAGTTGCAGATTGTAGATGCCAGAGATGGACCCCCCTAGGGCATTTATGAGAACCAATGAGAAGAGCAACTTGCCAAAGTGGTGGATCTCCTCATCTGCAAAAATACTTTTGGAGTTCTGGTACATCTCTTGGCATTCGTGTACCAAAGAATTCTTATTTTGGGGCTCAATGACGGGGTCATGTGTCAGCTGCTTTTTTCTCATCAGGAGACAAGTGGAAGACAGGAGAAAAGTCACTGCATTGATCGAAGCGACCAGGGCGAAATGTTGATGGCTGATAGCTAGCAGCCAAACCCCTAGGGCCTGTCCAGAAATCGAGCAGACCATACTAAGTAGTTGATTGAAGGAGTAGGCCTCCATCAAATCCTCGCTAGAGATGTTCTTTTTCATGATGGGGAGTTGCAAGCCTCCGCGATAATCACTCAAACAATCTGAAACAATGTTTAAGAAGCAAACAATCGAAAAGGCTAGGTAACCCGGAATCTTGGTCATGAGAGCAATAAGGATGAAGAGGATGGCTTGGAGAAAGCCGATGCGGATCAACCAGTTAGCTTTTTTCTTCGTATGGTCAGCCTTCATCCCAACAAAAATGCTAAAGAGGCTAGGAATAAACACAATGAGATTGGCAATGCCAACTGCCAGACTCGGTTGCGGCATGCTGGCAGCAAAGACCACAAAGACCAGATTGTAGATGGCAGCACCAAGGGTATTCAAAAAGCGAGAAAGACTGAGTAAGGCAAAAATTTTATTACGAGCTAAGAGTTTCATAAACCTTCCCCCTTCGTGTGAACAGTTGCTAGGACTTGTTTGATGGATCGAACAATCTGTTTAAAGACCTCCAATTTCTCCTCTTCAGAGAGAAGAAGTTTCTGATCTTTTAGGTAGACGCTGGTATGCTTGAGAAACAAATGAAGGAAGTATCTTTTTAGTTTGGTCATCATGGAAGGAACCTTCTTTCTTTGCTTGATGGTTCTATTGTAGACCTCAAAAACAAGAAAATCAAAATGTTGCATATTTTCAACAAAAAGAGGCTGGGACAAAAGTCCTAGCCTCTCAATTGTCTTTGGATTGTCGAGCAAGACGCAGTGGTTGAGTGGGCTCTACTACGCTGATTTCATCAGCTTTTACAGCCCTACTCAACTGTGCGGAGGTGGGACGACGAAATCGAATTCTAACGAATTACCGATTTCTGTCCCACTCTCTTTTCAGGATTCCTTGATAAGTTCTTGCATACCCTGTTTGTAGTAGTTGGCACTAACCTTGCAATCAAGGATGGATAGAACCTGAATGGCCTGCTCCATCTTTTCTAGACCAGCTTCTTTTTCTCCCTTTCGATAAAGAAGTTCCCCTTTGGCATAGAGATAAACCGTCCGAAGGTAGGCTTCGTTTTCAGAGTAAAAGTGGTCCTTGATCAGCTGATCAAAATAGGTTGCATCTTCAAATTCTTTTGAACTAATGGCCAGAAAAAAACCATTGAGAAAAATAGAGTTGAGGGCAGGCAGAGAAGAGTCTAGGAGAAGCTTGAAGTCCTCCCGTTGGACCAATTCCTCTGTGTATTGTCGATAGAGCTGACTAGAGAAAAGAGGAGAGGTCAGTGAAAATAGGCTTAACTCAAAATTTCCCCAGATCATGACAGAGAAGAGATAGTCATAGAGGAAATCTAGTTCCTCTTGGCTAGCGGCCAACTCTACCTCAGGATAGTTGCCAAGCATTTGGGCCTTGAGAATAATACTGGCTAATAAGTCTTCTTTTTTGTGATCTTTCTGATAGGCTAGCTGGTAGCTTTGGTACAAGGCTTGATCATGTTCCAAGCTCATGTTTTCATAGTGCTCTTTCAACAATTTGGGAATAAAGGAGTGCTGATCGATCCCTGCTAGATGGGAAAACTCACTGAGGCTGGTTTTGATTTGTTGAAGGGCCTGAAAAAACCGTTGCGTCGTCAGGTCATTTTCCCCTCTTTCAAATCGAGACAGCATAGAGCGCGAAAATTCGCCACCCGTAGCCTCCTCTAAAGAGATGTGGCGACTTTCACGTATTTGCCGAAAAACTGCTCCGATTTCTTTCATGACTTCTCCTCTATCTAACATTGATCAATGCCCTAGCAAGTGACCATCTTTTGTTCAAGAGATGTGGGACCATTGTGTACAACACCAATTTGCCTAGTCTCTGTATCTTTTTCATGATTATAACAAATTTTTGAGGAGACATCTTGGTTGAAGGGACAGCTTCATGATATACTAGTAGTATCTAGAAGATTTGAGGACAATATAGAATGAATTTATTTACACAAGAAATCCGTAAAAATCCTGAAGGACTAGCATTTGCTCAAGAGTTGGATTTGTTAAAAGAATTGCAAAAGCGTAATCCAGAAATTCTTGATTTGAAGAATGTGACAGCGACAGGTCGAGTAGCTCATGATACAGGTCTTTATGTCTTGGATTACCAGTTGAACTACACCATCGTTTTGGCATCTAGTCGAAGCATGGAACCTGTTGAACTCCAAGAAAGCTATCCTGTAACAGAAGTATTTGCTGAGGACGTACAGTCTGACGCAGATATCGAGGCCCTAGAGGAAGACTTGATCCTTCCAATCGAAGGTGGGAAGATTGATCTGAGTGAGAGTGTGGCGGATAATATCCTGCTCAATATTCCCCTCAAGGTTCTCACTCCAGAAGAGGAGGCTGGACAAGGGTTTATCGAAGGCAATGATTGGAAAATCCTATCCGAAGAAGAATACCAAGCCGCTCAAGCGATTAAGAAAGAAGAAAATAGCCCCTTTGCTGGCCTTCAAGGATTATTTGACGGAGAAGAATAATGTTTGATAGGAGCCTTCCTAAAGGAAAGCGAAAGTAGGGGTGGGGAGCAAAAATTAGCTAGCATAGCGGGGAGCTAGTCGAAGTTAGAAACGGTGTCTGTCTACAAATAGCGAATTATGGAAGCTAATGAATGAATGTCTAAAACCGATGACTAGAATCTATTAGAAAGTGTCTGAGGACTGTAACTCAGGCACTTTTTATTTTTTGCTTCAAAGTAGATAGGAGCTATCTTTCTACATGAAGGGGCAGGGGATGATTTTCTACTTTCATTTGATGTCAAAAAATGGTAGAATATAGGCAAACTATAAAGAGGAGTGTCACATGACAAAAGCAAACTTTGGTGTTGTTGGTATGGCCGTAATGGGTCGTAACCTTGCCCTTAATATTGAATCTCGTGGATACACAGTTGCTATCTATAACCGTAGTAAAGAAAAAACAGAAGATGTTGTTGCTTGCCATCCTGAAAAGAACTTTGTACCAAGCTATGATATCGAAAGCTTCGTAAACTCAATCGAAAAACCACGTCGGATCATGCTCATGGTTCAAGCAGGACCTGGTACAGATGCGACCATCCAAGCCCTTCTTCCACATTTGGACAAAGGCGATATCTTGATCGACGGAGGAAATACGTTCTACAAAGATACAATCCGTCGTAATGAAGAGTTGGCGAACTCTGGTATCAACTTCATCGGTACAGGTGTTTCTGGTGGTGAAAAGGGTGCCCTTGAAGGTCCTTCTATCATGCCTGGTGGACAAAAAGAAGCTTATGAATTGGTAGCTGATGTTCTTGAAGAAATCTCTGCAAAAGCACCAGAAGATGGTAAACCATGTGTGACTTACATCGGTCCTGATGGAGCTGGTCATTATGTGAAAATGGTCCATAATGGTATCGAGTATGGGGATATGCAATTGATCGCTGAAAGCTATGACTTGATGCAACACTTGCTTGGCCTTTCTGCTCAAGACATGGCTGAAATCTTCACTGAGTGGAACAAGGGTGAATTGGACAGCTACTTGATCGAAATCACTGCGGATATCCTTGGACGCAAAGACGACGAAGGTCAAGATGGCCCAATCGTTGACTACATCTTGGATGCTGCAGGAAATAAAGGAACTGGTAAATGGACTAGCCAATCAGCGCTTGACCTTGGTGTGCCATTGTCACTCATTACGGAGTCAGTATTTGCCCGTTACATCTCTACATACAAAGAAGAACGTGTACACGCTAGCAAGGTGCTTCCAAAACCAGCTGCTTTCAAATTTGAAGGTGATAAGGCTGAGTTGATCGAAAAGATCCGTCAAGCCCTTTACTTCTCAAAAATCATTTCATACGCACAAGGTTTTGCACAATTGCGTGTTGCATCTAAAGAAAACAACTGGAACTTGCCATTTGCAGACATCGCTTCTATCTGGCGTGATGGCTGTATCATCCGTTCTCGTTTCTTGCAAAAGATCACGGATGCATACAACCGTGATGCAGACCTTGCTAACCTTCTTTTGGATGAGTACTTCTTGGATGTCACTGCTAAGTATCAACAATCTGTTCGTGATATCGTAGCTCTTGCTGTTCAAGCTGGTGTGCCAGTCCCAACCTTCTCAGCAGCTATCACTTACTTTGATAGCTACCGTTCAGCGGATCTTCCAGCGAACTTGATCCAGGCACAACGTGACTACTTCGGTGCTCACACATACCAACGTAAGGATAAAGAAGGTACCTTCCACTATTCTTGGTACGACGAAAAATAATTGTAGGTTATGACAAAGCGGATATTACTAGTAGAAAATGAAAAGAATTTAGCGCGCTTTATTGATTTAGAACTTCAGAAAGCAGGCTATGTAGTTGATTTGGTAGAACAAGGGGAACTCGCCTTGAAACTCCTGCAAGCTACAGAATATGATTTAATTCTTCTCAATTACGAACTAGAAGATATGAGTGGGGAAGAGTTTGCCCAGCGTCTGAGCAAGATTCGTCCTGCAGCAGTCTTGATTGTCTTGGATAGTCGTGAGAAAATTTCAGAGCATATGGAGAGTATCCAACGATTTGCAGTATCTTATGTCATCAAACCATTCGTGATCAGTGATTTGGTTGAGAAAATCATCGCTATTTTTAGAGGTCGTGATTTTATTGACCAACATTGTAATCAGATGAAAGCTCCTACTTCCTATCGAAATTTGCGTATTGATGTCGAGAATCATATGGTGTATCGGGGAGAAGAAGTGATTGACCTGACACGTCGAGAATATGACCTGTTAGCGACTTTGATGGGAAGCAAACATGTCCTTAGTCGGGAGCAACTCTTAGAGCGGGTGTGGAAATATGAGAGTACAGCAGAAACCAATATCGTTGATGTCTATATTCGCTATCTTCGTGGGAAAATAGATCTTCCAGGACAAAAGAGCTATATCAAAACTGTCCGAGGTGTCGGCTACCAAATGCAAGAATAACAACAATCCCTTTGATGAGAAATCTCAAAGGGATTTTTTTGTTTGTCAAAAAGGAAGAAAGAAAAATTTTTTAAAAAAATTTTTTTAAAATCTTGTGAAAGAAGCAAACGTTTGCCTGGATTACAGTATTTCCAAGGCCTTTGTATATAATGTTTGTGAATTAAAAATTTACATGTAAGGGCTTTACAAAAAGAAAAAAAGTGGTATAATAGTAAGTGAAATATGCAAACGTTTTCTCGTATTGCGGGCATTTCAATTTTATAAGGAGGTCGAATGATGAATAAACAATCATTCAAAAGTCTATTAAGCTTTGAATTTTGGCAAAAATTCGGTAAAGCGTTGATGGTGGTCATTGCAGTTATGCCGGCGGCAGGTCTGATGATCAGTCTTGGTAAAACCATTGCAATGATTAATCCAGAACTTGGTTTCTTGGTAACTACCGGTGGTGTTCTTGAACAGATCGGTTGGGGGGTTATCGGAAACCTCCACATCCTCTTTGCTCTCGCTATCGGTGGTAGCTGGGCGAAAGAACGTGCGGGTGGGGCCTTTGCAGCAGGTCTATCCTTTATCCTGATTAACCGGATCACTGGTGTGATGTTCGGTGTAACAGGAGATATGCTGAAAGATCCAGAAGCGAAGGTGAAAACACTTCTTGGTGGATCTATCAAGGTTGCTGATTACTTCACGAGTGTGTTAGAATCACCTGCCTTGAATATGGGAGTTTTCGTTGGGATTATTGCCGGTTTTGTAGGGGCAACAGCCTTTAACAAATACTACAACTACCGCAAGTTACCAGATGCCCTATCATTCTTTAACGGGAAACGCTTTGTTCCATTTGTCGTTATCCTTCGTTCTGCAATTGTGGCTCTTATCTTGTCATTCTTATGGCCAGTAGTCCAAACAGGAATTAACAACTTTGGTATTTGGATTGCTAACTCAAAAGAGACTGCTCCAATCTTAGCACCATTTGCTTTCGGTACCTTGGAACGTCTCTTGCTTCCATTTGGTCTTCACCACATGTTGACTATCCCAATCAACTATACTCAATTGGGTGGTACTTATGAAGTGTTAACTGGTGCAGCAAAAGGCACTCAAGTATTTGGTCAAGATCCACTTTGGTTGGCTTGGATTACAGACTTAGGAAATACAAAAGTTTCTGACCCTGCTACTTACCAACACTTGTTGGATACTGTCACACCTGCTCGTTTCAAAGTGGGACAAATGATCGGTTCATTCGGTATCTTGATGGGGGTTGCCCTTGCCATTTACCGTAATGTAGACCCTGATAAGAAACACAAATACAAAGGGATGATGATTGCGACTGCTCTTGCAACCTTCCTCACAGGGGTTACAGAACCAATCGAGTACATGTTTATGTTCGTAGCAATGCCTCTTTACCTCGTTTATGCAGTGGTACAAGGTGCAGCCTTCGCGATGGCAGATATCGTCAATCTCCGTGTCCATTCATTTGGATCAATTGAGTTCTTGACTCGTACACCAATGACCATTAAAGCTGGTATTGGTATGGATATCATTAATTTCATCTGGGTAACTGTACTTTTTGCAGTGATCATGTACTTCATTGCAAACTTCATGATCCAGAAATTTAACTACGCAACTCCTGGACGTAATGGAAACTACGAACAAGCTGAGGGTGGTGCAGAAGAGTCTGAAACTTCAGGTTCAAGTAAAGTGGCTGCTGCTTCTCAAGCGGTTAACATCATTAACCTTCTTGGTGGTCGTGCCAATATCGTCGATGTAGATGCATGTATGACTCGTCTTCGTGTTACTGTTAAAGACGAAACTAAAGTCGGAACAGAAGAACAATGGAAGGCTGAAGGAGCAATGGGACTTGTCATGAAAGGACAAGGTGTCCAAGCGATTTACGGTCCAAAAGCGGACGTCTTGAAATCAGATATCCAAGATTTGTTAGACTCAGGTGAAGTGATTCCTGAAACTCTTCCAAGTCAAAAGACAGCGGTTCAACAAGCAGAAGTTGCCTTTAAAGGGGTGACGGAAGAAGTTCACTCAGTTGCTGAAGGACAAGTCATTGAATTAGAAAAAGTTCAAGATCCAGTCTTCTCACAAAAAATGATGGGTGACGGATTTGCAGTTGAACCAGCAAATGGTCAGATTGTTTCACCAGTAGCTGGTAAGGTGACAAGCGTCTTCCCTACCAAACATGCGCTTGGTTTGGTAACAGAATCTGGTCTTGAAGTCCTCGTTCATATCGGTCTTGATACTGTAAGTTTGGAAGGTAAACCTTTCACAGTGAAGGTAGAAGAAGGCCAAACAGTGGCAGCGGGAGACCTATTGGTAGAAGCAGATTTGGATGCTATTCGTGAAGCTGGACGTGCAACTTCAACAGTTGTAGTCTTCACAAATGGTGCAGCAATTAAATCTGTTACTCTTACACAAACTGGTCAACTTCCAGCAGATGCTGTGGTTGCTAAGGTTGAATTATAATCTATGAGAGTTATTCCTTGTATCTATTGGATACAGGGAATTCTCTATTAGGAGAGTAGGATCATGAAATTTTTAACTTTAAACACTCATAGTTGGATGGAAGAAAATCCCCAACAAAAATTTGAGGACTTATTAAAAGACATTCTTGAAAAGCAATACGACTTGATTTGTTTCCAAGAAATTAATCAGACCATCGAAAGTCCAGTTGTTCCTGTTAATGACTTGTACCATCCAACTCCTTCTTCGGAGCCGATCCATCAGGATCACTATGTTCGTTGTTTAGTTGAAAAATTAGAAGAAGAAGGATTGAGCTACCACTGGACCTGGGCTTATAACCATATCGGCTATGACCGTTATCATGAAGGTGTGGCGATTCTATCGCGTACCCCAATCCAGGCAAGCGAACTCTTGGTTTCAGATGTGAATGATCCAACAGATTATCATACACGACGGATTGCCATTGCAGAAACCCAAGTTGATGGGAAAGACATTGCTGTTGCCAGTGTTCACCTCTCTTGGTGGGACAAAGGCTTCCAGCAAGAGTGGGCGCGTTTAGAAGAACGCTTTAGCCAATTGCAAAAGCCTTTGATTTTAGCTGGGGACTTTAATAATCCAGCTGGGCAAGAAGGTTATGAAGCCATTTTAGCGAGCCCGCTAGCTCTTCAAGATAGCTTTATTGAAGCTCGCCAGACCAAGGGGACTTACACTGTAGGTCCTGGAATTGATGGATGGGATGATAATCAAGTACCCTTGCGGATTGATTATATTTTCACCTCAAAAGAATGGGTTATCGAACGGCTAGAAGTTGTGTTTGATGGTTCTAGTCAGCCTCTCGTCAGCGACCATTATGGTTTGTCAGCTGACTTGTATTTACCATAATATTCAAATCCCTATCCCTCCAGGAGGCTAGGGATTTTCTTTATTTCCCTTGCTTTCACTTTAGCCCTAAATATGATAGAATAAAGTATTAAGAAACGATAAGGAGGGTGTCCATGCGGTGTCCAAAATGTGGCGGAAATAAGTCTAGTGTTGTAGATAGTCGCCAGGCAGAAGATGGAAAAACGATTCGTAGAAGAAGAGAATGTGATGAATGTCATCATCGCTTCACCACTTATGAACGAGTAGAAGAGCGGACTCTTGTTGTGGTGAAAAAAGATGGCACCCGGGAACAGTTTTCTAGAGATAAAATATTTAATGGGATTATTCGATCTGCTCAGAAACGTCCCGTGTCGAGTGACGAAATTGAGGAAATTGTGGGGCGAATCGAACAAAAGATTCGTAGTCAGAGTGAAAATGAGATCCAGAGTGACTATATCGGATCACTTGTCATGGACGAGTTAGCAGAATTGGACGAAATTACCTATGTTCGATTTGCGAGTGTCTATCGTAGTTTCAAGGATGTTGGTGAATTGGAAAGTCTCTTAAAGCAGATTACCAAAGGAACGAAGAAGAAAAAGGAAAAATAGATGAAGCCCAATACTTCATTTTCTTTCTTGAAGAATAATTATTTAGCGCCTACAGGAGCCTCTTTCACGCATCTGTATGGACCAATATTAGGTGTTCAAGCAAGTCAATTATATACTTTTCTGCTGAGTCTCTATGATCAGGGGAAAGAAAAACGGCTGATTGCTGTTGTTTTAAATCATTTGGATCTAGGTTTCGCTCATTTTCTCGAAAGTCTAGACCGTTTGATTGCCATGAATTTACTAGAGGTTTTTGAGACAGATGAAGGAATTCAGTTCCGATTTTTGGCTCCGCTAGAAGCAGATCAATTTTTCGCCAATGTTGCTTATCAGAAGTTGCTGGAGAAAAAAATAGGAGAAGCAGCAGTTCGTGACTTGCTTCCTGAAAAACCAGAGGGAGAGAAACGGAAGGTGAACTTTGCCTCTATTTTTGGGATTGATGGTGTTTCGACCCCTCAGAGGAAAGTATCTTCCTTCAGTTTAGAGCACTTTAAACAATTAATGGTACGGGATGGCCTTCGTTTTGAGAACGAACAAGAGGACCTCTTAGTTCTTTATGCCATCACCGAAGAGAAGAATTGGACTTGGTACGAGACCTATCTGTTGGCCAAGGAGACAGCGGTTAATTTGGTCATTTCGACCAAACGGATGAGACAAAAACTGACCCAAGAGCCACAAGAAAAAGGTAAGGATGAGTTCACTCCGCAGGAAAGGGCCATTATCCGGGAAGCTAAAAATAAGACCAGTCGTCAATTTTTAGCAGGAATAAAAAAAGCGCGTAAGGCTGTTGTGACCCAATCAGAACGCCAAGTAATTTCTGACTTGGCCCAGTTAGGCCTATTAGATGAAGTCATAAACGTGATCTTGTTGTTGACCTTTAATAAGGTTGCTTCTGCTAATCTCAATGAAAAATATGCCTTAAAAGTTGGGAATGATTTTGCGTATGAGGGAATTAAAACGGCTGAAGAGGCTGTCCTGAAGATCCGCCAGCGCCAAGACTCCCATACACAAAAAGCAAAAGAGAAAGCAACTAAGAGTGGACAAGCGACTGGAAAAACCAATGTTCCTAAGTGGAGTCAGCCTAACTATACCAATCAGACCAGCCAGGAAGAACAGGCTAATCTAGAACAACAAAAACGAGCCTTGCTCGATAAATTAAATCAAGGAGGGGAGTAAATGGAGAGCGTAGGGAAAACCATGTCCCAGATGAATCGATCACAGCAGTTCAATTATGAAGAATTGGTAGCTCAAATTCTCGCCGAACCTGAGATTGCAAGCTTTATTCAAAAGGAAGCCTTGTCGGAAGCAGAAATCCGTCGTAGCATTTCAAAATTTAACCAATACATCAGTGAACGAAATCGCTTTGTCCTCGGGGATGAAGATTATATTGCAAGAGGGTATAAGCCTGTATTGGTCATGAATGAAGGCTATGCGGATGTTTCCTATGAAGAGACACCTGAGTTGATTGAGGCACAAAAACAAGCTGCTATCAATAAACGCTTGCAGCTGATCAACTTGCCAAGCACCTTGAGGGAAGCTTCCTTAGCGAAAGTTGACTTGGATGATCGGGGACGTTTTGGAGCCTTTGAAGAGTTGGCCAATTTTGTTGCTTCCTATCCTCAAGCCCGTAAAGGAATTTTTCTATACGGAGATTTCGGAGTTGGGAAAAGCTATATGATGGCAGCTCTTGCTCATGACTTGTCTGAAAAACGGCAAGCATCTTCAACTCTCTTGCATTTCCCAAGCTTTGTTATCGATGTCAAAAATGCCATTAATACAGGGCAAGTAAAAGAGATGTTGGATCAGGTCAAGAAGGCTGAAATCTTGATTCTTGATGATATTGGGGCAGAGCAAATGTCGCCTTGGGTCCGGGATGAAGTCTTGCAAGTGATTTTGCAACATCGGATGCAGGAGATTCTTCCAACCTTCTTTACTTCGAATTTCAACTTTGAAGATTTAGAACGTCATTTTGCTACATCACGGAATGGAGATGAGACTTGGCAAGCCAAACGTGTCATGGAGCGAATTAAGTTCCTTGCTAAAGAAGTCCGCCTAGAGGGAGAAAATCGCCGATGAATACTATAATTGATTTGATGAAATCTCATTCCTCTGTCCGTCGCTTTAAGGAGGAGGACATCAAAGAGGAAGACCTTCAAGCAATCCTAACAGCAGGACAGATGGCTTCCTCTTGGAAGAACTTCCAGTCTTATTCCATTATCTTAGTGAGAAGCCAGGAAAAGAAAGAGGGGCTCTATCAATTCGTCCCTCAGGAGGCAATTCGTCAATGCTCTGTTTTCTTACTGTTTGTAGGAGATCTCAACCGAGCTGAAAAAGGGGTTCGGATGCATACGGATCAATTCCATCCAGAAGGACCAGATAATTTATTGATTACTTCTGTAGATGCGGCCTTGGCAGGTCAGAATACCTTGCTGGCTGCTGAAAGTCTAGGCTACGGAGGAGTCATTATTGGTTTGGTTCGGTATGAAGCGGCTGAAGTGGCGAAACTATTTAACTTACCAGACTACACCTATCCTGTCTTTGGGATGGCTTTAGGAGTGCCAAATCAGAACCATCCTGTGAAGCCCCGCCTTCCTTTGGAAGCTGTTGTCTTCGAAGAAAGTTACCAGGAGCAGACTCCTGAAGTGATTGAAGCCTTTGATCGAGTACAGACTGCCTATGCTGGAGCACGGGCAACGGATACTTGGAGCCAACGCTTGGCTGCCCAATTTGGACAGGAAGAACCAGCTGCTACGGCAGAATTATTAAAGAAACACCAACTAGAAAAATAAGAGAAAAGAGGACACCATGGCTTTACCTACTGTTGCCATTGTAGGACGTCCAAATGTCGGGAAATCAACGCTCTTTAACCGGATTGCCGGTGAGCGGATTTCCATTGTCGAGGATGTCGAAGGGGTTACTCGGGACCGTATTTATGCAACGGCTGAGTGGCTCAACCACCAATTTAGTATTATTGATACTGGCGGGATTGATGACGTGGACGCACCTTTCATGGAGCAAATCAAGCACCAAGCGGAGATTGCCATGGATGAAGCAGACGTCATTGTCTTTGTCGTATCTGGAAAAGAAGGGATTACCGATGCAGATGAGTATGTCGCTCGGATGCTCTACAAGACCCACAAACCAGTCATATTAGCGGTCAATAAAGTGGATAATCCAGAGATGCGAACTGACATCTATGATTTCTACGCTCTTGGTCTAGGCGAACCCTTGCCAGTGTCATCTGTGCACGGGATTGGTACAGGGGATGTCTTGGATGCTATTGTTGAAAACCTTCCGACGGATCGTGAACCAGAAAATCCAGATGTCATCAAGTTCAGCTTGATTGGTCGCCCAAATGTCGGAAAATCTAGTCTGATCAATGCCATCCTTGGGGAAGACCGCGTCATTGCCAGTCCTGTAGCAGGAACTACGCGAGATGCGATTGACACCCATTTCACGGATGCAGAAGGCCAAGAGTACACCATGATTGATACAGCCGGAATGCGAAAATCTGGTAAGGTCTATGAAAATACAGAGAAATATTCTGTCATGAGGGCTATGAGGGCTATCGATCGCTCGGATGTGGTCTTGATGGTCTTGAACGCAGAAGAAGGAATCCGCGAGTACGATAAGCGGATTGCCGGATTTGCCCATGAAGCTGGAAAAGGGATGATCATCGTGGTCAATAAGTGGGATACCCTTGAAAAGGATAACCACACCATGAAGCAATGGGAAGATGATATTCGAGATCAATTCCAATACTTATCTTATGCACCTATTATCTTTGTCTCTGCTTTGACCAAGCAACGCTTGCACAAGCTACCAGATATGATCAAGCAGATCAGTGAGAGCCAAAATACACGGATTCCTTCAGCTGTCTTGAACGATGTCATCATGGATGCCATTGCCATTAATCCGACACCGACAGATAAAGGAAAACGTCTAAAAATCTTCTATGCGACTCAGGTTGCTACCAAGCCACCAACCTTTGTGGTCTTTGTCAATGAAGAAGAGCTCATGCACTTCTCTTATCTTCGTTTCTTGGAAAATCAAATTCGGAAAGCCTTTGTCTTTGAAGGAACCCCAATCCATTTGATTGCTCGGAAACGGAAGTAGGTATTTATGAAAACCTTGAAACAAGGACTCCTGCTTGTAGTCACATTTATAGTATTTCTGGGACTGACAGCTTGTAGCGTTGAAAGAGAAGAAACCTATGAGAAAAAAGATAAAGACATTCTTCTTCGAGTGACGATTCGACATAGAGCCAATCAAATGATCTCTGAAGAGTTTTGGGCTGATAATTTTAATGTAAATATTGAAGATGACTCTGAGTTCGAATATATTAAAAAAGAAATTGTTGAACCTAAAAAAGGAATTTCGGGCTATACAACAGATGTGAGTCGGACGAAAGAGGGTGGACTGATGATTCATACCAAGATCGTCTACCAAGACTTAGATATTGAAGCCTTAAATAAAGCCAACGATGAGAAAAAAACGTTTGGAGAACTGGCCAACTATTCAGAACATATCAAAAATTTCAAAAAAGAAGGCTATAAGAGAATAAAATAAAAGGAACACACTTGGTGTTCCTTTTAGAATGTAAACAAACTATTTTTAACATAAAATAGCTAGCTATATTTCAAATAATGACTTTTATTTTTGGAGTCATTCAAGTAGATCTGAAACTTTTCGCCGTGAGAAAAGTGCTAGAAACAAGATTGTTTCTAGCACTCGGGAGTTTTGGAACCTTGGGTCCAAAACTAAGTCATGGAACTTCATAGAAGTTCGCTGACGTCCGTACTCACCTAAGGGAAGTTTCTAAGAATACCTCTTCTTTAATTTGAATGGAAAAAAAGCAGAGTAGGTGATAGTAAAATCAGGCATTGAATTCTTTACAATTCTTTGTCTTTTTTTCTATTTTAGAGGGGATATGATATAATAAAGAGATAAACATAAGGTGGTAAATATGGCAAAATTAATTCCTGGGAAAATCCGTTCAGAAGGAATCCTTCTCTATGAAAACGGGAAAGTTTCCCTACAGGAAATGAAGAATCAGTACCTCTATTTCAGAATTAACAATGACTCCCTCCGTTATAGTCTAGATGATCAAGCAATTTTTTGTAGTTGTGAGTTTTTCCAGAAGAAAAAATACTGTGTGCATTTAGCCGCAGGAGAAGCCTTTTTAAAAAATGATGAAGAAGGGAAGGAACTCTTGCTTGGTTTGGAGCAAGATGCAACAGAAAGTCAAGAAACAAAGGAAAAAGTATCTTTTGGAAGTTTGTTTTTAGATCAAGTCCTACCAAAAATTGAAAGCAAAGAAGTCCGTTTTGGTCTTTCAGCAACCGGTCATGTAGACGACTATTCCGGTCAGTTTTTGTGGACCCTTCGTATCTATCGCAGACCGGATGAGAGATCTTATGTGGTGCGGGATGTTGTAGCTTTTTTGCAAGCCATCAGAAAACAGTCCCATTTTGCGATTGGAAAAAGTTATTACGAGCCGATTTCCTATGCAGCCTTTGACCCTGAAAGTCGTGCCTTAATTCGATTCTTAGAAGGCTTGTTATCGGGAGATACGGTGCATGATGCCCTCTTCTTTCCAAATGGGGGTCGTCATCTTTACTTTTCAATGAGCTTCTTTGAAGAAGCTGTGCAATTATTGATGGACTTACCGTCCTTTACCCTTGAAGTCGGACTGGATACCTATCAGGAAGTATTCTTTCAAGAACTCCAGGAAGATTCCGGCTTGTTTTCTTTCCAAGTAGTGGAAATGAAGGAGTTTATCGAACTACAGGTCCAAGTGGCTTCCTATAAAATGGTGGAAGGTCGCTTTCTTTTGGCAAATGGCCATTTTTATCAAATATCACCGCTTCAAAAGATTTTGATTGAGGCTGTGCAGAGTTTACCCCTCTCCAGTGATCAGAAAAGACATGTTCAATTTGATTTGTCTGATCAGACCAAATTAACCTATAGCTTAGAGCAATTCAGGAAAATTGGTGAGGTGAAAGCACCAAGTAATTTCTATATTCACGATTTTCAACCTCACTTTGCTTTTGATTTATCGGAGCAAGGAGAAGTGCTGCTGGATCTAGTTTTTGTCTACGAGGACCGTATCGTTCGCTCAGAGAAAGAACTTAAGGATCTGCCTTATTCCAGTAATTTTGATAAGGAACGTTTGGTTTTTGAAACCATCTTGACAGCTGGCTTTACCAATCAATTTCAAACAAAACGAGCTCCTCTCCTTCCCAAGCAGATCTATCCCTTCTTTCAGCAGACCCTTCCCTTGTTTGAAGAACTGGGAGAGGTCGAAGTTTCGGATAAGTTGTTAGATCTGTATCAGGTTGAAAAGCCAAAGATTGCCATTCAAACCAGTGGTCGTCTCCTTGAGATTGGTTTTGAATTTGACTCCATTGATCCCTCTGAGGTTGAGCAAGTGATGAGTGCCTTGATTGAGAAGAATGACTATTATATCAGTCAATCAGGAAAGGTTCTAATCTTTGATGAAGAAACCAAGCGGATTAGTCAGACTTTATTGAATCTTCGTGCAAAGAAGACAAAAACAGGTCAGTTACAAACCAATCGCATTGCAGCCTTCCAGCTTTCCCAGTTATTTGAGTCAGCTGACAATGTCCAATTTTCTGAAGAGTTTCGTCGCTTGGCTCATGACTTGATTCATCCAGAACAATTTCCTTTGGGTGAGTTGCAAGTGACAGCTAAACTTCGAGATTATCAGGAAGTCGGAGTCCGCTGGCTATCCATGCTTAATCACTATGGCTTTGGGGGGATTTTGGCAGATGATATGGGACTTGGAAAGACCCTCCAGACCATTGCCTTTCTCTCAAGTGTTGCGACAGCGGATTCTAAGATTTTGATTTTAGCCCCATCTAGTCTAATCTATAATTGGAAAGAGGAGTTCGAAAAGTTTGCTCCACAAATGGAAGTGGAGGTCATCTATGGCCTCAAAGCAAGTCGCGACGAGGTGATTGCAAGCAATCCTCAGGTAGCGATTACCAGTTACGCTTCCTTCCGCCAGGACGTAGAGCAATACGAAAAAAATCAGTACCAATATTTAATCTTGGATGAAGCCCAGGTCATGAAAAATTCCCAAACCAAGATTGCTCAATACTTACGGAAATTCGATGTTCCTCATACCTTTGCTTTGTCGGGAACGCCAATAGAAAACCATGTAGAGGAACTCTGGTCGATTTTCCAAATTGTTCTTCCTGGTTTGTTTCCGGGTAAAAAAGAATTTAAACAATTGAGTCCAGAGACTATTTCTCAATACGTCAAGCCCTTTATCATGAGACGGAAAAAAAGTGAAGTCTTGCAGGAGCTTCCAGATTTGATTGAGATGACCTATAAGAATGAATTGGCTGACGATCAAAAAACGATCTATTTAGCCCAGTTGAAGCAAATGCAAGACCGCATTCTAAGCTCTTCTGAAGAGGAACTCAATCGCAGTAAGATGGAAATCTTATCTGGTTTGATGCGTCTTCGTCAGATTTGTGATACTCCATCCCTCTTTTTAGAGGACTATACTGGAGAAAGTGGGAAGCTGGATAGCCTTCGAGAATTGCTAGAGCAGATCAAAGATGGAAATCAACGAGTGTTGATCTTCTCACAATTTAGGGGCATGTTGGATATCATTGAAAAAGAGTTGGATACTCTGAAGATGACTTCGTTTAAAATCACAGGATCTACGCCAGCTAATGAGCGCCAAGATATGACCAACGCCTTTAACTCCGGTCAAGGAGATGCCTTTCTCATTTCCTTGAAAGCAGGTGGAGTTGGCTTGAATTTGACGGGTGCTGACACGGTTATTTTGGTTGACCTATGGTGGAACCCTGCGGTAGAAGATCAAGCCATTGGCCGTGCCCATCGAATGGGACAAGATAAGAATGTTGAGGTCTACCGGATGATTACTCGAGGGACCATCGAAGAAAAAATTCAAGAGCTCCAGACTAGCAAACGTCATTTAGTTTCTACCATATTAGATGGCACCGAAACGCGCTCCAGCCTTTCTATTGAAGAAATTCGGGAAATTTTGGGTATTTCGGTAGAATAACTTGAAAAATAAAATGAATAGTTTATAATTAATGGAGTGTCGAAAGGAAGAAATAGGATGACGGATAAGCATTTTCCTCAAGTAGCAGATGATGAATTGATGCTAACTCAAATGCCCCATATGAATTTATATGATGATGGGGACTTCATTAGTAATATTCTTGGGGAGTATACAGATAAAAACTATTTAGAATGGGAGCCGATTGCTACTGGAAAGGTAGCAGAGCAACCTTATCAAAAAAATCTACAAAAATCCCTTCAAAAACCATTTGAAGTGCCTAAGTCAAGAAGGCAGCCAATGACTCCTGATTTCAAGGAGCCTGTTGATAAAAAGAGCCCGGCGAATCGCTACGCAGAAGAAGCTCGTGAAGCAGCGCGTGCGGATTTGAAAAAGAAGCGGACGGCTCCGTATTTGACGGCGGATATTGCATCTAAGTCTAATCGTAAGAAATTCACCCCTTCTTTCATGCCAAAAGGGAAGCCAACAGCTCCATTTCAAAAAGAAACCCCAGGTGAATTGATCAAATACGGCGAGAGACTGAAACAAGAGCAATTGATCCTTTTAGAAGGTGCTGAGGAACATCCAGTTCAAGAATCCCACCAAGAAGAGAAACCCCAAAAAAATAATTATGATTTCTTGAAAAAGAGTCAAATCTATAACAAGGATCAACAAAACATTCCAACGAGACTCATTAAACAAGAACTCAATGTGACCAATCTGGACTAGCGAGAGGAGAAACTATGTCAAAAACATTTCATTTTATCGGAATAAAAGGAGCTGGTATGAGTGCCTTGGCTCTCATGCTCCATCAGATGGGACACACTGTACAAGGATCTGATGTAGAGAAATATTACTTTACTCAAAGAGGTCTAGAACAAGCAGGGATTACCATCCTACCATTCAGCGAAGAAAATCTTACTGGAGATCAAATCTTGATCGCTGGAAATGCCTTTAAACCTGAGAACAACGTAGAGATTGCTTATGCAGATGCTCAAGGCTATACCTATCAACGCTACCATGAATTCTTGGGTGAATTTATGCGTGATTTTGTCAGCATGGGAGTAGCAGGAGCTCATGGGAAAACCTCTACTACAGGAATTTTGTCTCATGTTCTGTCTAATATCACAGATACTAGCTATTTGATTGGGGATGGAACTGGTCGTGGTTCGAAAGGTGCTAAGTACTTTGTCTTTGAATCAGACGAGTACGAACGTCACTTTATGCCTTACCACCCAGAGTATTCGATTATCACCAATATTGACTTTGACCATCCTGATTACTTTACTGGCTTAGAAGATGTCTTTAATGCCTTCAATGATTATGCCAAACAAATTTCCAAAGCCTTGTTCATCTATGGTGAAGATCCTGAACTTCGTCGGATCACAGCCAAGGCTCCGATTTACTACTATGGATTTGAAAAAGAAGGTAATGATTTTGTAGCCAGTGATCTCTTGCGTTCTACTACGGGATCAATCTTTAGTGTTCACTTCCGTGGAGAAGATTTGGGACAATTCCAAATCCCATCCTTTGGACGTCACAATGTCATGAATGCAACAGCGGTCGTTGGTTTGCTTTATATCGCTGGATTCGATCTTGATTTGGTTCGGGAACACTTAAAAACATTTGGCGGGGTCAAACGTCGCTTTACAGAAAAGATTGTCAACGCTACCGTCATCATTGATGACTTTGCCCACCATCCAACTGAGATTATTGCCACTTTGGATGCGGCCCGTCAAAAATACCCAAGTAAGGAAATCGTAGCGGTCTTCCAACCTCATACCTTTACTCGGACGATTGCCCTCTTGGATGAGTTTGCGGATGCCTTGAATCAGGCAGATGCGGTGTACTTGGCACAGATTTATGGATCAGCTCGTGAAGTGGATCATGGGGATGTCAAAGTAGAAGATCTAGAAGCGAAAATTATTAAGAAATCCGGTGTGATTACAGCTGAAAATGTTTCTCCACTCTTGGATCATGACAATGCCGTTTATGTCTTCATGGGAGCAGGAGATATCCAGACCTATGAATATTCATTTGAACGTTTGCTTGGGAACTTGACCAATAACGTTCAATAGGGAGATACCATGCAACCAAGCGTTAGGATTCGGTTTGCTAAAGAAAATGATTGGGATGAGATCGAACAGATCACGTCCCAAAATTTTTCTTTTCAAAGAGCGGATCAGCAAGAACTGAATGGATTTAGAACCCTGGTCTTGGAATTTGAAGGGCAAGTGATTGGAAGTTGCCTGATTCAGATGGAGGAGCAGTTCGAAAATCCCTCTTTAAAATTATTGTGGTTGGAAATTCTTCCAGACTTTAGAAAACAAGGGTTTGGCACCTTGCTACTCGCCACACTCAAGTCTCTTGTAGCTCAAGAATCCTTGTTAGGGATTCATGTGACCTGCCAAGAGGAGTTGATTCCGTATTTTGAAATGAATGATTTTCAACTAGAGATAGGGGATAAGGAAGAAGGAGTGGAGGGCTATCACCTAATGTGGCACCTATCCCTATAGAAAGGAAGAAAAATGAACATTCGTCGTGCAACTATGAAGGATTTAGAAGCCATCGTTGCCATAGAACTGGAAAATTTTAGTCCAGAAGAGGCAATAGATAAGACGGTGCTTGCAAAACATATTGAAACGTTTAATAATAGCTTTTTAGTCGCTGACAAGGATGGCCAACTCCTAGGCTATTTAGAAGGCCCAGTGACACAAACTAGATATGTCGAGGACCGCTCTTTTACAGCGGACGTAAAAGACGAGTCCCATCTACCAGGAGGTTATATTACCCTTACGAGTCTTTCGATTTCCCCGTCTGTCCAAGGCTTAGGGGTCGGGAAAGCCCTGCTTGAAGCCATGAAAAATCTTGCCTTAGAAGAAGGACGGGAAGGGGTTAGTTTGACCTGTCATGATTACTTGATTGAGTATTATGAAAGGAACGGCTTTGTAAACGAAGGACGCTCGGACTCTAACTATGCTGGAGAAGTTTGGTACGATTTAGTATGGGAGGTTCCATCAAGTAACTGATCAATAGGATTTGAGGCGCTCAAGCCTCGTTCCTATTGCTTTTCTATCCCTTTTAAGATATAATATTAAGGATTATGACAAGGGAGGTCAAGTATTTGACTGATAACCAACAAGAGAATGAAAAATTATTAAGCTTTAAAGAGCGAATTCTCCGTGATCTTGAAGAAGCCAATAAGCAGATTTTACAAGCTGAAAAAGAATATGACTTACCTGTTCAAGAAATCTCTATTCCAGAAAAAAAAGAAGGCGAGACGGAAGGAACGCTTCCAGAGCTTGTGTCAGAAGAGTCTGAGGTTCAGGAAACAGTAGAGATTCCAGTGGAAGTAGAAAGAGTAGAAGTGCCAGAGGTTACAGAGGTCCCTGCAATTCAGGAAGTAGCCGAAGAGAACCAAGAAGAAACACCTCTACCAATCGAAGAGCCAACTCGAGAAGCAGAAAGTTCAAGTCAGCCTGTAGCTGTTTCGAGAAAAGAAAAACCGGTATCTAGTGTTTCGCGCAAGGATCGTGACCAACGTGTTCAAAAAAAGAAAAAACAGAATACTATTGCGAAGCGGATTGTCTTGACGGTTTTAGGAATTCTTTTAGTTTTAATAATTGCAACTGGAATTTTTGCAGTGACCTATGTTCAATCTAACTTAAATGCCATGGATGCCAAGGCTACAGAGTTTGTAACCGTTGAAATACCTGCTGGTTCTAGCAATCGTGAAATTGGAACTATTTTGGAGAAAAAAGGCTTGATTAAGAATGGCCAGTTCTTCAACTATTACACCAAGTTCAAGAATTATGGGAACTTCCAATCCGGTTATTTCAATCTACAAAAGAGTATGGATCTCGATACCATTATTCAAAAATTGCAAGAGCAAGGGACTAAAACCCCAGAACCACCAGTTTTAGGAAAAATTACGATTCCTGAGGGTTACACGATTGATCAAATCGCGAAAGTGGTATCTGTGGATGCAAGCTCCAAATCTGGTGCCAAGACTCCATATACGCAAGAAGAATTCTTAAAAGTCATCCAAGATGATGCTTTTATTGAAAAGATGGTAGCCAAATATCCTAAGTTACTAGCAACCTTGCCGTCCAAAGAAAGTGGCGTACGCTACCGCTTGGAGGGATATCTCTTCCCAGCTACTTATGGCTATGGAAAAAATAGTAAAATGGAAGATCTTGTAGACCAGATGTTAGCTGCAATGGACCAAAATCTTTCAGCCTACTATGACACCATGGAAGCTAAAAATATTGATGTCAATGAGGCATTGACGCTGGCTTCTTTGATTGAAAAAGAAGGTGCTACCGATAAAGACCGCAAGGATATTGCAAGCGTCTTTTATAACCGTTTGAATCAAGATATGCCTCTTCAAAGTAATATTGCTATCTTGTACGCACAAGGCCAATTAGGCAAGAAGACGACACTAAAAGAAGACGCAACGATTGACACCAATATCGATTCACCTTATAATATCTACAAGAATACTGGTTTGATGCCTGGTCCAGTAGATAGTCCAGGGGTATCTGCAATTGAAGCAGCCGTTAACCCAAGCAAGACAGACTACCTCTACTTTGTAGCAAATGTAGAGACTGGGGAAGTCTATTTTGCAAAAACTTATGAGGAACACACTAAAAACGTGGAAGAACACGTGAATAGCAAATTAACAGAAAGCAGCTCAAACTAAGGAGGATGTGGCATGCCACACCTTTTTAGTTCGAAAAAATAATAGAAAAGAGAAAGAAATATGGCAGAAAAAACCTATCCAATGACCCTAGCTGAAAAGCAAAAGTTAGAACTAGAATTAGAAGAATTGAAATTAGTTCGTCGTCCAGAAGTTGTAGAGCGGATTAAAATTGCTCGTTCTTACGGAGACCTTTCAGAAAACAGTGAATACGAAGCAGCTAAAGACGAACAGGCTTTTGTTGAAGGGCAAATCTCCAGCCTAGAAACAAAAATTCGTTATGCTGAAATTGTCGACAGCGATGCTGTCGCTGTTGATGAAGTAGCAATCGGAAAAACAGTTACCGTGCAAGAAATTGGCGAAGACGAAGAAGATGTTTACATTATTGTTGGTTCAGCTGGAGCGGATGCTTTTGCTGGTAAGATCTCAAATGAAAGTCCAATCGGTCATGCCTTAATTGGTAACAAAACAGGGGACACTGTGACGATTGAAACTCCAGCAGGAAGCTACCAAGTGAAAATCTTAAACGTTGAAAAAACAGAATAAAAAATGAGAGTGAGTCACTCTCATTTTTTTTTGAAGATAAAGTCATCTGAAAAACTTTCCTTAGGTGACTACGGACGTCAGCGAACTTCGAAGAAGTTCCATGACTTAGTTTTGAGACCTTCGCTCTTTAATTTCCAGGCTCAGGCTAAAACAGTTCCCCAAACTGTTTTACTCTCAAAACTCCCGAGTGCCTGAAACACAATAGTTTCAGGCACTTTTCTCACAGCGGAAAGTTTTTCATCTTCTTAAATAACTAAAAAATAAAAGTCATTTTTTGATAATCATCTAACTGTTTTATGTAAAACAATAGTTTGTATCTATTATTATATGAGAATGAACCACTCTCATTTTTTTGTAGTAATGGAAAAGCCGAGATGATATCTCGGCCTTATTGCTAATATTAGTTACGATTGCGTTGTTTTCCAGCGTTTCGTTTTTTGTTTCCGTTAGTTGGAAGGGAACGATTCGCGTTGGTTGGATTAGTTGGTGTAATATCTTTTTTAACGCGACGTCCATTGGATGCTGGAGCTTTTGGAGGGTTATTTTTATATTCCTCAGCAACTTGTTTCCGCAATTTTGGACGGATGAGGTAGTTGATGACAAATTGTTGAATAATCTGTACGAAACCACCGACTACCCAGTAGAGAGTGACGCCAGCTGGTGCCATTAAAGAGAAGACTGCAATCATAATTGGGCTTACGAGAGCTGTTTTCTTCATGGTTTCTCTTTGGTTTTCATCTTCGATACCATGGAGAGAAAGCATGCTTTGAATGTAGTAAAGAACAGCAACAACTAAGGTTAAAGCAAGACTTTTTGAACCGAGACCAATGCCGAGGAAAGAGTCCTTGCTAATACCTGGAGTGTATTGAGCTGCAAAATATAGGGCAGAGAAGAAAGGCATTTGAATCAACAAAGGCAGGCATCCAATGCCGCCGAATGGGCTGACACCATTTGCTTTTTGAGCATCCATCAATTCAGAGTTGGCCAATAATTTCTCTTCTTGAGTCTCCGCATTTTTGATGCGTTCTTGGATCGGCGCAAAGATCGGTTTGAGGTAGTTCATCTTTTCAGACTGGTAGGTTGCCTTCCAAGATTGATAAATACCTAGAGGGAAGATGATGACACGAACAATCACTGTTACGAGGATAATCCCTAGACCAAAGCCGAGGCCAAGATCTGTCGCAAAGAAATTGATGGCTTCCCCCATCGGTTTTCCAATGAGATTCCAGACAAAACCGGTTGGTTGTTTGGTTGTCTTGTCGATGCTGACACATCCTGTTAAGAGGAGGAGAGCAGACAAGCTGAGAGCAACAAGTAAATAACGTTTATATTTTTTCACAAGTTTTAATCCTTTAATTTTAAATAATACCTTTCTATTCTACTGTTTTTTTATCAAATTAACAATAGTTCTCTGGACTTAATTTGAAATTTTAAAATCTTTGTAGGGTTCGAAGTTTGCCAGATGGACGTCAAGATAAGAAACCTTTGAAAAAGGAGTAGGGCCTTTTCGTATTTCTTGGATAAATTTGGCCATGCGGGCATTGTCTTCGCAGGAGGCAAGGATAGTGACCGTTCCGTCATCATTGTTCCAGACCCGGCCTGTAATACCTCCAATTTCTAATGCTAAGCTATAAACTCCCCAACGGAAGCCAACACCTTGAACCCGACCTTGGGCCGTCATTTCAACTTTTTGCATGCTTGTTCTCCTTGTGCTTGAATTCCTACTCAGGACGGAGAAGCTCCTCCTGTGAATGTGGTATAATAGTCTTATGAATATTATAACCTCTAAGTCCAATAATGGGATTAAAAAAGTTAAAAAACTTCATCAAAAAAAATACCGAAATAACTCTTACCTGATCGAAGGCTGGCATCTTTATGAAGAAGCTATCAATCATCAGGCTCCGATTGAACAAGTCTTTGTTCTGGAAGAGTTTGTAGATAAGATCAAGAAAGATACGAAGGTGACCATCGTAAGTCCTGAAGTTTTAGCAGAAATTGCTGATTCCAAAAGCCCTCAAGGAATCGTGGCAGAAATTAAGATTCAGCCAATCCAGCATCTTCAGCTGGCTCAAGGACGGTATTTATTGTTAGAGGATGTTCAAGATCCAGGAAATGTCGGAACCATGATTCGGACTGCTGACGCAGCAGGCTTTGACGGGGTGCTTCTAACCGATCAATCAGCAGATTTGTATAATATGAAAACCTTGCGCTCTATGCAGGGGAGTCATTTTCATCTTCCTGTTATCCGTCTGCCTAAAGAGCAACTCTTAACAGCCATTGAAGAAAGTCAGCTACCCATCTATGCGACCACCTTGTCTCAGGATTCTATTGACTATAAGCAAGTGGAGAAAGTCCCTTCTTTTGTACTGGTCATGGGGAATGAAGGACAAGGTATTAGTGACCAGATGGCTGAGAAGGCAGATCTGCTGGTTCATATCACCATGCCAGGTCAGGCAGAGAGTCTGAATGTCGCTGTTGCTGCAGGGATTTTGATCTTTTCTATGATTGAAGAATAGTGCGTTAGTCAGATAGAGGAGGTGAGACGCATGTATCGACAAGATAAAGAATATATGGCTGAAGTCGGACATTTGATCCAGCATCCCAAACTTCAAAAATTAAAGGAAATTCCCCACCATATTCATTCCAACCGTTTGGAGCATTCCATTCACGTTAGCTACACCAGCTACCGCATTTCTAAGAAGATGGGCTGGGATACCAAAAGTACAGCAAGGGGAGCTCTCTTACACGATCTTTTTTACTACGACTGGCGGCAGGTCAAATTTAACAAGAGCCATGCCTGGGTACATCCTCGGATAGCTGTCCGAAATGCCAAAAAGATAACAAGCCTCAATAAAAAAGAAGAGGACATCATCCTCAAACATATGTGGGGCTTGACGCTTGCTCCACCTCGCTACAAAGAATCTTTCCTCGTGACCATGGTCGATAAATACTGGGCGATAAAAGAAGCCTCAGAACCAATGAGAAAAAAGTGGTCAAAGAGGAGACTTTTCCATCGAAAAATGTTAAAATCATAATAATTTAAGTTTGAAAGGAATGATTGATGATGAATCAACAAACCGTTATCCACGAACAAAGTGGTCTTAATAGCTTTTATAGCAAAATTTATTCTCTAGTTGGAGTTGGAGTTGGAATCTCAGCTGTTGTATCAGCTTTGATGATGACCCTTTTCCAAGAAACCTTCATATATATTCTAACTCAGGCTCCATGGGTCTACTATATTGCCATTGCCGTTGAATTGATTTTGGTCCTGGTCGCTTCTAGACAATCGGTGAAAAACAATCCCATGGCCTTGCCTCTCTTTTTAACTTATTCAGCTTTGAATGGGTTTACCTTGAGTTTTATCATTGCACGCTATGCTCAAGCGACAGTTTATAAAGCCTTCGTCGTTAGTGCCTTGATGTTCTTTATCATGTCAGCCATTGGTCGTGTGACCAAAAAAGACTTGTCTGGAATGGGCCGAGCATTTATGGGAGCCTTGATTGGAATTATCATTGCTTCGATTGCGAACATCTTCTTACAAAGCTCTGGTATGGATTATGTTCTTAGCATTCTTTGTGTTATCATCTTTGCAGGTTTGACTGCTTGGGATAACCAAAAGATTCGTTATGTCTATGAACAATCCAATGGTCAGCCAACCAATGGTTGGGTTGTTGCTTTGGCTTTGGAACTCTATCTTGATTTCATCAACTTGTTCATCAATATCTTGCGTATTTTTGGACGCAACGATTAATCGAAAGAGCCGGGAAACCGGCTTTTTTTGTTGGAAAACTTGTGATATACTAAAGAAAATTGATAGAAAAGAGAATCTTCACATGAAACGTCCATTCATTAGTAGAGAAAGATTAAAACAAATTACGGAAACCTATCCAACTCCCTTTCACCTATATGATGAAGCTGGGATCCGGCAGACAGCTCGTGCCCTCCATCAAGCCTTTTCTTGGAATCCAGGCTTTAAGGAGTATTTCGCTATCAAAGCGACCCCTAATCCAGCCATCCTAAAAATCCTCAAAGAAGAAGGCTGTGGCGTGGACTGTGCTAGCTATGTGGAGCTGCTGATGGCACAAAAATTAGGGTTTACAGGCCAAGAAATCATGTTTTCTTCCAACAATACACCGGCTGAAGAGATGGTCTTTGCCCGTCAGCTAGGAGCGACTATCAACTTGGATGCTTACGAAGATGTAGCCTTTCTACAATCTGTTGCGACACTACCGGAGGTCATCTCTTGCCGCTATAATCCAGGAGGGGTGTTTGAACTGGGAACGGATATCATGGACCATCCTGAAGAGGCTAAGTTTGGCATGACCAAGGAGCAATTGATCCAAGCATTTACGGAGTTGAAAGATTTAGGAGTCAAACGATTTGGGATCCATGCCCTCTTAGCTTCGAATACCGTCTCCAATGATTACTATCCAGAATTGGCTAAGCAATTATTCCAGTTGGCAGTAGAAGTGGTTGAAAAGACAGGGGTTACCTTGGACTTTGTCAACCTCTCTGGTGGGGTTGGAGTGAACTACAAACCAGAAGACCAACCAAATGATATTGCTGTGATTGGGGAGGGTGTTCGTCGGGCTTACGAGGACATTTTAGTTCCAGTGGGCTTAGATCAAGTGAAAATCTATACGGAATTAGGCCGCTTTATGCTAGCCCCACATGGCCTATTGGTCACCCATGTCACCCATAAGAAACGGACTTATCGGACCTATCTAGGAGTAGATGCTTCGGCTGTCAACCTCCTTCGTCCTGCTATGTACGGGGCTTACCACCATATTACCAATCTGGATCGACCAGATGGAGAGACAGAAGTAGTAGACATTGTTGGTAGTTTGTGTGAAAACAATGACAAGTTTGCCAAGAATAGGGAATTTCCTGTCTCTGAAATTGGGGATCTCTTGGTCATCCATGATACAGGAGCGCATGGTTATTCCATGGGCTATCAGTACAATGCCAAGCTCCGCTCTGCGGAGATTTTATTAGAAGAATCGGGCCAAACTCGTCTCATTCGACGGGCCGAAAAACCCGAGGATTACTTTGCAACATTGTATGGCTTTGACTTTGAAAAATAGGGCCTTTTTGGTATAATAGAAAATGTGTAAATATTGAATTTAGGAGAAAAACACTTATGTCTACATTTTTGACAATTTTATTGATTATCCTTGCTTTCTTTGGTGGAATGTTGGCAGGTATGTACCTACTTCGCAAGCAGTTTGAAAAAGAATTTGCATCAAACCCACGTTTGAATGTTGAAGCGGTTCGTACATTATTGGGAGCTAGTGGTCAACGTCCAAGTGAAGCGAAGGTGCAACAAGTTTACCGTCAAATTCTGAATCAACAAAAAGCATCTTTGAATACGAAGAAGAAATAAAAGCAAAACAGATGACACAATAAAATAAGTAGGGGGACTTTAAGATTTTTCTTGGTCCCTTGTTTTGAAAGGAAGGCAGATGGACAATCGACCAATTGGTTTTTTGGATTCGGGTGTCGGAGGGTTAACCGTTGTTCGCGAATTGATGCGGCAACTTCCCCATGAAGAGGTAGTCTATATTGGTGATTCCGCTAGAGCACCTTATGGCCCGAGACCAGCAGATCAAATTCGTGACTATACTTGGGAGATGGTTCGTTTTCTCCTAACGAAAAATGTGAAGATGATTGTTTTGGCCTGTAATACGGCGACAGCTGTTGTATGGGAAGAGGTGAAAGAAGCCTTGGATATCCCTGTTTTAGGAGTGATTTTGCCAGGAGCTTCCGCAGCGATCAAGGCGACAAAAAGCAAACGAATTGGAGTCATTGGGACCCCGATGACGGTCGCCTCAGATATTTATCGGAAAAAAATTCAAAGCCTATCACCAGAAATGGCAGTAGAGAGTTTAGCTTGTCCGAAATTTGTCCCTCTGGTTGAATCCAATGAGTTGCAGTCCAGTGTTACAAAAAAAGTTGTCTATGAAACCTTGAAACCTTTGGCTGGGAAAGTGGATACACTGGTTTTGGGATGTACCCATTATCCTCTCCTTCGCCCTATTATTCAAAATGTCATGGGGGCAGAGGTTCAATTAATTGATAGCGGTGCTGAGTGTGTCCGGGATATCTCGGTCTTGCTCAACTACTTTGAGATTAATCGCAGTCGTCAACTGGAGGACTGCCACCATCAGTTTTATACAACGGCCAATGCAGCCAGTTTTGCAGCGATTGCCAAGACTTGGTTGCATCAAGTTGTTCATGTGGAGCATGTAGAATTATGAACCAAAAGATATATGAATACAAAGATGCCTTAAATTGGTTTCTAGCTGAATGGGGAGATCGGAGTGACTATAACGAATATAGTGAAGTCTCTTCAGAAGCTTCTGAGCTTGTTGACTTAGTAGAATCACTAGTTGGAGACACAGATTTGGGCTTTCCCCTAAATGTAACGGTTGTTCGTTACGCCTCTAGTTTGCAGTTTTTGACCTTCCTCTTTCAAATCGTTGAGGAAACACTAGGTCGCAAAATTGAACTCGTGCAGCGTCAAGGAGCTCTTCTCATTGTAGAAGGAGAGCAATTGCTCTCTGTTTATCTGCCAAAGAATGGTCTTCCACTTGCAGATTTTTTGGGCCAGGAAGGTCTTAAGGATCGCTTGCTAATCGCTACTCGGAATGAAGGAAAAACAAAAGAGTTTCGTCAGATCTTTGAACAAATGGGTTTTGAAGTTGAGAATCTCAATGACTATCCAGATCTTCCAGAAGTCGCTGAAACAGGAATGACTTTCGAAGAAAATGCTCGCCTAAAAGCTGAGACAATTTCACAGCTAACAGGGAAAATGGTGTTGGCAGATGATTCAGGACTCATGGTCGATATCCTTGGGGGCTTACCAGGTGTCTGGTCTGCTCGCTTTGCAGGTGTAGGAGCGACCGACTTAGAGAACAATGCCAAGCTCTTACACGAGTTGGCGATGGTCTTTGAATTGAAGGATCGGTCAGCAAAATTTCATACAACCTTAGTGGTTGCCAGTCCTGGTAAGGAGAGCCTTGTTGTGGAGGCGGATTGGCCAGGATATATCAATTTTGAACCAAAAGGTGAGAACGGGTTTGGCTATGATCCCCTCTTTCTGGTAGGAGAAACAGGTAAGACATCTGCTCAACTAACTCTAGAGGAGAAAAATCAACAATCGCATCGTGCTTTAGCCGTGAAGAAATTAGTGGAGGTATTCCCAGCATGGCAGAACAAGTAATTATCGTCATGAGCGATTCTCATGGCGATCGTCAGATCGTAGAAGAAATCAAAAACCACTATAAAGGAAAGGTCGATGCCATTTTTCACAACGGGGATTCTGAGTTAGAAAGTACCGACCCTGTATGGGAAGGCATTCATGTTGTCAAAGGGAACACGGACTTTTATGGGGAGTACCCCGAACGTCTGGTGACGCAATTGGGTCCTACTCGGATTATTCAAACCCATGGTCATCTTTTCCAAATTAATTTTAGTTTTCAAAAGTTAGATTTGTGGGCCCAGGAAGAAGATGCAGATATCTGCCTCTATGGCCATCTGCATATTCCGGATGCTTGGAAAGAAGGACGTACCCTTTTTCTAAATCCTGGGTCAATCAGTTTACCGCGGGGGCCCATTCAAGAGTGCCTTTATGCTAAAGTAGAAATTGATGCAGATTCCTATCGAGTTGAATTTTTAAATCGGAAGCATGAGGTCTATGAACCTCTTACAAAGGAGTTTGATCGATGATCGCCAAGGAATTTGAAGAATTTATTCTTCAAGAAGAAAAGACTTTTTTGACACCAGCGCGGAATTTGGCTGTTTTAATTGATACCCACAATGTGGATCATGCCATCTTGGTGCTGAGTCAAATTAGCTACACTCGTGTTCCTGTTGTGACCGATCAAATGAAATACGTAGGGACGATTTCTTTAACAGATATTCTTTCTTACCAAATGAAACATGATTATTCTGATGAAGTCTTTTCATCCATGGACATCGTTCATATGACAAAAACGGATGGGGAGCGCCTTGGAAAAGACTATACTGTGACGGAAGTCTTGCATAAGTTGGTAGAGGAATCCTTTCTACCGGTTGTTTCAGAGGATGGAATCTTTGAAGGGATCATCACTCGAAAATCCATTTTAAAAGCCATCAACTCCCTCATGCACAATTTCTCAAATGAATATGAGATGAGGAAAAAATGAAAGAATACATAGCTAGTTTTATCAAAGAAAAAGACTTAAGTGAAAATTCACAGACGGCTTATTCTTATGATTTGGATCAGTTCGTGGATACTGTTCATAACCATGTCTCAGATACCAATCTTCGAATTTATCAAGCTTCGATTAAAGATTTTAAACCAGCTGTTCAAAAACGGAAGCTTTCAGCCGTCAACCAATTTTTGTTTTATCTTTATCAACATCAAGTTATTGAGGATTACCATCGCTTAGTCCTTCCAAAAGTCTCTGTGCCGAAAAGCCACGATCAAGAACTATTGGACTTATCCCTCTTGTGGGAAGGGTCAGAGCTATCCCAAGGTCGCTTGATTGCCCTATTGATTGTCGAGATGGGCTTGTTGCCTAGTGAAATTCTTCAGTTGAAAATCGTTGATATCGAGCTCGATTTTCAGGTTTTACGCGTAGGAAAAGAAGGACAAAAACGGGTCTTGCGTATTCCGGATGCTCTTCTAGGAGAGTTGACGGATTTGATGACGGGGACTTATTTATTTGATAACAAGGGCAAGGCCTACTCGCGTCAGTGGGGCTTCCGTCAATTAGAGTCCTTCCTATTGGAAAAAGGGTTTGAGAATCTTTCGGCACAATCCTTACGGGAACAATACATTTTAAAACAAAGAGAACAGGGGATGGATCTGTTTAGCATCGCCCGCGAGCTCGGTTTAAAAACTCTTGTTACCTTAGAAAAGTATAAGTAATGGATATTAAAATAAAGGATTTTGAAGGTCCCTTGGATCTTCTCTTACACCTCGTTTCAAAATACCAAATGGATATTTATGAGGTTCCTCTGATTGAGGTGATCGAGCAGTACTTGGCCTATCTAACGACCCTTCAAGCCATGCGGCTTGAGGTTGCTGGTGAATACATGCTGATGGCCAGTCAGTTGACCTTAATTAAGAGTCGGCGTCTCCTTCCAAAAATTGCGGAGCAAGCAACGGATGAAGAAGATTTGGAGCAGGATCTCCTATCTCAAATCGAAGAGTACCGGAAGTTTAAACTATTGGGTGAAAAGATGGCCCTTCAACACGAGGAGAGAGCCCAGTACTTTTCAAAACCCAAAACGGAATTAGTCTATGATGATGCTGAATTGGTCCATGACAAGACCACGATAGATCTTTTCTTGGCCTTTTCAAAATTGCTAACGAAAAAGAAGGAAGAATTTCGACAAAATCATACGACCATTGTTCGAGACGAGTATAAAATTGAAGACTTGATGAATGTTGTTCGTCAGTTGTGTCAACCTGGTAAGAGAATCTTGCTACAAGATATTTTTGAGGAAGCCAAGGATGTGAATGAACTAATTACAGTCTTTTTGGCGACTTTGGAATTAATTAAAGTACAAGAAGTTGAGGCTCTTCAGGAAGAACCATTTGGAGATATTATTTTAGTAGGATTAAAGAATGAGTAAAATTGCAGAGATGGAGGCCCTCTTGTTTGTTGCAGGAGAAGATGGTTTGACGGTGAGACAGATTGCCGATCTCTTATCCCTTCCTCCCACAGGGGTGATTCAAAGTTTAGAAAAATTGGCCCAGAAATATGAGCAGGATCAAGATTCTAGTATGGCCTTATTAGAGACAGCGTCAACCTATAAATTAGTGACCAAGTCCCAATATGCAGAGCTGTTACGTGAGTATTCAAAGTCACCAATGAATCAAAGCCTCTCTCGTGCCGCCTTGGAAACTCTCTCCATCATTGCCTATAAACAGCCGATTACTCGGATTGAAGTCGATGATATTCGAGGGGTGAACTCTAGTGGGGCTATTTCAAAATTACTTTCTTTTGAGTTGATTCGAGAAGATGGGAAGAAAGAAGTCATTGGGAGACCCAATCTCTATGTGACGACAGATTACTTTTTGGATTACATGGGGATAAACCATCTAGACGAGCTACCAATTGTTGAAGAGACTGAGTTAATCGGTCAAGAAAGCCAATTATTTACAGAAAGAACTGAGGAAATTGATGAGAATTAACAAATATATTGCTCATGCTGGTGTCGCAAGCCGCCGCAAAGCAGAGGAATTGATTAAGCAAGGCCTTGTCACTGTAAATGGCCAAGTGGTCCGTGAATTGGCGACGACGATCAAGTCTGGAGACAAGGTAGAAGTAGAAGGTCAACCAATATACAACGAGGAGAAGGTATACTACCTCTTAAATAAACCAAGAGGGGTCATCTCCAGTGTATCAGACGATAAAGGGAGACCAACTGTTATTGATTTGTTACCGCAAGTCAAGGAACGGATTTATCCTGTCGGTCGTTTGGACTGGGATACTTCTGGTGTCCTGATTTTGACCAATGATGGTGATTTTACGGATGAAATGATCCACCCGCGTAATGAGATTGATAAGGTTTATGTTGCGCGCGTGAAGGGATTGGCGAACAAAGAAAACTTGCGTCCCTTGACTCGTGGTGTGACCATCGATGGCAAAAAGACCAAGCCAGCAACCTATGAGATTCTTAAAGTTGACCCAGAAAAGAATCGCTCAGTTGTCCAATTGACCATCCATGAAGGACGCAATCACCAAGTCAAAAAGATGTTTGAAGCCGTGGGGCTTTTGGTGGATAAATTGTCCCGGACTCAATTTGGAAATCTAGACGTTTCTGGACTTCGTCCTGGTGAATACCGCCGTCTCAATAAAAAAGAAATCAGCCAATTGCATACCCTTGCAGTGACAAAGACGAAAAAATAATGAAGAAATGTGCGATTGGTCTTGTTCGTCTCTATCAACGCCTTCTTTCTCCCCTCTTTCCACCTTCCTGTCGCTATAGTCCTACCTGTTCCAACTATATGATCCAGGCAATTGAACGGCATGGTTTAAAAGGGATTCTGATGGGGCTTGCCCGGATTCTTCGTTGCCATCCCTGGAGCAAGACTGGAGTAGATCCAGTTCCAGATCATTTCAGTCTGAGGAGCCACCTAGAAGAAGAGAAAAGCGAAAATTAAGTTAGAGCAAACTTTTATAAGAAGTCTCACTCAGAGCAAAGAAAAAAGTTTTGGAAATTCTCCAAAACTTTTTGTTTTTTAGCGATCTGACCAAGTGCGAGGCATAAAGAGCAGTAACATCGGGTAGATTTCTAACCGTCCTGCAATCATGGCAATTGATAATAAGAATTTAGAGATGGGGCTAAAGATAGCGAAGGTATCCGTTGTCCCAATCATCGGTCCAATATTGTTAAAGCAACTAAAGACTGCACTAACAACTGTCATAAAATTGTTGCTGTCAAAGCTGACAACCGCAATGAGGGCGATGGTAATCAAGGTATAGACTACGAAATATTTTAAGATTTTGTGCTGGGTGTCCTTATCCAAGGCAGTGCCATTCACATGTAGGGTCATCACCCGGTTGGGTGAGAGAGTCGAACGAATTTGATTCTTCCCGATCCGAGCTAGAATTAAGCAGCGAATCACTTTTAGTCCACCGGCCGTTGATCCTGCGGATCCACCAACCACCATGAGCATGAGAAGGAGGAACTGAGAAAAGAGCGGCCAATCAACAGTATTGCCAAAACCAAATCCAGTCGTGGTAATGACATTGGAGACTTGGAAAAAGGACATTTCAAAACTATCCGCAAAATTATGATAGAGATGGAAAATGTTGCAGGCAATCAAAAGGGAAGAAACCCCGACAATCATCAGGTAGGTGCGAAGTTCCTCATCGCCGAAGAAGGCTTTGAACTTGCGAAGCATGATATAGTAATAGAGATTGAAGTTAACCCCAAATACCAAGACACCAAAGCTGACCAAATAGGTGATGAGCGTCGAATGGTAGTGGGCAATCCCGTCATTGAAGACGGTGAACCCACCAGTACCAGCAGTCCCCATAGCAATGATAAAGCTATCATAAAGAGGCATGCCAGCACAGAAGTAGATCATCACAAAGAGGAAGAAGAGGGCCAAATAGAGGTAATAAAGGATTTGAGCTGTGTTCTTCAATTTGGATACAATTTTACCAAATACGGGACCAGGCACTTCTGCCTTCATCACTTCGAGGTGGCTGTTCTTGTTATTGTCCATAATAGCTAGGGCAAAGACTAGCACCCCCATCCCTCCAATCAAGTGGGTGAAACTACGCCAGAAAAGAAGGGAAGGACTGAGGACGGAGACGTCATTTAAAATGGTTGCCCCTGTAGTTGTAAAACCAGAGCTAACTTCGAAAAATGCATCAATGATGTTTGGGATTTGTCCTGAAAAGACAAAAGGAAGAGCACCAAAGAAGGACCATAGGATCCAACACAAAGCCACAATCAGAACGCCTTCCTTGGCATAGATGTGAAAATCTTTGGGTTTGAAAAAGGAACCAATGCCTCCCAATACAAGGAGGATGGCAATGGTTGCAAATAGGGAGAGAAAGACAGTCGGGCTATCCTTGACAACAAAATCGTTCTTTAGATTGAGAAGTGCAACCACAATCGGCACACAGAGCAACATGGCTTCAATCAGAAGGAGTTTTGCTAAAAGGTAGCGAATCATACTTTTGTTCATGGCTTACCCCTCTAACAAATCATAGATTTTAGTGATGTTGCTGATTAGGGTAGTAACGATAATGCGATCCCCTATCAAAAGATGGTCATCTCCAGTTGGGAAAATAGCTTTCCCGTTTCGAATAATGGCTGCGATGAGAACACCTTTTTTCAATTTCAGTTGTGCCAAAGGTTTGCCCGTCATTTTGTTTTCTTCGCGAATCTGGAATTGAAGGGTCTCGATTTGACCGTTGGCAACATGATGCAAGGCTTCAAGATTTGAATAGCGGGCATTGTAGCGTCCACGGATGAAATGCATGATGGTGTCCACCGCAATGCCTTTGGGTGTCACAATACTTGAAAAATCTTGCCGATCAATAATTTCTAGCAGGCTAGTCCGGTTGACCTTGGTAATATTCTTTTGAACACCTACGCTATTTAGGAACATAGAAGCGATAATATTTTCTTCATCGACCCCTGTTAGAGTCGCAACAGCATCAAAGTTACCTGCGCGCTCTTCCATTAGAATATCTTTTGATGTCCCATCTCCCTGGATAACATAGAGATCAGGGAATTCTTGACTAAACCATTCTGCCCGTTTTTGATCGATTTCAATGACTTTTAAGTCAATCTTCCGTTTGCTATTTTCTAAAATATTTAGGAGATAATAGGAAATCTTGCCAGCTCCGATCAGAAGCAGACTTTTAACAACTTGCGGTCGAATGCTATTGTGGAAGTCTACGATTTCCACTCGATTTCCAGTCATAAAAATCTTATCAAAGGCTTGTAAAGTGAAGTCGCCATCTGGAATCGTTAACTGACCTTGCCGTTCGATAGCACAGATAATGATGTTTCCGTATTTCTTTCTGAAATGAGAAAGAGTCATCTGGCAGAGCGGGCTTTCCTCCTTGATTTTGAACTCCATGAAGGCCACTCGCCCACCAGCGAAGTGCTCAACAGATAAGGCATTTGGGAAGTCAATGCTATTAGCAATGTAGCGGGCAGCAAGAAGCTCAGGATTGACAACTAGAGAGAAGCCGAGAATATTTTTCTCTTTAAAATAGGAATTTGAGTATTCCGGATTGCGGACCCGGACAATGGTTTCTTTGGCTCCCATTTTTTTGGCTAAGACGGCAGATACCATATTGACTTCGTCTTGCTCTGTTAGGGCGACAAAGATGTCACAGTCGGCTACATCTGCTTGTTCGAGAATCTTAAAGTTGGCACCATTTCCGACAATACCAATGATATCGTAGCGTTTGGTAATATGATTAACGACGGCTTCATCTTGTTCAATCAAGATGACATCGTGATTTTCTGCGACGAGGGAACGACAGAGTGCTGTTCCGACTTTACCGCCTCCAACTACAATAATTTTCATGAATATTTCCTCCAAAGTATGATTCTATCTTACTCTATTTTCAAAAAAAAATCACCTCTTAATGGTGGAAATAGGGCATAAAGAGCCAGATTCTCTAAACTACATGAAAGAGAATGTAAAAAAGTGAAATTTTTTTGTCGAAATAGTTGACAGGAGGCATGAAAGTGGTATACTGATACAGTAACCTCATTGATTTACCTCAAACCTGTTGTGAGTTAAGTTAATGAAGTCGTAACCACGCTGTTTGCTGAGCTTGACTCCGGGCAGTGTGGCTATTTTTTTGCCAGAAATGAGATCGTGATGAATATTGAAGAATTAGCTTATACAGAAACCAAATCAAAAAACCATGTAGTTCTCTATCAACCTCAAATTCCCCAAAACACAGGGAATATCGCTCGTACTTGTGCAGCTACCAATGCCCCCCTTCACATCATTCGGCCCATGGCTTTTCCTATCGATGATCGGAAGATGAAACGTGCGGGACTGGATTATTGGGATAAGTTAGATGTTCGCTTTTACGACAGCTTGGATGAATTTATGGAGGCTGCAGCTGGAGGAAAGGTCCACCTGGTTTCAAAATTTGCTGACCAGACCTATTCGGATGTGGATTACAATGATGATGCAGAACATTATTTCATTTTTGGTCGTGAGGACAAAGGCTTACCAGAGGATTTTATGCGGCTTCATGCTGAAAAGGCGATTCGGATTCCGATGAATGATGAGCATGTTCGAAGCTTGAATGTCTCCAATGCCGTTTGTATGATTGTTTATGAAGCCCTCAGACAACAGGAGTTTGCAGGCTTAGAGCTGGTCCATCAGTATGAGGGAGATAAGTTGAAGTAGGAAGAGGATCTTTGCAAAAGGAGTTTCGTTGTAACTTTTGATATTACAAAACACTTGCAATAGCAGGTGTTTTTTGTTATGATTAAGGAGTCTTCAGGGCAGGGTGAAATTCCCGACCGGCGGTGACTTTTACTAGGAAACGCTCTTTTCCTTTTCTACTTTGTTGCCAAGCTTTGCCTAACTAGAAGTTATGCCTAGAGCTTGTCGCCTCGTCTAAAAGAAAAATCTCCATTTCCATACTCTAAAAGAAGTCCGCGAGCGCAAGCTGATGTGGTGTGACTCCACAACCGACAGTATAGTCTGGATGGGAGAAGACGAGAGAGGAACAAACCTGTTCTTTTTGACGATGGACTTGATGGAAATTTTGTTGATTCTATAAGAAATCAGTCTTTGCGCTTTTTTCTTGTAGCATCAGGGCTTTTTTAATCAAGTACCAAGGAACTGTTTAAGTTTTCTTTAAAACGATTGAAATAGAATAAGGTTAAGGGAATCTTTCCAACTTCTTCTAATTTTAGTAAAAATTGGAGGAACCTGTGATGACAAATACTCGTAAACTGACCCTAGTGGCTGTTTTATCTGCACTTTCTTTTCTATTGATGTTTTATCAACTATCAATAGGGATTGATTTTTTAAAGGTTGACTTTAGTACGATTCCAATCTTACTCGCCTTAGTTCTATTAGATCTAAAGAGCTCAGTTGTGGTGGTTTTGATTCGATCGGTTCTCAAGTTGGTTTTGAATGGTCGAGGAGCTGAGACCTTGGTTGGCTTACCGATTAATATCATTGGTGTATTAGTCTTTGTCTTAGCATTTGCAGTCATTTGGAATAAGAAGAAAAGCCAGGTTCGGTTTGTAATTGCTAGTCTAGTTGGGACCATTGGTTTAACCATTTCCATGCTCCTGGTCAATTACTATTATGCCATCCCTCTCTATGCCAAATTTGTTGGTTTTGACATCGCAAAGATGGTCGGAGTTGAAAAGTATCTTCTCAGTATGGTTGTTCCCTTTAATCTAATAGAAGGACTGATTTGGGCTGTAACCTTCTGGATGGTATATACCGTCGTACAGCCCCTACTTAAAATCTATGAAAAATAAACAATCTCATTTTTTAAAGGGCTCTTTTGCCCTTTTGTTATTTATGATTCTGGGCTATGTAGTCAAATTTTATCCGGAAAATTTAGTCGGAATCGATCAACCGATTCAATCGGCTATTCGCGGGGATTTACCAGCCTATTTGACAGCCTTCTTTACCCGTGTAACAGTGCTGATGAACACACCCGTTGTTGCATCCTGGGTTGGCGTCATTGTCCTCTTCTTTGTCTGGAAGAAATGGTATACGGAGGCCATCCTCCTCACCGGGAGTTTGGTTACAACTGGATTACTCGTGGTAATCCTGAAACACATCTATTTACGCCCACGACCAGCACTTCAACATTTGGTCCAAGAAGGGGGCTATTCTTTTCCAAGTGGCCACTCCTTGGCAGCCACCCTGGTCTTCGGTAGTTTGATCATTGTGGTAGGGCAACGGATGACCTCTCAAGTTGGGAAAGTCCTAGCTCAGCTTGCCCTCTTCCTTTGTATGGCGACCATCGTTGTATCTCGTGTCTATGTTGGGGTTCATTACCCGACAGACGTCACAGGAAGTATGCTTTTGGGATTTGGTCTTTTGCAAATGGTCTTTCCTTATTACGACCGTTTGCGTTTTGAATGGCGCTTTAAGAGTAAGCAGAAGTAAAGCATGAACGATTTATTTGAAGAAAAGGTCCTAAAAGTCGTTGCTCAGATTCCCCTGGGATGTGTGGCCACCTATGGTCAAATTGCCCAACTCATTGGCTATCCTCGCCATGCTCGCCAGGTCGGCAAGGTCTTGGCCACTTCTACTAAAGCTGTGACCTATCCCTGTCATCGGGTCGTGACCTCTACTGGTCGCCTGGCTCCTGATTGGGAAGAGCAAGGCACGCTTCTCTGGGCAGAAGGGGTGGAATGCAAATCCAACGGTTGTGTGGATCTTAAGAAATACAAATGGAAAGCAGAGGAGACTCAACTTTGAGTTCACTCTGCTTTTTTGCTATAATGAGGGGTATGAAATCCTATACGACCTTAAATGATTATTACCGAACCTTATTTGGAGAAAAGACCTTCAAAGTCCCAATCGATGCGGGCTTTGACTGTCCCAATCGTGATGGAACTGTTGCTCGTGGGGGCTGTACTTTTTGTACAGTTTCTGGCTCTGGGGACGCCATCGTAGCTCCAGATGCCCCTATTCGGGATCAGTTTTACAAAGAAATTGATTTTATGCACCGCAAATGGCCCGATGTCAAAAAGTATTTGGTCTATTTTCAAAATTTCACTAATACGCATGAATCCGTCGATGTCATTCGGGAGCGCTATGAGCAAGCCATCAATGAACCGGGTGTCGTAGGGATTAACATCGGGACACGACCAGACTGCTTGCCGGATGAAACGTTGGCCTATCTAGCAGAATTGACAGAGCGCATGCATGTGACTATTGAGCTGGGTTTGCAGACGACCTATGAAACGACATCTGAATTGATCAACCGAGCCCATAGCTATGAACTCTATGTGGAAACGGTGAAGCGGATTCGCCAACAGGTCCCTAAGGCAGAGATTGTTTCACACTTAATCAACGGTCTTCCTGGGGAGACGCATGAGATGATGGTGGAGAATGTCCGCCGTTGTGTAACAGACAACGATATCCAGGGCATTAAATTGCATCTGCTCCATCTCATGACCAATACCCGGATGCAACGAGACTACCATGAAGGGCGATTGCAATTGATGAGTCAGGAGGAATACGTGTCGGTCATCTGTGACCAACTGGAGATCATTCCCAAGGAGATCGTCATCCACCGGATTACAGGAGATGCTCCACGCGAAATGCTGATAGGACCGATGTGGAGTCTCAATAAGTGGGAAGTTCTGAATTCCATTGAAGCTGAGATGCGTCGCCGTGGAAGTGTTCAAGGTTGTAAAGTAGGAAAATAGGAGGAGTAGCATGTTGCGACCATTAGAGATGGCCCATGATTTTCTTAGGGAGGTCATTACAGATCAAGATACTGTGGTTGATGCGACCATGGGTAATGGGCATGATACACTTTTCTTGGCAAAACTAGCCAAAGAAGTCTATGCATTTGATATTCAAGAGCAGGCCTTGGTCCATACGCAAAAGCGTTTGGAAGAAGCAGGTCTTTCCAATGCCCACCTTCTGTTAAAGGGGCATGAAGAAGTAGATCACTATGTAAACCAGGTCAAGGCGGCTATCTTCAACTTAGGCTATCTTCCTTCAGCAGACAAGTCGATTATTACCCAGCCTAAAACAACGATTCAAGCCATTGATAAACTCTGTCACCGCTTGATCAAGGGAGGGCGAATAGCCATTATGATCTATTATGGTCATGAGGGTGGGGACCTAGAAAAAGATGCTGTCTTGGAGTTTGTCTCCCAACTTCCTCAACAAGAATTTACGGTCACTACTTACCGGACCCTGAACCAGATCAACCATCCCCCATTTTTGGTCATGATCGAAAAATTAGAAAGTTACCGTCATGGATAAAGAATTTTTAAAAAATAAAATTGATGCTCTTCGCCACGATTTTGTGGAGTCCACCTCTCATGAACGTGCCGTTGGTTTTTTAGATGAAGCACGGATGAGCAAAAAGATGATCAAAATCAAGAAGAAGCTGGTTTCTCTTGAAATGGAACGTTGCCAGAAGAAAATTGAGCACAAGGATCTGACAAAGATTGATCAAAAGATCCAAGAACAAAAGCAACTCTTTGAGGACTGTTGTAACCAACGATCAGGAGGATAAGGGATGGAGATTCTTGTATACGCCATTGTCTTTTCCTTGATCCTGATTGTCTCCAATGCGACCAATAAGTTGATTCCGACTTTACCCCTCCCTTTGATCCAGATATTATTGGGGATTGGGATTGGCTTTCTCTTACCCAATTCGGAGTACCACTTAGATACCGAGCTCTTTTTGGCCTTGGTTATTGGACCATTGCTCTTTCGAGAAGCAGAAGAAGCAGACATTACCTCGATTCTGAAGCACTGGCGCATTATCGCCTTTTTAATCTTCCCGGTTATTTTTATTTCGACCCTTAGCTTGGGGTGGTTGGCCCATCTCTTGTGGTTAGGAATTCCACTAGCAGCCTGTATGGCAGTAGGGGCAGCGCTCGGGCCGACTGATTTGGTGGCTTTTGCCTCCCTTTCGGAACGCTTTACCTTTCCAAAACGAATCTCCAATATTCTAAAAGGAGAGGGCTTGCTCAACGATGCTTCAGGCTTGGTGGCCTTTCGTGTGGCCCTAGCTGCATGGACCACTGGAGTCTTTTCCTTAGGCCAAGCTAGTTGGGACTTGGTCATCTCTATTTTAGGAGGGTTTGCGGTCGGGATTGTGACAGCTGCTGTCAACCGTGGGCTTCAAAAATTACTGCTCAGTGTTCGGGCAACGGATATTGCCAGTGAACTCATTTTAGAATTGAGTCTCCCCTTACTGACCTTCTTTATCGCAGAAGAGATCCATGTATCAGGGATTATTGCGGTTGTCGTGGCTGGGATCCTAAAGGCTAGTCGTTTTAAGAAAATTACCCTACTAGAAGCCAAGGTGGATACGGTCACGCATACGGTATGGAATACAGTCAATTTTGTCCTCAATGGGTCTGTCTTTGTCCTCTTGGGGATGGAGCTGGAGATGATTTCTGAGCCAATTTTGAGGACTCCCTTTTACAACAATCTGCTCTTGATTGTGACTGTTCTCTTATTGACGGGGCTCTTGTTCCTGATTCGCTTTTTGATGGTGTATGGATTTTACTGGTATCGGGGTTTCCGATTGAAAAAATCCATTGATAAGTATCTAAAAGATGCCCTCTTGTTGACCTTTTCAGGGGTCAAAGGAACAGTGTCAATTGCGACCATTCTCTTGATACCGACGCATCTAGAAGCAGAATATCCAGTTCTCTTGTTTTTAGTAGCAGGGGTCACCTTGTGTAGTTTCTTAATCGGACTTCTCGTCCTACCAAAACTATCCGAGGACAAAGAGGAATCCAATGATCATTTGATGCATATTGCTATCTTGAATGATGTCGTCATGCTATTGGAGAAAGACTTGACGGTGACCAAGCAGAAGGGACCTCTCTATGCTGCGATTGATAATTATCATGGGCGGATAGAAAATATGATTCTCAGTCAGGAGGATAAAGCGACCCAAAGAGACTGGGAACAACTAAAACTCCTTATACTCAGTATTGAGAATGATGGTTTGGAACAGGCTTATGAAGAAGGAAAGATTCGAGATAGAAGTTACCATGTCTATCAACGTTATCTTCGGGCCATGGAGCAGAAGGTCAACCGCAATCTATCATCGCGCCTGACCTATTATTTCTTGGTGCTCTTCCGCCTGCTCCGCCTGCTGTTGCACGAGCTTGTGACCTTTGGTTCCGGTATTCGGGCATGGAAAAACGGAGAGAATTACAAGCTTGAAGCCATCGACTATGACCAGATTGCTGCCTTGTATCTGGCCAATACGGAAATCATTATCGAGAGTTTGGAAAACCTAAAAGGGATTTATCGGAGTACCTTGATTTCCTTCCTTCAAGAATCTCGTCTGCGAGAAACATCGTTGATTACCAGTGGTGCTTTTGTAGAGCGGGTTATCAATCGCATCAAGCCTAATAATATTGACGAGATGCTAAGAGGCTATTACTTAGAAAGAAAATTGATTTTCGAATATGAGGAGCAGCACTTGATTTCGGCCAAGTATGCGCGTCGCATGCGCCAAAATGTCAACGAATTGGAAAACTATTCCTTAAGAGAAAGTGCCAATACTCTTCCTTATGACATGATCAATTATGCTCGGAATCGGTAAAAGTGAGTTTCCGCCTTAATAAAAGAAAAGAGATTGGCGACGCTTGTCCCAATCTCTTTGTTTTGTATCTTAGTAGGTTCTTTTTAATGCTCTGGCTGGATATAATAGCGTTCTTCCCCGATTGGAATCAGCTGGACCTTTCCTCCATAGAAAGCTGATAGCGTTTCTTGAGTGAGAATTTCCTCCTTAGGCCCTTGGGCAAAACTTTGTCCCTCCTTGAGGAGAAGGACATGGCTAAAGGACTTGGTGATTTCCTCTGCATGGTGGGTGACAAAGAGAATGGTCGGCGCCTTTTCCATCTGCTTGATCTGTTGGATCAGCTGAAAGATCGCTTCCCGAGCAAATAAGTCAAGCCCACTGGAGGCTTCGTCAAAGATGAGAAGATCGGGCTCTTCCATGAGACTACGGGCGATTAGAATCGTCTGTTTTTCCCCTTGAGAGAGAGTCCGGTATTTTCGCCCAATCAAAGAAGCAGCACCGATGCGACGCAACATGGATCGTGCTTCCTCGAGTTCTTTTTCTCCATAAGCTGTATAAAGAATGCTACTCTTGTATTTTCCAGTGAGGACGATTTCTTCTGGGGATAGAGATTCAGGGATGCGCTCAGAAATAAAGGAGCTGACCACTCCGATTCGCTTGCGGAGTTCAGGAATCCCTCCTTGGCCAAATTGTGTTCCAAGGACAGAAACTTCCCCTTCCGTTTTCCAATATTCCGCCATTAAGAGACGGAGTAGGGTCGATTTGCCAGCACCATTCAGTCCAAGGATGGCCCAGGTTTCCCCCTTATTGACGGTCCAATTCAAACGGGAAAGGAGATTTTTTCCTTCTTTTCTGAGAGTGACGTCTTTCAGTTCAATTAAGCTTTCTTTCATCTTTTTAACCTTCATAAAAATATTCTCTATTTTACCATAAATATGATAAAATAGCAGATAGGAGGAAAGGGATGTTTCATAAAAGTAAATTATTTTTCTGGACCTGTGAAGTCCTATTATTAACGATTATATTCTATATTTGGGGAAGTATGGGAAGCCTGATCTCTCCCTTTGTATCCGTTCTGAATACCATTATTCTTCCATTTTTGATTGCTGGTTTCTTGTACTATATCACCAATCCAATCGTAGAATTTTTGGAAAAGAAATTTCATCTGAATCGAATTTTGGGCATTCTATTAACCTTGGTAACCCTTTTTGGATTGATTATTTATGGGATTGTTTATATCTTGCCTATTTTGATCAACCAGTTGACAAGCTTGATTAATTCAACCCAAGGCTTGTATTGGGAAGTGCAAAGTTTTGTAACGAAGTTATCAAAGAATCCAGCCTTTCAGAGTATCAATATTCAATCAACCATTCAGCAACTAAACCTATCTTATGTGGATATTCTACAAAATATCTTAAACAGTGTGACCAATAGTTTAGGTAGTGTGGTGTCAACGATTGTCAATACACTCTTCATTCTGGTGATGACACCGATATTCCTGGTTTACTTCTTAATTGATGGGAAGAAGTTACTTCCGATGTTAGAGCGGACAATCCTAAAAAATGACCGGCGGAATATTACCTCTCTCTTAGTGAGTCTCAACCAAACAGTTTCTCGCTATATTAGTGGTATTTCTATCGATGCTTTAATCATCGGGACTTTAGCCTTTATTGGCTACAGTTTTATCGGTTTGAAGTATGCCTTGGTCTTTGCCATTTTCTCAGCCTTGGCTAACCTCATTCCTTACATTGGACCGACGATTGGCTTGATTCCTATGGTGGTTACCTATGCCTTCACGGATTTCAATATGATGATCAAAGCGGTTATCTTCATGCTCATCGTCCAACAGATTGACGGAAATATCCTCTACCCTCGGATTGTGGGAGGGGTGATGAAGGTGCATCCCATTACCATCATGGTCCTCTTGCTCTTATCCAGTAACATCTATGGTGTGATTGGGATGGTTGTGGCGATTCCGGTCTATTCGATCGGTAAAGAGATCGTGAAATTCCTCGTGGCCTTGTATGAAAATCATAAAAAGACAAAGGAACAGCGCAAGCAAGAAGAGTATGGAATCATCAATAAATCCTAACAGAATAAACGAGAAGGGAATGGGTGACCATTCCTTTTTGAGTATGGACCTAGAAAGGATAGGCTGAGTACTTGAATCTTAAAGTTTTAGCTTTCCTTTAAGAAAATATGTTATAATGAATTAGTAATGATACAAAATCAAGGAGTTTCTATAAGATGATAGAATTGCTTGCCAAAAAGCAGCGACGCCAAATGCGTTTGCTAGAAACATTAATTCGTGAAAAGCGCTGGTTTCATTTGAAGGAACTCGCTGAAATGTTAGATTGTACAGAGCGGTCATTAAAGGAGGATCTTTCAAATTTACGGACGGTCTTTAATGAATTTTTGATTGAATCTTCGACAAATGGTATTAAGATTAGCTATGACGATTCGATTGGGATTGAGGTGGTCTATCATCACTTCTTTAAAGAATCTACAGCTTTCTCCCTCTTGGAATACTTGTTCTTCCATAAGGTTGTTTCCAGTGACTTAATTTGTAGACGGTATGATCTCAGCCAGCAATCATTTTATCGCTTGATTCGAAATATCAACCAAATTATTCAGGAAAAGTACAATATTCGAATCACCTTGAATCCTCTAAATGTTGTGGGGGACGAGGTCGATATTCGATTTTTCTATTCCCAGTATTTTGCAGAGCGGTATTATTATTTAGAGTGGCCATTTCCAGATATCAGAGAGCAAGTCATTATTGATTTCATCACCTTCTTCTATAAATTGACAGAAATCCCACTGACTTATTCGATCTTCCATTCCTATAAAATTATGCTGACGGTCTACCTATACCGGATTAAGCAAGGTTATCGAATTGAAGGGGCCAATAATTTTGAACAATACGCCTATCTCTATCAAGAGCTCCCAAAAATCAATGAGATGCTTCGTTATTTTGGTTTGCAGCTGGGTGTAGAATTTAATGAAGAAACCATTGAACAGCTCTTTATTATCTTCCTACAGAAACGCTTCTATTTTACCCCACAGGATTTAATCGACGCTACTGAGGAAGATGCTGTTACAAAAAAATCCTATATTTTAGCCTCTCAATTTCTTGATCACCTGAGTGAATCTTATGGGTTAGAACTTGAGAATTATGAAGAGATGATCATGCATATTCACAACACTGCCTATTTGGAGCGGCGTGAAATCTTTGGTGAATTTCTTCTCTATGATACCAAGAGTTATACCAATGAGGATTATCGAACCCTCTTCCCTAAATTTTATCAGGATGTTGAAACTGGTTTGTATCACTATCTCAAAGAGATGGGCTTTCATGAAAATCCTGAAAACCTCAAGCATCAGATTTATACCGTATTTTCACATTGGGAAAATCTATTGCCTCAACTATTAAGGAGACGGACAGCTGTCAAAGTCTTAATCATTAGCCGATACGATGACCATCATGCTAAGTCCATGATTGATTTCTTAAAATTCTATTGTACGGATAACTTTGAGTTTTCACAGGTCATAAAGCATGACTTTAATCTTCATGAACTAGAGCATACCGAATATGATGTCATTGTTGCCAACTTTATGATTCCGAATATCAAAGGGAAAAAATTTATTTGTACAAGTAGTTTGACCCTTTTGGAACTTGTAGAAAAACTGAATGTACTCTTTTATGATTTTACACGTTATGGAGTATAACTGAGCCTTCCCTCCTCTTTTAGGAGGGAAATTTTTGCGACTATGCATCATTTTAAAAAATATGATATAATGGGCATTATTACTATACATTGAGGAGAATATCCATGGAAGACCCTGGCAGTCAGGATTTAATACTGCAATTTGTTTTACTATTTGTATTGACCTTATTAAATGCATTTTTCTCTGCAACGGAGATGTCAATGGTATCGCTGAACCGTTCTCGCGTAGAGCAAAAGGCTGAGGAAGGTGATAAGAAATATATTCGTCTCTTAAAGGTATTGGAAAATCCCAACCACTTTTTATCTACGATTCAGGTTGGTATCACCTTGATTACTATCTTATCTGGGGCAAGCCTAGCTGATGATCTTGGGAAAGTAATCGCTTCTTGGATGGGAAATACGGAGACAGCACGTGCGATAGCTAGCTTCCTCTCACTGGCTTTTCTGACCTATATTTCAATTGTATTTGGTGAGTTATATCCGAAGCGTATTGCCATGAATCTGAAAGATAGTTTGGCTATTCGAACGGCTCCAATTGTGATTTTACTAGGAAAAATCGTTAGCCCCTTTGTCTGGCTCTTATCGGCATCAACCAATCTGGTCAGTCGTCTGACCCCTATGCAATTCGATGATGCAGACGAAGAGATGTCACGGGATGAGATTGCCTATATGCTAGCTAAGAGTGAAACAAGTCTGGATGCTGACGAGATTGAAATGTTGCAAGGAGTCTTTTCACTAGATGAGCTGATGGCGCGTGAGCTAATGGTTCCTCGTACGGATGCCTTTATGGTGGATATCCAAGATGATACCAGAGAAATCATCGAAAGTATCTTAAAGCAGAATTTTTCTCGTATTCCTGTCTATGATGATGACAAGGACAATGTCATTGGTCTGATCCATACCAAACGTTTGCTTAATGAAGGTTTTGTGAATGGATTTGATAACATCGCTCTTCGCAAGATTCTTCAGGAACCACTATTTGTACCGGAAACGATCTTTGTGGATGATCTTTTGAAGGAGCTCCGGAATACACAAAATCAGATGGCCATTTTGCTTGATGAGTATGGAGGAATGGCTGGTCTGGTAACCTTGGAGGACCTTCTTGAGGAAATCGTCGGTGAAATTGATGATGAGACCGATAAGGCTGAAAATGACGTATTTGAAATTGAACCCAACCTCTATATTGTGCAGGGGATTGTGACCCTAAATGACTTCAATGAGTATTTTGATGTGAAGTTGGAAAGTGATGATGTGGATACCATTGCAGGCTACTACCTGACTGGTGTCGGACGGATTCCAGGTCACAAGGAACGCTTGAGTTTTGAAGTAGACAGTATGAAGAAGCATCTGATCCTTACAAACGATAAGGTAAAAAATGGTCGTGTCACCAAGGTGAAGGTTGAGGTCAGTGACCTAGTCGATGAAGATGAGCAAGCGACAAAAGGTCAAGAATAAGAACATCAAATCAGGGAGTTTCCCTGATTTTTTTATGCTCATTTTAGTTGAGTTTGCATCTCTAACCAAATTAATTTATAATAAAATAATTAGTGGTTATAAGGAGATAGCAATGAAACAAGAAGAATGGTTAGCAGAGTTTGAGAGAGCCCATGGTCGACCAGCCAATCAAGAGGAGATCCAACAGGTTTTTGGTGCGTTTGGAAGTCCTGAAACACAAGCGACACCGAATACGCCCGTAAACCCAATTCAATCTCCATTTGAGGGAACAGCTCCTGTTTCCAATCAAGGACAATTTGGAGGTCCCTTACCGTTTCCAGAACAAGCCAAATTTGGAGGAGCAGCGCCAGCCCCAGAGCAAACGCCATTTGGAGGAGCAACGCTAGCGCCAGAACAAACACCATTTGGAGATTCGATACCAGCATCAGAGCAAACACAGTTTGGAGGAGTAGCGCCAACTCCAGAGCAAACGCCATTTGGAGGTGCAACACCAGCCCCAGAACAAACACAGTTTGGAGGTACAGGCCAAGCCCCATTTGGAGGTGCAAGTCCAACTCCAAATCAATTCCAAGGTGGAACAAGTCCTTATCAGCATCAAGGACAGGCTTTTGGACAAGGTGGAACTCAGCCACAAGCTCCTGTTCAGGAGGCGGCTCAAGCAGGAGCGCCCTTCGCATCTTATAACAACGCTCAGATGCAGGGAGGCTATCCAAACAATGGGCAGCTGAATTACCAGGCTAATTCCCCATATATGGGACAAGCTCCAATGCCAGGTAAGAAGTCTAAAAAAGGGCTGATTATTGGTTTATGTAGTCTTGTTGCTGTTGCAGTTTTATCTGTACTTGCATTTTTCTTATTTGCTAAAAATCCAAATAGTATTCAAGGAAAATGGTCAGCTACTCCTGAAATGAAAAAGACAATGAAGTCTGCTTTTTCAGGCACCTTCTCTGCTACATCAGATATTTCGAGTGAATTTATAAAAGACATTGATATGATCGTAGAGGTAAAGGGGAAAAAAGTGACCATCAGTGTGGTTAGTAAGATTGATTTCAAGGGAGCTGCAAAGGAACTCTATGATGATGGGGACAATGATTTTTACTCTGTTGAGGATGCCTTAGACTATATCCAAGAAAACAGTGAGAATTCCTATTTAGAGGATATGGGACTTGAAATCGATGTGAAAAAAGGCACTCTTAAAATGGTAGCCTTTGAAGGTGAGGTAGATGAAAAAGATCACCGATTCATTCAGGATGAAGATTCGAATCATATCCTTCAATACGACCTCAAGTATAAAATTGAAAATGGAACGCTGAAAGTTTCCGTGGATGGAAATGATTATGGAATTGAATACTCCTTTAAAAAATAAGATATTCGCTCATTTAGTGCCCTCATCGGGCACTTTTTTGTTTGGTAATGAAGAAAAAATAAGATAATTAAAAAAATTCTGAATTTAGGCTTGACAGCCTGAAAAAATTTCGGTAAGATAGTCAACATAAAAAAACGAAAGCAGAATTTTATGAAAAACACGAACTCCACATTGTTGAATCAAAACTTTTACTTTAGCTACTTTAGATAGTGTTTGTAGACATGAACTCATGGATGCAAACGAAACGAGCAATTTGTTTGTATCTATGTGGCTAAGATTTTTGATTGTGGTCCATATAGATGATATCTAAATGGACGGCAATGCTGGCATACTTTTAAGTTTGTGAGGAATGATACCAACCGTTTAGAATCATCTAAACGGTTTTTTGTATGCTGTTTGAATGTTTTAGAGAAGGAGACATGTTTCATGAAAGTTGTAAAGAAGTTAATTGCCCCGGTTCTGGTAGTTGGTCTACTGATGACCTCCCTCTTGACCCTCCATCACTTGAAGACCTCTAAGCATCAAAAGATTAAGATTGGGATTTCGCAGTATATTACCCATAAGTCTCTTGATGCAACTCGAAAAGGCTTTGTAGAAGAGTTAGCAAAACAGGGTTATGTAGACGGAGAAGAGATTGAAATTGATTATCAAAATGCTCAAGGGGAGCAGAGAAATTTGAAAAACATTTCAAATCAATTATCACAGGAAAGTGACCTTGTGTTTGCCATTGCGACTCCATCAGCACAAAGTATTGCCAATACGAGCAAAAGAACCCCTGTAGTCTTTTCTGCAGTGACGGACCCTCTGGCTGCTAAGTTGGTCAAGAACTTGGATCGTCCTGGTGGCAATGTGACAGGAACGAGTGACCAATCTTCAGATGCGATTACTACACAAGTCGATCTGATTCAAAAGGTTTTGCCAACAGCTAAGACAATCGGAATTCTCTATACGCAAAGTGAGCCCAACTCCGTCGTTCAAAAAGATGAGGCCAAGAAAGTCCTTGAGGCTAAAGGCTACCGTGTCGTAGAGAAAACCATCTTAGACAGTAATAATGTGAAAGCAGCAGCGGACAGTTTGATGTCTGAGGTCGATCTAGTCTTTATTCCAACAGACAACATTATTTCCTCTACGATGGAAACGATCAAACAAGTTTCTTTAAAACACAAAGTTCCAGTCATTGGAGGTTCAATTGAAATGGCTCAAGTAGGAGGGCTCTATACCTATGGGACAGACTACACCGAGTTGGGTCGTCAATCTGCCCGGATGGCGATTCGTATCCTGAAAGGGGAAAAGGTAGCCGATCTGGCAGTGGAAGCCCCTAAGAATTTAGAATTGTATGTCAACAAAGAGATGGCTAAGAAATTAGGAATTGATCTCTCTGGTATAAACGAAAAGAAATAGGAGATGGATGATGGATTTAGTATTATCAAGTTTATCTGAAGGTTTATTGTGGTCGATTATGGCCATTGGTATATTCTTAACATTCCGCATTTTAGATATAGCGGATATGACAGCAGAAGGGGCTTTCCCGCTTGGGGCAGCAGTCGTTGCATCCCAAATTCAAGCAGGTCAAAACCCATGGCTAGCGACCCTCTTTTCTATTTTTGCAGGGATGTTAGCAGGTCTAGTTTCTGGCCTCCTTCATACTAAGATGAAGATCCCCGCACTCTTAACAGGGATTGTGACACTGACTGGTCTCTATTCGATCAATATTAAGATCATGGGAGGTGTTCCTAATTTATCCATTGGAGATTCAAGTACCATCTTCAAGTCTGTGATGGGGCTGGGTTTGTCCAATGAGGCTGCTGTCTTTGCTGTTAGTCTTTCTTGTTTGTTATTGGTCTGTCTGATTTTGACCCTCTTAATGAAAACTCAGATTGGCTTGGTTCTTCGTTCAACGGGTGACAATATCCCAATGAGTGAGGCCAATGGGGTGAATGTGGACACCATGAAGATTTTCGGTTATATGATTTCTAATGGACTGGTTGCATTGTGTGGGGCTCTCTTCGCTCAGACAGATGGCTTCTCAGACGTGACTTCTGGTACAGGGACCATCGTCGTAGGACTTAGCGCCGTTATTCTAGCAGAAGTCTTGATCCATGATTTGACCATTGGAGGACGCTTACTTTCGATTGGAGTGGGGGCAATTGTTTACCGCCTCATTATCCTCAATATCTATGAAATTCCAAACTTAGATCAAAACTTAGTCCGTTTGTTTAATGCTATTCTCTTGGCCTTGGTCTTGTTTGCACCAGAAGCCCAGAAACGTCTCAAGATTCGTGGATTAAAATTAACCAGCAACTAAAAGGAGAAGATAAATGGCAACATTGTTAAAAATCGAAGATATACATAAGACATTTGAAGCAGGAACAGTCAATGAAAACCATGTTCTCAAAGGCTTGGACCTGACAGTAGAAGAAGGAGATTTCATTTCCGTCATCGGAGGAAATGGAGCAGGGAAATCGACATTGATGAACATTCTGGCAGGTGGCTTGCAAGTGGACCAAGGAGATATCCTGTTAGAAGGAAAATCTATTAAGCAGACCAGTGTTCGGAAGCGTGCTAAGGAGATCGCCCGTGTTTTCCAGGATCCTAAGATGGGGACGGCTTCCCGTTTGACCATTGAAGAAAACATGGCCATTGCTAAAAAACGTGGAGCAAAACGGGGCCTTAGTTGGGGGGTCAAAGAAAAAGATCGCGAAGAATTTAAAGCAGCGTTGAAGGAACTCAATATTGGTTTGGAAAATCGCCTCAAAGTGGACACGCAATACTTATCAGGGGGACAGCGGCAAGCTTTGACCTTGGTCATGGCAGCCTTGGTCAAACCAAAACTCTTGCTTCTGGATGAACATACCGCAGCGCTCGATCCAAAGACCAGTGAAATGGTCATGGAATTGACACAAAAGATCGTGGAAAGTCATGATTTGACAACCTTGATGATTACACACGATATGAACCATGCTATCGCATATGGCAATCGATTAATCATGCTCTACCAAGGCAAGATTGTGGTCGATGTTAAAGGAGAAGAAAAGAAAAACTTGACAGTTGAAGACTTGATGCGCCTTTTCCATCAGAATAGTGGTGAAACCTTGGTGAGTGACGAATTGGTTTTAGGATAAACGAAAAAGGATGGAGATTCCATCCTTTTTATTGATCTTGTCAGCTACATCAAGCTAAACCTGTTCCTTTTTCCCTAGGAAGCTAGCTGTGAGGACAAGGCTGAGTCCTGCTAAGAAGAGTAGGTATGAACTGTGTCCAGTATTCGTTTTTGGAAGTTGTCTTTGCGAAGCCTGGTCTTGTTTAGAGTTGGGAACACTCATTAAACTATCACCGGCCTTCCTTGGACTCGTGCTCTCTGAAACAAGCATCTTCCTATTTTGAACCTTTCTTCCTGAGACGATAGGCTCAACGCTCTCATAGGAATCTGTATTAACGGATCCGACTTCTGGTTCCGACTTATAGACAATAGCATAGGTTCCTAACTCTTGTGCCAGGAATTCAATCATGCCCTCTCGTAGTGTAAATTCTACTGCTTGGAGTTCTCGATTAGGAGTCAAGACATAGACTTGCTTCACTTCTTTTGATAGTGGAAGTCGAACCAATACACTTCCTTTGACTGGAACTGGATTCCCTTCTTTATCCTTGAGTTGAAGGTTGAAAGCATCGTAGGTTTTGCCAAAGAGTCCTTGGTCAAGGACCTTTTGAATCTCTAAATGACTGTCACTACCAATCTCATTTTCTCCACTAATGACCTCTACCTGGCTTGCTTGGTCTTTCAGTACTCGAAGGACATATTCAGGTAGAGAGTGGATAGCTGCCTCCTGTCCAGCAGTGCCGATTGGCTCTGTGTACTTAGGAAGGGTCACTACAGGTGGTTCTTGGTCTCCCAAACTTGTCACAATAGCAGGTAAGAGAGAGACGACCGGACTAGTGATGGTCTTTCCTCGGATGGCATAGGCTGAGATGATCTGAGTTTGTTTTTGATGAGCAGTTTCTGGGATCGGCAATTCAACTTGCTGGTTCTTAATCGCTAACACTCGATTTCCATCTGATAGGGTGACGTGGGAATCATCGGTTTTCTTGAGGAAAACAGGATCTTTTTCCCCAGGGAAATGAAGGGCAATAGCATCCCACTCCCCAGACGGAAGTGTGAGGGTAATCGTCTGATCGCCTGCTTTTATTGGGGCCAGGCTTGGAGTATCCAGGGATACTGTTGACGGCTTCAGGATGTCAAATGAATCCAGGGAAATCATCTTTCTGTCATCAGGAGAGTTAGGATCCACTGTCAAGGTGAGGATATGATTTCCATTGCTTAAGTTTGTATACTCGCCAATCAACACATTCTTTTCATAGTCAGCACTTGAGTAGAAGTCCAAACTTGGCATTTCTTTTCCATCTATGGTGACTAAGGCTTTTCCATAGTCAGAAGATTTTAAGCCGTAAATACGAATACCTGTACCAGTGAATGGAATGGTTGCCTTGGCCTCTGAATACTGAGATGAATCCACGTTTTGGAGAGTCGCGTATTTTTCTGTCGTTTGATATAAGCCTGATTCATTCCAGTCCTTGAACAAGGAGCCATAGTGGATACGAGAATCTCTGTCATCCATCTTTTCAACAGTCGCCCCTTGACCCGGATAGATTTTAAAGTAATCCAAGGAAATTTTTGAGCGTTCATTCCCTCGGTTTAAATGCTCCTTCTTCACTGTTAGAGTCAGGAGGTGCTCTCCATCAGGAAGTCCTGTGAAACGACCGATTAGAGCACTTTTTTCCGTCTCTCCCGATGTGTGGAAATCTAGGTCTCCTACTTTCTTACCATCGATTTGAACTTCCGCTAGGCCTAATTCAGATGATTTGAGACCATAGATTTCAATTCCTCGTCCATTAAAAGTAATCCTAGCAGTGGCATCGTTGTCAGAATAACTATCAACAGTTAGGTCAGCATATTTTTCAGTTCCTGCAAATAGGTCAGCATCCTCCCAGTTATGGAAGGCAGGACCGTATTGAACACGAGGATCTCTGTCGTCCATCCATTCGACAACTGGTTGGATTGACGCAGATTCGGATACTTGCCTTGAGTGCTCCCCAATCATGGCTCTAACAGAATAGCTATAGCTATGGAGAGAATCGATGGAGCGGTCGATGAAATGAGTGACATTGGTTAGGAATTCCTTGATAGAAGGAGCATCACTGCTTTCGTCATTACTTTCTCGACGGATGACATAGTGGGTCGCATCTGTAACCGGATTGAAATCGAGTTCAGCTGTTACAGCATCTTTTCTCACAGCAGATAGACGAGTAACCCGCTCTGGTAACTTTTCAAAGGTGATCTGATCCCCTTTTTGAGTGGCAATCTGAATCCGATTGTCTTTGAGAAGAGTTGGTTTGATTTCTTTCCCGTTAATCTTGACAATACTCGATTCGATGTCTGGATAATCGACCACTAATTCTCCACCTGCATGGGAAAGGAAAGCTAATGTCTCAAGATTTTTTTCTTTCCATTTCATGCTGACTTCAAAGTTGCCCCGGGCTACAATCCCTGAGACTTGCCCGTCTTTCCAGGCATCGGGAAGGGCTGGTAATGGGGCAATATAGCCTGTGTGAGATTGAAGGAGCATTTCTGCCATACCGCTGGTGGCACCAAAGTTCCCATCGATTTGGAAAGGTGCATGGGTATCCCAGAGGTTTTCTAGAGTTGAGGACTTGAGCTGTTCAGCCAACAAACGGTGGGCGCGGTTTCCGTCTAAGAGACGAGCCCAGAGGTTAATTTTATTAGCCTTGGACCAACCTGTTCCACCATCTCCACGATGGTTCAAAGTTGCGCGTGCGGCCTCCAGATATTCAGGCTGATCCTTATCAAATAGAGTACCTGGGAAGAGTCCAACTAGATGGGAAACGTGGCGGTGATGGTTTTCAATGCCTTCGTTGGTGAATTGAGGACTGTCTTCCTCGTACCATTCCTTGATACGTCCCTCTTGGTTGATATGAAGTGGTTTGAGCTTGTCAAATTTAGCCTTCACTTCTGTCACCAAATCTTGGTCCATATTGAGGTGATTGGCAGCTTCCATATAGTCGTGGAAGAGCTGCCAAATTAGTGATTGGTCAAAGGTATTCCCGATCGTGATAGTTCCATGCTCTGGCGAATAAGATGGAGAAGAAACCCAACGGTCACTAGATTTGTCGTAGTGCAAGAAGGAGTTCCAGAACTTGGCTGTTTCCTTGAGCATTGGGTAAATCTTTTCTTTGAGATAAGTCTCATCCTTGGTGAATTTATAGTAGTCATAGACATTCTGCATCATCCAAGCATTGGCAGCAGGAGACCAACCCCAGTAATAATTCCAACCTGGAGTTGTCCAGCCAAATGGTGTTGCCTGAGTATGAACCAACCAACCATTTTCTTGGCCTTCTTTGGATTCGATACCTGCATATTCTTTAGCAGCGATACGACCATAGTAGCGCATGTCATCGATATAATTGATCATTGGCTTAGCCGTTTCTGCAAGATTACTCATGTAGGCAGGCCAATAGTTCATTTGTAGGTTGACATTGAGGTGGTAATCAGCGTTCCAAGGTGGATTGTCTACAGCATTCCAGACTCCCTGCAAGTTGGCAGGAAGGGCATCTGTCCGGTTACGAGAAGAACTGATTAGTAGGTAACGTCCGTATTGGAAGAAGAGTTCTTCTAGTTCTTGCCCTTTTGTAGGATCATAGGTTTGGAGAGCTTCTTTTGTCGTTTGGCTAGACTTATTACCACCAAGATTCAGTTGGACACGATTGAAGAGACGCTGGTAGTCCTCGATGTGGTCATGTTTCAGAGTTTCATAATCTTTGGCTTTAGCCGACTCGACAATCGATTTAACAGTTGCTTCTACATCAATATCATTGCGATAATTTGTTTTTGGATTTTGAGCAAAGTTGGTCTTGGCACTGAGTAAAAGGGTCGCATAGCTGGCTCCAGTGACAGTCAAATAGCCATCTTGGGCAGTGACTTGTCCATCTGTCTTGATTCCAAGATAAGAGGCAAATTGAAGGCCATTGTCTTTGACAGTCCCCTTGAGCAAGATACCATTTGAATCTGTCGTGACTGCCCCTTGTTTATACTTCGAATATTCCCAAGAGTAGTCACCATTCGCAAGTAAATCCTCTGTCAAGCTATTCCAAAGGGTAAAATCGAGGGTCTTATCCCCTTTTTTACTCAAATGGGTCACAGTAACATCATCCGGATAGCTAGAGAAGGTTTCGCGTTTAAAGGTGGTTCCATCCTGGCTATAAGAAGTAGTTGTGATAGCTTCGGTAATATCTAAGTCACGGTGATAGTCGGTAACGTTCTCCAAACCTTTCTTTTGGTTGTTAAAGACCATGAAGATATCACCAAAAGATAAGTAGCGTCCGTATTGAGCGTTGTTTGGTCCCACTAGATTTTCTTCGGCTAACTGCTTCGCTTTTTGGCGGTCTCCAGCTTCAAGAGCCTTACGGATTTCTGCTAAGACTTTGTAGCGATCTTGATAGTTTCCTCCGTTGTAGTCGGTGCTATCCGGTTGTGGTCCACCAGACCAAAGAGTTTTTTCGTTGTATTGAATTCTTTCCTCGCCGATGAGTCCGAAAACCTTAGCGCCCATTTCTCCATTTCCGACTGGGAGAGCTTGTTTTTCCCACCCATCATAGCTAGCAGCAGCAGGTTGATTGTAGCTTAAATGATAATCTGTTTGTTTGGCCACGGGAGTCTCAATTTTCATAGTTTCCCTTTCTTCATTTGGCTCAATCGAAGTAGTCGAAGTGGCTGTATGCTTGCTTTGAACTTCTGTATCTGGAGACAAGCTTTTTTCTTCAGAAATAGGAGCGCTATACGGATTTTCTGGTTTGGCTTCTCCAGTTCCGTCAGTCGGGCTCTCTATGGCTGGAGCAGCTTCAAGGTGGTTGCTTTCGTTTTGACTTCCAACAATACTATCAGCACCTACCTGGTGTGAGCCGAGAAAAATGGCTCCTAATAACACAGAAGCCGTGCCAACCGTTAGTTTTCGAATACTATAACGACAGGATTTTTCCAAAAATCTTTGGTCCATAGAACTCTCCTCTAGTTTTTGAGACCGCTTACATTTTCAGTTAAAGACAGCCCCTTCATATTTATTTTTATCATTTCCAATTTAATAGGGAAACAGGAAAATGTCAATAGCTTTTAGGTAAGATGCATATTTGAGAGTGTTATTTCTTGAAATAGTAGAGAAATAAGAGATAAATAAGCTATTATTTTGGGCTGAAAACATTTTTCATTTTCGGATATCGTAAAAAAACAGTTGAGTCCATTCTCAACTGTCAGCGGAGTACTTTATTTTTGATTTCTTTTTGCATAGTCGACAAAATGAAACTTGTCTAATTTGTGTTGACTTTCGGTGAACTGGAATTGTCGTCCGTCTGCTAGGTGAACTTGGGAGCGGACCGTCACCACGTGTTGGTCTTTCCCAAGATCCAGTAAGATTTTGTCGCGATTATCGATTGGTGAGATCAAGATTCTTAAGATATTAAAAAAAGAAAACGGCTCTTCGTTTTCTTTTTTTGTCAGAGAGAATAGGAGCAGCCAAGAGCGACTGGAAGGGCCTGTACTAATACAATGGGTTGAAATTGAAAAACAGTTTATTTTCTAAAAAATCATTAAAATCCTTTTATTCACAAGGAATCATGGTATAATAAAACCATAAAACGTTTTCAAGAGAGAAGGACAAGACATGGAAAATGAAACAGTTGACTATGGAAAAGTAACAGGAATGGTACACTCTACGGAAAGCTTCGGTGCCGTGGATGGACCAGGGATCCGTTTTATTGTCTTTCTTCAAGGCTGTCAAATGCGGTGTCAGTATTGCCATAACCCGGATACTTGGGCTATGGAAACCAACATGTCTAGAGAACGAACAGTGGATGATGTATTGGAAGAAGCTCTCCGCTATCGTGGATTCTGGGGTCAAAAAGGTGGGATCACGGTCAGTGGTGGAGAAGCCCTCTTACAGATAGACTTTTTGATTGCCCTATTCACCAAGGCTCAAGAGTTGGGCATTCACTGCACGCTCGATACCTGTGCTCTGCCTTTCCGCAATACCCCTCGTTACCTGGAAAAATTTGATAAATTAATGGCAGTGACAGACTTGGTGCTTCTGGATATCAAGGAAATTAACGATGAACGGCACAGATTTGTAACCAGTCAGACAAACAAAAATATTTTAGCCTGTGCCAAGTACTTGTCTGATATTGGCAAGCCCGTCTGGATTCGCCACGTCTTGGTGCCTGGGCTTACAGACCGAGATGATGACCTGATCGAACTTGGGAAATTTGTTAAAACCCTTAAAAATGTTGATAAATTTGAAATTCTGCCCTACCATACTATGGGGGAATTCAAATGGCGGGAATTGGGTATTCCGTACAAGTTGGAGGGTGTGAAACCACCGACAAAAGAACGGGTTCAAAATGCAAAAGATTTGATGGAAACGGAAAGTTACCAAGATTACCTGAAACGGGTTAAAGGATAAAATAAATCGAGACAGTTGGTCCTTCCAGCTGTCTTTTTCTGATGAAATGAACAACTATTCCCTTTCTTTAAACGGAAAAACGTGCTAAAATAGAGTGAATATACAAATGAAAATGAAGAGGTAGAAACATGTCAAAAATTCTCGTTTTTGGTCACCAAAATCCGGACTCAGATGCTATCGGTTCATCTGTAGCCTTTGCTTATCTTGCAAAAGAAGCTTATGGTTTGGATACAGAAGCAGTAGCTCTTGGAACTCCAAATGAAGAAACTGCTTTCGTATTGGACTATTTTGGTGTGGAAGCACCACGCGTGATCACATCAGCTAAAGCAGAAGGTGCAGAGCAAGTCATCTTGACGGACCACAATGAATTCCAACAATCTGTTTCAGATATCGCTGAAGTAGAAGTTTACGGTGTAGTGGACCACCACCGTGTGGCTAACTTTGAAACTGCTAGCCCACTTTACATGCGTTTGGAGCCAGTTGGATCAGCATCTTCTATCGTGTACCGTATGTTCAAAGAACACGGTGTAGCAGTGCCAAAAGAAATCGCAGGTTTGATGCTTTCAGGTTTGATTTCAGATACTCTTCTTTTGAAATCTCCAACAACTCACCCATCTGATAAGGTGATTGCACCTGAATTGGCTGAATTGGCTGGTGTGAACTTGGAAGAATACGGTCTTGCCATGCTCAAGGCTAGTACCAACTTGGCAAGCAAATCAGCAGAAGAGTTGATTGACATTGATGCTAAGACTTTTGAATTGAACGGAAACAACGTTCGTGTGGCTCAAGTGAACACAGTTGATATTGCAGAAGTCTTGGAACGCCAAGCTGAAATCGAAGCAGCTATCCAAGAAGCAAATGCAGCTAACGGATACTCTGACTTTGTCTTGATGATTACAGATATCGTCAACTCAAACTCAGAAATTTTGGCTCTTGGTGCTAACATGGACAAAGTTGAAGCAGCCTTCAACTTCAAACTTGAAAACAACCATGCCTTCCTTCCAGGTGCCGTTTCACGTAAGAAACAAGTGGTTCCTCAATTGACTGAAAGCTTTAATGCATAAGGATTGATGGGGAAACCCATCGTTAAAAAGGAGTTTCGACTCCTTTTTTGCTAGGAGGAGACCATGTTAGAATCTGGCGATTTGATTTTTGTGAGAGAAAATACGGAAATGGGGCAGGCCATCCAGGCTTCGACAGGTAACTACAGTCACGTGGCTATCTTTTTGGACGGACAGATCTATCATGCTACGGTGGAAGGTGGTGTTCTTTCCCAGTCACCCGAAGATTTCTTTGAAGCTGGAAAAGTCTATGACCTTTATCGCTATACGGCGATTGATCACGAAGAAGTCAAAAAGCGAGCAGAGAGCCTTTTAGGAGCTCCCTACAATGCGTCCTTTTATCCAGATGGAGATGGTTTCTATTGTTCCCAATTCATCGCTGAACTACTTCCTATCTTTGAAACCATTCCCATGAAGTTTGGAGATGGGGAAGAGGAGATTAGTCCGTTCTGGCTGGATTACTACAAGGAGCTTGGTCTAGCTGTTCCTTTAGATCAGCCCGGGACCAACCCGAGTCAGTTAGCCCAATCACCACAGCTACAGTTTAAAGAAAGGTATTTGGATGATTCGGATTCATGAAACAACAATCTGAATCTTTGATATAGTTTATAAGAGTTACATCAAACTAAAGAAAAATAATTTTTCAATCCTTTCCTTTGGTGAGTGCGGACGTCAGCGAACTTCTCCGAAGTTCCATGACTTAGTTTTGAGCCTAAGGTCTCAAAACTACCGAGTCCTTGAAACCTAATTGTTTCAAGGACTTTTCTCACAGCGGAAAGTCTCGATATATCATTTTTTTTCTTTAAAAATATATTTTACGTTCGAATACAACTTGTAAAAGTTGTATTTTTTATTTTAATATCCTCTGGATGTTTCTTGTGTAGCCGGATGAAATATGATATACTTCAGAAAAACTAACCACTGGTTAGTTTTTCTGGAAGTCAAAGGAGGTATAAAAAGTGTCTTTCTTGTATCGTTTATTAACACGTACAAAACAAATCAGTCCACATATAAAAAAGTTTGAATTCGAATTGGGCATTTTTGTTGTCAGCATATGGCTAGTTGAATCATCTGGTCGCTTTTATGTGATTGATACGGGAATGCGAGGAATGGAGAAGTACGCTGCCCAGTTTTTACTCCCACAAAAAATTGAAGCAATTTTTCTGACCCATGGACATCCAGATCATATCAAAGGTTTGCCCTATCTTAGACAGCACTTTGGGAACATCCCGACTTTAATCAGTGAGAAGGAATTCCCCTATATTTCAGGCAAAGAACCTTTTCCTAATAGAAAAGAGACGGAAAAAGTGATTTTTGATCCGGCTACTTTTATAACTGTTGAAAGTCAAGAAGGTCAAGACTTGATAAGTAGTGCAAGACTAAAACCCCTATTTTCTCCTGGGCATTCCCCTGGTCATGTTGTTTATTACCATGAAGAGGATCAAGTTTTAATCGCTGGAGATCTTTTCACAGCTACGAGAGGTGGAAAGTTGCGTCCACCAATGAAAGGATATACAGCAGATATGAGACAAGCTTTAGCTAGTGGTGAAAGAATTCTCAAGAGTTATCCGCAGGCACTTGTTAGTGTTTGTCATGGTAGTGAGGTAAAAGATGCAGTACGAGATTTTGAGGCATTGAATGGGTTTAAAGGGAGTTTGTAATGGCAAAGGATACAAGGTCCAGAATTATCAGAGTAGCAGAGGAAATTTTCCGAAAAGAACCTTACCAGAAGGTGGGAATTAGGCAGATTGCTCAAGCTGCAGGATGTTCACATACAGCTATTTATCAGTATTTTAAAAAGAAAGAGGATATTTTATATGCAGTAGCGGAAAAACCGTTAACTCATCTCTATCATACTTGCTTAGAAATCAGCCATTCCAAGCAGACTGATAAAGAACGTCTGCTCCAAATCTGTCAAACATATGTGGATTTTGGGTTTAGAGAACGAAGTTTTTATGAATTATTGATTTTTTACCGTGGAGAGCATGAAGATTCAGGCGATTGTTCGCAACCGTTGATGCAATTGAGAATGAAAAGTTATCGTTTATTGGAAGAAGCTATTGATGTCTTTTTACCGAAAGACTTATCTGATGCAGAAGCGCTAAATATTCGTAGTGGAATCTTTATTTTTTTACATGGCTTAGTGAGTATCTACAGTAGGGACAATGAAGAATGTCCAGAACGCATTAAGCAACTACTGACTGATTTTATTTCTTTTAAAATAATAGAAATGAAATGAGTTGGAATAACTTATGGGGCTTCTACAGTAAACTTGGATTGAAAAGACTAAGTTCTTTTTATCTTGTACTTTTTTTTCCTTATTTTCACCTCTTACATGGCTGTCGATCAATTGGAGATTTCGTTCTTTTGAATTGATTTCGCTTAAGATAACTTTTATGTTACAATAAGAGCTAACCGATAAAACAGTAAACGAGATCTATTTATGATTACAATCATTAATCCCACACGTTTGACACGTCAGCCATTTTTCAAGGACTTGATCAACTATCTGGACCAGCAGGATGATGTGATCCTGCGGCAAATCAAGGCCCAATTTCCAGATCAACCAGTGGATAAGCTGATGGAGGAGTTTATCAAAGCGGGCTTCATCCTACGAGAAAATAAACGCTACACTCTCAATTTGCCTTTCTTAGAGTCAGCTGATCGAGTTGAACTGGATCAAGAGGTCTTTGTTCGAGAGGACAGTGCAGTTTATCAAGAATTAAAAGCCAAGGTCTTCCAAACAGAACTCCGCAACACGACTAATGCAGCAATTCTCATAGAGGAGACTGACTTCGAACGACATGCACAGACACTTTCCAATTACTTCTACAAGGTGCAACACCAATACCCTTTGACGGAGGAGCAAGAGAAACTCTATGCTATTTTGGGCGATGTGAATCCCGAGTATGCTCTCAAGTATATGACCAGCTTTTTGCTCAAGTTCCTCAAAAAAGAAGAAGTCCAGCAAAAGCGCAGAGACATCTTTGTTGATAGCTTAGAAGTCTTAGGCTATATCCGCAAAAATGATGAAGGCAAATATGAATTAGCAGTGGACTTGGACAAGGAAAGACTGATGTTTATCAAACAATAAAAAAGGCTAGGAATTTTCCTAGCCTTGTTTTGTTTGATTATAGATAACGTTCAGCGATGGCAGCATCACCTGGATATTCTTCTTTTACGCCATTGACGATTTGGTAGCAGTCAGCTCCTTTTCCAGCGATAATAACAGCATCTTCAGGCTTGCCGGTCGTTGCCATAGCTACTTGAATGGCTTGTTCGCGATCTGCGATTTTCTCGACAGGTCGCGTGATATAACTGCTAATCTCTTCAGCGATAGCCAAAGGATCTTCGTAGTTAGGATCATCCGCTGTGAGGAAAACTTGGATCTCAGGATGGTCTTCTAAGAGTATGCCAAAGTCCTTACGGCGGCTCTCTCCCTTATTACCGGTTGATCCAAGGACTAGTGAAATGGTCCCCGTTTGATGGGTTTCGACAACTGAGAGCAGTTTTTTCAAGCTATCTCCATTATGGGCGTAGTCGATGAAGACCTTGGCTCCATTTTTCTGAGTCAAGACTTCCATTCGACCAGGAACTCGCGTCTTAGCAATCCCTTTTTGGATATCCTCGAGACTCGCTCCTAGGCGAAGGCAGGCAAGACCTGCAGCTACAGCATTTTCTTGGTTGAAGTGGCCAATGAGCTGGGTATCATAATCTCCCGCCAGCTTGCCAGTGACAGAAAAGCTAAAGGCTTTTGAGTTCTGGACTTGGTTGCTTGATTGACTACCGTAGAAGTCGTGGTCTTGCTCAGCGACTTGTTCCGCAAGAATCTCAAAATGATCCATATCGCTATTGACGACAACAGCACGGCTATTTTCCATCAAGAGACGTTTGTGGTAGAAATAGTCTTCAAAGGTTGGATGTTCAATTGGTCCAATATGGTCAGGGCTGATATTGAGGAAGACACCGACATCAAAGGTCAGACCGTAAACTCGTTTCACCAAATAAGCTTGGCTAGAAACCTCCATAATCAGGTGGGTCCGATCGTTGGCAACTGCCTGGGCCATCATTTCAAAAAGATCAATGCTTTCTGGAGTCGTCAAGGTTGACTTGAAGAAGGTCTTGCCATCCAAGGTTGTATTCATAGTGGATAGCATGGCTGGACGGTGGCCTTGTTCAAGAATCTTGTAGGCATAGTAAGCAGAAGTCGTTTTTCCCTTGGTCCCTGTAAAAGCTAAGAGTTTTAGCTGGCGCTCAGGGTGGTCATAGAATTCCATGGCAATCAAGCTCATAGCCTGTTTGATATCCGTAACGATAATGGCTGGGATGCTGACCTCAAAGTCTTGCTCAGCGACATACCACTGGAGATCTTGCTCGATCGCTTGCTCCAAAAATTCCTTCTTGAAATTTGCCCCCTTGACAAAAAAGAGGGTCTCGGAGTTGACCTTTCGACTATCGTAGCTAATTTGATTAAAAGAAACACCACTTGCTGAATAGTGGTATTCTCCGTCTTGTAGGATCTCACGAAAGTTGTGATCCTCTTTTAAAATGTTTAGTACAGTTTCTATCTTTATCATAATCCTATTTTAAACTGAAAGACCTTATTTTACAAGTGTAAAGGAAAGGTTTATAATGAAAGAAGACTATAAAGCAGAGGAAACATATGAGTAACGAAACAAGTAATCAACAGGCCCAGATGCTTCGAGGAACAGTCTGGTTAACAGCCAGCAATTTCATTAGTCGTCTCTTAGGTGCGGCCTATATCATCCCTTGGTATATCTGGATGGGTAAACATGGAGCAGAGGCAAACGGTCTCTTCACTATGGGCTACAATATCTACGCTTGGTTTTTGCTGATTTCAACAGCAGGCGTCCCAGTAGCAGTCGCTAAGCAGGTGGCCAAGTACAATACCAAGGGGCAAGAAGAGCACAGTTTTGCCATGATTCGTGGCTTCCTTAAGTTCATGTCTTTATTGGGCTTGGTTTTTGCTATTATCATGTATGTGCTTTCCCCAGTCTTTGCAAATCTGTCTGGAGGTGGGAAAGACCTAATCCCTGTCATGCAGAGCTTGTCTTGGGCAGTCTTGATTTTCCCTTCCATGAGTGTCATTCGTGGCTTCTTCCAAGGGCATAACAATCTGAAACCTTATGCTATCAGTCAAATTGCTGAGCAAGTGATTCGGGTTATCTGGATGCTCTTGACAGCCTACTTCATTATGAAGGTTGGCTCAGGTGATTACGTTGAAGCTGTGACCCAGTCCACTTTTGCAGCCTTTATTGGGATGGGAGCGAGTCTTCTAGTCCTCGTCTATTACCTCTGGAAAACAGGGCTTCTACAGCACATTATTCATCGCCCGGAGTCTGATAGCCAGATTGATACCAAGGCTCTCTTGTGGGATACCATTCGTGAAGCGATTCCGTTCATTGTGACAGGATCAGCCATTCAACTCTTCCAAATTATCGACCAGATGACCTATAGCAATGTCATGTCTTGGTTCACCAACTTCACTCGTTCAGAGCTTTTGGTTCAGTTCAGCTACTTCTCAGCGAATCCGAACAAGATTACCATGATTTTAATTGCAGTTGCGACATCGATCGGTGGGGTGGGAATCCCTCTCCTTACAGAGAACTATGTCAAGGGGGATTTCCGGGCTGCAGGTAAGCTGGTTCAAGATAATTTGACCATGCTAGTAGCCTTCTTGCTTCCGGCGACGATTGGAGCAGTAGCCATTGCTGAGCCTCTCTATACGGTCTTTTACGGGAAACCAGATTCCCTTGCTTTGGGACTCTTTATCCTAGCCATGTTACAAACGGTCATCCTAGGTTTGTATACGGTTCTCTCTCCAATGATCCAGGCTCTTTTCCAAAATCGTAAGGCAATTCTTTACTTTGGTTATGGAGTATTGGTAAAATTGATTCTCCAAGTACCGTTCATTTATCTCTTTAAAGCCTATGGTCCTCTTCTTTCTACTACGATTGGTCTCATGATTCCGATTGTTCTTATGTACAAGGAAATTCATCAGGTGACTCATTTCAATCGCAAGACAGTCTTCAAACGGAGCTTATTGACAGCCATTCTCACCTTGATCATGCTCTTGGTGGTCCTAATTGCAGGCTTTATCCTTGGCTTGGTCATCAAACCAAATGGTCGAGTGACAAGCATGATTTATGTAGCTCTGATTGGTGGTGTGGGAATCGTGGTATACGGTGGCCTCGGTCTTCGTCTTCGTTTCTTAGATCGCTTCATTGGTAGTAAGGCAGCTAGTCTTCGAAATAAATTTCATATTTCATAATCAGTAGAGGTTGGGGCTATCCCACCTCTTTTTTCATTATAGTTTGAAGCTATATCTAGCTCTTGAAAAAGGAAAAACCGAATCATCTAAAGAAGTGATACAATAGAGACAATTGAATTTACGTCCATTGGAGGTTTGTATGAGTCACAAAAAGAATATTAACACCATCCTAGCTCAAGCGGGAATCAAGTCGGATCCAGCAACAGGGGCTTTGATTACTCCGCTTCATTTTTCAACCACTTACCAGCATCCAGAGTTTGGTCAATCTACTGGTTTTGACTATATCCGTACCAAGAATCCGACGCGGGTAAACGCTGAAAAGACCTTGGCAGCTATTGAGAGTGCAGAGCATGCCTTGGTGACGAGCTCAGGTATGTCTGCCATTGTCTTAGCCTTTAGTATTTTTCCAGTTGGCAGTAAGGTCTTGGCAGTAAGAGATCTTTATGGAGGGTCTTTCCGCTGGTTCAACCAAATGGAACAAGAAGGACGCTTTTTCTTTACCTATGCAAATTCTGAAGAAGAATTGGTAGAAGGATTGAAGGGAGAGGTGGATATTCTCTATATTGAAACGCCTACTAACCCACTCATGCTGGAGTTTGACATCCAGAAATTAGCTAAACTCGCTCATGAAAAAGGGGCAAAAGTGATTGTAGACAATACCTTCTATAGCCCTATCTACCAACGTCCAATTGAAGAAGGAGCAGATATCGTCCTTCACTCAGCGACCAAATATCTAGCGGGTCATAATGACGTTTTGGCTGGTGTTGTCGTGACAAATGATGCAGACTTGTATGACAAACTCTTTTACAATTTGAACACGACAGGTGCTGTTCTTTCCCCGTTTGACAGCTATCAATTAATCCGTGGTTTAAAAACCTTAGCCCTTCGTATGGAGCGCTCCACAGAAAATGCGAAGAAGGTAGTGGAATTCTTGAAGGGGCATCCAGCTGTTAAGGAAGTCTTGTATACCGGCAAGGGAGGCATGGTTTCCTTTAAAGTAAGCCACCAAGAAAAGATTCCAACCATTTTGAACCACTTGCAAGTCTTTACCTTTGCAGAGAGCTTAGGTGGAGTGGAGAGTTTGATTACCTACCCAACTACACAGACCCACGCAGATATTCCTGCAGAGGTTCGTCATTCCTATGGGTTAACGGATGACTTGCTTCGCCTTTCCATCGGAATTGAAGATGCACGGGATTTGATTGAGGATTTAGAACAAGCATTGGCTAGATAGGAGTCCATCATGGGAAAAGAACAATTTTTGACTGTCCCTAATCGTTTGGGGCACCACACTAGCAAATGGAAGGAGTCAGAGCAAGATCCAGAACTTCTTCCTGCTTGGATTGCAGATATGGATTTTGAATCCTTGCCTGCGGTTCGCCAAGCCATTCGAGATTACGCAGATCAATTAGTCTACGGCTACACTTATCCTAGTGAAGAGCTTTACCGAGCTGTTCAGGAGTGGGAAAAGTCAGAGCATGGATATGTGTTTGAGAAGGAAGCCATTGTCTTTATGGAAGGTGTGGTTCCGTCTATTTCAACGGCTATTCAGGCTTTCACTAAGGAAGGCGAGGCTGTTCTCATCAATACGCCAGTTTATCCACCCTTTGCCCGTAGCGTCCGCCTCAATCAACGCAAATTAGTGACTAATTCCTTAGTAGAAGTGGATGGACTCTTCCAAATTGATTTTGAGCAATTGGAAAAAGACTTTGTGGAGCACCAAGTCAAGCTCTACATCCTGTGCAATCCTCATAACCCAGGCGGTCGCGTCTGGGAACGAGAAGTCCTAGAAAAGATTGGTCGCCTTTGTCAAAAATATGGGATCTTACTTGTTTCAGATGAAATTCACCAAGACTTGGCGCTATTTGGAAATCGACACGTATGTTTTAATACGGTAGATCCAAGCTTTAAGGATTTCACCCTTGTCTTATCGAGTGCGACCAAAACCTTCAACATCGCAGGGACAAAAAATTCCTATGCCATCATCGAAAATGATGCACTAAGGAAATCCTTCCAAGCTCGGCAGTTGCGAAACAATCAACATGAGATTTCTGCCCTTGGCTTTATCGCCACCGAAGTAGCCTATCAGAATGGAAAGGCTTGGTTAGAGGACTTAAAGGAAGTCTTGGAAGAAAATATCAACTACACTGTAGAAGTTTTGCGTGAGCAGACAGACATTGGTGTGATGAAACCGCAAGGAACTTATCTACTCTGGCTTGATTTTTCTGCCTACGGTTTGTCAGAAGAAGAACTCCATGATCGACTTCATGACCAGGCTAAGGTCATCCTCAATAAAGGGACAGACTTTGGAGTAGAAGGGAAGCAACATGCCCGTTTGAATGTGGCAGCTCCGAAAACCCTAGTCCAAGAGATTGTCGATCGGATTGTAACAAATTTTCCTAAAAAAGGTTGATTTTAAGGGTTGACTTTTCTATAGGGGAGGAGTATACTCAAGGGGAATAACGGTAGGTGAGGCTACCACAAGGATACGGATGACTACCGCAAAGCAGTGGAGACACTACTCGTTGGTCAACAGTCCTGATCGCAAAGGTCAAGACTAAGCTCATTTCATTGCCTTGCGGAGCTAAAGCTTGGACGGTCTATTTTTTGAGAATTTTCATTAAAAAATAAACGACGAGTTTAATGAGTCCTACCTGTAAAAGGGGAGGGCTCTTTTCTTATGCTTAAGAAGCCTCTCAACCTATCAAGTAGAAAAGGAGAGCACTATGATACAAATCGACGATCATCCCGAACCGCACATAGCCAGCCAATCGCTGATTTGTGTCATCGGGACTCTATAAGCGTTTGGCTCCTGATTTAAAAGGAGATTCCAATGCAAACAACAAAAGAAAGACTCATTGCTGCATTACAAGATGCAGAAGCAAGAACCTTAGCAACCTATCAATCTAGCTGGTCTGGTTTGACGGAAGACCAAGTAGAGGAGAACCGGGATAGCTATGGAGAAAATGTCCTCACAAAGGGGCAAGATAATTCTATCTGGAAACGGATTGTTGAATCCATCATCAATCCCTTCACGGTCATCTTACTGCTCATTGCCCTTGTTTCTCTGGTGACCAATGTTTGGTTAGCCAAACCAGGAGAGGAAGATCCAACGACCTCTCTCATCATCGTCGTTCTCGTCCTTCTCTCTGGAGGGATTCGCTTTATCCAAGAATTGCGAAGTGACAAGGCTGCTAGCAACCTTTCTCGTATGATTGTCAATACTGCAACGGTGATTCGAGAAGGCAAAGAAGAAGAAATTCCCATTGATGAGATCGTTGTGGGAGACTTGATCAAATTGAGTGCAGGCGACATGATCCCAGCGGATGTGGTCTTGTTAGATTCTCGAGACTTCTTCGTTCAACAGTCTGGTTTGACTGGAGAGAGCGATGCTGTCGAAAAAGTCTGCTTGAAAAAAGCGACTGGCCAAAATCTGGACAGTCTTTTGGAGAGTGAAAGTCTAGCTTTCATGGGGACCAACGTCATCTCAGGTCGAGCAACAGCCTTGGTCTTGGTCGTTGGGGATGAAACCATGATGGGAGCGATTGAGCAAACCATCAATACTTATGATGAACCAACCTCTTTTGAACGAGAAATGAACACCATCTCTTGGTTGTTGATCCGACTCATGATGGTCATGGTACCCATCGTCTTCTTTATCAATGGTTTGACAGATGGGGACTGGCTGGAAGCAGGGGTCTTTGCCCTTAGTGTAGGGGTGGGCTTGACTCCAGAAATGCTCCCAATGATTATCACCGCTAGCTTGGCCAAGGGTTCCATTATCATGGCCAAAGAAAAGGTGGTCATCAAAAAGCTCAATGCTATTCAAGATCTAGGCGCTATTGATATCCTCTGTACCGACAAGACAGGAACCTTGACCCAAGATGAGATTGTACTCGAATACCCACTCGACATTCGTGGAGACTTGGATTTGTCCGTCCTTCGTCGGGCCTACCTCAACTCTTACTTCCAAACCGGCCTCAAAAACTTGATGGACCGCGCTATTATCAGTCGGACAGAAAGAGAAGCTAAGAAACATGAGATTGTCAGAGGCTTGGACCAAAGCTTCCAAAAAATTGATGAATTGCCTTTTGACTTTGAACGCCGGCGGATGAGTGTCATTGTCAAAGATGAGCAGGGAGTCGTGAGCATGGTCACCAAGGGAGCCCTGGAAGAAATGCTAGCAGTCTCTAACTATGTGGAATACAAGGATGAGATTATCCCCCTAACAGACCAAGTGAGGGAAGAAGTCTTGGCAGAAGTAGCTCAACTGAATGAACAAGGTTTGCGCGTGCTAGGGGTTAGTTACAAATCAAATCTTGAGGAAGGCTATGCCTTTGAAGTAGCAGATGAAGCAGACATGATCTTGACAGGTTATCTAGCCTTCTTGGATCCACCAAAACCATCTGCAGCACCAGCCATCAATACCCTTGCGGAATACGGAGTTGCTACTAAAATCCTTACGGGTGATAATGAGAAAGTGACCCAAGCGGTTTGTGAAAAGGTGGGACTGGATGTTGACCGCATTTTGCTGGGTAGCGATATCGACAGTCTCTCTGATTCAGACTTGGCTCAAGCGGTAGAAACCACCACCGTTTTTGCAAAATTATCTCCAGATCAAAAAGCACGCATTATCTTGCAACTCAAAGCAAATGGCCACAAGGTCGGCTATATGGGAGATGGGATCAACGATGCTCCTTCTATGAAAGTGGCAGATGTGGGGATTTCGGTTGATACAGCTGTCGATATTGCCAAAGAAACAGCAGATGTTATCCTACTGGATAAGGACTTGATGGTCCTCGAAAAAGGCTTGGTAGAGGGCCGCAAGGTTTATGCCAATATGACCAAGTACATCAAGATGACCGTTTCTTCTAATTTCGGGAATATCTTCTCCCTTCTCTTTGCTAGTATTTTCCTTCCTTTCCTTCCAATGGCCCCTATCCATCTCATCGTTTTGAACTTGGTTTATGACCTTTCCTGTATCGCCTTGCCTTTTGACCGAGTGGATAAGGACTTCTTGAAGAAACCTCGGATTTGGGAAGCAAAATCCATTACCCGCTTTATGGCCTGGTTTGGTCCTATTTCCTCTGTCTTTGACATCTTGACCTTTATCGCTCTCTACTTTATCATCGTACCTATGATTACAGGCTATGGCTATGTCCATGGAGCAGACAGTGCGGGACTCTTCATCATGCTCTTTCAAACCGGCTGGTTTATCGAGTCCATGTGGTCCCAAACTATGGTCATCTATATGCTCCGCTCTCCAAAATTGCCTTTTGTTCAAAGTCGGCCAGCCCTTGCAGTCATGGCAACGACCCTATTGGGCGCCCTCTTTGTGACCTTCCTACCATATGGCCCACTGGCTTCCTTGTTGAAAGTAGCGCCACTAAATAGTCTTTACTTCCTATTACTAGCGGGAATCCTTTTCCTTTATATGGCAAGTGTCACCCTGGTCAAACACTATTATATTGGCAAGTACAAAGAGTGGCTATAAGATAGTCATTAAAATAAGAAAAGAAAAGGTTTGCATATTTGTAGGCCTTTTTCTTCCTTTTTGATATAATAAGATGAATATAGAGAAAGAAGGAACCACAATGGGAAAACTTGAAGTTATTAAACATCCACTGATTCAGCATAAATTGTCTATTTTGCGTCGGACTGATACCTCTACAAAGGCTTTTCGTGAATTAGTAGATGAAATTGCTATGTTGATGGGATACGAAGTTTTGCGCGAACTTCCTCTTGAAGATGTAGAAATCGAAACACCCATCACAAAGACAGTTCAAAAACAGATTGCTGGTAAAAAACTAGCGATTGTTCCAATCCTTCGTGCAGGGATCGGGATGGTAGACGGACTCTTGAGTTTGGTACCCGCTGCTAAAGTTGGTCACATCGGAATGTACCGTGATGAAGAAACCTTGAAACCAGTTGAATACTTGGTGAAATTGCCAGAAGATATCGACCAACGTCAAATCTTTATCGTAGACCCAATGTTGGCGACTGGGGGATCTGCAATCTTAGCGGTAGATTCATTAAAGAAACGTGGTGCAAGCCATATTAAATTTGTCTGCTTAGTTGCAGCACCAGAAGGAGTGGAAGCACTTCAAACAGCTCATCCGGATGTCGAAATCTTTGCTGCAGCCTTGGATGAACGCCTCAACGAAAACGGCTATATCGTTCCAGGTTTGGGTGATGCTGGGGACCGTTTGTTTGGTACCAAATAAGCACATTTCCAATCCATCTTTAGGAAAGTAAAAATTTGACCTTTGTTGACCAATGGGATATAATAGCTTTTATAAAGAATGGAAGGAGAGCTAGCCTCTCGAATCAACCGGATGAAACTCGTGAGATGGTGCCGGTTATAATGGATAAAAGGAGATGAATGAATGATTCCAGTAGTAATTGAACAAACTAGTCGTGGCGAACGCTCATACGACATTTACTCACGCCTCTTAAAAGACCGTATTATCATGGTGACAGGACCGGTAGAAGACCAAATGGCCAATTCGATTATTGCCCAATTGCTCTTCTTGGATGCCCAAGATAATACCAAAGATATCTATATGTATATCAATACGCCAGGAGGCTCTGTCTCTGCAGGTTTGGCAATCGTCGATACCATGAACTTTATCAAATCAGACGTCCAAACCATCGTCATGGGGATGGCAGCTTCAATGGGGACTGTGATTGCATCAAGTGGTGCCAAAGGCAAACGCTTCATGTTGCCAAATGCTGAGTACATGATCCACCAACCAATGGGTGGTACTGGTGGCGGTACTCAACAAACGGATATGGCCATTGCAGCAGAACACCTCTTGAAAACACGTCACAGATTGGAAAAAATCTTGGCAGAAAATTCAGGTCAAACCATCAAGAAAATCCACGCTGATGCAGAACGGGATAATTGGATGACTGCAGAAGAAACCTTAGCTTATGGTTTCATCGATGAAATCATGGCTAACAACAATCTCGGATAAGAAATCTTAACCATCCAGCCCTCTCCTTTGACAGGAGAGGTTTTTTAGGACATTCTTTACTTTCTAGAAAAAGATAGTATTTTTACCTGAAATTTGCTATACTTGTAACAGAAGCAGAAAGGGATTGTGTATGTTTGAGAAGCAAGCTAGAACAGGCTTAATTGTAAAATTGTATTATAATCGAGATGCAAAGAAATTACAGGAAATTGGGGATGTGATCTATCATTCCAAAAAAATGCGCTATGTCCAGGTCTATGTCGATAGTCCTCAAGTTCTTGAAATTATGCAACAATTAAAAAAAGAACGCTTTGTAAAGAAGGTTCAAATTTGCCATATTCAAGAATTGGATCGTGATTTTGTAGGAAGTTTGCATCGTCAACAGGATGAAACACAAGTAGAAAACGCAATCATTTAAAGGATTGCGTTTTTTATATTGACAATTGTCAGATAATTCGGTATATTCTTAATATGTATTTATTTTAAGATTATTTAAGGAGATTATTACAAATGAAGAAAAAATTTGCTCTTTCATTTTTAACAATTGCAAGTGTCGCTCTTCTTGCGGCCTGTGGTGAAGTTTCAACTTCAGGTTCAAACACAACTGGTAACGAAATCGGCAAAGAACTAAAAATCGGTTTTAACTTTGAAAAAACTGGTGAAGTAGCAGCATATGGTAGTGCTGAACAAAAAGGTGCTCAATTAGCCGTTGATGAAATCAATGCTAATGGTGGAGCTGATGGTAAGAAGATTGTTGTCACAGACAAAGATAACAAATCTGAAACAGCTGAAGCAGCTACAATCACTACAAACCTTGTCACTCAATCAAAAGTGAACGCTCTTGTAGGGCCTGCTACTTCAGGTGCCACTGCCGCAGCTGTTGCGAATGCTGGTAAAGCAGGTGTTCCATTGGTAACACCATCAGCAACACAAGATAATTTGACAAAAGGTCAAGATTACCTTTTCCGTGCAACCTTCATCGATAGCTTCCAAGGACAAATCATTGCTAAATATACAACGGATAACTTGAAAGCGAAGAAAGTTGTTCTTTACTACGATAATTCATCTGACTATGCTAAAGGGATTGCTGAAGCCTTTAAGAAATCTTATAAAGGTGAAATCGTAGCAACAGAAACTTTCCAATCTAAGGATACAGACTTCCAAGCTGCTCTTACAAAAATCAAAGACAAAGACTTCGATGCGATTGTCCTTCCAGGGTACTACACTGAAACTGGTAAAATCGTAAACCAAGCACGTGGTATGGGAATCAAACAACCAATCATTGGTGGTGATGGATTTAGCGATGCTAAATTCGTTGAACAAGCAACACCTGCTGCAGCTACAGACATCTACTACGTAGCTGGATTCTCTACTGAAGGTGAAATGACTGATAAAGCCAAAAAATTCGTAGAAGCTTATAAAGCAAAATACAACGAAGAACCTTCAATGTTTGCAGCTTTGGCGTATGATTCAGTTTACATGGTTGCAGAAGCATCTAAAGGTGCGAAGAACTCTGTCGAATTGAAAGACAACCTTGCGAAGTTGAAAGACTTGGAAGGTGTTACTGGTACAATGTCTATTGACAAAGACCATAATCCGGTTAAATCTGCACTTATGATTGGCTTAAAAGATGGTAAAGTTGAGTCAGTTGAGTCGGTTAAACCTTAATTATCATTTGTTGTTTGTACAAGAGGCTGGGAGAATGAAAATTCCTGGCCTCGCTCTTTATTATTAGAAAGGATGGTTCAAATGCTCCAGCAATTAGTGAACGGTCTAATCTTGGGAAGTGTCTATGCACTCTTGGCCCTTGGTTATACTATGGTGTATGGAATTATCAAATTGATCAACTTTGCCCATGGGGATATCTACATGGTAGGTGCCTTTATGGGGTATTTCTTATTGAACTCATTGAAAGTTAACTTCTTTGTAGCCTTGCTTCTAGCTATGGTCGGGACAGCTATTTTAGGGGTTGTGATTGAATATCTGGCTTATCGTCCGCTTCGTCATTCGACTCGGATTGCAGCCTTGATCACAGCCATCGGGGTTTCCTTCTTGCTTGAATATGGGATGGTCTTCTTTGTAGGGGCCAATACCCGTTCCTTCCCGCAAGTCATTGAAACTGTTCGTTACAACTTTGGTCCTATTTCGATCTCTAACATTCAGTTGATGATCTTGGGAGTGTCTATTTTCTTGATGGTCGCTCTTCAATTTATTATCCAAAAGACAAAGATGGGGAAAGCCATGCGTGCCGTTTCTGTCGACAGCGATGCCGCTCAATTGATGGGGATTAACGTAAACCGGACCATCAGCTTTACCTTTGCCTTGGGATCAGCTTTGGCAGGTGCTGGTGGGGTTTTGATCGGTTTGTATTACAACTCGATCGAGCCTTTGATGGGGATGACACCAGGAATCAAAGCCTTTGTCGCAGCCGTTCTTGGAGGAATCGGAATCATTCCAGGTGCTGCCCTAGGTGGATTTGTCATCGGTTTGTTGGAAACCTTCGCTACAGCGATCGGTCTTTCAGACTTCCGTGATGCCATTGTGTATGCTATCTTGATTGTGATCTTGCTCATCCGTCCAGCAGGTATCCTCGGTAAAAATGTGAAAGAGAAGGTGTAAGCCATGAAACAAAATTTAAAAGTGAATTTAGTCTGGCTTGGTCTTTTGGTCGCAGGTTTTGCCTTGATCCAAGTCTTAGTAGCAGCGGGTGTGCTCAACCTCTTTTATATCCAAATTTTGGAACAAATTGGGATTAATATCATCCTTGCTGTTGGTTTGAACCTCATCGTTGGTTTTTCAGGTCAATTCTCACTCGGACATGCTGGATTTATGGCGATTGGTGCCTATTCTGCAGCCATTCTCGGTTCCAAATCACCAACCTACGGGGCTTTCTTTGGTGCGATGGTTTTAGGTGCTTTGATCGCAGGTCTCGTTGCCTTGATCGTTGGGGTTCCAACCCTTCGTTTGAAAGGGGACTACCTCGCGATTGCGACACTGGGGGTTTCTGAAATCATCCGGATTTTGATCGTCAATGGGGGTACTCTGACAAATGGTGCCGCTGGGATCCTTGGTTTGCCAGCCTTTACAACCTGGCAATTGGTTTACCTTTTTGTCGTGATTACAACCATCTTTACCATCAACTTCTTACGCAGTCCAATTGGGCGTTCCACCCTTTCTGTTCGTGAAGATGAAATTGCAGCAGAATCTGTTGGGATCAATACGACCAAAGTTAAAGTTATTGCCTTTGTTTTCGGTGCGATTACAGCAGCGATTGCAGGATCTCTCCAAGCCGGTTTCATTGGATCTGTCGTTCCGAAAGATTATTCCTTTACTAATACCATTAATGTCTTAATCATTGTCGTTTTCGGTGGTTTGGGATCGATGTCAGGAACAGTTGTGGCGGCCATCGTCTTGGGGATCTTGAACATGGTGCTTCAAGACTTCTCAAGCGTTCGTATGATCATTTACTCCTTGGCTTTGATTCTCGTGATGATCTTCCGTCCAGGTGGTCTTCTTGGAACATGGGAATTCAGCTTGAAAAAACTACTCTCAAAAAAGGAGGCTAACTAATGGCACTTCTTGAAGTAAAAAATTTAACAAAAAACTTTGGTGGTTTGACAGCCGTTGGGGATGTGACCATGGAACTCAATGAAGGGGAATTGGTTGGGTTGATCGGGCCCAACGGTGCCGGTAAAACAACCCTCTTCAACCTCCTAACAGGAGTATATGAACCAAGTGAAGGGACCATTACCTTAGATGGTCACCTATTAAATGGTAAAGCACCTTATAAAATCGCTGCAGGTGGTCTGGGACGGACTTTCCAAAATATTCGTCTCTTTAAAGATTTGAGCGTTTTGGACAATGTCTTGATTGCCTTTGCCAACCACCACAAACCACATGTCTTTGCGAGTCTTTTCCGCTTGCCAAGCTATTACAAGAATGAAGAAGCTTTGAAAGCAAAAGCCCTTGAATTGTTAGCCATTTTCGGTTTGGAAAAAGAAGCAGATACTTTGGCTAAAAACTTGGCTTACGGACAACAACGTCACTTGGAGATCGTTCGTGCCCTTGCTACAGAGCCAAAAATCCTCTTCTTGGATGAACCTGCTGCAGGGATGAACCCTCAAGAAACAGCAGAATTGACCCAATTGATCCGTCGCATTCAAAAAGAATTTAATATTACGATTATGTTGATCGAGCATGATATGAGCTTGGTTATGGAAGTAACAGAACGGATTTATGTATTGGAATATGGCCGCTTGATTGCCCATGGTACGCCAGATGAAATCAAGAATAACAAACGTGTAATCGAAGCCTATCTAGGAGGTGAAGCCTAATGTCTATGTTAAAAGTTGAAAATCTTTCTGTACACTATGGCATGATCCAGGCTGTCCGTGATGTCAGTTTCGAGGTAAATGAAGGGGAAGTTGTTTCTCTTATCGGTGCTAACGGTGCTGGGAAAACATCTATTCTTCGTACCATTTCAGGTTTGGTGCGTCCAAGTGCTGGGAAAATTGAGTTTTTGGGTCAGGAGATTCAAAAGGTTCCGGCTCAAAAGATTGTATCAGCAGGACTCTCCCAAGTTCCAGAAGGCCGTCACGTCTTTCCAGGCTTAACCGTTATGGAAAACTTGGAAATGGGAGCTTTCTTGAAGAAAGATCGAGAAGAAAATCAAGCTAACTTGAAGAAAGTCTTTTCTCGTTTCCCACGTTTGGAAGAACGGAAGAACCAAGATGCAGCCACCCTATCTGGTGGAGAACAACAAATGCTTGCAATGGGTCGTGCCCTCATGTCGACGCCAAAACTCTTGCTTCTGGATGAACCTTCTATGGGATTGGCTCCAATCTTTATCCAAGAAATCTTTGATATCATCCAAGATATCCAAAAACAAGGGACAACTGTTCTCTTGATTGAGCAAAATGCCAACAAGGCCCTTGCCATCGCAGACCGAGGTTATGTTCTCGAAACAGGGAAAGTCGTTCTTTCCGGAACAGGAAAAGAACTCTTAGCCTCTGAAGAAGTCCGCAAGGCCTACCTTGGTGGATAAGAGATAAAAAAGAGCCTTTGGGCTCTTTTTTAAAAATGGTTTGGCTACAATTAGAAAATTTGGTTCTCATAGGGAAGAATACAAGGATTATTAGGCAATTCTGAATTTTGAAAACAAGAGAAAACTGCTGAAAGCGTTTGAAATCATTCTAAAAATCAAGTATAATAAAACTAAGAAAAGCATAGGAGAATGATTATGGCTGTTAAAGATTTTATGACCCGTAAAGTAGTGTATATTAGTCCAGATACAACAATTGCTCATGCGGCAGATTTGATGCGGGAACAAGGCTTGCACCGCTTGCCAGTCATTGAAAATGACAAATTGGTCGGCTTGGTGACAGAGGGCACGATTGCAGAAGCAAGTCCATCTAAAGCAACAAGCTTGTCTATTTTTGAGATGAACTATCTGTTGAACAAGACCAAGGTCAAAGATGTCATGCTTCGTGATGTCATTACTGTCTCTAAATTTGCCAGCCTCGAAGATGCGACCTATCTCATGTATAAGAACAAGGTGGGAATTCTTCCGGTTGTAGACAATGACCAAGTATCCGGTGTCATCACAGACCGTGATATTTTCCGTGCCTTCCTCGAAGTATCCGGTTATGGAGAAGAAGGAGTTCGTGTTCGCTTTGTGACAGAAGATAAGGTTGGTGTTCTAGAACAAATCATTCATTTGATTGTAGAAGAAGGATACAATATCGCCAATACAGTCAATATCCCAACCAAAGATGATCATGTCGTTATCGAAGTTCAGATTGATGGCATTACCGATACGGAAGTTATCAAGAAGAAATTTGAAGAAAATGGTATTTGTGTGGATGAAATTAGTCGCACATCTGCAAAAGCCTTTTAAATAAAGAAAGAGCCTGAGATATTCTCAGGCTCTTTGTTTTAGCGAGCAATGGGTTGCTTGTTGGTATCCAAGGTAAATCCTTCTCCTAGGATTTCGTGGGCTTCTGTAATGGTAATGAAGGCAAATGGATCGATCTTATTGATGATATCTTTCATTTGTTTCATTTCATTCCGTGAGACCACGCAGTAGACAATCTTCATTTCTTGTTGGCTATAATAGCCCATGCCGTTTACGAAGGTGACTCCTCGGCCCAAATCAGTCGTGATTTGTTTGGCAATTTCATCCGGTTTAGATGTAACCACGAGGAATCCTTTTCCTGCAAAACCTCCTTCACCGACGATATCAATGACGACGGTGTCAATCAGGATAAAGAGGAGGGTGTAGGCTGCAATTCGGAAGTCCTTAAAGACGATCAAAACAGTTGTCAAGACGATGGCATCCACAATCAACATGAGGCGTCCCATGGAAAGCGTCGTGTACTTGTTAAAGATACGCGCGACAATATCGGTTCCACCTGTTGTTCCTCCAGCGTTGAAGATAATCCCCAGTCCAGTTCCAAGGATAACCCCTGATCCGATACAGGCCAGAAGGATATCTCCATCAAGAGCCGTAAAGACTGCAGTTTGAAGATGATGACTTCCAGGGATCAGCTCGAAGATGGCCATCCAAATAGAGACCGAAAAAGTTCCAATCAAACTGAGATAGAGGGATCGGAGCCCCAGTAATTTCCAGGCTAGGAAAAAGAGGGGAATATTGATGGCCAAGTTCATGACCGAAACGGGAATTTTAAAGAGGTAGTAGGTAATCAGGGTAATCCCTGTAGCTCCTCCCTCATAAAAGTGAAATGGAATGACTAAAAAGAAGATTCCAAAAGAAAAAATGCCAGCCCCCAAAATAATGGCCAGAATATTTTTTGCCTTAAACATGCTCGTTCTCCTATTCATTTTTCACCATACATTTTACCAAAAAAAATGAAAAATAGGAAATAATTTTCATCAATTTTCACGAATTCGGACAGGATTTTTACCCCTATTTTTGGTAAAATAAAAAGAAGTGATGCATGCTAGAGAAATGAGTATAGAAAGTTAAGATAAGAGAATGAAACAGGGAACATTAATTTCAATTGAAGGCCCAGAAGGTGCAGGGAAATCCTCCGTTTTAGAAGCCTTGCTACCACGCTTGGAAAAGGCAGGGATTGCCTATATTACCACGCGGGAGCCAGGGGGTGTCGAAATAGCAGAAAAAATACGCGAGGTCATTCTAGATCCATCCCATACGGAAATGGATCCCAAGACAGAATTGCTTCTTTATATCGCCAGTCGTCGCCAACACTTGGCAGAACGTGTCCTTCCAGCTTTGAAAGCAGGGAAGCTAGTTATCATGGATCGTTTTATCGACAGTTCGGTAGCATACCAAGGCTTTGGGCGTGGATTAGCAGTAGCGGTTATTGAATGGTTGAACCAATTTGCGACCGATGGTCTCAAGCCAAATCGGACCTTCTATTTTGACATTGATGTAGAAGAAGGGTTGGCGCGAATTGCTAAGAGTGCTAGCCGTGAAGTCAATCGCTTGGATCTAGAAGGACTCAGTCTCCACCAGAAAGTCCGTCAAGGCTATCTGGCCATCCTCGAAAAAGAACCGCAACGTGTGGTGAAAATTGATGCCAGTCAACCTTTTGACCAGGTGGTCGAGGATACTTGGCTATTATTGAAAGAAGTCTTGGAGATCAGTGAATGAAGTTAGAACAAGTGCAAAAACTTCAACCTCAGTTAGTGGATCGCTTCCAAGCTATTTTAGAACAAGACCGCTTGAGCCACGCCTATCTCTTTACAGGAGATTTTGGCAGTTTTGAGATGGCCCAGCTCTTGTCCCAAAGTCTCTTTTGTACGGATAAGAAGGGTGTTTGGCCCTGTGGGACTTGTCGGGCTTGTCGCTTGATTAAAGAGGATGAATTCTCAGATGTAACGGTTATCCGACCGGTCAATCAAATCATCAAAACGGATCGGATCCGGGATTTGATCCAGCATTTTTCTCAGTCAGGCTACGAAGGATCTAAGCAAGTCTTTATCATTTGCGATGCAGACCGGATGCATGTCAATGCGGCCAATTCCCTCCTCAAGGTGATTGAAGAACCTCAGAGTGATGTTCATATTTTTCTGCTGACAGCAGATGAGCAGCTGGTTCTCCCGACCATAAAAAGTCGGGCGCAGCAGGTCCATTTTCCAAAAAACCAAGATTTCCTAAAAGAGTATCTCCTTCAGGAAGGTCTCTTGCTTCAACAAGCAGATCTGTTAGCCAACTTTAGTCAAGGTTTCCAAGAGGCTCAAATTCTCGCTCAGAATACCTCCTTTTTCGATTTGGCGAGGGAGTGTGAGCGTTTCGTTGCAGCTTGTCTAAAAGCAGATCCGCATATCTACTTACTGGTCTCTCGCTTGGTTCAAGAGACGGATGATAAAGAAAAGCAGGCCCAAGCCTTTCGCTTGCTGGAATTGCTCTTTGCACGCTCCATCAGTCAGTCCTTAGGAAGAGACTATCTAGAAAAACTGGTCTTGGCCAAACAGATGTGGGAACGGAATGTGAGTTTTCAAAATGCTCTCGAGTATATGGTCCTACAGTTGAAAAATAGAAGGTAAAGAGATGAATAAAAAAGAATTATTTGATGCTTTGGATGGCTTCTCCCAGGAATTGCTGGTTACATTAGCAGAGGTTGAAGCCATAAAGAAAAATCTCAAGCTCATTGTCGAGGAAAATACTGCTCTGCGTCTTGAAAATGATAAATTGAGAGAGCGCTTAGGAGAAGTGGAGAAAACCAGCTCCCCTAAATTCCATCGCAATGGTCGCGAAAATTTACAAAGAATTTACAATGATGGATTTCATGTTTGTACAGACTCCTATGGTCAACGTCGTGAAAATGATGAAGAGTGTATTTTCTGTGATGAATTGTTATTTAGGGAGTAAACATGCAGATTCAACGAAGTTTTAAAGGGGATAAAGCGACAGGGACTCTCTTTTTAGTGCCAACTCCAATTGGCAATCGGGATGACATGAGCTACCGCATGATCCAAACTCTAAAAGAGGTGGATCTGATAGCGGCGGAAGATACACGCAATACAGGACTCTTGCTCAAGCATTTTGAGATTGCGACACCGCAAACCAGCTTTCACGAGCACAATGCTATGGAGAAAATCCCTGATTTGCTTGCTCATTTAGAGTCTGGAAAGGACCTGGCCCAGGTATCGGATGCAGGACTGCCTAGTATTTCGGATCCAGGTCATGACCTGGTCAAGGCGGCTATTGAACGAGAAATCCCTGTTGTGGCAGTTCCTGGCCCGAGCGCCGGCATTACCGGCCTAATTGCCAGTGGCTTGGCACCCCAGCCCCATATCTTTTATGGTTTTCTTCCACGCAAGGAAGGGCAGCAAAAGGCCTTTTTCCAGGAAAAGCTAGCCTATCCTGAGACCCAGATCTTTTATGAGTCCCCGCACCGGGTACGAGCGACCCTTGAAAATATGCTGGCAGTCTATGGAGACCGTCCGGTTGTCCTGGTCCGAGAACTGACCAAGATCTATGAAGAGTACACGCGAGGGACCATCACAGAGTTAGTGGACTATCTAGAGGGAAATCCCCTTAAAGGAGAGTGCCTCCTGATCGTGGAGGGGGCCAGTGAGCAGGAGCCAGATCTAGAAGAAGTGGATCTGATCCAAGAGATTGATTTCCTGGTCCAATCTGGTATGAAAAAGAACCAGGCGATTAAACAGGTTGCCAAACAATTTGGGCTACAAAAGAGTGAACTTTATGCCCGTTACCACCAAGAGGAAGAAAAAGGAGAGTCTGATGGAAATTAGAATGGCCTATCCCAATGAAATCAATCGGATTATGGAAATCATCCAAGATGGCAAGGATAGCTTAGCTGCAGCTGGCGTGGACCAATGGCAGGATGGTTATCCCAATCAAGAAATCATTTTTGAGGATATCCTAGAAAGCCGTGGTTATGTAGCTGTAGAGAATCAAGAAGTCGTAGCCTATGCCGCTCTCTATAAGGGAAATGAAGCTGCTTATAATGACATTTATGAAGGAAAATGGGAACATGATAATTATCTCTATATCAGTTTCCACCGGGTCGCTGTTGCCAAAGAAGCCGCAGGTCGAGGAGTAGCCCAAACCTTCCTTCAAGGTTTGATCGAAGGAGAAAAGGGCCCAGATTTCCGCTGTGATACCCATCCTGACAACAAGGTCATGCAACACCTTTTAGAGAAGTTAGGCTTCCATTACTGTGGGAAGGTACCAATTGATGGGGTTCGTCTCGCTTATCAGAAGATCAAACGAAAGGCAGAAACCAGCCTCTTCCAAGTGATTAGCGAAGATGATCGTTGGGACTACCGTGCAGAACAGTCTCAAAATGACTAGTTTTTATCGGCAACTCTATCAGAGTCCCTTGGGACCTCTATCTATTGTGGTGGATGAAGACAGCCTAGTAGGGATCTGGTTTTGTGACCAAGCCAATTGTGAGCAGGGGCTTGAGCATATCGAAGCAGCTTGTCAGCCACTTCATGAAGCTGTCTTTGAATGGCTGGATCAGTACTTTTTAGGGGAAAATCCTTCCATGCCCTTTCCCCTGTCTCCTCAAGGGACAGACTTTCAACAAAGGGTTTGGGCCTATCTAGCTCAGATTCCCTATGGGGAGAGTCGGACTTATGGAGAGATTGCCCATGCCTTGTCTTGCAGATCGGCTCAAGCCATCGGTCAAGCAGTAGGTCGGAATCCCTTGCTCCTCCTCATCCCGTGTCACCGGGTGCTGGGGACGGAGAAAAAGTTGACAGGCTATGCGGCTGGACTAGATCGCAAGCGTTGGCTGTTGCATCATGAGGCCATAACTTGGAAAGAATAAGGAGAAAAGATGTTATCATTTATTGAATACCCAAAATGTTCAACCTGCCGCAAGGCGAAATCGGAGTTAACGAGCTTAGGCTGTGAGTTTGATTGCCAAGATATCGTGGTGGACACACCGACCAGTGAGCAACTACAAATCTGGATCAAGGAGTCTTCACTACCAATCAAATCATTCTTTAACACCAGTGGGATGAAGTATCGGGAATTGGGCTTGAAAGACAAGGTGGATCAGCTTTCGGTAGAAGAAGCGGCAGACCTTTTAGCTAGTGATGGTATGCTGATCAAACGCCCTCTTTTAGTGAAGGACGGAAAAGTTGTTCAAGTGGGCTACCGGAAACCATATGCGGACTTAGGTTTGTAAGAAAAAAGGGAGTTGGACTCCCTTTTAATTCTGTCTTGAAGATGATATAATCATACGAGTGAAATCAATGAAAGAGAGTCAATCATGAGTATTTTAGAGGTGAAAAATTTAAGCCACGGCTTTGGAGACCGGGCTATTTTTGAGGATGTGTCCTTCCGCTTGTTAAAGGGAGAGCATATCGGATTGGTAGGGGCCAATGGTGAAGGAAAATCCACCTTCATGAGCATCGTGACGGGCAAGATGCAACCCGACGAAGGGAAGGTCGAGTGGTCTAAGTATGTGACCGCTGGCTATCTTGACCAGCATGCTGTCCTAAAAGAAGGGCAAACGGTGCGCGATGTCTTGCGGACAGTTTTCGACGAGCTCTTTAAAGCAGAGGCTCGCATCAATGACCTCTATATGGAAATGGCTGAAGATGGAGCGGATATGGATGCTCTCATGGAAGAAGTCGGAGAGCTCCAGGATCGGTTAGAGAGCCGGGATTTCTATACCTTGGATGCCAAGATAGATGAAGTGGCGCGTGCTCTTGGGGTCATGGACTTTGGTATGGAGACGGATGTGACGGCCCTGTCAGGTGGGCAGCGGACCAAGGTCCTTTTGGCTAAATTGCTCCTTGAAAAACCAGATATCCTTCTCTTGGACGAGCCAACCAACTACTTGGATGCAGAGCACATCGATTGGCTCAAACGCTATTTGCAGAACTATGAAAATGCCTTTGTCCTTATTTCCCACGATATTCCTTTCTTGAACGATGTGATCAACATCGTCTACCATGTGGAAAATCAACAGTTGACCCGCTATTCTGGGGACTATTACCAATTCCTCGAAGTCTATGAAATGAAGAAATCGCAATTGGAAGCGGCTTATGAGCGCCAACAAAAAGAGATTGCTGACCTCAAAGATTTCGTGGCCCGTAATAAGGCGCGTGTGGCAACGCGGAATATGGCCATGTCTCGTCAGAAGAAGCTGGATAAGATGGAACTCATTGAGTTGCAAAGCGAGAAACAAAAACCTTCCTTTGAATTTAAAAATGCCCGCACACCTGGACGCTTTATCTTCCAGGCCAAGGATCTCCAAATTGGCTATGAACGTCCCTTGACCAAGCCTTTAAACTTGACCTTCGAGCGCAATCAAAAGGTAGCCATTATCGGAGCTAATGGGATCGGGAAAACCACTCTTTTGAAGAGTCTTTTAGGAATTATCCCTCCAATTGCTGGTGAAGTCGAGCGCGGGGATTATCTTGAGCTTGGCTATTTCGAGCAAGAGGTTGAAGGAGGCAATCGTCAGACACCGCTAGAAGCAGTCTGGAATGCATTTCCAGCTCTCAATCAAGCAGAGGTTCGTGCAGCCCTTGCCCGCTGTGGCTTGACGACCAAGCATATCGAGAGCCAAATTCAGGTGCTATCCGGTGGGGAGCAAGCCAAGGTACGCTTCTGTCTCTTGATGAACCGTGAAAACAATGTCTTGGTACTAGACGAGCCGACCAACCACTTGGATGTGGATGCCAAAGAAGAGTTGAAGCGAGCCCTGAAAGAGTACAAGGGATCGATCCTCATGGTTTGCCACGAGCCAGATTTCTATGAAGGCTGGATGGACCAAATCTGGGACTTTAATGAATTGACGTAAACACAAAAAGAGAACCGTGCGGTTCTCTTTTGCTTACTTCTTGAAATCGTAGTCTTTTACGATTTCCATTTTTTCAATTTTGACATCTTCTTTTGGTTTGTCTTTGTCGTCCGTTTCAACTTCGGCGATTTTGTCGACAACATCCATGCCGTCGATGACTTGTCCAAAGACAGTGTAGTTCCCACCATCAAGGGTAGGGTTTCCACCATTCTTATAGGCTTCGATGATTTTAGCAGGGAAGCGCTCAGTTGGAAGCTTGCTAGACCAGTCTTCTTTATTTTGGTTAATATAGAATTGGCTACCATTTGTATTTGGACCGGAATTGGCCATGGCTAGAGCACCACGAAGATTGTAGAGGTAAGGGGAGTATTCGTTTTCAAAGCCTGCTCCCGAATCTTTAGAGGTATCTTTTCCTTTCCAAATGGACTCACCACCTGTACCATCTCCTTTAGGATCTCCTGTTTGGATCATAAAGTTATTAATCACGCGGTGGAAGAGGAGGCCGTCATAATAACCTTCCTTAGCGTGGGTTAAGAAATTCTCAACGGCTAAAGGTGCGTATTTCGGAAAGAGCTTAACGGTAATGTCCCCTTTGTTGGTCGTGATTTTCACGACAGCTTCATCTTCAGCAACTTCGTTTGAGAGCTGAGGAAAGACTGCATTTTCATTGGTCATCGCATCTTGGATATCCTTACGAAGCTGATCTAATTTCTTTTGTTCACTAGCATCTACGCTAGAAGTAGTTGATTGCTTAGTTTCTGAAGCCGAGCTAGAGGATGTCTTTGTATCTGATTGATTAGAGGCACATCCTGTCAAAGCTAAACCGGAAAATACAAGTAGGGCAATTAATTTTTTCATATTAATCCTTTCAACACATTAGTCTATCCTCTATTGTACCTTAATTTTCCATTTGATTCAAATCTATCCTTTGGATGAGGCGATATTCAGCTTGCGGGCCTATGAAAAATAAGGTATGATGAGAGGTAAGTCGTTTTGTTGGAAAATGAACGAATTCCTAAAATAAAACAAATCATGGATAGGAGGCTACAAGATGGATTATAAAACTCTACGTAAAAACTATAGACTCTATATTAGATCTGCTGGCTTGTTGGCAATGCTTCTGATTATTTGCATTGGGTTCGTGGTCAGAGATACTCTTCTTCAGACTGCTGGCCTCTTATTGGTCCTTGCAGGCTTGTTTTTATTTCTCCACTTGCTCAAGAAAAGCTACACCAACAAGTGCAACACCTTGCTTCATGTAGACTTAGATTTAGCTTTTTGGCAGCAATACCTTCAGTTGAACAAGAATGTGAAAAAGCCCATTTTACAGATCGATATGAAGCTGACATCGGTTGCCTATTCTTTTATGATGGGAGATTTTGATATTGTCATAAAGGAAGCTAGAGAAGCACTCAGCCAGAAGGAACTACCACAGAAATATAAGAACTTTTTTGAGAGTTATCTTATTCGTTCGATCGTCCTGACAGATCCTGATTTATCCAGGGAAGAGCTGGAGGCTCGATTAAATGAATTGACCATTACAGACCCTACACTAGCTGAGAAAACTAAAAAGGTCTGTCTTGCCCTTTATGATTTAACCATTGCCCACCAAAGCAATGATTATTTTGAAGGTTTAAGCAATGACTTCAAGTACCAGCAGTTGGAAATGATCTACTACCAAGCCTTGAATGCTACTTTTAAAGGCGATAAGTCTAGAGCGGAAGAGCTCTTTCGCAAGTTGGTTTCAGAAGATGAGTCGCTCTATATCGTTCGAAAGGCGCAACAATACTTGAAGGATGAGGGGAATTATCTATAAATCCTCCAATCAAAACAGAATTTTTCCAAATGAAGGTATAAATAGGTAAAGAGAGATAGGATTAAAATGGAGAAACAGATGACAACTATTTCAGATATACTAGAAAAATTTTATGCAGATCACGAGGTGAAACCTTATATTTCGCTTGAGAGAGACTTGGAAGCTTGGTTGTTGGATCCAAAGCCTGTTTCTAAACGAAACATGGAGTTGCTCCAAGATGGCTTGCTTGCGGGGGATATCATTCTCTTGTGGCGGATCCATTTTGGAACATTTACGACGGAGACTTGGTTTCCTAAGTACTTCGAATACACTTATGGGATTCATGCGCCGGAACATTTGAAGGTTTTGGTAGATAAGGGGTATGCTGTTATCGAATCCGCTTTTGATTCGCTGGACCATATCAATGCGACCATGAAAAAAGCCATTCTTAAAAAGAAGGGAGTCGCGGGCTTGTCCAAAATGAAAGCAGCCGATTTGAACCAAGCTTTAGCGAATCACTTTACCGAAGAAGAGTTGGCACAAGAGTTCACAGTTCGGGGCTATCAGTTGACGGAAAAAGGAAAACAAGCGTTGAAAGAGCATCAAGCCATCATCGACCGCCACCCAAAGAAAAATCTATAAGTAACAGTACCTGTGAGGTACTGTTTTTTGTTGTTTATGTCGCAGATGAGAGAAAAGGATTTTACTAGAGAACTAGTCTAGAAATGTGGTATAATAAAGGTTATGGCAAACAATAATCAATCAAAAAAAACACGGTCGACAAGACGACTGTCTAAAGCAGAAATAGAAAGAAAAAAAGCAATTCGCCGAATGATCATGACGATTGTCTTAACTCTCGTCTTCATTTTCGCCTTTTTACGATTAGGGGCCTTAGGCTTAGTGACCTACAACCTTATCCGTCTCTTGGTAGGTAGTCTGGCTTACGTAGCGATGACGGCTGTTATTGTCTACCTCTTCTTTTTCAAATGGATTGAGAAGCATGAGGGAACCTTGTCTGGCTTTTTAAGTCTTTTTGCAGGCTTGTTACTTATCTATCAAGCTTACTTTGTCTCCCTCTTGAAACTTGAAGGCTCTTCTTTCGGGCCAACCTTCTCACGTATCTTAGGGGACCTCGTGCACCTTCGCGTCTCTTCTTTTGCAGGAGGTGGTTTACTGGGTGCTATCTTGTACACGCCAATTGCCTTCTTGCTCTCAAACATCGGGACTTATTTCATTGGAGGACTCTTAATTGTGTTAGGACTTCTCTTGATGAGTTCTTATTCGGTTTATGACTTGTATGAGCAGGCTGTCGCATCTTTTCACTCCTTTATGGAAAAACGAGAAATTCGTCGCCAAGAGCGCTTTGTCGAGCGTGAAGAGAAGAAGACCCTTCAAGCAGAAGCAGAGGAGGCTGCCCGCATCGAGCAACTTGCAGAAGCTAGTCCCATGAGTACAGAAGGCTATCCTGTAGATCTTGAGACAGGTGAGGTCATAGAACCTGTAATCGAAGTAGAAGCACCTGCAGAGGAGGCCTACCCTCAAATTTATCTACCAAATGAAGAGGAAAGCTATTCGGAAGAATGGTCGGACGACTCCCCAGAGGAGATGGAGGAAGTCGCAGAAGAGGAGGATATGGATGAAGAAGTCACTGTAGACTTCACGCCTAAGGAACTCCTTCAATACAAACTTCCAACCATTGATCTCTTCGCACCTGACAAGCCCAAAAATCAATCCAAAGAGAAAAACATCGTTCGTCAGAATATCCGCATTTTGGAAGAGACCTTTGCAAGCTTTAACATCAAGGCGACAGTGGAACGGGCGGAAATCGGCCCCTCTGTCACCAAATATGAAGTCAAGCCGGCTGTCGGTGTGCGGGTCAACCGCATCTCCAACCTAGCAGATGATTTGGCCTTGGCCCTAGCAGCCAAGGATGTGCGGATTGAAGCGCCGATTCCAGGGAAGTCTCTGGTCGGGATTGAGGTGCCCAACTCAGAGATTGCGACGGTCTCCTTCCGTGAATTGTGGGAGCAGTCCAAAACAGACCCAGCTAAACTCCTTGAGATTCCTCTTGGGAAGGCTGTAGATGGTTCAGCTCGGACTTTTGATTTGGCTCGAATGCCCCATCTCTTGGTAGCGGGGTCTACCGGATCTGGTAAGTCAGTAGCGGTCAATGGGATCATTTCGAGTATCTTGATGAAGGCTCGTCCGGACGAAGTCAAGTTTATGATGGTCGATCCAAAGATGGTGGAGCTTTCTGTCTACAATGATATTCCTCACCTGTTGATTCCAGTGGTGACCAACCCACGCAAGGCCAGTCGGGCCCTGCAGAAGGTCGTTGATGAGATGGAAAATCGCTACGAGCTCTTCTCGAAAGTAGGCGCTCGAAATATTGCTGGCTTTAATGCCAAGGTGGCTGAGTACAATGCTCAGTCTGAGATGAAGCAAGTGCCCCTTCCTTTGATCGTGGTCATTGTCGATGAGTTGGCAGACTTGATGATGGTCGCAAGTAAAGAAGTGGAAGATGCCATTATTCGTCTGGGACAGAAGGCGCGTGCAGCAGGGATCCACATGATCTTGGCAACCCAACGGCCATCGGTTGACGTTATCTCAGGTTTGATCAAGGCCAATGTGCCTTCTCGTGTCGCTTTTGCGGTATCATCCGGGACCGACTCACGGACCATCTTGGATGAAAATGGAGCGGAGAAACTGCTTGGTCGTGGAGACATGCTCTTTAAACCGATCGATGAAAATCATCCAATCCGTCTGCAAGGCTCCTTTATCTCAGATGACGATGTGGAGCGGATTGTCAACTTTGTCAAAGAACAAGCTGAAGCGGATTATGATGATGCCTTCGATCCAGGTGAAGTATCTGAGTCAGATTTTGATGGAGGTATGGGTAGCTCAGACGAAGGCGATCCTCTCTTTGAAGAGGCAAAGGCGCTCGTGATTGAAACTCAAAAAGCCAGTGCTTCGATGATCCAGCGTCGCTTATCAGTTGGTTTTAACCGAGCCACTCGCCTCATGGAAGACTTGGAAGCGGCAGGTGTCATTGGGCCAGCTGAAGGAACCAAGCCAAGAAAGGTCTTACAGACCAATTAATCTTTCTTTAAATGAAGAAGGAATGAGATATTTGACAATAGCAAAAACCTGCCTGTACAAGGGGCAGGTTTTGTTTACGATAAAAAAGAAAAGGACAGCAGATGCATCTCGATACCATTCACCACATTGCCATTATTGGCCACGATTATGATAAAACCAGAGAATTCTATGTAGACAAGTTAGGCTTTGAACCTTTAGACGAACACCATCGACCAGAAAAGCAGGATATTCTCTTTAATATTCGAAAGGGAAACCTGACCTTGGAAATATTTATCAAACCAGATGCCCCCAAGAGACCCTTTCTCCCTCATCCAGAACATACCGGACTCCGTCATCTGGCTTTTAAAGTGGAAGATGTTCAAGCCTGTCTAGCAGAGTTTGACCAATTAGGAATCCCTCATACAGAGCTACGGGTGGATGATTTTGATGGGCGCAAAATGGCCTTCTTCTTTGATCCCGATGGCTTGCCTCTTGAACTTCACGAATAGGTCTACACAATCTTCGGTCTCTAGTCTCAAGCCAGAAGACATTCTTTTTGCTAAACTAGATACAGAAAAAAGAAAGAAGAAAATATGGAAGAGAAGCGATATAGCGGGCTAACGAATGAGCAAGTCCAAAGCAGAATTAGAGAAGGCAAACAAAATCGAGTAACCATTACGGCTGAAAAGTCAACCAGAGAGATTATTTATTCAAATGTCTTTACCTATTTTAACCTGGTTTTTGGTATTCTAGCTATCTTATTGATACTAGTACGGTCTTGGAACAATATGTTATTTGTTCCCATTGTGGTCGTTAACTCCTTGATTGGGATTGTTCAAGAATTGCGGTCTCGGCGGATTTTGAATAAGATGCGCCTCCTTCAAGTGGAGAAAGCTCGAGTGATTCGTGAAGGAGAACGGCTGGATCTTCCTGTCGACCAGGTGGTAGAGGGGGATGTCGTCTTGTTCCAAGCAGGGGATCAGATCTATGCGGATGCCAAGGTTCTGGATGGCTCGATCATGGTCGATGAGTCTCAATTAACAGGTGAAGCAGATGAAATCCCTAAAGGTGAGAATCAGAAACTCATGTCAGGAAGTTTTGTTATCTCAGGTCAAGCAGTTGCCGTCTTGGAACAAGTAGGAGATGCGTCTTATATTAATCAGCTGAGTCTATCTGCTAAGAAAGTCAAGGGACACGAAGAATCCGAAATGGTTCATGCTGTGGATGGTCTTGTCCGAATGATTGGAATGATTCTCATCCCGATTGGCTTGCTTCTGTTCTTGCAGAGCTATCTAGGAAATCAAGACTCCCTCAAAGTTAGCATTACCTCCATGGTCGGTGCCATCATTGGGATGATTCCAGAAGGGCTCTACCTCTTAATGACCCTGGCCTTGGTGCTTGGAGCAACCCGTTTAGCCCTTCAAAAGGTCCTACTCAACAGTATGAAGGGGATTGAAACCCTATCTCGTATCGACGTCCTTTGTCTAGACAAGACGGGAACCATTACCGAACACAGGATGCAGGTGAGTGAACTGCTCCCCTTGGCACTAGATGAAAAAGAAGGCAAAGAAATATTAAGTCACTATCTCCAAGCAAGTGAAGATCGGAATGATACCATCACGGCCATTCGGCAGTATCACTCAGTCCAAATAAGTGAAGTTTGGACCGTTCAAGACCGGCTTCCTTTTTCATCCAAGAAGAAATTTGGGGGCCTTCAATTCCAACAAGGTATTTACCTATTAGGGGCACCGGATGTTTTGCTTCGAGATGATCTCGATGCTTACCAAGAAGTCTGGCAGCGAGAGATTGAACGAGGGGCTCGTGTCCTTATTTTGGGGCATTACCAGGGGGAGCAATTGACGGAAGTATTAGAAGCTCCAGTCCTTCCCCTCCTAGCTTTGGTCTTGGAGAATCCCGTACGGTCGACTGCCCCTGAAACTTTCGCCTATTTCCAAAAACAAGGGGTGACCATCAAGGTTATCTCAGGGGATCATCCTGTGACAGTTGCTGCCGTTGCTCAGAAAGCAGGTATTCCTGATGCAGATCAAGTGGTAGACGCCAGTCAGCTCAAGACATATGAGGAGGTAGTAGATGCAGCACGGACCTACACAGTGTTTGGACGAGTTAGTCCAGAACAAAAACAAATCCTCGTAGAGAGCCTGCAGGCGGATGGTCATAAGGTTGGGATGACAGGGGATGGGGTCAATGACATTCTCGCTATGAAAAAGGCAGATTGTAGTATTGCCATGAATACGGGTCACGATGCGACCAAAAAGGTAGCTCAGGTTGTGCTTTTAGATTCAGACTTCTCCCACATGCCTTCGATTGTAGATGAAGGTCGCCGAGTGGTCAACAATATTCAGCGTTCGGCTAGTCTCTTTTTGGTTAAGAATATCTTTTCAATATTATTGGCTATTTTGGCCATTCTCTTTCATTTCACATATCCCATTCAGGCTTCTCAGATGTCCTTGATCAGTGGATTCACCATTGGAATCCCCGGTTTCTTACTGGCCTTGGAGAAGAATCGTGCCCGGATAGAAGGAGACTTTATTGAAACCGTGATAGAGCAAGCTCTTCCAGCTGCCTTGACCAATCTCATATCGGTCCTTTTTCTTGTGGTTCTGGGTCCTTTCCTTGGATTAAGTCAGGAAGATATTTCGACCATCTCAATTTACCTGCTAGCTTTGATTGGCTTTACAAAAGTATACCAACTCAGCCTTCCCTTCAATCATGTAAAATTGGGCATCATCCTTCTTAATGTAACTGGATTTTCTCTGTCGGTCTTTGTATTTTCTTCCATTTTTAATCTCAGCCACCTTCATCTGACTGGCTGGATCTTGACTCTTGTCCTAGGACTAGTCATGGAAGGAGTCTTATGGGTGATGAATCGTCTTGTCTATACCTTGGTGACCCATCTGCATAAGTCCAGAAACAAATAAAAAAAACGGTATTAACTAAATCATCTTGGATCTAGTTAATACCGTTGTTTTATTATTAAAATCAGATAAAGAGGCTAATCGTCATAATGAGGTAAAGGAAGAAGGTAATGAGAAAGCCTGCGCGCCAAAAGTACTTGAAAAATTTCGGATAGTAAAAGCTACGTCTCTTTTTCAAGAAATAGATAGTCAAGCCGATAGCTAAGAGGGACAAAGCTAATAACAATTGCGGCAACAAATTATGATAGTAAGCCGCATCTGAAATCAAATAGTATTCAAGCGCGAACAGAGGAAAAGCCAGATCGGCAAAATTCCAACCATATCGACGCAGTTTAAAGACTCGAATAATAATCCCACTGAGAATCAGGGTCAAAAAAATAAATACAAGGGAAGCAACTTTTATTAACATACCTCCATTTTATCACAAAAGTAAAAAAAGTGTGATGGAAATGAAATTTTTTCTTGCATTCGGAAGAAAATAGTGTATAATAGAAAGGTATGCGCAGAGCATACTTGTGGGAGGTAAAAATCTGTAATTACCGCCAAAACCACAAAGGAGGATTTAAGAAATGGCTAAAAAAGTCGAAAAACTTGTAAAATTGCAAATCCCTGCTGGTAAAGCTACTCCAGCTCCACCGGTTGGACCAGCACTTGGTCAAGCAGGTATCAACATCATGGGATTCACTAAAGAGTTTAACGCTCGTACAGCTGACCAAGCTGGTATGATTATCCCAGTTGTGATCACTGTTTATGAAGATAAATCATTTGATTTCGTTACAAAAACACCACCAGCTGCTGTTCTTTTGAAAAAAGCTGCAGGTGTTGAAAAAGGATCAGGTACACCTAACAAAACGAAAGTTGCAACAGTTACTCGTGCGCAAGTACAAGAAATTGCTGAAACTAAGATGCCAGATTTGAACGCTGCAAACATTGAGTCTGCAATGCGTATGATCGAAGGTACTGCTCGTTCTATGGGATTCACTGTTACTGACTAATTGTAGCAATCCTATTTGCCCGCAATACACTTGATCATGAGACGAGTGACGTGGGAGATGAAAATCGATATGACCACATTACAAGGAGAAAGATAAAATGGCTAAAAAAAGCAAACAACTTCGTGCTGCACTTGAAAAAATCGACAGCACAAAAGCATACAGCGTAGAAGAAGCTGTAGCTCTTGCAAAAGAAACTAACTTTGCAAAATTTGACGCAACTGTAGAAGTTGCTTACAACTTGAACATCGACGTGAAAAAAGCTGACCAACAAATCCGTGGTGCAATGGTATTGCCAAACGGAACTGGTAAAACTGCTCGCGTTCTTGTATTTGCACGTGGTGCAAAAGCTGAAGAAGCAAAAGCTGCTGGTGCAGACTTCGTTGGTGAAGATGACCTTGTTGCGAAAATCAACGATGGTTGGTTGGACTTCGACGTTGTTATCGCTACACCTGACATGATGGCTCTTGTTGGACGTCTTGGACGTGTCCTTGGACCACGTAACTTGATGCCAAACCCTAAAACTGGTACTGTAACAATGGATGTTGCTAAAGCAGTTGAAGAGTCTAAAGGTGGTAAAATCACTTACCGTGCAGACCGTGCAGGTATCGTACAAGCGATCATCGGTAAAGTGTCATTTGACGCTGACAAATTGGTTGAAAACTTCAAAGCTTTCAACGATGTTATCCAAAAAGCAAAACCAGCTACAGCTAAAGGTACTTACGTAACTAGCTTGACTTTGACTACAACTCAAGGTCCTGGTATCAAAGTGGATGTTAACTCACTTTAATTAGAAATCAAAGCTACCTTCGGGTAGCTTTTTTGACAATTCTTTCACTTAATTCTAAAAATATATCTAACTTCTGGCAGGGAATTGAAGTTGGAAGGTTTAAAATTTTTTTGATAGATATCACTATATAAATAACGCTTTTTGTGGTAAAATAATACAGATCATAAAAGGAGTGACAAAATGGTAGAACCTAAGTATAAACGTATTTTAATTAAGTTATCAGGTGAAGCGTTAGCCGGTGAACGGGGTGTCGGAATTGATATCAAAACGGTTCAAAAGATGGCCCTTGAAATTAAAGAAGTTCATGACCTTGGAATTGAAATTGCTCTCGTTATCGGTGGAGGAAATCTCTGGCGTGGAGAACCTGCGGCGGAAGCAGGTATGGATCGCGTTCAAGCAGACTACACTGGAATGCTTGGAACAGTTATGAATGCCTTGGTGATGGCGGATTCTCTTCAACAGGTTGGAGTAGATACTCGTGTCCAAACAGCGATTGCCATGCAACAAGTCGCTGAGCCTTATATCCGTGGCCGTGCCCTTCGTCACTTGGAAAAAGAGCGTATTGTTATCTTTGGTGCAGGCATTGGTTCTCCATACTTCTCAACGGATACAACGGCTGCTCTTCGTGCCGCCGAAATTGAAGCAGACGCAATCTTGATGGCTAAGAATGGTGTTGACGGCGTTTATAATGCTGATCCAAAGAAAGACAAGACAGCTGTGAAGTTTGAAGAATTAACTCACCGTGATGTCATCAATAAAGGCCTTCGTATCATGGATTCGACAGCATCGACCATCTCAATGGACAATGATATTGACTTAGTCGTTTTCAACATGAATGAGCCAGGGAACATCAAACGCGTTGTCTTTGGAGAAAATATCGGTACTACCGTTTCTAATAATGTAGAAAAATAAGGAAGTTAGAGGAATAAAATGGCAAATCCAATCGTAGAAAAAGCTAAAGAAAGAATGACTCAGTCTCACCAAAGTTTGGGACGTGAATTTGGAAGTATCCGTGCAGGCCGTGCGAATGCAAGTCTCTTGGATCGGATCTATGTTCAATATTACGGAGTTGATACTCCATTGAATCAAATCGCATCGATCACCATTCCAGAAGCTCGTGTGATGTTGATCACACCTTTTGACAAGTCTTCATTGAAAGATATCGAGCACGCTTTGAATGCTTCTGATCTTGGCATTACTCCAGCCAACGATGGTTCGGTTATCCGCTTGGTTATCCCAGCTTTGACAGAAGAAACTCGTCGTGACTTGGCCAAAGAAGTGAAAAAAGTCGGTGAAAATGCTAAAGTAGCGATCCGTAACATCCGCCGTGATGCGATGGATGAAGCCAAGAAGCAAGAAAAAGCTAAAGAAATCACTGAAGATGAATTGAAGAATCTTGAGAAAGAGATCCAAAAAGTAACCGATGATGCTGTGAAACATGTTGATGAAATGACAGCACACAAAGAAAAAGAATTGCTTGAAGTTTAATCATTTCCAGCAGTTTACAGAGGAAATGAACTCAGTTGGCACTGCTGGCTGAGTTTTATTTCCATTAAGGGGCTATTGATGAGCTTTAGCCAGAAAGAAGGAAAAAATGAATACCAACCTCGCACATGATATCGTGGGCCTTGTAACGGATGAGAATGATCGTTTTTACTTTGTCCAGAAGGATGGGCAGACTTATGCTTTGGACAAGTCTGAAGGAGAGCATGCACTTGGAGAATCCGTCAAGGGCTTTGCCTATACGGATATGAAGCAACGTTTGCGTCTGACCACCCTAGAAGTCACAGCCCGTCAGGACCAATTTGGCTGGGGGACAGTGACTGAAGTTCGCAAGGACCTGGGTGTATTTGTCGATACGGGTCTACCCGATAAGGAGATTGTCGTCTCTCTGGATATTTTGCCAGAAATCAAGGATCTGTGGCCGAAAAAAGGCGATAAACTCTTTGTTCGCCTAGAAGTTGATAAAAAAGATCGGATCTGGGGTGTCTTGGCCTACCAAGAAGACTTCCAACGAATTGCTCGTCCAGCCTACAACAATATGCAAAACCAGAACTGGCCGGCCATCGTCTATCGCTTAAAACTTTCAGGGACCTTTGTTTACCTGCCTGAGAATAATATGCTGGGCTTTATCCATCCAAGTGAGCGCTATGCCGAACCCCGTTTGGGACAAGTCTTAGATGCTCGGGTCATCGGTTTCCGAGAGGTGGATCGGACCTTGAATTTGTCCTTGAAACCACGCTCGTTTGAAATGCTTGAAAACGATGCGCAGATGATTTTGGCCTACTTGGAGGGGAATGGTGGCTTTATGACCTTGAATGACAAGTCCTCCCCAGAAGAGATTAAGGCAACCTTTGGAATTTCCAAGGGGCAGTTCAAAAAGGCTCTGGGTGGCTTGATGAAAGCGAAAAAAATCAAGCAAGACCAGTTTGGAACGGAACTAATCTAAGAGGAGCCTTATGCGAAAATCATTTTACACTTGGCTGATGACAGAGCGCAATCCCAAAAGCAATGCTCCGAAAGCCTTGCTAGCTGATCTAGCTTTTCATGAGTCTGCCTTTCCAAAACATACAGATGATTTTGATGAGGTTAGCCGCTTTCTGGAAGAACATGCCAGTTTCTCCTTTAATCTAGGAGATTTTGATGCAATCTGGGAAGAATACCTCAGTCATTAGTAACAGGAGATAGTGGTGAGCCGGGGATGGTCAATTCTCGGTCACTTTGTTATAATAGAGAAAACTTACAGAAATAGAGAGGTTCTTTATTTGAAAGAACATTCAATTGATATTCAATTAAGTCATCCAGATGATCTCTTCCATCTGTTTGGATCCAATGAGCGTCATTTGCGTTTGATGGAGCAAGAGTTGGATGTGATCATCCATGCACGAACAGAAATTGTCCAGGTCATTGGGCAAGAAGAAGATTGTGAGAAAGCTAGACAAGTCATTGAGGCTTTGCTGATCTTGGTGAATCGTGGTATGACCATCGGGACGCCGGATGTCGTAACAGCTATTCAAATGGTTCGTAATGATGAGTTGGATAAGTTCGTCGCCTTGTATGAAGAAGAAATCATCAAGGATAGCTACGGCAAGCCCATTCGGGTCAAAACGCTGGGGCAAAAGATTTATGTCGATAGTGTCAAGCACCATGATGTGACCTTCGGGATTGGACCAGCCGGGACAGGGAAAACCTTCTTAGCGGTGACCTTGGCTGTGACTGCCCTCAAGCGTGGTCAAGTCAAGCGAATCATTTTGACCCGTCCAGCTGTAGAAGCAGGAGAGAGCCTTGGTTTCCTTCCAGGAGATCTCAAGGAAAAAGTAGACCCTTATCTACGACCAGTCTACGATGCTCTTTACCAGATTTTAGGGAAAGACCAAACCACTAGGATGATGGAGCGAGAAATTATTGAGATTGCTCCCTTGGCTTATATGCGGGGGCGGACCTTGGACGATGCTTTCGTCATTCTCGATGAAGCGCAAAATACAACTATCATGCAGATGAAGATGTTTTTGACCCGTCTTGGTTTTAACTCTAAGATGATTGTCAATGGAGATACCAGCCAGATTGACCTCCCTCGAAATGTCAAATCCGGTTTGATTGATGCTCAGGAGAAATTAAAAAATATTTCTCAAATTGACTTTGTGCATTTCTCTGCCAAGGATGTCGTTCGCCATCCGGTAGTTGCCGAAATTATCCGGGCCTATGAGCCCATTCAGAATCCAGTCCTCAAAGAAAAACTGGATGTGGAAGAAGAAGCAGAATAAAAGAAAAGGCAAAGATCGTATGATCTTTGCCTTTTAAATGTTAGAAATTAAACCAATTCGTCGATTGGAGTGAAGTCGCGTTCTAGACCTTCTGCAACGGGTTGGCTAGTGATGTGACCTTGGTAAGTAGTAACTCCTTGGCGTAATCCTTCATCAAGTGCAATAGCCTTATGAAAGCCTTTATCAGCTAAAGCTTCTACATAAGGAAGGGTCACATTGGTAAGGGCGATAGTAGAGGTGCGAGCGACAGCGCCTGGGATATTGGCAACGGCATAGTGGAGCACACCATGTTTTTCGTAAACAGGCTCCGTATGAGTAGTGACACGGTCTGCTGTTTCAATAACCCCACCTTGGTCCACAGCTACGTCCACGATGACAGAACCGGGACGCATTTGTTTGACCATATCGTCTGTCACTAATTTAGGAGCTTTAGCTCCAGGGATCAAGACAGCCCCGATAACAACATCGGCATCACGGACACTGGCTTCAATGTTAAATGGATTGGACATAAGGGTTTGGATTTGATGACCAAAGACATCTTCCAGAACAGCCAAACGTTTAGCACTGATATCCAAGATAGTCACTTGGGCACCGAGTCCAAGTGCGATCCGAGCTGCGTGGGTTCCAACGACTCCACCACCGATGATGGTAACTTTCCCTTTAGGAACACCAGGTACCCCACCTAGGAGGACGCCAGATCCACCTTCTTGTTTAGTGAGGAAGTGAGCCCCGATTTGAACGGCCATTCGTCCAGCAACCTCACTCATTGGTACCAAAAGAGGCAATTGTCCTTCAAGGTCTCGTACCGTTTCGTAAGCCACCCCAGTTGTCTTGGCAGTCACCATGGCATCTGCTAATTCAGGGGCAGCAGCCATGTGCAAGTAGGTGAAGAGCAAGAGGTCTTCACGAAGGAAGCCATACTCTTCAGCGAGGGGTTCCTTGACTTTGACCACCAATTCAGCTGCCCAAGCTTCTGCAGCAGTTGCAACGATAGTAGCTCCTTGTTTGGCGTAATCTTCATCGGCAAAGCCAGAACCAAGTCCAGCATTTGTTTCTACCAAAACTTGATGGCCTTTCTTCACCAAGCTTTGTACACCTGCAGGTGTCAAACCAACACGATTTTCATTGTTTTTAATTTCTTTTGGGATACCGATTAACATGATTATTTCTCCTTACTTAGATATGGGTGTAAAAAGGCCATTGGTGTGAGATTCCTCTCCTAACTCAATGACCTTTTCACCCCTCATCTGATTGTTTTGATTGATTTTATTGTATAGAAAAATGGGTTAAAAAGCAAGAAAAATTTGAGCTTGCCTTCCTTTATGTTATTTGCTAAACTAATCCCTAAAGAAGGAGTGTCAAATGGAAAATTTATATGTGAAGTTAGCGGCTTATCGTGAAGTGGAGACAGAGCGTTTGCACTTGCGTCCGGTCACTCTTGAAGACGCACCGGCTATGTTTGAGTATGCTTCTGATGAAACAGTTACGCGCTATACCTTTCCAACCAATCATAGTCTAGAAGAGACGCGTAATAATATTGCCCTCTTTTACCTAGCGAGCCCACTTGGCAGATGGGGGATCGAGCTCAAAGAAAATGGAAAATTTATCGGGACGATTGATTTACTGGATTTGGATCTTTCTCTGAAGAAGGGGAGTATCGGCTATGTTCTGAATAAAGACTATTGGAACCAAGGTCTTGCGACAGAGGCTACCAAGGCAGTCATTGCCTTGGCTTTTGAACAGTTAGGGATGAACAAGCTCATTGCTGTTCATGATCAGAACAACCCAGCTTCTGGACGGGTGATGGCCAAATCAGGTATGAAATATTCTCACGAGGAGCCCTACGCGATGCTAGACCTGCATGAAGAAGGGCGAATGGTGACGCGAGTTCATTATGTCCTCACGAAGGAAGAATATTTGGCAGAAAAATGAGTCAGGATATTGACAAAAGGCCTATCTCCATGATATAGTAGATAGGTACTGCTGGTTTAGCTCAGTCGGTAGAGCGCATCCATGGTAAGGATGAGGTCGCCGGTTCAATCCCGGCAACTAGCATATAAGAAGAGAGAAGCTTAGAGAGGATCTAGGCTTCTTTTTTGTGCTTTAATTTCTAATTGAGTGCCTATTTATGGATCTTTTTTCAACAATTTTCAAAAAAACGTTGACAAGCACAGAAATCCGTGGTAAAGTTAGAACAACAAAGAGAAAGGAGAAAACCATCATGAACAAAGTAACATTCTTGATGACACAATTGAATACACAACTTCTCCAATCTCAGTTGAGTTCTATGTAAAAAATTGAATGAAACCCAAGATGGAGGAGTCTGTCTTGGGTTTTTTGTATGCATTTTTGCCTGCCTTAACTGAATTGGTGACAGGCATCAGAAGGCCCAAGTGTGGACTGAGCACGTACTCAGCTCCTACTTGGGTTTTTTCTGTGCCAAATTGAAAGGGGAGAAGATGATAGGAGCTTTATGGAAGTACATCTGGGAGCATAAGTGGCTGTATCTCAGCATTGCTGTGGTCCTAGTGATTTATGATTATACAATTTTAATACCGACACAGGTCATTCAACGACTAGTCGACCAGCTGAGCAAGCAGACCTTGACTCAGGCAAGTTTTACGAGAGATATTGCTCTCTTGTTGGGAGCTACTTTTTTAAATTACATTTCTGCTTACTACTGGCATCTGAAGTTGTTTCAAGCTTCGGTCCATTACAAGGCTAGGCTACAGGGGCAAGCTTTTCGTAAGCTCGTAGTTATGAGACGGCCATTTTATGAAAAGTTTCGCTCAGGGGATCTCCTGACTCGTTTTACCACGGATGTAGACGGGATGATGGGGATGGTCGGCTATGGGATGCTGATTGTCCTTTACGGGGGAGGCTTGTTCCTTTTTATCATTCCAGCCATGTTCTTGATTTCCTGGCAGTTGAGTTTAATTTCCTTTATTCCTATGAGTTTTCTGGTTTTATCAACCTATCTCCTGGGGAAAAAGGAAGAGATCTATGTGGATGAAAACCGTGATGCCGTGGCTAACTTGAATGATGAGGTCCTAGAATCCATCGAAGGGATTCGGGTCATGCGGGCCTATAGTCGCAAGGAGCGTCAGGTGCGACAATTTCAAGAGCGGACAGAAAGTTTGGCCAAGACGGGGGATAAGATCGCCTCTATTCAAAATGCCTTTGGTCCTTTTGCCCTCTGCTTTATCGGGGTTTCAACCGTCCTGCTTTTGGTCTGTGGGGGTCACTTCTTGAAGACTGGACAGATTAGCTTGGGTCAACTGCTAGGTCTAGAATTGTATCTAGTGGCCTTGATTGAGCCGATGTGGATGCTAGCAGACTTCATCCTTGTCTATCAAACAGCCAAGACATCCCACAAAAAGTTGTCAGAATTGGTCGAAGAGGATGATGACTTGGAAAGAGATGGAGATGATTGGCTAGAGGAACTGAATGAGGTAGTTTTCGAAAACTATTCTTTTACCTATCCGATGGCGGAGAAGGAGAGTCTTTCGCAGATTTCTTTGCAGTTCAATAAAGGGCAAACCATTGGGATTGTGGGTCGAACAGGAGCAGGAAAGACAAGTTTGGTCCGTCAATTTTTACGTCAATACCCACTTGGGCAAGGGACGTTTACCATTAATGGGGAGTCCGTTACACACTATGTGAGACGCTCTATTGAGGAAAAAATCGGTTACGTCTCTCAGGAACACATCTTATTTTCGAAGTCTATTTTAGAAAATATTTCCCTTGGTAAGAAGGGAGCTAGTCAAGAGGAAATCATGGATGCTATCGCTCAGGCAGCCTTCGCAGATGATTTGGAACGGATGTCGGATGGTCTGGACACTTTGATCGGAGAAAAGGGAGTATCTGTATCGGGAGGACAGAAGCAGCGGATTTCCTTGGCACGCGCCTTTTTACGTGATGCCCAGTTGCTCCTCTTGGATGATTCTTTATCCGCAGTGGATGCCAAGACGGAACAGGCCATTATTGAGACCATTCAAAGAGAGCGACAAGGAAAGACAACCTTGATAGTCTCTCACCGTCTCTCAGCTGTCCATCAGGCAGATTGGATCCTTGTGTTAGATCAAGGACGGATTGTAGAAGAAGGAACAGCTAGTGATTTACTAGCTCAAGAGGGTTGGTATTACGAACAATACCAACGGCAACAAAGACAGGAAGGAGAATAAGATGGGTATTTTAAAACGACTCTTACAAAAACTATCCCTTTTTCCTGGTATTTTTGGGCTAGGTTTCATCTGTCTTTTGCTGGCAACGATTTTGTCAGATCTATCGCCGTTTATTCTGCAAAAAATGATTGATGGTCCCTTGACAGCCTTGAGTCAGGGAGGAGAGTTAGGAGCACTCTATCCTATGGGTGTCCTCTATCTGATTGTTTTGGCTGTGGGTCAGATTGTCAGTTATATAGGCAATCGGGTTTTGATCCATGGAGGCAATAAGGTAACTGCACAGCTACGCGATCAAGCCTTCCTTGTGATGCAACAACTACCGATTTCCTACTTTGATGACAAGCCAGCAGGGAAAATTGCTACACGAATTGTTAATGATACAGAGACCTTACGGACTCAATTTTACAATTCCTGCATGTATTTGGTGATTCATTTGATGCGTTTCTTCTTTATCATGGGAGTTCTCTTTACTATCAATCCCATGATGGGTCTCCTCTTATGTTTGATGTTCCCTATCTTTTACGGGATTCAGGCCTTGTATAAGCGTATGACGGACAAGCCCATGAAGGACTTCTTTGATTCCAGAAGTGAGATCAATACCCAGGTTAATGAACTGCTTCATGGAGCGAGTATGATCCAACTTTACGGACAAGAAGAGCGCGTGATTGATGAGTTTGATCAGACGACAGACAAGATGACTGTGGCCTATGATCGTTTGGTTCTAGCAGACTCCATTGCCTCTTGGAGCCTGACAGAATTCTTGAAATACATCGTCATTGCAGGAATTTTAACTATTGCAGGCCTATCCTATCTTGGGGGAGATTTGGGGATGACTGCAGGTTTCTTATTTATCAATCTCAATTATGTTATTCAGCTTTTTGATCTCATGGCCAATTTGATCCGCCGTCTTCCAGATATCCGGCGCTCTCTGGAAACAGGGGAGCGGGTCTTGACTTTCCTAGATGAAAAGGAAGAGGCAGATGCAACCGAAGAGATCCAAATAGATCGGGCGGCTGTGGAGTTTGATCAGGTCACTTTTGCCTATGAAGAAGGCAAGCCAGTTCTGAAGGACATTTCCATCCAAGCTCATCCGGGTCAAACCCTTGCCTTGGTTGGCCATACCGGTTCGGGTAAATCCTCCATTATGAACTTGCTCTATCGTTTCTATGATCCGCAGGAGGGGGAAATCCGGATCGACGGCCAGAATATTCGCCATTTCTCTAGAGAGAGTCTTCGCTCCCATATGGGAATTGTCTTACAGGATCCCTATCTGTTCTCAGGGACCATTGCTAGCAATGTGGCCATGAGTCAAACAGATATCGACCTTGATCGCGTCTTGGATGCTCTAAAACAGGTCGGTGCCCTGCCTATGATCCAGAGATTAGAAAAGGGAATTGACCATCCAGTGGTTGAAAAGGGATCTGCCTTCTCAAGTGGGGAGCGTCAATTGATTTCCTTTGCGCGGACCCTTTACATGAATCCGAAAATTTTGATTCTGGATGAAGCGACCTCTCACATTGATACGGAGACAGAGGAGATTATTCAGAAGGCTATGGCAGTCCTGCAAAAGGGCCGGACGACCTTTATCATTGCCCACCGCTTATCGACCATTCAAGATGCGGATCAGATCTTGGTTCTATCAGAAGGACGCATTGTCGAACGGGGCCAACATGCAGACTTGATTGCCCATGGTGGCATTTATGCCCAGATGCAAGCTATCCAACAGACGGTTGAATAAAAGGGCATTCTTCAAATAGTAAAAGTAGCGTGTATTCTAGTATATACGCTATTTTTATGCTATAATTGAAATGATAGTGAGGTGATCCAAGATGTATATTGAAATGGTTGATGAGACCGGTCAAGTCTCTGAAGAAATGATCAAACAAACCCAGGAAATTTTAGAATTTGCTGCAAAAAAATTGGGCAAAGAAGACAAGGAAATGGCAGTGACCTTTGTAACCAACGAACGTAGCCATGAATTGAACTTGGAATACCGGGATACGGATCGCCCAACGGATGTGATCAGTCTGGAATACAAACCAGAGATGGATATTGCTTTTTCAGAAGAAGATTTAGAAGACCATCCAGAATTGGCAGAAATGATGGCAGAGTTTGATACCTATATTGGAGAGCTCTTTATTTCTGTAGACAAGGCGCGTGAGCAAGCGGCTGAGTATGGTCATAGCTTTGAGCGCGAGATGGGCTTTTTAGCAGTGCATGGCTTCCTTCATATCAACGGTTATGATCACTATACTCCGGAAGAAGAGAAGGAAATGTTTGGCTTACAGGAAGAGATTTTGACAGCCTATGGACTCACAAGACAATAAACGAAAATGGAAAAATCGAGAACTGATTGCCAGTCTTGAATTTGCTTTAACAGGGATTTTCACAGCCTTTAAAGAGGAACGAAATATGCGTAAGCATGCACTTTCAGCTATCTTAGCGATTGTTGCAGGCTTCCTTTTTGGCATTTCAGCAACAGAGTGGCTCTTTCTACTCTTAAGTGTTTCTTTGGTCATTGCCTTTGAAATCATGAATTCTGCTCTTGAAAATGTAGTGGATTTGGCGAGCGATTACCATTTCTCCATGCTGGCAAAGAATGCCAAAGATATGGCGGCAGGAGCGGTTCTCGTTATTTCGGGCTTTGCCTTGGTGACAGGTCTTATTATATTTGTGCCCAAGTTGTGGGCTCTAGTATTTGGATAAGAGGGAGACTTCCCTCATGAAAGGAAACTATGACATTTAAATCAGGCTTTGTAGCCATTTTAGGACGTCCCAATGTCGGGAAGTCAACTTTTTTGAACCACGTCATGGGGCAAAAAATTGCCATCATGAGTGATAAAGCGCAGACAACGCGCAACAAGATTATGGGAATCTACACGACCGATAAGGAACAGATCGTCTTTATCGATACCCCAGGGATTCACAAACCCAAGACAGCGCTTGGAGACTTCATGGTAGAGTCGGCCTATAGCACCCTTCGAGAAGTGGATACCGTTCTCTTTATGGTGCCAGCAGACGAGCCACGTGGGAAAGGTGATGACATGATCATCGAACGCCTCAAGGCTGCTAAGGTGCCTGTGATTTTGGTGGTGAATAAAATTGACAAGGTTCACCCAGATCAACTCTTGGCGCAAATCGATGACTTCCGTAGTCAGATGGAGTTCAAGGAAATCGTGCCGATTTCAGCCCTTCAAGGAAACAATGTTTCGCGTTTGATTGATATTTTGAGCGAAAACTTAGAAGAAGGTTTCCAATATTTCCCTGCTGATCAAATTACGGATCACCCAGAGCGCTTCTTGGTCTCTGAAATGATCCGCGAGAAGGTCTTGCACTTGACGCGAGAAGAAATTCCCCACTCTGTTGCCGTAGTGGTGGATTCTATGAAGCGGGATGAAGAGACAGATAAGGTCCATATCCGAGCAACCATCATGGTCGAGCGCGATAGCCAAAAAGGCATTGTCATCGGAAAAGGCGGTGCCATGCTCAAGAAGATCGGAACCCTTGCGCGTAAGGATATTGAGCTCATGCTAGGGGACAAGGTCTTCCTAGAAACCTGGGTCAAAGTCAAGAAAAATTGGCGGGATAAGAAATTGGATCTTGCTGATTTCGGATACAACGAAAAAGAATATTAAGAAGAGGTGGGCAGATGGCCTGCTTCTTGTTTTTGAAAGGAGTACTATGCCTGAATTACCAGAAGTAGAGACCGTTCGACGAGGTCTTGAGAAATTAATTCTTGGGAAGACCATCCAGTCAGTGGAAGTAAAGTATCCAAAGATGATTCAGACGGATCTGGATGCTTTTCGTCAAGATCTCCCAGGTCAAGAAATTCGGGCCCTGGGGCGTCGTGGGAAATACCTCTTGTTTTATCTGACGGATCTGGTTCTCATCTCGCATTTGCGGATGGAAGGTAAGTATTTCTTTTATCCAGACGAGGTCCCTCCTCGCAAGCACGCCCATGTCTTCTTTTGTTTTACGGATGGCAGCACCCTGGTCTATGAAGATGTTCGCAAGTTTGGGACCATGGAAGTCCTAGTGCCTGAGCTTGTTGATAGCTATTTTTTGGCGAAAAAAATTGGTCCTGAGCCGACAGAAGCGGATTTTAAAGCCCCAGCCTTCCAAGCAGCTCTTAAAAAATCAAAGAAACCCATTAAGTCAGCCCTTTTGGACCAAAAATTAGTGGCTGGTCTGGGCAATATTTATGTAGATGAGGTCCTTTATCGAGCCAAGGTTCATCCAGCCCGCTTGGGGCAAAGCTTGACTGCTACAGAAGCCAAAGCCATCCGCAAAGAAACGATTGCTGTACTTGCTCAGGCTGTTGAAAAGGGGGGCTCCACCATTCGCTCCTACAGCAATGCTTTTGGCGAGGATGGCACCATGCAGGAAGAACACCAGGTCTATGGGAAAACAGGTCAACCTTGTTTGCGCTGCGGAACACCGATTGAAAAAATTCAGCTGGGGGGACGTGGAACCCATTTTTGCCCTCACTGCCAAAAGGAGAACTAGATGGCAAGAATCATCGGATTAACAGGAGGGATTGCTTCAGGAAAGTCCACTGTTACCTCTTATTTGAAAGAAAAAGGCTATCCTGTCATTGATGCTGATCGAGTGGTCCATGACTTGCAGGCACCAGGTGGAGAACTCTATCAAGCTTTGGTAGATCATTTTGGAAGGGACATCCTCCTAGATACTGGGGACTTGAATCGTCCTGCTCTGGCTCAACGAATCTTTTCAAGCCAGAAAGAGATTGCCTGGTCCAACCAAGTACAAGGGGAGATCATCCGCAAAGCTCTGGCGCGAGAAAGGGACCGACTAGCTGCAACAGAAGACATCTTTTTCATGGATATCCCCTTGTTAATCGAGCAGGGATATCTGGACTGGTTTGACCAAGTCTGGCTGGTATATGTGACGGAAGATACTCAGTTAGAACGTTTGATGGAGCGCAATGCCTTAACAGAGGTCCAGGCGCGCGATCGTTTAGCAGCCCAGATGCCTCTAGATGAGAAAAAAACTCTTGTCGATCTCGTGATCGATAACAATAGCCAGCGTGATCACCTCTATCAGGAAATCGATCGGGCTTTAGAACAAATAGAAAGAAGATGATCCTATTTCACTGGAAATCAATTGGCGTAAAAATCTTTTTATTGCCTGGATTGGCTGCTTTTTCGTAGGTGCTAGTCTTTCGTTAGTGGTTCCCTTTATGGCTCTATTTGTGGAGGAGTTGGGGGTGAAAGGTCCGGCAGTTCCTTTTTATGCTGGGATTGCAGTCGCCTCCTCCTCTTTGACTTCCGCTCTAATGGCCCCAATCTGGGGGAGTTTGGCGGACCGTTATGGTCGGAAACCCATGATGTTGAGAGCCTCTATTGCTATGACCTTGACCATGGGAGGAATTGCTTTTGTCCCTTCCGTCTTTTGGTTGCTGCTCCTACGCTTATTAAATGGTGTCTTCTCAGGCTTTGTGCCTAATAGCACGGCTCTCATTGCCAGTCAGGTACCAAAGAATCAATCTGGATATGCTCTAGGAACCTTATCGACGGGAACCGTCGCCGGTACTTTGATGGGCCCCTTGTTGGGGGGATTGATCGCAGAGCAATTTGGTATGCGGAATGTCTTTCTCCTCGTTGGTTTTTTCCTCTTTCTCGTCTCTGCCTTAACTTGGTGGGGCATTGAGGAAGACTACCAACAAATATCGAAGGAGAAGCACCTTTCAAGCTGGGAATTACTGACTTCTATCCAGCATAAGGGCATTTTACTGGGCCTCTTTTTGACCAGTATGACCATTCAGATGATCGGTCAGTCCATTTCTCCCATTCTTCCACTCTATGTGAGAGAACTTGGCCAGAGCGACAATGTTATTTTTGTATCTGGACTGATCGTATCAGCGATGGGGATTTCCAGTATCCTGACATCGGGATGGATGGGAAAGCTCGGAGATAAAATTGGCAACCATCGCCTCTTACTTTTAGCTCTTCTCTATAGTGGCATCCTCTATATCTTCTGTGCCCTTGCTCAGACCCCTTTTCAATTAGGCCTTCTTCGCTTCCTATTTGGAATTGGAACAGGAGCCTTAATGCCCGGAGTGACGGCTCTCTTAAACCGCATGACTCCCAAGGAAGGAATTTCTCGGATTTTTAGTTACAATCAGCTCTTCTTTTATGTTGGGGGAGTTCTTGGTCCCCTGATGGGCTCTAGTATTGCCATGCATGTCAATTACCATTGGGTATTCTATGGGACTGCTATCCTAGCCTTTATAGATTTGGCCTTCCTTTTATTCATCTTTAGAAAGTATTTGAAAGTGAGAGAAATCAGTGCGCATTAAAGTACAACTAACCTGCACGAGCTGTGGTAGTCAGAATTATTTGACAAGTAAAAATATGAAGACACACCCTGAAAAAATTGAAGTTTTGAAGTATTGTCCCAAAGAGAGAAAAGTGACATTACATCTTGAAACAAAATGATTTTTATGGTAAAATAGATAAGATTTTAAGGAGTTTTTTAATTATGACTAAACCGTTGATTACTATTTTATTGGTACTATCTGTATTAATTGTTATTGCTATCTTCATGCAACCAACTAAAAATCAATCTAGCAACGTATTCGATGCAAGCTCAAATGACTTATTCGAACGTTCAAAAGCTCGTGGATTCGAAGCAGTCATGCAACGTTTAACAGGAGTCATGATTTTCCTTTGGTTACTGATTGCGATGATTCTAATGGTATTATCCAGTAAATAAGATAGGCTTAGACATTGTCTTTGCCTATTTTTTCATCTATGGGTCGTTTGATAGGGAGTTTGTCACTTGTAAAGAAATCTCTCTGAAAGAAAGAAAATAAAGGAGGCTGGGTGACCAGCACAAGATATGAAAAGTAAAATTATTGATTATTTAAAACAGGAGGGAAAAGCTCAGGTTGATCAGTTGGCTCAAGCCATAGGGAGTACAGACGCCAAAGGTTTTCGTGAACTGATTAAGACCATTTCGCTGATGGAGCGACGTCGTCAACTAACCTTTGAAGAAAATGGTTTTTTAAGTCTCCTTGATGCCAAGCCAAAAGGCGTCATTACTGTGAAAGGGATTTTCCATGCTCATAAGAGTGGCTTTGGCTTTGTTAGCCTAGAGGGGGAAGAAGAGGACCTTTTTATTGGACGAAATGATGTCAACCATGCCATTGATGGGGATACAGTTGAGGTTGTAATCACCAAGGTCGCCGATCGGCAAAAGGGGACTGCGGCAGAGGGGAAAATCATTGATGTCTTGGAGCACAGCCTCCAAACAGTCGTCGGCCAAATCGTTTTGGATGAGGAAAAACCCAAATATGCAGGCTACATCCTTTCAAAGAATCAAAAGATTAGCCAACGCATCTACGTGAAAAAACCTGCCCTACAATTAGAGGGAACGGAAGTTCTCAAGGTAGCTATTGAACAGTATCCAAGTCGGAAGCATAATTACTTTGTTGCCTCAGTACAAGATGTGGTTGGGCATGTGACAGATCCTGGGATCGATGTCTTGGAAGTTTTAGAGTCTATGGATATCGTCTCAGAATTTCCAGAAGCAGTCCTCAAAGAAGCAGAAAGCATCCCAGACCAGCCTAGTGAGAAGGATATGGAGGGACGTTTGGATCTTCGAGATGAAATCATCTTTACCATTGATGGTGCCGATGCCAAGGACTTGGATGATGCGGTTCACATCAAGCGCTTGGAAGGTGGGAATTTTGAGCTTGGCGTTCACATAGCCGATGTCTCTTATTATGTAACCGAAGGTTCTGCCTTGGACAAGGAAGCCCTCAACCGGGCGACCTCTGTCTATGTGACCGATCGGGTCGTGCCCATGTTACCTGAGCGTCTATCAAACGGGATTTGTTCCTTAAACCCTCAAGTGGATCGCTTGACCCAGTCAGCTATTATGGAGATCGACCAGCGTGGTCGGGTCCTTCGTTACCAGATCACCCAAACGGTCATTAAAACGACTTTCCGTATGACCTATAGCGATGTCAATGAGATCATTGCTGGGGACCAGGAGAAGCGTGAGGAATACCAAGCTATTGTGCCAAGTATCGAAGCCATGGTTGCTCTTCATCAGATCTTAGAAGGAATGCGGGAAAAACGAGGCGCCCTGAACTTTGATACCAGTGAAGCAAAAATCCTGGTCAATCCTCAAGGAAAACCAGTAGACATCGTCTTGCGCCAACGTGGGGTTGCAGAACGGATGATTGAATCCTTTATGCTGATCGCCAATGAGACAGTAGCAGAGCATTTTGCCAAACGAAAACTTCCCTTTATTTACCGGATTCACGAAGAACCCAAAGCAGAGAAGGTGCAAAAGTTTATCGATTATGCCTCTAGTTTTGGCCTTCCAATTTATGGGACAGCTAGTTCCATGAGTCAGGAAACCTTGCAGGACATCATGAAGAAGGTAGAAGGGGAACCCTATGCTGATGTCTTGTCTATGATGTTGCTTCGTTCCATGCAGCAAGCGCGTTATTCCGAGCACAACCACGGCCACTATGGGCTAGCAGCTGAGTTCTATACTCACTTCACCAGTCCGATTCGCCGGTATCCAGACTTATTAGTCCACCGCATGGTGCGAGAGTATGGAAAAGATTCTGAAGTAGCTAGTCATTTTGAACAGGTCATTCCAGATATTGCTAGCCAATCCTCTAGTCGGGAACGTCGCGCCATTGATGCTGAACGGGAAGTAGAAGCCATGAAGAAGGCAGAGTACATGGAGGACTATGTTGGCGAAGAGTACGATGCTTTGGTGTCCAGTGTCGTCAAGTTTGGTCTCTTTGTTGAATTGCCAAATACCGTAGAAGGTTTGATCCACATCACCACCTTACCTGGTTTTTATCATTTTAACGAGCGCGATTTGACCTTGCGTGGGGAAAAATCAGGCGTGACCTTCCGTGTCGGTCAGGAGATCCGAATCAGGGTCGAAAGAGCGGATAAGATGACTGGCGAGATTGATTTTTCTTATATCCCAAGTGAGCTGGATTTGATTGAAAAAGTCACTACAGCATCGGATCGTAAAGATCGAAATGGACACTCTAAGCGCCCTTCTTCTAAGAAAGAAGAACGAAAGCAAGGGGGCTTTAGAGAGAACAAGTGCAAGCATTCTTCAAAAGACAAGAAGAAAAAGAGTAAGAAACCTTTTTACAAGGAAGTAGCTAAGAAAGGAGCTAAGCATGGCAAAGGGCGAGGGAAAGGTCGTCGCACAAAATAAGAAAGCAAGCCACGATTATACAATTGTTGAAACCATTGAAGCAGGAATGGTCCTGACTGGTACAGAAATCAAGAGTGTTCGAGCAGCTCGTATCAACCTCAAGGATGGATTTGCCCAAGTCAAAAATGGGGAAGTCTGGCTCAGCAATGTTCATATTGCTCCCTATGAGGAAGGCAATATCTGGAACCAAGACCCAGAGCGTCGTCGCAAACTCTTGCTGCATAAGAAGCAAATTCAAAAGTTGGAGCAGGAGACTAAAGGAACAGGGATGACTCTAGTTCCCCTTAAGGTTTACCTTAAGGATGGCTACGCCAAGCTCTTGCTGGGCTTAGCCAAAGGGAAGCACGATTATGACAAACGTGAATCCATCAAACGGCGGGAGCAAAATCGTGACATTGCTCGTGTCATGAAGCAATACAATACGCGTTAAAGTAAGAAATAGGAACAGCTGAAGCAAGGGCTGAAAACTGTTCCTATTTTTAAATTCCCTTTCTTGAAACCGCTTGCATTATTTTCTGGATAAGAGTATACTGAAGGTAGCGTTGGTATAGTTGTTTTTCGTCGGCTTGAAAATGATTTTCTAGCCTCTTTTGTAGTCATAAAGGAGATCGACTATGAGAAAACTACTGGTCAAACTGATGATTGCTTTGATGGCCTTTGCCTTGATTCCAGTTCAAGTTGCGCAGGCCTGCTCAGCCTTCATTGTTGGGAAGGAACTCACGACAGATGGTTCCATGCTCTTTGGGCGGACTGAAGACTATCCTTATGCTCCCGATGGTGGTCGCCACAATAAAACTTACGAGGTGGTACCTGCCAAAGACTATAAGGATGGAGATATGTTGGAGGACGAATCCAACGGCTTTGCTTATCCCCACTTGAGTCATGAAATGAAATATACCGCAACTTATGATGCAGCCCATGGAGATGGTTCCAACGGGAACTTCGGAGCACACGGCTTTAACGAAGCAGGCGTTTCCATGACTTCTACCGTATCTGCAACCCCACACGATAAGATTTTGAAAGCAGACCCACTGGTGAAAAATGGCTTGGCTGAAGCTGCTATGGTGGACTTGGTTCTTCCACGTGTCAAAACAGCTCGTGAAGGAATTGAGTTGGTTGCCAAGGTACTTGATGAAAAAGGATCTGCCGAAGGAAACATCATTGTCGTAGCAGATAAGAATGAACTCTGGTACATGGAAATCCTCTCTGGTCACCAATATGTAGCCATTAAATTCCCTCAAGACCGCTATGCCATCTTTGCCAATACCTACTATCTAGGACATGTGGATTTCAAGGACAAGGACAATGTCATTGCTTCGAAAGATGTGGAAGCAGTTGCTAAAAAGGCAGACCACTACAAGACTGATAAAGATGGTAACTTCCATATTGCAGACTCTTATGGTCCAGATGAATATACCGAACGCAACCGCTCACGGACCTATGCAGGGATTACCTTGATGGATCCGAAAGCGGACATCAAATATGATGATAAGCACTTTGACCTTTTGCGCAAACCAACGGATCCTTCTAAAAAGTATAGTCTAGAAGATGTTTTCGCTGAACAACGGAACCGGTTCGAACACCTCAAACAATACACACCAGATGACTTGGTGGAACCAGGTAAAGAAGTCGATACCAATAAATACAAATATGCTTTGGGAAATGAAAACGTCATTAACGCCCACGTATACCAAATTAAGAAGGACTTGCCAACTCCATTTGGTGGTGTCGTTTGGTTAGGTCTCGCTCAAAGCCGGAACACGCCTTATGTGCCATTCTATGGTATTGTCAACGATACCTATGCACCATTCAAAGTTCGTTCTGCCAAATACGATCCAACTTCTTGGTATTGGGCTGTTTGGCATATTGACCAAATGGTCATGAAATACCCAGACCTCTTTGGCAACAGCATCCAAGAGAAGTGGAAAGAATTGGAAAAAGGATGGATCAAAGAACAAGCAGCTTTGGATCAAAAATACAGTGGACTTACTGATGACCAAGCGAAAGCTACTGCAGACGAAGTAACAAGTGACTCACTTAAACGTGCGGAAACCATCTTCAAACAAATCAAGCAAGTTGAAAGCGAGATGGAAGATAAGATTCGTACAGAAAAAGGTTTGGAAGCAGACTTTGTATATGACGGCTATAACAAGGCCAATCTGGTAGCAGCAGCTCAAGCTGAAAAAGATGCATCGAAAGAAACTGATAAGAAGGAAGAAACAGCTTCTAGTCAATCATCTAGCAAGGCAAGTGATTCAAACAGCAGTTTATCTGCCGTCTTAGGAGTTTTGGCTATTGCAGGATTTGGCTTGGCAGGTTTCTACTTTAAAAAATCAAAAAAGAATGAAAATGAAGAATAAGTAGACAGAGACTGTTAAATCAGCATCCTGCCTCAACTGGATTCTAAGAGAGTGGAATAGAAGTCTTCAGAAAAGGAGCTTGTAATTCCACTCTTTTTATTGTTATTTGCATGCAATTTTTGTATGATAGGGATAGATAGAAAGAAGGAGAAGAAACGGATGCCTGAAAAATTAATTGCCTATAAACGGATGCCTTTGTGGACCAAGGATACCATGCCTGAAGCAGTCCAAAGAAAACACAATACCAAAGTAGGTACTTGGGGAAAGATTACAGTCCTAAAAGGAAAACTCAAGTTTGTTGAGCTGACGGAAGATGGGGAAGAAGTAGCTAGCCATGTTTTTGAGGCAGGTGCGGATAACCCGATGGCACAGCCGCAAGCTTGGCATCGTGTAGAGGCCCTTACAGATGATGTGGAATGGTTTTTGGAATTCTACTGTGAGCCCAAAGATTATTTCCCCAAAAAATATAATAGCAATCCCGTCCATTCGGAAGTGCTAGAAGCCATGGAGTCCCTTTCTCCAGGCAAGGCCTTGGATTTGGGGTGTGGACAAGGACGAAATGCTCTCTTTTTGGCCCAGCATGGCTTTGAAGTGACAGCAGTCGATCAAAATGAATTAGCCCTAGAGATCCTCCAAAGTATTGTAGAACAAGAAGATTTGGAAATGACTGTGGGACTCTATGATATCAACTCAGCGAACCTAAAACAAAGTTATGATTTGATTGTCTCAACGGTTGTCCTCATGTTCTTGCAAGCGGATCGCATTCCAGCGATTATTCGAAATATGCAAGACCAGACCAATCCGGGAGGCTATAACTTGATCGTTTGTGCCATGGATACAGAGGACTATCCTTGCCAGGTTCCTTTTTCCTTTACCTTTAAGGAAGGCGAGCTAGCAGACTACTACAAGGATTGGGAACTCGTTAAATACAATGAAAATCCAGGGCATCTGCACCGACGTGATGAAAATGGCAATCGAATTGCCTTACGCTTTGCGACCATGCTAGCCAAGAAAATATAAATAGCTCTCTAGACAAGGACACCCTTGCAGTCGTCCTTGTCTTTTATATCTGAAAACATTCTGAAAATACTTGATTTTTTACAGAAAAGGAGTAGACTGTTAGTGTATCTTTCAAGAATTTTGAGGAGAAGCGCGTGAAACTCTATGTTCAACTGATGATTATCTTTACCATCTCTTTGATTGGGGAAGGGATATCGACCCTCTTTCATTTGCCAATTCCAGGTAGTATTATTGGTCTACTGATTCTATTTCTTTGCTTGCAGTTGAAATGGCTTCGTATCCGCCATGTGAATCTGGTCGGATCTTTTCTCTTAGCCAATATGACGATTTTATTTTTACCTCCAGCGGTTGGGATTATGGATAAGTTTGATGTCATCCAGCCCTATTTATTGCCCATCGTATTGATTATTTTAGGGGCTATCATCATCAATGTAACCCTCATTGCGCTTGTTGTTGGCTTAATCAAGACAAGGTATGAGGGGGATTATGAAGGAGGGAAGAAATAATGGAAAGTTTGTGGTCAAATCCTCTCTTTGGGATTTCTTTATCAGTCTTTGCCTATCTGATTGGGATGATGATTTTTCGTCGCTTTCCCCATCCGATCACGACCCCCCTCTTAGTTGCTACGGTCTTAATCATTGGATTTCTAAAGCTGACAGGGATTTCCTATAAGGCCTATAATATTGGCGGGACCTACCTCAGTAATTTGATTGTGCCTTCAACGGTTGTCCTGGGAATCCCCTTGTATAAGAGTTTCCATCTGATGAAACACCATGCCAAGAGTATTCTTCTTAGTAGTTTTCTAGCAGTAGTAGTCAACACGCTTTTTACAGCTGTCTTGGCTAAGCTTTTTGGGATGAAGTACTTTCTAGCTATTTCCCTCTTTCCTAAGTCTGTGACAACAGCCATGGCAGTGGGGATTGCTGAAAAAATGCAGGGAATTACTACCATTACCCTAGTTGTCGTTGTAGCGACAGGTATCCTAACCAGTGTGCTAGGACCAACGATTCTTAAATGCCTAAAAGTAGAGGATCCTGTTGCCATTGGTTTGGCTCTTGGGGGTACAGGTCATGCGGTAGGGACTGGTACAGCCTTTCAGTATGGTCAAGTAGCCGGAGCTATGGGAGGCTTAGCAATTGGGATAACTGGCGTTTTCTACGTCTTTATAAGTCCCCTTGTCGCGAGCCTGATTCTTTCCTAAAAAGGTAGATAGTATTCAGAAAAAGCTTGGAAGAAGTTCCGAGCTTTTTAGTGTACACTTAGATAGAGAAGGTTGTTTGATAATTTGAAGATCAAATAATTTTCAGATAGATTACTATTTGATTACAGTCGTTGTAAGCGCTTGCTAAAGTTTGGTTCAAAAGGTATACTAAAAGAGGTTATACGGTTAATATCTAGTTAAAGGAGTTCAATATGAAGAAACGTTATGCTCGATCAGCCTTGGGTTTGATCACTGCTCTCTTCCTCTTTGCCCAACCGGTAGAGGCCTGTACAGGTTTTATCATCGGTAAAAAGTTAACAGCAGATGGGAATGCTTTGTACGGACGTACGGAGGACTTAGAACCAAACCACAATAAGAACTTTGTGGTCAGAGAACGAACTTATAACAAGAAAGGGGAGGTCTTTGAAGATGCCACCAATGGCTTTAAGTATGAGCTCCCAGAAGTAAGTTATAAATATACAGCTGTCCCAGATGTTACACCAGAACAGGGTGTATTTGATGAAGCTGGTTTTAATGAGCATGGTGTGTCCATCTCGGCGACCGTCTCAGCTTCAGCAAATGACAATATTAAAAAGGTCGATCCTTATGTAGAGGACGGCTTGGCTGAATCTGCCCTCACCACTGTCGTTCTTCCAAGTGTCAAAACGGCTCGTGAAGGAGTTGAGCTCATTGCTAAAATTGTGGAAGAAAAAGGGGCAGCAGAAGGAAATATTGTGACGATCGCGGACAAGGAAGGTATCTGGTACATGGAGATCCTTTCTGGTCACCAATATGTAGCCATTCTCTTCCCAGAAGATCGCTATGCAGTCTTTCCAAATACCTTCTTCTTAGGACATGTCGATTTTTCAGATAAGGAACGGACTATTGCCTCTAAGGATGTTGAAAAAGTCGCCCGTGATGCAGGAACCTATAAAGAAATCGATGGCCAATTCCATGTTTCCCAATCCTATAATCCTCCTTTGCATGAGGCAGATCGTTCTCGTGTTTGGTCTGGTATTAAGTCACTGGATCCAGATGCAGATGTGAACTACGATGACGAGTATTTTGACTTGATGCATACAACGGATCGGAAATTGACGCTACGAGATGCGATGAATCTCCAACGCAATCGGTTGGAAGGAACAGACTTCAAACCACAAGATCAAATGGAGTTAGATGGAAAAGGGATTCCAGAAAAAGGGAAGTTTGATGAAGTCTATAAATACCCGATTTCGAACCCGAATGTTATGGAAGCCCATATTTTCCAATTAAAGGATAATGTTCCTGATAGTGCAGGTGGGGGAACCATGTGGTTAGCGATGGGAAGCCCACGAAATGCTCCTTACCTGCCTTATTATGGCAATATCACCAATACCTACCAAGCCTATCAAGAATTAGGAACAGCCTATAATCCCCAATCTTGGTATTGGACCATGTCTCGCATTAATGACTTAGTTGCCAAATATCCTGATTTGTTCGGAGATGGGGCCATCCGTACTGAAATGGAACGCCTAGAATCTCAATGGATGGCTGAGCAAGAAATCAGTGATCAAGAACAAATCGCCCTCGCTTCACAGCCAGAGCAGGCGAGCCTAAAAGCGACAGAAACGAGCATGACTCGAGCTCAAAAGACCTTCGATCGTCTGCAAGAAATTCGTCAAGAAGCAGAAGAAAAGGTGATTGCTCAATATGGACAAGGTGCTATTGACGATTTAACAGATGAAGAAGATGCAAACCAAGAAGAAGAAATCAATTTGGTACCATTTGATTATGACTTCGTCATTACGATTGGCTTAGCCCTTGTGACAGTGATAGGAGTAGGAATTTTCTTCATCAAATCAAAGAAAGCAAAGGGAGGTAAGAAGGATGAATAAGTTTCAACGAATATTGCTCTTCCTATTTCTGGTCTTAGCAGGGATTGGGATGGAGTTTGAGCTAGGCTCTCTCTCCCAACAAGAGTTTAGCCAAGTAGCAGGAAGAGATTTGGTATTAAATCTGCTCGTTTTAGCGGTGATTGTCGTCCCTCTTTATCTCTTTATTAAGCGACTTGCAAGAAGATTTGAGGTTCCTCTTCTTGTTTTGTGGGCAACCATGTTTGGAGGTGCTTTTGTTGCTGGCTGGCTCAGTTTTTCAGGGAACAGCCTCATTGACCATTTCAATAGTCATCTCATTCAGGATGTTAGTACCTTTAATAAATGGACAGATGCTTTGACAGCACCTTTTTCTGAAGAATTTTTCAAAGCTCTGGTGGCCTTCTGGATCCTCTTGATTTTGGGTCGTAAGGATTTGAAATCGATTTTAATTGCCGGCTTTGGATCTGGTCTTGGTTTCCAAATCATTGAAGATCTAGGTTATGTGGCGCGTCAAACGCGAACTGGAGACCTCTCAGCAGTAACAGAGGCAGTGAACCGCATTTCTGGTGGTTTAGCATCTCATGCAGTCTACACAGCTGTTGTATCTGTTGGAGCCTTTCTCATCCTGTCTCAGTGCACCAAGCAAAAGGAAAAGCTCTTTGGTCTCTGGTGTGTAGTTTCCACGGTGACCAATCACTTCTTATGGAATTCCCCATTCTATGAAACAGACCATCGGGTCAATATTTTGGTAGGCTTGCTCTTTGCCTTCCAAGTGGGAACCTTTATTGAGGTCGTGCTCTTTGCTCATAAAAATCCGAATCTAAACCTTTTAAAGAAACAGTAAGAGATGGATTTGGTAGTCAGGAAATAAAAAATAGTCTGGGACAACATTGTTCTCAGTCACAAAAAAGCTAGAGATTTCCAATTGTGGAACTCTAGCTTTTTAATTTTGAGCCATTCTCTTATTGTATTTGAGGAGGTTATTGGCCATGAGAACCAATCCCATGTCAATTTTAACCTGTCATTTGCCTCTTAGATTACATCTCTTGTAACCCAAACAAGCCTTTGTCTGCCCAAAGACAGGTTCCACATCAACCTTGCGTTGGGCAAAGATGTGACTGCCTTCGACAGATAAAAGCGCTTGGCTTTCTTTTACTTTTAGGAGCTGATACCTCTCATTCACATAGAGCCCCTTTTGTGAAGCCAAGTCAGCTTGTTCTGCCTTATAAACCCTAATTTCCTGTCTAAAATCTGTTGAGGTATGGTAGTGTTTGAGGGGATCAAACTGCTATACCCAACTCTCTGGATGGGTGTAGGTATCTGTTGTTTCATCGTAAGTCTAATTATTCAAATTCCTATCAGATTCTTTGTATTTTTTCTTCTGTTCCTTGTCAAAAAGATTATATTTAATCAAATGCTCAATACCCATCCTATCCAAGTTGATAAGATCTGGCAAATATTTTTAAATGCTTGTTAGACCTAAAGGTTCCACTAGTTGGCGGAGCTGATCATGGCTATAGTGAAGCTGTCTATCTAGAAGATTTAGAGGGCAATGGCATTGAACTCAACAGAGACAAGCCTGTGAACGAGTGGGATATTCGTGAGGATGGTCGAATTACTGGGATCACAGAAGAGCTGTCTGCGCAAGATATCTATGAATTAGGCAAAGAACTTGATCCTTTTGTGATCGCAGAAGGCACTCGCATGGGCCATGTTTACCTATCTGTTAAAAATAGCAGAGAGGCATGTGCATTTTATCAAGAGTCTCTAGGTCTTGAGGATAAATTCACGATTCCACATGTCAGTTGGATAGCATCAGGGAATTATCACCATCATCTAGCAGTAAATGAATGGGGTGGTAAAAACTTAGCTCCTCGTGAGAATGGAATGGTAGGTCTTGCCTACTATTTGGTTGAAGTTGAGAATAAAGAGTTTTTGGTCAATTTGCTTACGCAAGCTCAGGATAGGCAAGGGCAACTTCAATGGATTTCCTCTTCTGAATTCTCCGTTACAGATAAAGACGGTATTGTTACGAGAGTCAGAGTGGAGAACTAGAAGTCTTTGTCTTTAAGATAAGTGCTCCTTTTGACAAAGGACTGTATTAGAGATATAATGTAGAAAAATCGTTTTAGGATAAAGATATGACAAGATCAAAGTACATTACACGCCTCAAACGCTCAGAAGGTCAATTGCGAGGTATTCAAAAAATGATGGAGGAAGAGCGTGATTGTATTGATATCATTACTCAATTAACAGCAGTGCGGTCCAGTGTTGATCGTATTATTGAACTGATGATAACGGAGAATTTAACAACTTGTATTAACGACCCTTTAGAGGATCCTCAAGCACAGAAGGAAAGATTGGAAAAGGCGGTTAAATACTTGATTAAACGCAAGTAATAAAAAACATACGTTTCTCTTAAATAGTGAACAAATGATTAAAAGAGCAGTTGGTTTTCTTGAAATAAGACCAATTGCTCTTTTTGATTTTTATTTATTCAACATCACCAGGCCAAGCGCTCATACCACCTCGGACGTTGATAACATCATAGCCTTTTTTCTTGAGCTTTTTAGCAGCGATCTTGCTTCGAACACCGGAATGACAAATGACATAAAGTGTTTCATTTGTCGCAGGTGTGTAAGCTCCGATTTCGGTTAGAGGAACATTCTTGGCGTTTTTGATATGGCCTCTACGGAATTCCGTAGGCGTCCGCACATCCAGTAGCTGAATTGGTTCCTTGAGTTTAGCTTCTAATTCGCTGGTAGAAATACTATCAATTTTTGTAAATAAGTGAAACATAGGCACCTCCGATATACCCTTACGGGGTATATTAAACCACTAAGCAACGCTTTTGTCAAGTAAGTTGAATTGATTAGTATTGTTTCTTTTTCAGTATACAAGATGCCAACTTACAAACTAAAGAGTTGGTTGATAGGTTAATGAATAGAACCTGTCTTATTTATTCAACAACTACTTGTCTAGAAAATTACCTTTTCTGAAAACAGACCACATGCCCTGTTGTAAAATGAAGTGCAACACAAAAGACATGTTCATCTGATATACTAGAGTTGCGAAAAACAGTATAAAGGAAGATGAACATGTCTGCTAATTATCCTACTACAAATCAATCCTACAAGCACTTATCTGAAGCTGAACGAGGGAAATTGAAGCTTATTTAAGCGTAGGACTCAAACCTGCTTACAACCTACAAATCGCTACTGAAAATCAGTTCGTCCTTCACGATGACATCTATCAAAATCCAACAGATACCAGAACGCTGTTGCCTTTTTTAGAAACCTATCCACATGAGTTAAAAAGAGCTGTCGCCGATGCGGGATACGGTAGCGTGGAGATTCTTCTTACCTTGGATAGGATGGGTATTGAGCATTTGATTAAATATAGTCTTTTTGACAAGGAACAGAAGAAAAATACAAAGAATCTGATAGGAATTTGGATAATTGGACTTACGATGAAACAACTGATACCTACACCCATCCAGAGAGTTGGGTATACCAGTTTGATCACCTCAAACATAGGCATAGCACAACAGGTTTTAGACAGGAAAATATGGTTTATAAGGCAGAACAAGCTGACTTGGCTCTATAAAAGGGGCTCTATGTGAATGAGAGGTATCAGCTCTTAAAAGTAAAAGAAATCCAAGCGTCAGGTAAAAAATGACATGGGATTAGTACTCATGGCCAATAATCTCCTCAAATACAATAAGAAAACTACTCAAAATTAAAAAGCTAGAGGTCCATAATTGGAAATCTCTAGCTTTTTTGTGGCTGAGAACAATGTTGTTCCAGACTATTTTTTACAGTGACTATTCGTTTTCTTCTTTTTTCTTAAGACCAAAGAAGGCTAGGATGGATGTCAACAGAGCGAGCATATAGATAGCAGGAGAGTCGGCTGTTCCTGTTTCTGGTAGGCTTGTAGCTGCTGGTTTAAATGTTTTTGCTGAGGTGAAGGACAGGTGATGGTTGTTGGCTTTGATCTGTGTATCGTCCTTAGCAGATGTAAAAGTATTCTTTGTTTGGCTAGCTAGTTGATTAGGAGAATTCGTACCAACTAGAGCTGGAATATATGTTTGATCCATTTTACCGGTAGATGGGATAACTGGTTGGTTATTGCTTCCTGGGTAGGACTTTGGATTAGCAGGATCTGTTCCTTGTTTGATTTCCTCAATATCTGCCACACCATCTCCATCTGTATCTTTGCTAGCAGAAATAGAAATGGTACGAGAATTTGGATTGATGGTTGCATAGGCTGTGAGATCTGACTTAGCAAGGTAATCTGCAAAGGCAACGTCCATGGAAGGACCTTCCTCACGAGCTCCACCTAACATGGTGTAGCCATCCCCACCTGCTGCTAAGAAGTCATTAGTAGTCAAGTAATAATCTTTAGCAAGGTTGAGCGGTTCATATTGACCAGTTTCTGGGTTTTTAATTTCGATATAGAGGACGCGTTTTTCAGCTGGTAGGGTTGTATCGTAATAAACTTTTGCTCCAGAGACTTGGAGGAAGCCACCGCTTGGTTCAAGAAGGGGTTGACCGTTTTCGTCAAGAACCGTTTTGCCATCTTTTTCTTGTAAAATGGATCCAAGAGATTTAGCAAACATATCAGCAATATTCTGACCAGTTACTTTAATTTGAGAGATGGTATTCCCAAATGGAAGAACAGCAATGACGCTTCCTTTGGTGATTGGCTTGTCTTTGGCGATGGTTTCGCGTAAGCCGCCACCGTTGGTTACAGCAAGGTCTGTCTTATGGCTAAAACCAGTTTGTCCATATTCATAGAGGGCATCTGCCACGACATTTCCTAGGTTAGTTTCACGGACACGGACATTTTCCCGTTGACCGTTTAGTTCTACCGGACTATTGTCACGAACGATTTTTGCATTCTCAGCATCGTACTGTTCCTTGATTTTTTGGACCATGGCAGCTACTTTGGCATTTGGCACGACATTTTTTGTTGAAGCAGCTGAAATTTGTTGAGGGTTACCAAGCAATTGGTTGGCTTGGTAGGTGATTTTACCGATATTGTTCAGGTAGCTACCGGTTTGGTTATAGGTGACATTGTCTCCGTAAGTGGTTGATTGAACAGTATGGGAATGCCCATCAATAACGGTGACGCGTTTTCCTTTCAGTTTTGAGTTTTTAGAAAGTTCTTCAGCTAAGGTAGATCCTCGCCATTCGATTGGTGTAGTAGTATCTACTCCCAAGTGAGCAAGGACAACATAGTTTTTATAAGTCTTGCCTTCAGCAGTCGCGCGTGCCTCAATTTCATCGATGACCTTGTTTACTTCTGAAATAGGATCTGTAAAGGTTACACCTTGGACATTCTTAGGGTGAGTTTTAGTGGCTGTTTCAGGCGTTGTCACCCCGATGACGACAAACTCATCCCCAACGACATTCTTATCTTTATCGACGATGGTGGAAGCCTCAAATAAGCGAGCACCGTTGATGTAGGTGTTGGAGCTGAGAAGTGGGAAGTTCAAGATTTCTTTGTATTTCTTAGCCTCATCCAAACCAAAATCGAACTCATGGTTTCCGACTGCCATAGCATCGTAGCCAATTTCGTTCAAAATTTTAGCTCGTTCTTCCCCTTTTGAACTATTTGAAATCGGTAGTCCTTGGAAGGCATCTCCAGCATCTACGACCAAAGTAGATGGATTTTTCGCACGTTCTTCATCGATGACTGCGGCTAATTTAGCATCACCAATCACACCCTTTTCTTCGACGATCCGACCATGGACATCGTTGGTATGAAGGATATTTGCTTCAGGCAAGTCAGCTGAGCTCTCTGTAGCGCCTTCTGAAGTAGCTGTATTAGCTTCTGTTGAAGCAGGACTAGCAGCATCTGTAGCATTTGTGGAAGCAGCAGCTACTTCAAGGTTAGTTTCTGGAGCTGTTTGCTCATCTGCAACTACCTGAGAAGCTAGGAAGGCAGGAGCAAGCAATAAGATCGGCAAAAGAAGTTTCTTCTTTTTCATAAACGGTCCTCATTTCTATTTTATTGCATACTAAATATTATAGCTAAAAAGGAAAGAAAAGGAAAACGTTTTCTGATAGTTGGGCAAATAATCTTGTGAGTGCGTTGAGGTTCCAGCTAGTTGCTCTTATCCATAAAAAAAGAAAACTTTCGTTTTCTCATTTTCTTATTCTGTTATGGGTTGGTTCCAAGTGGTAAAGTCAGTCACACTTAACACGACTGTCGCGATTTCGATCGGCTCTTCTTTTGCACCAGTTGACAACCATTTTGTGATTACGGCTTCAATCGTAGCTGCAAAAATCTCAACAGCATACTTATAAGGAACTTGGAATTTATTAACCAAGTGGTCTTTGGCGTGTGGAGTATCGTCAAGAAGTTGCAGGGTGAAATTTTTCATTAGAAAATGAAATTCTTGGTAATCCATCTGCATCAAGGCATAGATAAAGTCATAATTATCTTGAATATATTGAAGTGAGGCAAGAAAATTTGCTCGATTGACGGTGCTTGTAGCGAAAAGTTCTCCCAACTCGCCTAAGAGTTCAGATTTAAGCTGGTTGAACATATCTTGTTTGTCTACATAATGAAGGTAAAAGGTACCTCGATTAATGCCGGCTTCCTTTGTTAGTTGGCTAATTGTAAGGCTTTCAAGTGATTGTTCAAGAAGCAGGCGTGATAGGGCGCTTCGGATAGCATTTTTAGAATTCGTTTTTCTCTTTTTTCGGGTCATAGTTCCTCCTTTATCATGTATTTGGTATAAATGATTGTTCACTAATCATCATATTATACAGAAATCAAATTTATTCATCAACAGAATAAAATTTTAGTATCATTCTATAAGTCTAAATGGCTTGAAATCAGGTCTTATTCTTATACTATAAAAGCCATTTTGGAAGGATTATAAAATTTTTTCCCAGATCTACTTTCAAAGGGGCTATTATATAAAAATGAAAGAAAAACTTGAAATATCAGTTATTTAAACGATCATTACAATTCATACTTATTTGTTATTATATCACAAACTAAGGAGAGGAGGGCAGATGATGCTTGGAGATTTCTATATCAGGAACTAGATAAGATCAAGCTTTTTCCTTGTCTATTTTTGCATAGAAAAGTATTAGTTTGTTGGATGGCTTTATTCATAAAATAGAGGAAATGCATCCCTCACAAATTTCTTGTTTTTTAGTCGTTTTAAGGGATTGATTGTACTTGGTCTTCCGGTAAAAAAGGACTATAATAAAGATAGGAACTTGTGTTTAAGTGGGAGATAAGATATGGCTTATATTGAGATGAAACATAGTTACAAGCGCTATCCGTCAGGAGAAACTGACATCATTGCCAATAAAGATGTTACTTTTGAAATTGAGAAAGGCGAATTGGTCATCATTTTGGGGGCATCAGGCGCAGGAAAATCAACAGTCCTCAATATTTTGGGAGGTATGGATAGCAATGATGAAGGGGAGGTACTAGTGGATGGGAAAGCCATCTCAAGCTTCTCCTCGCACCAACGAACGGATTATCGCAGAAATGATGTTGGCTTTGTCTTCCAGTTTTATAATCTCATCCCTAATTTGACAGCCAAGGAAAATGTTGAGCTGGCTTCTGAAATTGTTTCTGATGCCTTAGACCCTGAACAAGTCTTGAGAGAGGTTGGATTGGGTGAGCGTTTGAACAACTTCCCAGCCCAGCTATCTGGTGGGGAACAACAACGGGTAGCCATTGCGCGCGCAGTGGCGAAGAACCCTAAGATTCTCCTTTGTGATGAACCAACAGGGGCTTTAGACTACCAAACCGGTAAACAGGTTTTAAAGATTCTTCAGGACATGTCTCGTAAAAAAGGGGCAACAGTGATTATCGTCACCCATAATGCTTCTTTAGCGCCAATAGCCGATCGTGTCATTCAGATGCATGATGCCCAAGTAAAATCGGTGACCATCCATAACACTCCACTAGATATTGATAGCCTAGAGTATTAGGGAGGTTGTTCATGAAGCGAAAAGTATATTGGAAAGATCTATGTCATTCCTTTACCAGTTCCAAAGGGCGCTTTTTGTCCATTTTAACGCTGATGATGCTGGGTAGCTTAGCCCTGGTCGGTTTAAAAGTAACGACTCCAAATATGCATCGGACTGCCCAGCGCTTTATAGACAAACAAGAAATGTTGGACCTAGCTGTCATGGGAGATCTTGGTTTGGATAAGACTGACCAAGAAGAGCTACAAGGATTGACGGGGGCCAGCTTGGAGTTTTCCTACCTGACAGATGTGACGCTTGACGGAAAGGACGAAGCTGTTCGACTGTTTTCCATTCCAGAAACCATCTCACGCTTTCAGCTGGCTTCAGGACGGCTTCCGCAGAAGGAAGATGAGGTCGCTCTAGCAGCGTTTTGGAAAGATCGTTACCAGATTGGGGATCAGCTAAGGATACATGAAAAAGCTGGAAGTCCATCTGTTTTAAAGACAAAAAACTATCGAATTGTTGGCTTTGTAAAGTCTGCTGAGATGTGGTCCGAAAAAGACTTGGGACAAGCTAGGAGTGGGAGTGGTTCCTTGGATGCCTATGGCGTCCTCTCAAAAGAAGCCTTTACTAGTCCTGTTTATAGCCTTGCTCGGATTCGGTTTGATGATTTGAGGGGGTTCAATCCATTCTCAACCAGCTATCAAGATCGTCTGGCCTCCCATCAAAAGGACCTGAAAAAACTCTTAGCTGGAAATGGTCAGGAGCGCTATCGAAAGCTACAGGCTGATGGGAAACAAAAGATCCAAAAAGGGCGAGAAGAACTTGATGCTGCAAATAAACAGTTAGCAGACGCACGCGAAAAGGCAGGTCAAGCACAGACACAATTGACGGAGCAATCCAATAATCTGAATCAACTATCTACACTCTTGCCCAAGGAAGAATTAGAAGCAAGACGACTCGAGTTGGCAGAAGCTCAAAAGCAACTAGATTATCAATTGGTCAACATTCAGACAGGTGAATCGGAACTAGCAACTAAACAGAAGGACCTGGAAAAGGCCAAGGAAGATCTGAAAAATCTAGAGCAACCAAACTATCATGTCTATGATCGAAAAACCATTCCAGGTGGCCAGGGTTACCTCATGTATAGTAATGCCAGTGCCAGTATCTCCGCCGTAGGCAATCTATTTCCTGTGGTACTCTACGCAGTCGCTGCCATGGTCACGTTCACGACCATGACTCGTTTTGTTGATGAAGAACGGAGCCATGCGGGCTTGTTCAAAGCCTTGGGCTATCGAACGAAAGATATCTTAGCAAAGTTTCTCTTGTATGGCTTGGTTGCTGGAACTGTTGGGACAGGCATCGGAACTCTTCTCGGTCATTATGTTTTATCAGGAACCATTTCACAAATTATCACTCAGGGGATGGTCGTGGGTACTAGTCAACAGTATTTTTATGGGTCCTATAGCTTATTAGCCTTGGGGCTCTCCCTTCTTTCTAGCGTCTTTCCAGCTTATCTAGTCGCTAAGAGAGAGTTGAAGGAAGAAGCCAGTCACCTCCTTCTTCCAAAACCGCCAGTTTCCGGATCCAGTATTTTGCTCGAACGCCTTCCGTTTTTGTGGAAACGTTTGAGTTTCACCCAAAAGGTGACTGCTAGAAATATTTTTCGCTACAAACAGCGGATGGTGATGACCATATTTGGTGTTGCTGGTTCGGTTGCTCTTCTCTTTGCGGGTCTTGGTATTCAATCCTCAGTCGGTGGTGTGCCCCAACGTCAGTTTGGGGAAATCCTCAAGTATGATATGATTCTCTCGACCAAATCCAGTCTGACAGACGAAGAGGAAGAATCCTTGAAGAAGCGCTTGAAGCAAGCAGATATTAAAGAGACAGAAGCCATTTTTACAAAACAAGTGGAGGCTTCTTATCCATCAGGACGTGGAAAACAAAGCATGACCTTGATGGTGTCCTCTAAAGACAGCTTGGAACCCTTTATCAGTCTTCGCTCAGAAGAGGGAAGAATCGACCTATCCAATGGGGCGGTGATTACCAGTAAATTAGCGCAGCTGGCCAAGGTGGGAGTTGGGGATGATTTGTGGATAGATGGCCATAAGATTAGAGTGGCTGCGATTACCGAAAATTATGTAGGCCATTTTGTCTATATGAATCAAGCGACCTATCAGAAAACCTATGGAAAAAGCGCTAATATGAATGCCTATTTGGTCCGATTACAGTCTTCTTCTCAGCAGTTCGTCCAGAAGGTCAGTCGGGACATGATGGAAGAAGGGGCGGTGCTTGCTGTTACGCAAAATACTTCCTTGATTTCTCTCTTCAGTTCTGTGGCACAATCATTGAATAAGACCATGATGATTTTAGTTCTGGTATCTATTTTGCTAGCGATGGTTATTTTGTATAATTTGACCAATATCAATGTGGCAGAACGAATCCGTGAGTTATCCACCATTAAGGTATTAGGTTTTCATCATCAAGAAGTCACCCTTTATATTTATCGAGAAACCATCCTCTTGTCTCTTGTAGGGATAGGATTGGGTTTGCTAGGAGGTTTTTATCTCCATCGCTTCTTGATTGCCATGATCGCCCCAGATGCCATTCTCTTCTATCCGCGGGTAGCCCTTGGTGTCTATCTTTATCCTATCGCTGGCGTCATTCTGATCCTAGCTAGCTTAGGAATCTTGGTTAATCATCATCTTCGTAAGGTAGACATGCTGGAGGCTTTGAAATCTGTTGAATAAAAAAAGAAACTTCTACCCTAGGGTGGAAGTTTTTTAGAGCTTTGGTATAATGAGAGAAGGAGAAGAGACATGACAAAAATTGCTTTGCTTTCGGATATACATGGGAATACAACTGCTTTAGAGGCTGTGCTTGAAGATGCCAAGCGGGCAGGTGTAGAAGAATACTGGTTATTAGGGGATGTCCTTATGCCGGGGACTGGTAGACGACATCTTTTGAACCTACTTGAAGAATTGCCTATCACCGTACAGATTTTAGGAAATTGGGAAGATAGCTTGTGGCGAGCGATGAAGGGGATGCTGGATCCATCAAGGGCTAGTCACCGTTATTTGATGCGCCATTGTCAGTATATCTTAGAAGAAATTCGTCCAGAAGAAATAGAGGCCATGCAAAGTCTGCCCATGCAAGTGCATCGGGAAATTTCCGGCTTAAGAGTGGGCATCACCCATCATCTGCCAGACAAAAACTGGGGACGCGAATTGATCCATATAGGAGACCAGAAAGATTTTGATCGCCTCGTAACCAATCCCCCTTGTGATCTAGCAGTCTATGGTCATATCCACCAACAATTTTTCCGATATGGAAGTGGTGGAGAGCTCATCTTGAACCCGGGTTCCATCGGTCAACCCTTCTTTTTGCAAGCCAATCTTCGAAAGGATCTCCGGGCCATGTATGCTATTCTAGAGTTTGATGAATCGGGTTTGAAAGATGTTGCCTTTCGGCGGGTGTCCTATGACATTGAGAAAGAACTCCAACTCGCTAAGGATCTGAAACTCCCTTACTTCCAAGTTTACTATGAAAGTTTAGTCAATGGGATCCACCATACCCATAATCATGAGCTTCTACATGAAATAGCCCAGCGAGAGGGACACAATGTAGAAGTAGACGCATGGTTGAGAGATTTTTTCAACTAGTGTAACAGTTGACATTACAACAAATAAGGGTATAATAGACTAAAAGAAAGAACTTTAACGTCGGAAGAGTAAATGTATCTAGTTACTGATGGCCTTAGATCCAGTTTAAGACATCCCTATCTAGATGGAAGAGAGGAGTATCCATGCAAATTTCAAGTCGTTTCACCATTGGAACCCATGTATTAGTCATGATTGCTTTAAAAGGAGATTGCACCAAGGTGACCAGTGATATGATTGCTGGCAGTGTTGGGGTGAACCCGGTCATTATTCGGAAAACCTTGTCTCAATTAAAAAAGGCAGGCTTGATCCATGTAGCGCGTGGAACAGGTGGGGCCGAGATGGCCAAAGAATTGGAAGCCATTAGTTTGTTAGATATCTACCAGGCGGTTGAGTGCCTTGGGAAGACTGGTCAATTATTTGGTTTCCACGAGCACCCAAATCCAGCTTGTCCGATTGGAAATAGCATCCATGGTGTCCTAGATGGGAAGCTGGAAGAGATTCAGTTAGCTATGGAAAAGGAAATGTCTCAGACCAGCCTCAAAGAAGTGGTGGAGCAAACCAAGAAACAAATGGAACTAGCAACCGTTTCTTGATTTGAGTCTGTAAGAAACTTGATGTAAAAAAGCCTTTCAGTATATACTGAAAGGCTTTTTTTTTGTTGAATGAAATGATTTAAAGTTTATCTAATTTTTATTTTTTAATAAATAAGACACTAACTAGAATAAATCCAATTACATAAATCCATGTCCAGTAACGATTAGGAATGAACATAAAGGAAGAACGATCGCGCAAAGCAATGCGTCGCCCTGTTTCCTCATCAATCATATACCGAACCTGATCGGAAACAATTTTTTTTTGTTAGCAAATAATTGACTGCTGCAGTAAGAATTCCCAACATACATCCTAAGATGATACTATCTGTACTCTTATTTACATTAAGATGCAGGAAGGAATAAATCATATTCGCCAAAACTCCTCCAATCATAAGAGCATGGGGAACGAGCAAGCCTTTACCACGCCAAACAATAATTAAATAATTTCCTTATTTCCTATCTTAATCAAAATAAAGCAAGTCTTTGCTGGTTTCGGTAAAGAGGCCAAAGCCATCTTTTGTGACATAGCCACAGTCTTCAATCCGAACTCCGACTTTTCCAGGGATGTAGATGCCTGGTTCGACAGAGAAGCACATTCCTTCTTCGATGACCATGTCATTTCCTTCCATGATAGAAGGGAATTCATGCACATCCATTCCGATACCGTGTCCGAGGCGGTGGTTGAAGTATTCGCCGTATCCTGCTTTTTCAATGACGCTCCGGGCAGCACGGTCTACGTCATGTGCTGTTACACCTGGTTTGATCATATCTAGGGCAGCCTGTTGAGCTTCTAAAGTCAAGTGGTAGATTTCTTTTTTGAAATCATCTGGTTTTCCAACAGCGACTGTTCGCGTCATATCTGAAGCATAGCCATTCACCATACAGCCCAAGTCGAAGAGAAGAAGAGCATCCTTTTCAATTTTGTTGCTTCCAGGAATGCCGTGTGGGTTGGCTGCATTATTACCAGTCAAGACCATAGTTTCAAAGCTCATTTCATAGCCCAAGCGTTTGATGCCAAAGTCGATTTCTGCGACGATATCAGTTTCTGTTTTATCCAGTGAGATGGCGTCGAATCCCATATTGACAGCCTTATCCGCATATTGACCAGCAACTAACATCTTTTGGATCTCATCAGCAGATTTAATCAAGCGCATGCGGTTAATCCGAGGGCTGAGATTGGTAAATGTTGCTTGTTCAAAGACTGAACGAAGCCCATGATACTTGGTCAAAATCAAATTATCAAATTCCAAAGCGACCTTTTTGGCTTCTGGATTAGCGCTAGCCCCTTTGATTTTTTCCCAAGGATTTTCAGAATCCACGTACCCTACCACTTGGAAATCCACAACTGCAGTCGCCCGTTCTACCTCAAGAGCAGGGACAAAAAGAAGTGGTTCATGGTCTGGATAAACGAACAAGAAGAGCTGACGCTCGTGAGGATCACTGTAAAATCCAGTTAGGTAATTGATGGTGACAGGATCGGATACAACAGCCACATCTGTTTTTTCGGTTTCAAGAAATGCTACAATTTGATCTAATTTAGACATAAGCTACCTTCTTTCTATTGATAATATTTTGTCAGATTTTCCCTAAAAAATCAAGAGTTTGCAAAAAGATGTTAAAATGCTTGAAAGTGTTTACAATAAGTGATAAAATAGTTGTTATAGAAGACTGAAAACGAAATTTTCAATAAAGAAAGGAAGTAATATGAATACAGACGATACTGTAACCATTTACGACGTTGCCCGAGAGGCGGGTGTCTCAATGGCGACTGTTAGCCGTGTCGTGAACGGAAATAAGAACGTTAAGGAAAATACTCGTAAAAAAGTATTGGAAGTCATTGAACGTTTGGACTATCGTCCGAATGCAGTAGCTCGTGGACTTGCGAGTAAGAAAACCACAACGGTAGGTGTTGTGATTCCAAATATTACCAATAGTTATTTCTCTACTCTGGCAAAGGGGATCGATGACATTGCTGAAATGTACAAGTACAACATCGTCCTTGCCAACAGCGATGAAGACGATGATAAAGAAGTTTCTGTTGTCAATACTCTTTTCTCAAAACAGGTCGATGGGATTATCTTCATGGGTTATCACTTGACAGAAAAGATTCGTTCAGAATTCTCTCGTTCTCGGACACCGGTGGTCCTTGCTGGGACAGTTGATGTCGAACATCAATTGCCAAGTGTCAATATCGATTACAAGCAAGCGACAGTAGACGCGGTTACACTATTGGCTAAACGAAATAAAAAGATTGCTTTTGTAAGTGGACCATTAGTAGATGATATCAACGGTAAGATTCGCTTGGCTGGCTACAAAGATGCTTTGAAAGCAAAAAAATTGTCTTACAGTGAAGGCTTGGTCTTTGAGTCTAAGTACCGCTATGAAGAAGGCTATAACTTGGCTGAACGCATCATTGCATCTAAAGCAACAGCAGCCTTTGTAACTGGGGATGAATTGGCAGCAGGTTTGCTTAATGGTCTAGCTGATCAAGGTGTGAACGTACCGGAAGATTTTGAGTTGATTACCAGTGATGATTCACAAATTACACGCTACACTCGTCCAAATCTTTCAACTGTTGGCCAACCACTTTATGATTTGGGGGCTATCAGTATGCGGATGCTGACAAAAATTATGCATAAGGAAGAATTGGAAGAAAGAGAAGTTCTTCTTGCCCATACCATCAATCATCGTGGGACTACGAAGAAGTAAAAACAAAAGGAAGCCAAGGCTTCCTTTTTTCTTGTCTCTGCATGAATCTCCGGTAAAACTTGAAGGGGTCTGCTAAATTAGGTATAATAGAGGGTATGAAAGTTTTACTGTATCTAGAAGGAAAATCCGTTTTACAAAAATCGGGGATCGGTCGAGCTCTCCAACACCAGATGCATGCCTTGGATTTGGCTGGAATCCCCTACACCACAGATGTTTTAGGAGACTACGATGTCGTTCATATTAATACCTATGGTCCTCGGAGTTTGTTGCTATTGCATGCTGCCAAACGTCGAGGGAAAAAGGTCATTATGCATGGACATTCCACACGGGAAGATTTCCAAAATTCATTTATTGGGTCCAATTTGTTTGCTCCCTTATTTGGCAAATATTTGGCTCATATGTATAAAAAAGCCGATTTTATTATCACCCCTTCAGAGTATTCGAAACAACTGATTCAGTCCTACGGGGTCAAAACTCCAATTGTCGCTGTTTCTAATGGGATTGATTTGTCTAAATATAAAAAAGATCCCAAAAAAGAAGAGGTTTTTCGGAAGCACTTTAATATCCAAGAAGGAGAGAAGGTCGTTTTATGTGCGGGTCTCTACTTTAGACGAAAAGGGATTGAAGACTTTGTAGAAGTGGCTCGTCGGATGCCAGATGTCCGCTTTATTTGGTTGGGATCGATTAATAAATGGTTAATCCCTCGGGCTATTCGTCGTCTGGTCGAGAAAGATCATCCGAGCAATGTTGAATTCCCTGGCTATTTTAAGGGAGCTGTGTTCCAAGGTGCTATGACAGGTGCGGATGCCTTCTTCTTCCCGTCTTACGAGGAAACGGAAGGAATTGTTGTCCTAGAGGCCTTAGCGGGTCACCAGCATGTCGTTCTCCGGGATATTCCAGTTTATCATGGTTGGGTGGACCAAGAGTCGGCAGAATTGTGTCATTCAGTGGATGAGTTTGTGGACTCTCTTGAAAAAGTCTTGTCTGGTCAAGTGGACAAGCGCGATGCAGGGGATCGAGTAGCTCAAAGTCGCTCAATTGATTTGGTAGCGGATCAACTAGTGAAAGCCTATCAGCAAGTATTGGAGATGTAATATGCGTATTGGATTATTTACAGATACTTATTTTCCGCAGGTATCGGGGGTTGCGACCAGTATTCGAACCCTTAAAACAGAATTGGAGAAGTTGGGACATACTGTTTTTATCTTTACGACGACGGATAAGGATGTCAACCGCTATGAGGACTGGCAAATTATCCGTATTCCAAGTATTCCCTTCTTTGCCTTTAAGGATCGGCGGATTGCTTATCGCGGCTTTACCAAGGCTTTGGCCATTGCCAAACAATACAAACTGGATATGATCCATACACAGACGGAGTTTTCTTTAGGGCTACTCGGGGTTTGGATTGCTAAGGAGCTTCGGATTCCAGTAATTCATACCTATCATACCCAGTATGAAGATTATGTGCGTTATATTGCCAAGGGGATGGTTATCCGACCAAGTATGGTTAAGTACATTGTTCGTGGTTATATGAATGACTTGGATGGGGTCATCTGCCCGAGTGAGATTGTCTATGACCTCTTGCTGAAATATAAGGTCAAGGCTGAAAAACGGATTATTCCGACAGGAATTGAGCTGGCGAAGTTTGAACGACCTGAAATCACACAAGTGGAGACGCAAGCCCTTCGTGAAAAATTAGGCATTCAAGAGGGTGAAATCATGCTCTTGAGCTTGTCACGGGTTTCTTACGAGAAAAATATCCAAGCCGTTATTGCGGCCTTGCCTAAAGTGTTAGAAGAAAATGCGCATATTAAATTGATTGTGGCTGGAGATGGGCCTTATCTGGATGATTTAAAAAAACAAGCGGCCAAACTTGGTGTATCAGATGCGGTGGTCTTCACAGGGATGATTCCACCAAATGAAACAGCTCTTTACTATAAAGCAGCGGATTTCTTTATTTCGGCTTCGACTAGTGAGACGCAAGGTTTGACCTATTTAGAGAGTATCGCTAGTGGGACACCCCTAATTGCTCAGAGTAATCCTTATTTAGATAATGTGATCAATGATCGGATGTTCGGAATCTTGTATGACCAGGAAGAAGATTTGGCAGCAGCTATTTTAGAAGCGACCTTAGCCACACCAGAAAAGGATGAGGCTAAGTGGGAGGAGAAGCTGTATGAAATTTCTTCTACAAACTTTGGTCGCAGGGTCTATGAGTTCTATCTGGATGCCATTATTTCGAAAGATTTTTACAATGAACGTCATCCTGAGGAAAGCCGTACCAAACGGGTGACCAAGTCCATTGTGAAAATTCCACAAAAGGTCATCGCTATGCCTGTGAATGGGTCTGTGAGAATCATGAAGGGTTCCTTTAAACAGGTGAAAAAGATTCGTAATATCACCAAGTTATTGGATTAGAGTAAATCAAATCAGTAAGAGGATCAAAAGAAGGACCTCTTACGGATGAGAGGCTTTTTCCTCTTGCAAAATATTTCAATCGTGCTATAATACTAGTCAGAGACATATCAAATCTAGGAAATCTGATAGAGAGCGCGTGGGGCTGGAAATCGCGTAGAGGATAGGTTTGGGACTACTCGGTGAACTTTTTATGCAAACATAAAACGGTGGCCACGTTAGAGCCAATCAGAGGTGTTCCTCTTTTTTGAGGAACATAAATGAAGGTGGAACCACGTTGCGACGTCCTTTCGAGGAGGTCGCTTTTTTGTTTTTTTGATGAAGAAATAAAAAAGAGTTTCACTATAACATAAGATATTTAAAAATTTATAAGGAGAAGATTATGATTAAGATTACTTTCCCAGATGGCGCTGTTCGTGAATTCGAATCTGGCGTGACTACTTTTGACATTGCCCAATCCATCAGCAATTCCCTAGCTAAAAAAGCTCTTGCTGGTAAATTCAACGGCAAATTGATTGATACCACTCGTGCTATCACCGAAGACGGGAGCATCGAAATTGTGACACCTGATCACGAAGACGCCCTTCCAATCTTGCGTCACTCAGCGGCTCACTTGTTTGCCCAAGCAGCTCGTCGCCTCTTCCCAGATATCCACTTGGGTGTCGGTCCAGCTATCGAAGATGGTTTCTACTACGATACTGACAATGAAGCTGGTCAAATCTCTAACGAAGACCTTCCTCGCATCGAAGAAGAAATGCAAAAAATCGTTAAGGAAAACTTCCCATCTATCCGTGAAGAAGTGACTAAAGACGAGGCGCGTGAAATCTTCAAGAACGACCCATACAAATTGGAATTGATTGAAGAGCACTCAGAAGACGAAGGTGGGTTGACCATCTACCGTCAAGGTGAATACGTAGACCTTTGCCGTGGCCCACACGTCCCATCAACAGGCCGTATCCAAATCTTCCACCTTCTCAATGTAGCAGGTGCTTACTGGCGTGGAAATAGCGACAATGCTATGATGCAACGGATCTACGGTACAGCTTGGTTTGACAAGAAAGACTTGAAGAACTACCTTCAAATGCGTGAAGAAGCTAAAGAACGTGACCACCGTAAACTTGGTAAAGAGCTTGACCTCTTCATGATTTCTCAAGAGGTTGGACAAGGTTTGCCATTCTGGTTGCCAAACGGTGCTACTATCCGTCGTGAATTGGAACGCTACATCGTCGACAAGGAGTTGGCTTCTGGCTACCAACACGTTTACACTCCACCACTTGCTTCTGTAGAACTTTACAAGACTTCTGGTCACTGGGATCATTACCAAGAAGATATGTTCCCAACTATGGATATGGGAGACGGTGAAGAATTTGTCCTTCGTCCAATGAACTGCCCACACCACATTCAAGTCTTCAAACACCATGTTCACTCATACCGTGAATTGCCAATCCGTATCGCTGAAATCGGAATGATGCACCGCTATGAGAAATCAGGTGCTTTGACTGGTCTTCAACGGGTGCGTGAAATGTCTCTCAACGACGGTCACCTCTTTGTGACTCCAGAACAAATCCAAGAAGAATTCCAACGTGCTCTTCAGTTGATTATCGATGTTTATGAAGACTTCAACTTGAATGAATACCGTTTCCGCCTCTCTCTTCGTGACCCTCAAGATACTCACAAGTACTTTGATAACGATGAAATGTGGGAAAATGCCCAAACCATGCTTCGTGCTGCCCTTGATGAAATGGGCGTTGACTACTTTGAAGCTGAAGGTGAAGCTGCCTTCTACGGACCAAAATTGGATATCCAGGTGAAGACTGCCCTTGGAAAAGAAGAAACCCTCTCCACTATCCAGCTTGACTTCTTGCTTCCAGAACGCTTCGACCTTAAATACATCGGAGCTGATGGTGAAGAACATCGCCCAGTTATGATCCACCGTGGGGTTATCTCAACAATGGAACGCTTCACAGCTATCTTGATTGAAAACTACAAGGGTGCCTTCCCAACATGGCTTGCACCACATCAAGTAACCCTCATCCCAGTATCTAACGAAAAACACGTGGACTACGCTTGGGAAGTAGCTAAGAAACTCCGTGACCGTGGTGTCCGTGCTGATGTGGATGAACGTAATGAAAAAATGCAATTCAAGATCCGTGCATCACAAACTAGCAAGATTCCTTACCAATTGATCGTTGGTGACAAGGAAATGGAAGATGGAACTGTCAACGTTCGTCGCTATGGACAAAAAGAAACAAACACTGTGTCAGTAGATGAGTTTGTAGCAACTATCCTAGCTGATATCGCCAACAAATCTCGTGTTGAGAAATAAAACGATAAAACCTGGGATAAAAATTCCAGCTACCTAAAAAAGAGGTTGGGACAAAAGATCCCGACCTCACTTTTTATTAGCAATCAAAGTTTGACGAGGTAGCTGATTGAACTTTTTGTTCGTCTTTTAGACTCCAAAAAGCTCCTAATCATCCTCGCGGGGCTGGGACTACGAAATCGAGACTTTGTCTATCGATTTCTGTCCCACCGCATTTTTATATTTTGTTTAACCTGAGCTAGTAGTGATTGGTCAAACCACCACAAATAGTATCCTCATCAATAATCCTTTCTATCCATTAACTTTTGGATATAGGATATCCTCCCAAGATTTGCTTCCATGAGTTAGATGAGTTGATTATCCTCAATCCTTGTCTGCCTCATTTTCTTTTACGAGATCGTTTTGTGAATCTTTTTCAGAGAGTTTTTGATCGATATACTTGTCAATGTTTTCGTAAAATTCCTTGGTCGCCTCACTATCTAATTTTGTCGAATTATGGACTTGATTGACTTTCAATTGAACAGATTCAATACCGTAAGAGGCTTGTTTTTGGCGAATGGTTTCTAATTCTTCTTCTGAAATCGGATCTCCAACAACTGTCAAGACCAATTCATTATTCCTTGACTTGTAGACTTGATTAATGACCGTATGATTAGCGAACTCTTTTCCTACAAACTGTTTGATCCCTTCTTTTCGCGCTTGATCCATCGTCAGAGTGACTGCTGAATAGCAGGCTGGAAGGACCAATAATACAATCAAGGATATCAACCCAATTTTCATTTTAATGTTTAGCTCATTAAATGAACTTAAGGGAGATTTTCTCATCAAAATTCTTGTTCCAACAATGTTGATTAGCATGATAAAGACACAGTTGATCAAGAAAAGATAGAGAGCTCCAAATAAGAACCGTACATTTCCATTAGCTAAACCATAACCTGCAGTACAGATAGGTGGCATTAGAGCAGTTGCAATGGCTACTCCTGGCACGATATTGTTTGCTTCTTTTTTTCTTGAACCAATAAAGCCTGCTATCCCACCAGCAATAGCAATGAGAACATCCCAAATGGTTGGAGAGGTTCGTGCAATCAATTCGCTACTTGCATAAGATAAGGGAGAAATCCAGAAATATAGAGTCGAGACAAGCAAACTGACCAATACTTGAGTAAATAAAACCCCTAGAGATTGCTTGATTAAACGCGTATCAAAAATAGCTAAACCAAACCCCAGTCCAATAATCGGTGTCATAAGAGGGGAAATCAGCATGGCTCCAATAATGACAGCTGTTGAATTCATATTTAGACCTATAGAGGCAATAAAAATCGAACACATCAAAATCACTGTATCTCTTAATCGAACATGAAGGTCATCATATAGTTTCTCGCGGAATTCACGTGTTGAATAGTTTCTGGTCATTGGTTACTCCTTTTATTTCATATAATCTTGTTTCTGCATGGATGATGGTAGAGAGACTTATGTCCAATTTGACATATTTTTAATTCTCATTTGTAATTCTTTTGAACATTATCTTTTAAATATCCATCAGTCCATCCTACATATTATATCAAAAATTTTACAGCCTTTTTCTGAAGAAATCTATCAATTGAACATATAGAGAAAGTCAGAAATTTTAGATTCCTTATTCAAAAAAGGAAGAACGGTATCTCCTCTGAAAGAAGATACCGTTTTAATATTTAAACATGATGAGTGTGTTTGTAACAGCAATTTTTGCTGATATCGCCAACAAATCACGTGTTGAAGAATTTTTTGTGGATTGAAAATAATTATTCAAGCGCTATTATAGTGACTTCTATATTGTGATTATCATTTTTTCTATTGCACAACCTTTTTCTTTCTCTTTCTTTACAAATCAAAGTATAACTCCCATTTTTCAAAGAAATTTGCTATAATGAAAGGACAGAGATTTGAAGAAGCAAAGAAAAAATAGAAGTAGGTACATGTATGAAGAAAATTCTTGTTGTAGATGATGAAAAGCCGATTTCGGATATTATAAAATTCAATATGGCCAAAGAAGGCTATGAAGTCTTGACTGCCTTCGATGGAAAAGAAGCACTGGCTGTTTTCGAAGCTGAGAGCCCAGATATTTTGATTTTGGACCTCATGCTTCCTGAAATTGATGGTTTGGAAGTAGCGCGTACCATTCGAAAGACCAGTAATGTACCGATTATTGTCTTATCTGCAAAAGATACAGAATTTGATAAGGTCATCGGTCTTGAAATTGGTGCGGATGACTATGTGACTAAGCCATTCTCAAATCGTGAGCTTCAAGCTCGCGTAAAAGCTTTGTTGCGTCGGACAGAACTAACGGTAGAATCACAGACAGAGTCTACATCAGATTCAGAGATTGTGATTGGTGATTTGAAAATCATTCCGGATGCCTTCCTTGCTCAGAAAAAAGGCAAAGAGCTCGAGTTGACCCATCGCGAATTTGAGTTGCTCTATCACTTGGCGACCCATGTAGGCCAAGTCATGACCCGTGAGCATTTGCTGGAAACAGTCTGGGGCTACGATTATTTTGGTGATGTTCGGACAGTGGACGTAACGATTCGACGTTTGCGTGAAAAAATCGAAGATATTCCAGGCCGTCCGGAGTATATTTTAACGCGCCGTGGTGTCGGTTACTATATGAGAAACAATGATTAATTACATCAAAGAAGTCATAACCTCTTATAATTTTATCTTTGTCCTAATTACTCTTGGATTTATTATTGTTGTCGCCTTGTTGATCCTGGAAAATCGTCGGGATAACATGAAGCTACGCTTGTTGAATGATAAGATTAAGAGTTTGATTGCTGGAGAATATTCCGATATCATTGATTTACAAGGGGGTCCTGAATTAACAGAGATTTCCAACAGTATCAATGATTTGTCTGAAGTGATTCGTTTGACGCATGAAAATCTGGAACAAGAAACCAAGCGCTTGACCAGTATTCTTTCCTATATGACAGATGGGGTCTTAGCAACCAATCGTCGGGGGCAGATTATTTTGGTTAATGAAATGGCTGCCAAACAGCTTAATGTCGTGGTCGAAGAGGTCATGAACATCAGTATTCTAGATCTGCTTGGCATTAGTGAAGAGTATGAACTGCGTGACTTGATTACCAATGTTCCAGAATTGACTATCGATTCGCAGGATGAAAATGGGGAGTACATCTCTTTACGGGTTCGCTTCGCTTTGATCCGGAGAGAGTCTGGTTTTATTTCTGGTCTGGTTGCCGTCTTGCATGACACAACCGAACAGGACAAGGAAGAGCGGGAACGTCGTTTATTCGTATCCAACGTTAGTCATGAACTCCGAACACCACTGACCAGTGTTAAATCTTACTTGGAAGCCTTGGATGACGGAGCCATTACGGAGCCAGTTGCACCGGAATTTGTCAAAGTATCTTTGACAGAGACCAACCGGATGATGCGGATGGTGACGGATCTATTAAGTCTTTCGCGGATCGATAATGAAACCAGTCAATTGGATGTTGAATTGACCAACTTTACAGCCTTTATCACTTTCATTTTGAATCGCTTTGATAAGATGAAGAACCAGGCTGGCGAGAAGAAATATGATATTGTTCGTGATTATCCTATTTCTCCTGTCTGGGTTGAAATTGATACAGACAAGATGACACAGGTCTTAGACAATATCTTAAATAATGCTATCAAATATTCCCCAGATGGTGGGGAAATTCGTGTGGGGATGAAAACAACAGATGCCCAGTTGATTATTTCGATTTCGGATGAGGGCTTAGGGATTCCTAAAAAGGACCTGCCACGAATTTTTGATCGCTTTTATCGCGTGGATAAGGCACGTAGTCGCGCCCAGGGTGGGACTGGTTTAGGACTTGCCATTGCGAAGGAAATTATCAAGCAGCACAAAGGATTTATTTGGGCCAAGAGTGAATATGGAAAAGGTTCTACTTTCACGATTGTTCTACCATATGATAAAGATGCTATCCTGGATGATGGATGGGATAATGAAGGTGAATAAGAAGACAAATGGATGAAAAAGGGTTTAAGTATAGTATTTTAGCTTCGGGCTCGAGTGGTAATTCATTTTACCTAGAGACACCTAAGAAAAAAATTCTAGTAGATGCAGGCTTGTCCGGGAAGAAGATTACAGGTTTGCTTGCAGAAATTGATCGCAAACCCGAAGATCTTGATGCTATTTTGATTACACATGAACATTCGGATCACATTCATGGTGTTGGTGTACTAGCTCGTAAATACGGGATGGACCTATACGCCAATGAAGCTACATGGAAGGCCATGGAGGGAAGCAAGTACCTTGGGAAGGTCGATGACTCCCAGAAACATCTTTTTGAAATGGGCAAGACCGTAACCTTCGGGGATTTGGATGTGGAAAGTTTTGGTGTCAGTCATGATGCTGCGGCTCCCCAGTTCTATCGTTTCATGAAGGATGGGAAGAGTTTTGTCATGCTGACGGATACAGGTTATGTCAGTGATCGGATGGCAGGGATTGTTGAAAATGCAGATGGCTATTTGATCGAGTCCAACCACGATGTGGAAATCCTACGAGCTGGCTCTTATGCTTGGCGATTAAAGCAGCGGATCTTATCCGATTTGGGTCACCTCTCTAATGAAGATGGTGCGGATGCCATGATTCGGACCCTAGGCAATAAGACTAAGAAAATTTATCTGGGCCACTTATCCAAGGAAAACAATATCAAGGAATTGGCCCATATGACCATGGTCAATCAATTGGCTCGAGCAGATTTGGCAGTGGGTCATGATTTTGAAGTGTTGGATACATCTCCAGATACAGCGACTCCATTAGTAGATATCTAGATGATTAAAAGAGGCTGGGACAAAAGTCCCAGCTTCTCAATTGTCTTTGGATTGTCGAGTAAGACGCAGTGGTTGAGTGGGCTCTACTACGCTGATTTCATCAGCTTTTACAGCCCTACTCAACTGTGCGGAGGTGGGACGACGAAATCGAGTTCTAACCAATTACCGATTTTTGTCCCACTCTCTTTCAGTTCAGTATTATAGGCTGGAAATGAATGGAAGGATAGGAGCAATTAGTTTGAAATATGTGTATATGACGGTGGGGTTTATTTCCTTAGGATTAGGGATTATTGGGATTCCTTTACCTATTTTACCTACAACCCCGTTTCTTTTATTAGCCATGGCTTGTTTTGCCAAAAGTTCTCAACGATTTGAAAAATGGTTACATGGGACCAAGTTGTACCAAACTTATGTAGCAGATTATCGGGAAACAAAGGCGATCTCTAAGAAGCGGAAAAAAAGAATTATTCTACAAATTTATCTTTTGATGGGGATTTCCATTTACCTGGCTCCACTCTGGTTTGTGAAATTAGGTCTAGTGGGATTAACTATTTTTATAAGCTATTATTTGTTCAAAGTGATTCCGGATAAAGAAGAATAATACAAGGAAAGGATAGGCCATAAATCCTATCGTGAAAACAAGAGAAAGGAGTGCGATACGCACTCTTTTTAATTATAAAAAAATAAAAAAATTACAAATAAAGATCGACAATCACGGCAAACCGTGATATAATATAATCAGAAAGGAGGAAGATATGAAAATATCGGAGATTGCTGAACTAATGGTAGCAACCGGAACCTTATTAACAGGGATCGCAAGTGTTATCATGGCAATAAAAAAAGAGCCAAAAGAACGCAAGACAAGTAAAACAAAGCGGTTCAAGTAAGGCTCAGGTAGGTTGGGGCGAAAGCCCCTTAGACCTACCATGATTATATCATATCGAGAAAAAAAATGAAATATTTACCAATTTTCACAATCGTATTTTTTGTATTTCTTATGATTTTAAATGGCAAAAGGAAGTAAAGAGAGTGGTTAAATGAGAGAACAAATAGAAAAGTTATTAAACAGCGAAATAAGTACAACCGCAATCGCTAAAGGTGCAGACCTTCCTTGGTCTACAGTAGCTGACCTTAGAAAAGGAAAAACTAGTATGGATAAAATGGCCCTACTTACAGCTGAAAAATTATATGATTTTGCGGAAAAGTTAAAAATAAAATAATTTTTTAAACAAGTTATAAAATATACTTTTTGAAGATTTAAGTATAGAAACAGTAAGTAAAGTTCAAACTTGGATAGATAAAAAAATAAAAAGGTTCTTTATACAACCTTTTTTATTTTCTGTTATAACGGCAATTTATTAAGAATGTCTATTATAACGAAAAAAAGCCCTTGAAGGCTCGTTCTCTCAATTATGCGGGCAATGAATACGTCTTTTTTTAATTGATAGAAATTGATAGGAACTATAATTTCTTTAAAACATTGTTTTTACAACTGATAGCAAACAATCAGCATTTAATGGTAAGCGTAAAATGTTTTTGGTATAATAGAGGGGTGTATCTTTTAGACGAAATGAGTCATAAGATTCGATCCAGATGCATAAATGAAGAAAGAAAGTAGTAACGTGATGCAAGCCTTATATAACCTTCTTGCTGAGAAATTTCGGCTGACTTTTGACGACACAGAATTGTTGGAAACAGCTTTTACACATACCTCATATGCGAATGAGCATCGCCTCTTAAAAATTTCACATAATGAACGTTTGGAATTTTTAGGAGACGCTGTTCTCCAGTTGGTGATTTCCGAATATTTATTTGCCCTCTACCCAAACAAGCCAGAGGGTGATTTGTCAAAAATGCGTTCCATGATTGTTCGTGAGGAAAGCCTGGCAGGTTTTTCTCGTGATTGTGGTTTCGATCAATTCATCAAACTTGGCAAGGGAGAGGAAAAATCTGGAGGACGTAACCGAGATACCATCTTAGGAGATTTGTTTGAAGCTTTTTTAGGGGCCTTGCTCTTGGATAAGGGAGTGGAGACTGTTCGGAATTTTATTCAGCAAGTCATGATTCCTAAAGTCGAGGCAGGTCAATTTGAACAAGTGATTGACTATAAGACACGCTTGCAAGAAATCCTTCAGATCCACGGTGATGTACTGATTACCTATGAGGTGACGAGTGAGTCAGGTCCGGCTCACGCTAAAGAATTTGAAGTTCAAGTGTCTGTCAATGGGAAACTCATCGGCCAAGGACGTGGCCGGTCTAAAAAGGCTGCAGAGCAAGAAGCAGCAAAAATAGCAGTGGAAAATAAGGTGGATCCCTCATGTATTTAAAGGAAATTGAGATTCAAGGATTTAAGTCTTTTGCAGATAAGACCCGGGTTATCTTCGACCAAGGGGTTACCGCAGTTGTTGGCCCTAATGGATCTGGAAAATCAAACATTACAGAAAGTCTACGGTGGGCTTTAGGGGAATCGAGTGTCAAGAGCCTACGTGGAGGCAAGATGCCGGACGTGATTTTTGCAGGGACTGAAACTCGTAAACCTTTAAATTACGCCTGTGTAACGGTAGTGCTGGATAACCGGGATGGCTTTATCAAACATGCTGCTAAGGAAATTCGAGTAGAACGACATATCTACCGCTCGGGTGACAGTGAGTACAAGATTGATGGCAAGAAAGTCCGTTTGAGAGATGTCCATGACCTCTTTATGGATACTGGGCTTGGGCGAGATTCTTTCTCCATTATTTCCCAAGGGAAGGTCGAGGAAATCTTCAACTCCAAACCAGAAGAGAGACGAGCTATTTTTGAAGAAGCCGCGGGAGTTCTTAAATTTAAGACGCGTCGCAAGGAAACGGAATCTAAGTTGGTCCAAACCCAGGATAATCTGGACCGTTTGGAAGACATTATTTTTGAGTTAGAGGGGCAAATCAAACCTCTTGAAAAGCAAGCTCTCGTTGCAAAACGTTTCTTAGAATTGGATCAACAACGCCAAGTCCTTTATTTGGATGTTTTAATCGCACAAATTGAAGTCAATAAAAAAGAATATGATCGAGCAGTCCAAGAAGAAGCCTCCATTCAGGAACAATTAAAGGCTTATTACCAGAAAAGAGAAGAATATGAAGCGGAAAGCCTCCGATTGAAACAGAGTCGTCAGGCTCTTCAACATCAATTATCGGATGATCAAGCTAGCCTCTTAGAATTGACTCGCCTCTTAAGTGATTTGGAGAAACAAATCGAGTTGGCACGCTTGGAGTCACAACAGGTCGCTCGGAGCCGTCAGGAAAATCAAGAGCGGGTCAATGGTCTGGAAGAACGCCTACAAGTTCTTCGGAATCAATTGGAAGAAAAACAAGCCCATACAAAGAGTATTCAAGAAGAACTCCAAAAGAGCCAAGAAGCTATCGAAAGTCTGGAGAAAGAGTTGGCAAGTTTCTCAGAAGATCCAGATCAGGTGATCGAGTATCTACGTGAAAAATACGTGGCCTTGATGCAGGATGAAGCAGAGCGGTCAAATGAATTAACAACCATTGAAAATCAGTTGGAAGTTTCAGCTCAATTGTCACAAAGTAAAAAGGAAGATTACCAAAATCAAATCCAAATGGTGACAGAATTGCAGGAAAAAGAGCAAGTTGCTAAAGAGTCTTATCAACTCGCTCAAGAGCATCTGAAACACTTGCTTGAGACCTATCAGTCAGAAGCGAAACGATTTGAGGAAGCTCGCCAGGCTTATCAAGAAGCGCAAGCCAAGATGTTTGATTTACTGGATCAAAGCAAGGAAAAACAGGCTCGCATTAACAGTTTAGAGGCGATTCAAAAAAATCATAGTAATTTTTATGCGGGCGTGAAGAGTGTCTTGCAAGAAGCGACTCGCTTAGGCGGGATTGTGGGAGCTGTCAGTGAAAAACTTTCCTTCTCACCAGAGTATCAGACTGCCTTAGAGATTGCTCTGGGAGCCAGCAGTCAGCATATTATCGTAGAAGACGAAGGAGCAGCAACACGGGCAATCGAACATCTGAAGAAGAATCGCTCGGGTCGGGCAACCTTCCTTCCTTTGACAACCATTAAACCACGCTACCTTGCAGGAAAGAATCAAGAACTGATTGAAGCCTGTCCAGGGTTCCTAGGGATGGCTAGCAGTTTGGTGGACTATGATCCTTCCCTCAAGTCGATTTTTCAAAACCTTTTGGGTGTCACAGCTATTTTTGATACGATTGAGCACGCCAAGTCTGCTGCTCGCAAGGTTGCCTACCAAGTTCGTATCGTGACGCTGGATGGAACTGAACTGCGCACAGGTGGTTCCTATGCAGGTGGTGCAAATCGAAGCAATAATTCGATTTTCATTAAGCCAGAACTGGATCGCTTGCACCAAGAATTGGCCTCTCTTCAGAAGAACTTGCGAGAAGTAGAAGGGCAGGTTCAAGAGCAACAGGACCAAGTGACCCAATCACAAGCAACACTAGAATCTTTGAAAAGCCAAGGAGAAGGGGCGCGACTAGAAGAGCAACGCCTTCAATTGGCTTTTGAGCAAGCTCACCAGCAACTCTTGGATGCCCAAGAACTGTTAGAACTTATCCGTACAGAGCTGGATGAAGGTAGCGACCAGGAGCTCCTCCAAAAACGGGATCACTTGCAAGCGCTACTGAAAGAAATTGAGGCGGAAAAAGAGCAAGTCACTGCTGAGATTGAAGAAGTCAAGCTCAATAAAGATGTCATTGTTGAGAAGGTAGAAAGCTTACGGGCAGCTATTGCCAAGCTCCAATTACAGAAAACAGAGTTGAAGAGTCGATTGACTTATGACCAAACAGATGCCGAACGCTTGAAGCAAGAGTTGGCTTCTACTGAACGGGAAATCCAAGCTCTCCAATATGCGATTGAGCAGGGAGAAGATCGACATGAGCAAATCGATGTTTCTGTCCTTGAAAAACAACTGCAAGCAACCCTTCAAGAGAAAACCGCTCTGGAGCAAGCTGTGATTCGTAAGCAATTTGAATTAGAGGATTTGGAAGGCCAGTCTGAAGATGTAGCGGGTCATATGGAACAAGCCCGTCGTCAAAATGAGGAGTGGATTCGCCTACAGGCCAAAGCAGAATCCAATCGCGATCGATTGGCAGACAAATTGAATAAACTCATGTTGGCACTGACCGATGAATTCAAGATGAGTTTTGAAGAGGCATCTAATCAGGCCAACGAACTAGAAAATCTAGCCCAGTCTGAGCAAGTCTTAAAAGACTTGGAGAAAGCGATTAAAGCCTTAGGACCTGTCAATATTGATGCTATCGAACAATACGATGAGGTCAAGACTCGGTTTGATTTCCTTTCCGGTCAACGAGAAGATGTCTTGGCAGCGAAGAATCTTCTTCTTGAAACCATTAATGACATGAATGATGAGGTGAAAGAACGCTTTAAGTCTACGTTTGAAGCGATTCGTGAATCCTTCCGAATAACCTTTAAACAGATGTTTGGGGGAGGATCAGCAGATCTCATCTTGACGGATGGGGATCTCTTGTCAGCTGGGGTCGAGATTTCTGTTCAACCGCCAGGTAAGAAAATTCAATCCTTGAATTTGATGAGTGGTGGGGAGAAAGCTTTGTCAGCATTGGCACTGCTCTTCTCAATCATTCGTGTCAAGACTATTCCATTTGTCATCTTGGATGAGGTAGAAGCGGCTCTAGACGAGGCCAATGTTAAACGTTTTGGGGATTACCTCAATCGTTTTGATAAGGAAAGTCAGTTTATTGTGGTCACCCACCGTAAGGGAACCATGGCGGCAGCAGATTCCATCTATGGAGTGACCATGCAAGAATCTGGAGTCTCTAAGATTGTATCTGTGAAGCTGAAAGATATAGAAGGAATGGATAATGGAAATTAAATTAGTCGCAACAGACATGGATGGGACTTTTTTGGATGAAAATCATGAATTTGATCAAGCTTTATTCCTAAAGGTATTAAAGAAGTTTCAAGAAAAAGGGATCTACTTTGCGGCAGCAAGTGGTCGGGCTCTCCTCTCTTTGAAGACAATCTTTAAAGAGATTCAGGATCAGATTATTTTTATAGCTGAAAACGGCAGTGTTGTTGAGTTTCATGGTGAAGATGTCTATGAAGCGACCATGAGTCCTGATTTTTACCAAGCTCTGTTTGCCAAGTTACAAGAAAGTCCTTATTTCGATAAAAATAAGTGCTTGTTAACGGGAAAACTCGGGAGCTATGTTTTAAAGACCGTTGATCCAGACTATCTAGCTGCTTCGCAAAACTACAATGAAAATATTCAAATGGTGTCAGATTTTTCAGAAATTGATGATCTTGTCTTTAAGATGACCACCAATTTTGACCAAGAAGTATTAGCGGAAGGGGAAGCCTGGGTTACCCAAAATGTTGAGGGTGTTAAGGCTATGACCACTGGTTATGAGTGCATTGATATTGTCTTGGATTATGTGGACAAGGGAGTCGCCATCCAAGCACTAATGGATCAGCTAGGCATTAGTCGAGATCAAGTCCTAGCTTTTGGGGATAACCTCAATGATCTTCATATGATGCAGGTTGTTGGCCATCCAATTGCGCCAGAAAATGCCCGTCCAGAGATTTTGGAATTGGCTGAAAAAGTATTAGCTCACCATTCGACAGGATCTATCCTTCGCTTCATGGAGGAAGAATTATGAGTCAGATTAAGGTTATCGCACTAGACTTGGACGGTACTCTCTTAAACTCAGAGAAGAAAATCTCCCCTCGGAACTTAGCTGCCATTCGTGCAGCTCAAGAAAAAGGGGTCAAGGTAGTTTTGACGACGGGTCGTCCCCTCAAGGCTATGGATTTTCTGCTTCAAGAGATTGGGACTGCCGGCTTGTCAGATGAATACACCATTACGTTTAATGGAGGCTTGGTACAAAAGAATACAGGGGAGATCATTGCGAAGACACTTTTCTCTCGTGATGATGTCGTCCGCATTTATGAGGAGACAGAGGCCCTTGGTTTGCCACTAGATGCCATCAGCGAAGGGGTTGTTTATACACTTGTATCTGATCAAGAATCTCTTTACCCTCTCTATAATCCTTACTTGAACTTTATTCCCGTTTCTATTGAAGATTTGTCCAGTCAGATTTCCTACAATAAGTGTGTAACGGCCTTTCAACAGGACTATTTGGATGGCGCTATTCCAAAGATTTCTCCTGAATTAAGGGAGCGTTTTGAGATTTTTAAATCCAGAGACATGCTCTTGGAATGGTGCCCCAAAGGCGTTCAAAAGGATCGAGGCTTGGAAGCTTTGGTGGAGTATTTAGGAATCGATGCTAGCCAAGTCATGGCGTGTGGAGATGAAGCCAACGATGCCAGCATGTTAAGATGGGCAGGACTAGGAATCGCCATGGCTAATGCGGTGGATAAGGTGAAAGAGATTGCCACACTAGTCTCAGACTACACCAATGATGAAGATGCAGTCGGAAGAGCGATTGAAGAATATGTATTGAAGGAGGGTCAATAATGGGATTATTTGACCGACTATTTGGAAGAAAAGAAGAAACAAAACCAAAAGCCCAAGAACTTACAGAAGAGATTGGGGGAAGCGAGAAAGAAGCAAGTTCGCCAGCTGAGCCGGTATCACAAAAGGCTTCACAAAGTGATGAAGCTAAGATCTCGGCAATGGAAGCCTACTATGCTGAATTAAAAGAGCGAATGGCTACCGAATCAGCGCGATCATCGCAAGAGTTGACAGAATCTTTTGAAGAAGAAGTTCCCACAGAAGAGCCTGTAAATCAGGAAACAGCTATCGAGGAAGAGGTGTCTTCTCCACTAGAGCAGGATACCCCTCCTGAGGAAGTAACCGAACCTACTCCTGTTCCTGAAGAACAGACTTTAGAAGTAGAAACGTTACAAGAAGAGAATCTTGAAGAAGAGCCTCTGAATTCTTCATCAGATCTTGTCCAAGAAGTCCTTGAAGAAGAAGTTCTTGCAAAGAATGAAACAGAAGATGAGACTTCAAATCTTTCCAAAGAACCCGAGGAAGTAATTGAAGAAGCAACTACTGAAAGTTCAGAGGAAGAAACAGGAGAGTTTGAAGAAGATGCTCCAGTAGAAGAAACAACTAGCGAACCTGAAATTTCAGAAGAGATTGAAGAAGAGCCTCTAGTAGAAGAAACGACAAGTGAGCCAGAGCTTGCTCAACCAACAGAAACGGTTCAAGAAAAATACAATCGAAGCTTGAAGAAAACTCGGACTGGCTTTGGTGCTGCCCTAAATGCATTCTTTGCTAACTTCCGTTCTGTCGATGAAGAATTCTTTGAAGACTTAGAAGAACTCTTGATCATGAGTGACGTCGGAGTCCAAGTCGCTTCGAATCTGACCGAAGAGCTCCGCTATGAAGCACGCTTGGAAAATGCCAAAAAACCGGATGCCTTGCGTCGCGTGATCATTGAAAAATTGGTGGATCTCTATGAAAAAGATGGCCAATACAATGAGCAAATCAACTTTAAGGACGGCTTGACCGTCATGCTCTTCGTCGGAGTGAATGGCGTTGGGAAAACCACTTCTATCGGAAAACTAGCTCATAAGTACAAGAAGGAAGGGAAAAAAGTGATGCTAGTCGCAGCAGATACCTTCCGGGCAGGAGCTGTTGCTCAATTGGCTGAATGGGGACGCCGTGTGGATGTGCCCGTTGTCACAGGTCCTGAAAAATCAGATCCTGCAAGTGTGGTCTTTGATGGGATGGAACGAGCAGTGGCAGAGCAAGTCGATGTTTTGATGATTGATACGGCTGGTCGCCTTCAGAATAAAGACAATCTGATGGCTGAATTAGAAAAAATCGGTCGCATTATCAAGCGCGTGGATCCTACAGCCCCTCATGAAACCTTCTTGGCCTTGGATGCGTCTACAGGACAAAATGCCCTGGTCCAAGCCAAGGAATTCTCTAAGATCACGCCGATTACTGGAATCGTCCTTACTAAGATTGATGGAACAGCTCGAGGAGGAGTGGTTCTTGCCATTCGAGAAGAATTGGATATTCCAGTGAAATTAATCGGTTTTGGTGAAAAAATCGATGACATCGGTGAATTCAATTCTGAAAACTTTATGCGCGGCTTGTTAGAAGGTTTGATATAAAAGAAAATCCTGCAAGAGTTCTTGCAGGATTGTTTTTGATTATTCTAAACGACCATCTTTACGATAGGCGATATCTGGTTAGCGGCTTCTTCGTAGGCATAGCTGCGGTTGACGGCCTAAGCTGATGCTACTGAGTTCTTACCTATCTAGGTCTGCGTCAGGTCGTTAAGTGCGGCGATTTGTTTTATGAAGCTAACTGTGTGCTTTAGGAGAATCTCTCTATACGAGCTATGACTTGTTTATTAGATCTTAATCTAATTCGCTCGCTTTGGCTTAGTAAAATGGTTGATCTTCTTTCGTAACAGTAAGCTTTAACTTATGTTTTCAAGTAAATAATCAAATAACTGGTTCGCAATAAGTTCTGCATGGGTATTTATAACGGGGAATTCAAAGTAATAATATTGAGATTCATATCTTTCTAATATGTAGCTGGGAATTAAAAAAAATTTATTATAGCAAGAAGATATTTCTTTTATAGAATTAGAAATATCTTCTAATTTATTACTTATATTAGTTATGTCAAAAAATAGCTCACTAAAACCATTATCAATATTATTAATTGTAATAAATGGATATTTATTTTGATTGCAAAATTCCCAGTGGTCAGTATAATTTTGATCTTTTTTATAAATAAATTTATTCATATAATCCTCTTATTTGAATTTGAAGTCAGTTACATTCTTCCTTTTTCCAGCTTTATCAAATATTGCCATGTAGTGAATAGTAAGCCCATCTATTTTTTTGCTAACCCCAAAGGGTCAACCGATCCTTGAACATTAGGTGCAAACCAATAAAAATTAGCCCCGCTCCACAACCCAATCGGGTCTTGGTTGATAAACCGAGCCGCATCAGTCTCATAATACCTGAAGAAGTTGTAATGCAAGCCGGTCTCTTCATCAAAGTACTGGTTTTGAAGTCTGAACGGCTGATTCGCATTCTTGTAAATCCGCTCATCCAACCTATGCAATATATTTTCTGTGTCGCGGAGAATTTATCAAGTTATAAAAAAATGTTTCAGACGACCTTAAATATCTTAGTCGCCTAAAATACTTTATCAAAGATCTCAATACTATGATTCACTAATAGTATCTATCCATTTATTTTCCAATAACCATTTCTCAACATCATATAAGAAATTAGGGTTAATTTTTTTAAGTATAGCAAATTGCCTTTCTTTTTTCTTCATGGTTTCAAAAAAATATCGATAAAACTCCTTACCTAATATCTTTCTTTGTGCATCTATATCTTTTTTAATGGGTATAAAATCTTCTTCATAAACAACAATGTCAAATACAAGGGCATTATAATTATCTTCTTTTGAATATCGAGACTTAGATTTCCAGCCACTATCTTTTTCTAAACACCTGAAACATAATACTAAATCAAAAGGAAATTCAGTATATTTTTTCAGAATAGGCTGTAAGCCATTCTCTATTTCACTATCCAATATACTAACTTTACTCCATTTTGGAGAGTCACTCGTAGTTCGTATTTGCATATCCATCTCCTTATCTTAAAAAAATAAAACTAATGCCTACATTTATTTTCCACTGGTAATTTACCCCTTTTCTTAATATATTTAATAATTTTCAACCTTTCCCAACGTTGCATAGCTTTCATAGGTCCCTTCATAACTCTTATATATTTTAAATTATTTCTATCTAACCATTTTTGAGAATACCGACGCTGAACACCTTTTACAATATTTTTTGTTTCCCAATTTTCCAAATATCTCCTTTTTTCAACCATACCTTACCCACAGGCTTACGTTCACCCCATTCCATTACAGGGTAAAAACCATCTTTTCTTGCAACAAGATAATAAAGTTCTTTAAGTCCTAAAGAATCAATCCAACTTTGTGTATTGGGGGAAAATTGATAGAAATTTTCTCCTCCTACCAAACCTATCACGTCTTGGCTTACAAAACGTCCTGTGTCTGAATCGTAATAGCGGTAATAGTTATAGTGGAGTCCTGTTTCTCTATCATAATACAGGTTCTGTAAGCGGAAGGATTGGTATGCGCTATCGGTTACCTTGGTTTCCTCTTTCAGAAGACCTTGCGGTTTTTTTGGACCTCGATCCAACTACAGTTAATAAAATTAAATGAATGTATCAGAACACTTGTGTAGTTTATATTTTTCCCAATGAAAATTACTAATATCGTCTTCTGAAGCATTCGCTATCTTTGACTTAATAGAATATTCCATAAATTTCTTTCTTTGTTGAATTAAGTCATCCTCATTTTCCCAGCAACTCATACATTCATCGCAACAGAGAAATAATTTATTAGAGTCAATATTTTTTTTTATAATTAATCTCCCCTGCCTATCGCATATGGGGCACTCTCTAAACCAAAAATAATCAGTACTTATCATGATGGGTCTCCTGCAATAATTTTATTGGTGCCGTTCATTACAATAATTTTGACTTTTGTAAGAATTGCTCCTGTATCTCTGTCATAGCCGATTGGCTGATTCATTTCTACGTTATCTGTATCTTTTTCTGAACTGTGGGGATAGGGTCGTCTGAAAAGCAGAACCCGTGTGCGTGCATACCGCACACACCCTACGTCAGAACTGAAGGCTTTGTGCAGGCTACGGTTTGTTTAATAAATTTATTGAATATTTCAATTAAAAATACTTAAATGGATAAACATTAAATAAATTATTACTTATACTATTTACTGAATTTATAAACTCAGTTTTTATGTTATCCGTTAGTGTCTCTCCTTCATCTAATAGGTGTTCTAAATCTCGGTATAAGAAAGCCAACTGGATAAATTGTGAGAAACCTATCCCTAAATTTGTAAATCCAGATTTGGTATATTCTCCAGTATCATGATTATAATGAAAAATGGTATTATCTATTTTATTTAGAAACCATCCATCTCCCTGTCCTGCTTGTCCAATACTCCAAAAACACCTTGATATTTCGGGATAATGACACTCTAAGTATCTATTTTCATTTAAAGCCTCTTCATAATTAAAAAGAGAAAAATCAGGTATTATTTCTACTTCCTGATACTTAGCAATAAATAACAAATAGTTATTATCCAGCTTAGGAAGTTTATCTAACTTTTTAATTTCTACTTTACGCTTAATACATATATTAAAAAAATCCTCGGTCAATAATTTTAATTTGAACATAAAAGTATACTCCATAAATTTTTTGCTTGATAGAAAGATATTTCCTTCAATACCATATCGTTAATATTTTTTCATTCTTTTCACTGCTTTTGAATTTAATGGCAAAATGCCTTCAAAAGCAAAGTCGGTTTCACCCTCCAAAAATTTCAAACCATGTATCGGATTGACCGGCCGGTCGCCACCCACCGCCCCCTTTACGACCGGGAAATTATATATAAAGTTGAATAGTACTTGTTATTTTTTTTTGTGTTTCAACACTAATTTCCTGGTTAAAATTTTGGATTAATTTTAAAAAATCAATGATTAAGTTGATTTGAGTAGTGTTAAATATCGTACTTTGGTTTCTTAGGGCAATATATAAAAATTCAACAACGTAACCATATAAATAAAATTTAGATAAATTAGAAATAATATATTTTAAACAGCAAGGAGTAAAATATAATATAGCCTTATTAGTATAAGCTTGCCACTCTAGTGATTCAAGTATTGAGAGAAAATCATCGTATGTTATCTCAATCCAAGTTTTAGTAGATAGTTGCATTATAGAAAATATATAAAAGTTATCACTATCATCAAAACTTATGATATTGTTTTTATCAACTTTGAAAACTGGAAAAGTAGTCCTAATTTTTTCCTCTAGATAATTTCGTTCTTGTATATATTTTACCTCCGTAAGAAATTTTTCAAATTCACAATATACTCCTAAGTCTTTGACAAACTTTGAAATATATTCTAAAAAATCATAAATGATATTGATTTCATCTTTGGTTAAAGATTGCAGTAAATTAAATAGTTCACTTACTTCACCTTGGGATATATTAGAATAATAGCTAAATAATTCTATGAAACAATCATTATCTATACTAGGGTGTTCTATTGAGCTTAGTAAAACTCTATTTAAATGTAAGGCATTTTCATTTTTTGTTTATCTGACATTTGATTTTTAATTAATAAAATTAGATTGTTTTTTATCATGTCTTACTTTCTACATTTTAAGGTATGGCACCATTTGATTGATTTATTATCTATTTTTTATTTACGTTTTTAAAAATCATTTAATAGTTTTACTATCTTCTCTTTATTTTCGCTGGATGAGTTGATTGCAATTCTAACGGCATTTTCTCCAAATTCATTTTGTATATTTTTATCAGATCCATAATCAAGGAGTAATTTCACCATTTCTATATTTCCAAACATGCCTGCATAATGTAGGGGAGTATATCCTAAGTCCCCTTTAAGATCGATCAATGCCCCATTTTGAAGAAATACAAGAGCATCATTTAAAGAATTATTTCTAGCTGCAATATGTAAAACTGTATCATCCATACCTCCTACTTGATTTATATCTTCAATAGTGTCACCCAAAAAATCAGGATGCGTTTCATATTTTTTTAAAATACATAACAATTCTTTTTTCATTAACAATACCTATAGCTGTAAGTTGATAAATTTAATATCTAGATTTTATTTATTACTCGTGACACAATATTCTTTATACTCTTTTTTTAGATTGTTTAATCTATTTTTACGTTCTTGTATTTTTTGAGCATGACCGTCCTGGCCGTATTCATAGGCGGTTTTGGCTTAGATTGTTACGGAATAAATATTTCAGACGACCTTAATGTATGCGTTAGGAGAAGGCTAATTCTATTTACGCTTGTTTTAAATATCCTTCTTTTTTAATAAAAATATCCTAAAAATTTCATGGCCAAAACCGTCATCAAATTTAGAGTAAACAATGTTAAAAATTTCTTTATAATTAAAATCAGATGAATATTCCTGTAACCATGGGAAATTTTCTAAATTTAAATCTGGATAATTTTTAAATGTATTTTCATATTTCGACTTATAAATGCATATGTTAGGTATATAAAAACTATATAGATTATGTAATTCAGAACTTATGTCTGGGTATGTTACACATATTGATAAATCGTTATCTTTCAGAATATCTTTTGCCATTAAATTTATATTATTAATGTAAAATATTGCAGTATTTAAAAAGAACAAATTCAACTGTTTTGGGGATAGTATTTTCAAAAATGGTTTTTCTCTTCCAGTTCTAGTAATCAAAGGAATTTCTTCAAATTCAACAGGATGTTTAAGTAATTTAATTATTTCATCATACTGATATGATTTTTCAGTTTTTGCTAACTTTGTTAATAGTTTTAAGTATTCCATTATGTATTCCATCCTTTTGGAGTGCCTCCAATTTCTTTTAAAAATGTTTCTGGAGTATGCACTTTTAAAATATTAGGATTTTCCATTACCTCATCAATATTTTTAATTGGTCCCTTACCTTTTTTAGTGTTTTTTTGGCTTTTTCACCGCATTTTCCAATGCACTGCTTAATAGCCTTTCTCCCTTTTGCAATCAGTTTACCTATTCCTAAAATAATAGCTCCACCAATGCGAATCACTAATCCCCAAAATAATCCATAAGGATCAATCCATCCCTGTGCATTGGGTGTTGATCCATATAAATTATCTCCTCCGCCTAGTCCAATTGGATCCTGATTGATGAATCTGCCACATTCTGGCTCATAATGCCTGAAGAAGTTGTAATGCAACCCCGTCTCACGGTCGGCATATTGGGTTTGCAGGCGGAAGGGCTGGTATGCGCTATCCGTTACCTTGGTTTCCTCTTTCAGACGACCCTAGCCGGTGTAGTTGCCGAACCACAGCAAATTACCGTCCTTGTCAGTCATTTCTCTCGGGATGCCGATTTGGTCGCAGTGAAAGTAGTAGGCTTGTTGTACGCCTTCTCCGTCTTCGGTTGTCCAATCGCGAACCTGTGCTAAAGGATTGTAGGAATACAGATTGGTGTAGATATAGGTATATCTGCCGTCCGGTTGGATTTCCTGCAAGAGGTGGACCAATCCGGTGGGCTATCTAAAGGCTCCCAGCCCTTTTAGGAGGCCAGTAATATCATAGACGAAGGCCTCTTCAGACATTATCAGGATTCTTACTAAACTAATAAAACCATCTCCTCGTTATTTTTACTGCCTTCTAGCAAAGATAGGAGTATTAAAAGTATCTTTTGAAATAATTTATTGCCTTATAAGAGCTTATACCATAATGGTTTATACACTCAATAAACCAATATAGATTATCACAATTTCTATCTAATTCTTCTGATTTAAATGGAGTAAGAATCAAACGATAAATATAATTTAATTCTATATTTTTTTTATCTTTTTTATTTAAAGTTGACCATTTTTTTAATAGTGCAATCTCAATAACTTCCTTTCGGTATTTTTCTAAGTTATCAACAGTTTCATCATAATATCTCCAATAATTTTCTGCTCTATCAACATAAGGTTTATAGATACTTATACATAAAATTGGATTCTCTATAATAATATCTAATATAGAAAGCATAATTTTTCTATAAATTTGTTCAGTATTATTATCAATTAATAAATTGATAATTTCTAAGAAATATTTTTCCATCTGATTTCTCTTATTTATCCACTTGTTGCAGTAATTCTTAATATAGCTAGCAAAGGGTTAGATGTTGCACATGCATGCTTTGGTTTCCCAAAACGGTTATCTTTTGCTAAATTTAGAGTTTCTATGGTTGTTAACAGGAGTTTATTGTCCTTGACCAAGAATTTCCTCTCCAATTATTGAATCTAACTCTATCCATGCATCTTCAAGTTGATTAACAATAGAAGATTCATTTTTATTAGGATCGTCTTTTAAATTAAGATACCAAATATGTGTTAATTTCGGTATTTCATATAAAATAGATGCTAGTCTTTTTTCAATTAGATTATGATTATGAGTATAATGCTTTATTTCATTTAAAATTTTTAATAATTCTTGATAGTCCTTTACATCGAATTCAAGATCCATTCTGACCTTATAAATAAAACTATTATTTTCAAGTTTTTCTAATAATTCTTTCATGGTAAACTCCTTTAAGTTATACAAAGCAAAGGATTGCTTCTGCTGGAATAGTTTATTTATTTTTAAAATAGTTAAGCGTTCACTCCAATAGAAATAGATAACACATCTTCCTCATTGTCGAGTAGAGATATATCGATTACTTTGTCTATTTTATGACTAAAGAATTTTAAACAATAAAAATTAGGTTTGTTTATTAATTCTAGCCAATTGCTAATATTTTTTATTTTGATAATAAACAAGGGGAATACTTCTATTGGTATTTTAGCCGAATCATTTATTCCTCCATAAAAGTATACATAAGCAATGTCATTTTCCTCTGGTGCAAAAAAATATAATATTTCATTTTTTATCGATAAACTAAAATTCTCTTTTGATAATTCTATATTTCTATAGGGGGCAAAAGTACGATTTAATATTTCACATGAGAGTGGATATGGAATAATTTTTTCAGAATCTGAAATTAAATTATTTAAAAAATGAATTTCTTTCATTTTTTTCATTAAATGATTCTGTTTTAAAGTAAAGATCTTATTTTCTAAAGTTGTCATGATACTATTTCCTATGTTGTTCGGGCACATTATCTTTGTAGTACTCCCAAGAAAATGTACCATTCCCATTATTTCTTTTTTGACTCAGATTTCCATCCATTTTGGCAGTTGCTACCTGCCAGTGCGGACAAGGATGTTTTGCAATCTAAACGGCTGGTGCGCATTCTTGTAAACTCGCTCATCTTTTTCAGACGACCTTGATATTTTGTTGGGTCTTGAACCAACCTACGCTTGCTAGAAACATTTACAGTTATTTGGATTTTGATTAGCTTTATATAGTTTGAAGGATTTAAAATTAGCAAATTATAAAAGAATTCAGATTTAAAATGAATGTATTTAAATCTCTCTTCCATAACTTAATGCTCTTAGAAAAGTATAATAATATAGCTGGCTCTTCAAATAAAAAACATGCATAACTTTTTTCGATTGGTAAAACTTCCAAGTCATCCATTCCTTCAAAAGCTAGAGTACAAGTTTTGTTTGGTTGGTATCTATGACGAATAGTCCAATATTCTGATATATCTAAATCATTTCCTTCTGATTCTTTCAAAACAATCCAGTTATGGTTATGTAATTGGTCTCTTAAATCTTCAATATGATATTTCATAGTATATTTCCCTCTAGTTATACTACATCCGGGTCGTAGGCGTAGCAGCGGTAAAGTACGGTACAAAAAAGTTCGTCTGAAAATATCGAATCTTACTTTTTGGTTTTTTTCTTAGGATTTAATTCTTCTTTAAGTTGCTTATAAAATTGCCAATATTTTTTGTCTTCCATAGAGAAAGGTGTGTAACGTAGCTCATTATAAGTTAGGTCAAAATATTTATAGGCATTTTCCATATCACCCAATTCGTAATAAACGATTCCTGTCCATATAAACACACCTGCTGCAGGTTCATCTTTTCGTGCCTCAAGTGCAATTAACATCCACTCAAGGGCTCTTTGATAATCACCTAATTTTTTATAATTTTCTGAAATACCACAGGCGATTGCAGAAGTAGGTTCAACAAATTGAGTTACTGGTTTGGGTAAAAGTTCCCATGCTTGATTCAGAATATCAATGCGTTCCTCCGGCGTAGTTGCATCATTTGAGTTACATACAAAATCATTGATTTTTTTGTTTAATTCATAATTTACTTGATCTAAATACATAATTTATCCTTCTTATGTGTATTCTTTAAAGAGTATTTATTACCATGTTGGCCCAGTTGTGTACCTGTGCCAAGGGTTCGCGCGTAACGCACACACTTTATGTCTTGGAGGTTTCATACTGACTACGGATTGCTTCAGATTATTACAAATTCTATATTTGTACAGAATTTAATTGTCTTTTTGCCGTTTTATTTCTTAAGATACTTTTCTATATATCTGTATTGATCTTGTGTACATTTAACTGAAAAAAATATTTTTCCACTTATAATACTTTGAGCAGAAAAAATATCTTTCTCATATTTGAATTTTATTTTACTTAACGGAATCATTCCTTTTCCATTTTCTTTCCCACAAAAAAGCTTATATTGTAACTCATTATTACTTATACCTATGTTTCCACAAGTTTTTTGACTATCATATTCTGATACAATTATATTTAACCAGCCATGTTGAAAATCATACGAGTAATGTGAAACATAAGGTAATTTAGAAGAGGAGGATCCTATTAGAGATAAAATTGAACTTAAAATAGATTTCATAATATATTTACCATTTAATTTATTAATTTTCTTAGCTAACGAAGCAGGAGTAACCCAACCAGACATTTTCATTTCTTTAATATCAGCAGCTTGACTTGCCCCATATGCAAAACTTGCAGACTGCCGATTTCGTAAATTATATCCAGAAGTTTCTGTGTTTTTATTATTAATGAGATTGTCAAAAAACAAATCTCTCAAACGATCTTGATGAAGGTTTGAAGTCGTCTGAAAATGTGCGTACTGCACACATCCTACTTCGAGATTGAAGGCTTCATGCGAGCTATGGCTTGTTATTCACTCTAGTTAATTGATTATATTTACGTAATTCAGTTATGTCTTTCCCTGCTTTAATCATTTCAATACAATTAAATTGTATTTTGTAATCTTCTTCATAATGTATATCAAGCCGTTCATAATCTGTTTCGTAATACATAACATCAATGGTTTCAATTACCTTATCACTACAATTCGTAATAAAAATTAGTTCATTTTTATTTATAAACTCGTATAGATATGATAACCCTATCATAGAATTTTGTGTAAAGATAACTACGTTATCTGGAAACTCCTCTGTATCGGGGATGATTTTATTTAATGTATTCAGAGTTTTTTCAATTTCATCAGAAGAAATATCTTTATTTATATTAACATATAAAAAGATACTATCTAGCCAATCAGTACATAAAGAAAGATATGGCTCCTTAGTTATTCTTTTAATATGATTCTCTTCTAAAAAATAATCAAAACCTGCTATGAAATGTAAAATTCTATCGATGCAACATGCTCCAAAAAGTAATCTTTGTGTATTTGTTAAATTTTCCAATTCCTTTTTTACATTTTCTTCATATTTTTCCATATTAGCACCTTCCTATGTTACGTCTTTTTCTACTTTTCTTACTAGAACTAGGAGTTTAACTTTTAACACCTTTTTCATTCATCAAATCTTTACAATCAAGACATATAGGACGTGAGTCCTCAATTTCTGTAATTCCTTTTCCTGACTTGATTAAAGATTCTTCTGCGTGAGCATCTTTCATATTTATAACAGTAATACCTTTAGACTCGGCCCAAGTTCTCTGAACCTTAGGTACTATATTATTTTACAAAGATATAGTCTATAGTGTTTAAATCTTTATTAAATCAACGTTTCTAAAGGGGATATAGCTGTAAAATATTATATATTTACCGTATTGTTAAACCAAGACGGTAGCAAAAAGGTACCAAAAATTAAGGTTTCGGAGCTTATAAACTTAAGAAAGTTGTCTCAAGTATTTGGCCTTTTTTTATTGTCTTTTTGTAACAAAGTGACGTAGTCACTTTTAGTGTGGAATAGGTGAGATAAAAAAACAGTGTTTCGGTTTTGGTCAATGAAGTAAAGCAAAACATATTGGTCTATAATTTTTCCTCGTGAGGGATACTTGCTGTTAATCTTTACTCCAATTTTCTCATCAGCGTCAAAGCCTGCTTCAGGAAAAATCTCTAAACTTTTTAAGCTGTCTAAGATTTTAGCCACAGTATTTTTGGCGGATTGAGGGGATAGAAGTACCGTAGCTATATAGTCGTGTATATTGTCGATAGCTTCCTCGACCTCTTTTGAAGCAATCACTTTATAAGCCATAACGTACCCTCATATCGTCTAGGGAAGTTCCTTCGCCTGCCTCGTATTCTCTCAAAGCACGCTCAGATTGGGCTTGTAATTCTTCAATTAACTGTTCTCTATGTAGATCTTCGGCCGTCTTAATAGGCAAATCTTGCTCCAGGACTATTTGCTCCACAAATAAGGAAATAGCATCTGTCATTGTCATGCCCTTTTCCTTGATAATTTTTCGAGCTTGTTCCATAGTGGCTTCATTCAGTTTAAAATTGTATTGTTTCGATAAAGTTATAGCCATGATATATCTCCGATCTATACGTTATAGATTGATTATATACTAGATATATATTCTAATCAAGAAAAAAAGTTCTGTTTGATGACAGAACTAAGTTGTTTCAATAGAGGTCGTAGTGCTTTAGTTGACTGACGTACTGAGAGGTCAAGAAAGCGTAATACAGAAAATGGAAGCATCCAACTAAAAAGTGTTTTTCACATAGCGTTACCTCATCACTAAATATATACCACAACTTATTTTTTAGCTCCGATTTCCTCGACGGTCTTCTTTTTGAAAAATTCAATTTTTTCAATCGGAGTCATATTGCGATATGTTTTGATAAAATCACGATAAATCAGGTACTTTTTATCAGGATCAAGTAAGTCATTAAAGAGGTTAATAACTCCAGTTTTAAAGGTATCAATATCCTCAATAACAAGGAGAATATAAGGCGATTTTCTGTATTAGATGGATGTTATAGTTATCCCTGAGATGAATTTTTTATAAGGACCTCTTGGAATGTGCGTTCTTATAAACCCACTCATCTTTTTTCAGACGCCTCCAGGCGGTGTATTCGCCGTACCATACCTGTGTTTTTGAAAATTCATGCAGGCTACGGCTTGCTATTTTATTTAGGGTAGCTCAAAAATTCTATGAAATCATTTATTTCATCTTCATTAAAGCTATTTTCAAGATATTCTTTCTCATAAAAAATAAAATCTAATAAATATTTTCTTGAATAATCATCTAAATTATTTTTAATTTTCTCAATTAGCATAAAAAATTTATTGGGTTCTATTAATTTTGTTATTAGTACATTTAACTCAAAATCACAATTTTTGCTTAAAATATTTAGATTTTGAAAAATCAAATCAGCAATTTCCTGTTTTTGTAGGTCATTAAAGTTAAGTATAGATATCGCTCTCAGAAAATCAGAGATGCTTTGAACTACTATAAATTTATTATTGGATAATATATATTTAATAAATTTAAATTCATTCTCAGTAATTTCTATTTTATTTGGGAATATTTCTGATAATAAATACAATGTTCTACGTATTCTTTTAGATGGTAGCGAATCTAGTAGTATAATTATTTGACTGAAATCTTCTTGTTCTAAAGAAGATTCAATCATATTTTGTATATAAAAATCACTATTGCGCATAATTATCATGCTCCTATATCAATATTAAACTTCACATTGCTCCTACAAGACTTCCTCCTACCACAAAAGCACCACATACTCCCGCCGTTGAATATATACAAACACTAACTAGCACAACAGTGCCAACAAGGGCGATTGCTGTTAAAGTATCATTATTAGTAGATGTTTTGTCTTCAGTGGAGCAATTAGTGTATTTTGTTACGGGAGAAGAAGGAGGAGGTGGTTTGTCGCAACCATTATCTACTCACTCTTTTTCGGCTTTAGCTAGTTTACTATACGCAGCATTCAGTAGATTTATATGACCTCGGACAGTATCTCTAAGAGCTTCTCCTGGACCAATTCGCCACGGTAAATAATTTGGATTACTCTCAAGTGCGGGAATACGTTTTAAGTATATTTCGTATTTAAGATTTTCTATTCTAGCTGCAATTGATGAACATTTCTGAGCATTATATAAACCAAAAATATCAACCCATCCCTGCACGTTCAGCGCAAATTGATAAAGATTATTCCCACCCTTTAATTTGATCGGATCCTGATTCACAAACCGACCCGCATCAGGATCGTAATACCTGAAGAAGTTGTAATGCAGCCCCGTCTCACGGACGGCATACTGGTTTTGCAAGCGGAAGGGTTGGTAAGCACTATCCGTTACCTTGGTTTCCTCTTTCAGACGCTCCCAGGCGGTGTATTCGCCGTACCACAACAGATTGCCGTCCTTATCGGTCATCTCACGTAGGATGCCGATTTGGTCGCAGTAGAAGTAGTGGGTTTGTTGGTGGTTTTTGCCTTCGGCATTGGTGTGGTTGTGTACTTGTGCCAAGGGTTCGTAGCTGTCGGGATCGGTGTAGATATAAGTATACCTGCCGTCCGGTTGAAATTCCTGCAAGAGGTGGCTGCCGTCCCAAACGAATCCGATTTCCTCTTCGAGGTCGTCTGGAGAACAGAAACTGCGTGTGTACCGCGAAGACTTTACGTCGGTATTGGAGCTTTCATACGGGCTACGGCTTGCTTTGAAATCTATTTTTGAACGTAAGGAATTTATCATATGAATTTAGTTGTTCAGCAGAATAATTTTCCATAATTTCGGCATTATCACTATCTACAATAGAAACAAAAAATATGACATTCTTTGTTTTTTTCTTATCTATATTTTCTATCGCTTTTTTAAATCCTTCTATAATTGAATCATATACTTCCGCCTGATATTGCTCAAAATTACCTTCTGATATTAATGTATTTGCATCATTAAGAATATTTTGAATCTCATTATTGAATACACTATCTATTTTCTCAGGAACCTCTCCAAGTCCTATTGCAAATTGAGGGTAATACCATTTAATAAAAGGCTGATCTTCTTTTGGGTAGTTTACTTTTTCTATTTTGTAGTGAGAAATAGTGTTAGCAGCCCAACCCAGATATGAACAATAGTCATCAATATATAATGTATAGGCAAAAACTTCATTAGAATTATATCTTTCTAATACAAATTTAAATGTCTCTGTAACTCCTTTAGATACATTCTGGATTAAATCTTGAATTATATAATTACTTAAAATACTCATTTTAATTTTCCTTTTATAAATTTTTGTTATCAATCAGTTTCTATGCACAATTACTACGTGATCCGTATTGGAACTTTCATACGGGCTACGGCTTGCTATTCACCCAATAATGTTTCTTTAAATAAGCTATCAAGTGATTCATATAAAATCTCCATTTCCGATGAATCATGATAATAAATAAAAATATGACCCTGTTGATCCATTAAAATGGGATTGCCTGAACCATCATCTGATATTGCATAAAGTTTACTTATTGGTTGTTCATGTAATTCTAAAAGTTTTTGAAATCCCTGAGTTAATTCGATAACTGTTTCTTTTCCAATTAATGTTGAATTATGGAAAGCATGGATATCCAAACCAGCGCTTGCGCCGCCGAATTTTTTAATAAATTCAATGTAATCATCGTGAAATTTTATTCCTAAAATATTTTCAGCATGTTTAATTTCCTCACTACTAGCGGGTATCCCTTTAAGCTCAGGGTAATCTTGAAAATATTTAACAAGTAAATTCATTGTTTCTTGGCTAATCATTTAATACCTCTTCTTGATAATTCTTTTAAAGCTTGGTCGTACCAGAACTCACGCTTCCATTGATTAAATTCATCTCTATTGTCAATGCCGCATTTATCTCCTGTTTCACGGTCGAAATACTGGTTTTGTAGTTGGAAACACGACCAACTTAACTATCGTGTTATCCCCATAATAGGCCATCCATAACCAAATGAAAAACCAAGAAATTAAAATACTTATCCAATACTTTTGAATAAATTCTTTAAATTTAATTAATATGGAAGTTCTTTGGCTATGATGTTTACAGCATAGCCTTGAGTTATATTTGTTCATATAAAGTTAAATTCTTTTCTGTGCTTTTATATATATCTGTATAGAAATAAATTCTATTATCTTTTATCTCTTTCAGATAAACCAAGTCTTCGATACCTCCAATATACTCAATTGATAAATCATCTAAATTTAATATTGCAAGCCTAAATCCAACAACGCAAAATCGTCTAATGAAAACTGGAATATATATTTTTCTATTGAAATACAACAAAGGCCCTCCAAACCCCTGTTCTTTAATAATAACTTGACCGTTAATGGATAGACTTCCAACTAAGGGAGAACCTTGATTTACTTCCATCAAATCAAGGTAACTGACTTCCCAATTGTCAAACAAAAATTTTTCTTGAAAGTCTAAAGGAGTTTCATTAAAAATTTTTAACTTAGACATTTTTATATTTTTTCTTGTCAAAGAATTGAAATCTTCTTCTAATTCTACAAGGAGTTTACCAACTTCATTATTAAATGGCCAAGAATCAATTACTATCCGAGACAATAAAAATTCTTTTCCTTTTTTTTGTTGAAAAATACTTTCTGAATTTAGATAATTCATCATGTCGTATAGTTCATTTTTTATAGAAATCAACTGCTGTTTATTTGTATAACTATATTCATCGCAATTATTAATCATTTTATCAATTTCGACTAAAACTATATTAATCTTTTTTATAAATTGCTCCTGATTCATTGTCTGATTAACCTTTCTAAGTCATTAATATATTTGTGTTTATCCGCCAAGAAAACCTAAACTTTGAGGTGCAGCATGTCGTACTGCGCATCGCGCCAATCCGTTTCGGGCGTTCTCTTCTTTGGATGGCACCTTCCATTGGTGCTGGGCGATGAGTTGGCCGTTTTGTTGGGTCTAGACCCAACCTACGCTTGCTGTTGCATTTTTATGTAGTTTTCGAATATTTCTATATTTGTTAGTTTTTTTATTTCGATTAAAAAATAGGTATCTAATAAATCAAGAAAATCAAAATAATTTTGTTTTTCTTTATTTTCATCAAAATTTATACCTTTAATTAAAAATGAGTGCTTAGGAAACAGATTCTCTAATCTTAAAATAAGATCCGCTCCCCAAGAAATTTCTTTTGGCGAAATATTAGGAGAAGTTTTTTTTGCATAAAGATTAAAGTAATATTGCTTAGAGTATTTACTTTTTTGAATATTAAACATACATTGAATATGACTATTATTATAGAAATAATTCGAGGTATTCAATTTTAAAAAATCATTTTTTTTTAAAATAGCTCTTAACTCTTTAAAAAATTTTTTCTCAAAATCAGCATTCATGTTGAATTTCTCCTTATTACACTTTAGATTTTAGGAAATTCTAGGTTTATGGTTTATAAAAATCAAGTATACCTTCCCATTTTCCTTTGCGAGAATCAGGGCCTTCACTATTAAGAACTCTCACATAGTTATTTAATTGTTTATTTCCCTTACATCTTCCTCTAAAACTACTTTCAAAGTCATATCCACCACCTAATGTAAGCGAATAATTTTTATGAGCTCTTTTCCAAACTTCAATTGCTGTTTAACAACGGGATTCGCAGCTCCTTTTGCTAATCCTAGAAAGTCTACCCAAATTCGTACATTAGGCGCAAAAGCATACAAATTCTCTCCACCCAACAATCCAATCGGATCATGAGTAACAAACCGACCCGCATCAGGCTCGTAATACCTGAAGAAGCTGTAGTGCAGCCCAGTTTCAAGGTCGCAATACTGGTTTTGCAGGCGGAAGGATTGGTATGCGCTATCCGTTACCTTGGTTTCCTCTTTTAGACGACCCCAGCCGGTGTAGCTACCGAACCATAAGAGGTTACCGTCTTTATGGGTCATCTCTCTTGGGATGCCGATTTGGTCGCAGTGGAAGTAGTGGGTTTGTTGGCGGCTTTCGCCGTCTTCGTTGGTCCAATTGCGTACCTGCGCCAAGGGGTCGTAGCTGTCGGGATAGATGTAGATATAGTATATCTGCCGTCCAATTGGACTTCTTGTAGTAAATGACTGCCGTCCCAAACGAAGTGAGTTTCCTCTTCGAGGCCGTCTAAAATGGTTCGAGTTTAAACTGTTTGCTAAATTTGCTTTTTAAGAATTTTCTCTAAATAATCTGAAAAATTAGCTGCTAAAGTTAGCAATTCATCAGTGTCTTGATTGTAAATCATTACCGTTTTAGATGGGGAAATATAAATAGGATTTCCCCAGCCATCAGTGCCAATTATTAAATTACTTTTGCCATCTTTTAGATAATCGGAAAATTCTTTATTTAAATCAATAATTGTATCTTCCCCAAGAAATTCGGAATTATGTATTCCATATATTTGAGCATCCCTAACGACACACCCACCAAATCTCATTGTAAATTCTTTAAAATCCTCATCTAACTTAACATTAAGTGATTTCTCTACATTGAGGACCTCATCATCAGTTGTTGGCTTTCCTTGAGCGACTGGATTTTTTTGAAAGAAAGCAATTAACTGCTCTAAAACAAATTTGTTTAACATAAATACTCCTTATTAAACTAATAAGACTTACCTGCTTTTAGGTCTCTACGTCTTAACTCTTTTCTGGCTCTATATTTCCAATATTCTATACGGCAATTTCAAAAATCATGTCTGACACTGTCATTTCCTACACCTTTACCTTTTTGATTACCAATATGTTAGATAACTTTTACATTTATAGTGATTTTCGCAGCCGGTGTAGTTGCCGAACTACAACAAATTGCCGTCTTTATCGGTCATCTCTCTCGGGATGCCGATTTGGTCGCAGTGGAAGTAGTGGGTTTGTTGGCGGTTTTCGTAGTCTTCGCTGATGTGGTTTAGACAGGCGAAACCGCCTTCGTGCGTACCACACATGCCCTACGTCAGGATTGAAAGTTATATAATGACTACTGCTTGTTACTGATAAAAACTATATTATTGATCAATTAAGAATATTGCCAAAATCCAGCTATTACATCAATATTACCTTTCTTATCTTTTTCTTTATAATATATATATATAATTTTCCATAATCAAACGGGTAATTACCATTAAGAAGATTATCTGGGTAATAATCTTCGTCTATACTCATCAAGTACAAATATCCATCTTCTTCTAGATTTTTATAAAAATAATCTTCTTCTTGAATTAGTTGCAATTCTCCTCCTACTGTTACTAAACCTGATAAATCATCACTATTTACTTTCCTATACGGTTCAAAATAAATCCTATTTAAGTCCATATTTGTAAATGAAGTAATTTTACTTTCCTCAGATTTTGGATGAGTAAAAACTTTTATTGAACAATTAGGATAGATATTATTATCAAGCATAATATCATGATTTTTAGGCAAGAAAATAGATAATATAAAATTAGTTTTTAATGGATGTTCAAAACATCCATAAAACATCATTTCTGAAATACAATCTTGTTTATCATCAAAATATTTAGGAATATTTCCTCCTATTCGATTAAGGCTAATCTCCTTAATCTCGTTCAAAATAACTTTTTCTTGAATAGCTTTAGTCATTTTTAATTCCTTTCTTGTATTAAACTTATAAGTTGTTTTTTCTAGCAAAATTTATTGCTGAAGCTCTTAAATTTGAAGCAAGTTTGGTTGCATAAGCACGAGCAGATGATTTTTCCCATCCTCTTCTTGACAAGCCTATATAGATTCCATATCTAGTTAAATTTGTATTTAACTCAATGTTATCCATTGCCGATTTTAGAAACCTAAGCTTATGTATTCGATTAACAAAATAATAAGTAGATTTAGGAATTATTTATTAACTGTTCGAGATAATCAATACTTCTGAATAAATAATGTTCACCTATTTGCTGTATCAAATTTGATGAGTCCCCAAATAATATTTTTTCTAAATACTTTTTTAGAATTATAAGCTCATCTTTTTTTAAGAGATTTAAAGCATGAGTGATGTTTTCTGCGATAGGTATATTTATAATAAATTCTTCTATATTTACTGGAATATCATCATTTCTAATGCCATTACTGATGCTATCAATAATTTTAGGCATTAAATAATTTATTCCTTCTGATGAAAAAAAGATGAATGGTACTAAATTATGTTCATCAATAATAATTTTCTCTATTGGGGTATATTCGTAATACTTAAATTCCTCTTTAAATTCCTCTATTTTATAGATGTTTTCTCGATAAAGATTTTTGAACAATCCTTCTTTAGGGTAATCTCTATAGGTAATTTTTAGGAAGGGCATATTTACCTCCATTGTCTTAGATAACTTTTATATTAATATTGATTTTTCCATGAGGTGTATTCGCCGAACCACAAGAGGTTGCTGTCCTTATCAGTCATCTCTCTTGGGATACCGATTTGGTCGCAGTGGAAGTAGCGGGGGGTCTATTGTCTACTTTCACCGTCTTAGTTGGTGGGGGTTCGATAGGCGAGCCGCGTACGTGCGTACCTCACGTACCCTACGTCAAGACTGAAGATTTTGTGCGGGCTACGGCTTGCTGGTTTTTAACTATATTTCAACAATTTTTCTTCATGTAATGCTTGAATTTGTTTCAAAATAATCTCGTTCATTTGTTTTGCTAATAAATCATTAGTAGAGTTGCAGATGATTTTAACAACAGAAGCAGCAGATAATAGTCCTAACCTCATAAAGTATTCAAGTTCAAGGTCATCATCTTCAATTGATTCCTTCACATTTTCTATTCCTTCTTCAACAAAATATAGTGATAGGTGTCGTGCAAAATAATTATTTAATCCTTCTTGAGCACCTTTTTGGCTTTTATACTCGGTTACAGACTTTAGTAATTCAAAAGATTGCTTTTTCTGATTACTAGAAATAATAGGAGACTCATTCAAAAGACCAAGTATATATTCTACATCTCCCCATATTTCAAAATCCTCTTCAAATTTCACTTGCAAAATAGCAGGAATAATGATTTTGAAAGGTTCATATATCTTATTGACAAATAAACTACTAATTAAGTCGGTAAGCGCTTCTCTACTCTTGGAATTATTAAAAGAAAATTTCTTTTGAAGAATAGCAATCTTCTTTTTCTGATTTTTTGTAACACAAAATTCAGCAATTTTATTAAAGTCTATATTCATAGTTTTAAGGCCTCCATATATTGGTTAGATTATCTTGAATTTTACTTGAACACCATCAAACAAATGCTATAATGCTGCTTTTATAGACTTAGGTGCTGCTTTCTCTAAATATTTCATTAGGTAATTTGAACAAAGACATTACCTTCTGAACAATTTTCATTACAGAAAAAATAATAAAACTCATCTCCAAAATCTTGCTGGAACATATTATCTATCTCTCCTGCATATATTTGAAATTGAAATGACATATTTGATTTCTGAATAGGATCTTGTAGCCAGTATGGTACCTCATCATTAGACTCACTGATTAAAAGTTTTTTACTAGGTTCGATACAGCTTATTTTTTTTACTTTTGAAGAACGAATATCACTTAAAATTACACAAGAACTTTTATTTGGCTCTGGATTTTTATCGCTCAAATCATATATATGTTGGTCATCTTCATGATTGTAAGTGATAAAAATATTGCAATACAAGTTAATATCTAGTTTTTTATTTAATAAATTTGCAGGAAGACCTATAAAGAACAGCATAGGGTTTCCATTATAATCTACAGGCCAACTAACTTCTTTCTCTAAAAGAGCTGGGCCAAATATTCGAAAATCAAATTTATCCGCAAATTCATCTATAATTTTTAATTCACCTAACATTTTAGTACCTCCTAAAATGTTATATCCTAAAGATCTCAAATATCGCTGAGCTTGTTTTCTTAGTTTTCTAGCTCTTGATGGACCATGCCCAGTTATTCTTATAGCTCCTTACCAAACATCTATTTGGCATTTACTTGGCATAATTCTACCTTGTTTTACACCAGATCATTTACAAACTGAAGTTTCAAATTGATTTTTTGATTTTAGTCCTAAATGTTTTTGTGCGAGTCTTTTCTCATTTTTATTGATAGAATTTGAATTATCCCGACCTTGAAGTCGCTACTTTTACGGGCAATTATATTGACGACTATGGGGTGCTCCTGTTGGGGGGATGGGGTTATCTAAAAATGTATTTCAAATAACCCTTTTATATTTTACAGGTAGTATTGGAGTTTGATTCCATCTAGGCTAGTTAGTCATGCCATATGATTTCCCTTGCAGAGCCAAAAGTAACTTTGCTAATATTTTTGCCAATAATAATTCTTTTGTCTAATTTCCCAGAATATTTTGATCCTGCTAGTTTCTGAAATAAAACAACATTTAATTCATATCATTGTAAATAGTAGTTTCCATACTTGATATTCCCATTGCACTATTGCCAAGTAAACCTGTCAAATGAGCCTGTCTATTTTCTTGAGCTCCAGTAATAGTAATTTTAAAATTCCAAATGTCATTAATATCAATTTCATTATTGGTTAACGAACAACCAGATGATATTATACTCATAAGAAATGGGATAATTAGTTTAATTTTCATAATGAACCTCCTGATGAATTTAATGATGAAGAATCTGAAGATCTACCACTTGAACCAAAGGAGGCACTACTATTTTTTCTAGGCAAGACAGTTGTTGCATTCGAGGTCGTCTGAAGCTTCTTCGTTTTTCAGACGGCCTTTGCCTATCCTTCTACCCAAGGCGTCGTAGGTGTAGGCCCAAGTCTCTTTCGTGCCGTCTTTTTTGAAGATTTCCGCCTTAACCAGTTGGTCGTGCAGGTCGTAGAAGTAGTTCTGCATTTCACCGTCGGCCAGTTCTGGGTGGATCAGGTTGCCGAAGCAGTCGTAGTAATAGCTGTGGTAACGACTTTCGGCATTGCTTTTACGGATTAGACGGGTAGCAGTCATCATAGTTGAAATGCAGGATGGTGCCGTCGAGAAGGACTCCCCATTTACATTTTAATTTCAATCTATCCATGCTTGCTGATTGTTTTATTTGAAAACGAATGATACATATAGATTTTGATTGTTTTTAAAATTATCTAAATATTTTCTTGTTTCTATAATGCTATCACTTTGAATATTTCCTTCGTAATACCAATTATCATAAGTATGTTCAAATTTATTAATATTTTTTATATATATATCTCCTCCTAAAATAAAATAATTTAAATTATCTAAAATATCTATAATATCATTAGATAATTCTATGGGTATAATTACAGTATTTTCTCCTTGTTCAAATAGGCTGACTCCATTATTAATATAAATACTAATTAATTTGTTCATAAATTTACTTCCAGTAGTTATTTATTAGGTCTAAATAAACGGTGATTAATGCTGCCGTTTGGTTCTTTTATATATTCAAAGGCAAAGCAGTAGCGCGCACCGTTTTCATTGGTGAGACCGACTAAGCGGCGGGCTTTGTCGTAGTGGTAGCCGAAAGTATGGCCCAAGGCGTTGGTGCGTTGGGTCGGCAGACCGTCTTGGCCGTATTCGTAGGAAGTGATATGGCCTTCGGCATCGGTATGGGTTTTCAGACGACCTTAACTAGACTGTTGGGGCTTAACACCGTTTATGCTTGTCAGAGATATAAAAAGATATCAAAATACAGATAGAGTAGTAAAAGTTTTAATATATCTTTAGGCTCTCTTAGTAAAATTCAAATAACTCTTTTGCATATTTTTTATAAGAAGGAATCTTAATTGCTTTCAAAAAATTTATTAAATCTTTTTCTGATTTTCTCAATAGTAAAATTTCTATAGAGTTTACAATGAGGAAAGTCTTAGCCTGACCAATTAACATAATATCATCACTATCTTCTTCATCTTCCTCAAAGTCACAGTAATCTTCTGACAATTTTGATATTTTTAATTTTGAGAAATTAAAAACTAATTTATCGTTTTCAATAATAAAATCTAATATTAACTCAGGTGTTAATCCTGATTTATTAATTTCATTAGCAATAGAATTACATTCTTGTGAAATACTTTCGTCATTGTCATAAATTTTAATTCCATATTCATGTTCAGCCTTATCTAATAACCTTTTGTATTCATGAGATTGAATTAAATTTTTGATTTCTAATCCTGTTACCATGTGCGGGTTCCTTTCAAAATTTTTAATAATACACTACCTGTGTGTCGGAATGGGTCCATTGCGGCATGAGCCCATGGTGTTGCAATAGATAAGTTCCAAGCTTCATGAGCTTTATTTGAACCTAATCTTTGTGGTAAGTAAGTGTGATGTAGTTCTAATGACACATTGCGTTCTTCAATTCCTCTTCTTGTTCGAATTCTAACTTTTATTCGTGGTGCTTTACCTTTCTCCATCCTTTTTAAATTACGTTCAGAATATTTACATTTTGGACTTGAACCAGGATTTTTAGCTTTTTCTTTAGCTATACGGTCCCTTTCTTTTTTTGCTTCTGCTTTCCAAAATTGTTTTCTAGCAGTATTCCATGATAATAGTCCTAATGGATCTATCCAGCTTTGTATGTTAGGGGAGAATAAATATTATCTCCACCTTCTAACCCAATCGGATCCTGATTCACAAATCTACCCGCATTAGGCTCGTAATACCTGAAGAAGTTGTAATGCAGCCCTGTCTCGCGGTCGGCATACTGGTTTTGCAGGCGGAAGGATTAGTGAGCGCTATCCGTTACCTTGGTTTCCTCTTTTAGACGATCTCAAAGAAGGTTATGAGGTCATCTAAATAGCGGAAACCGCGCGCAAATTCTACACACAAATCTACGTCAAGGATGGAAGTCTCATACAGGCTAAGGCTTTCTACTACTTGCTTACATAAAAATACGAGACCAATCATAGGTATATCTAGATTACAGTAGATCTATTATAGGTAATTCAAGAATATCTTTCGTTGTTAACTCTCCAATTTTCTTTTCAATAAAAGACAACTTCCTATTTTTCACTAATTTGTCATCATGGAACGCATATTCGTAGATTTTTCCATTTGTTTTATTATAGACATATCCATAATAATCATCCTGACCATCCTCATCTTCAACAAAATTCATAAAGAATACTTCATCGTCTTGCTTTAATCTCTCTATTAATGCACTGTATAAGTTTGGCACCTCATTTACTACAAAATTTGTACATTCTAAAACACTTTCCAGCAAAATTTTAGAAGTTAATTCCTCAGACTCCATCAACTCAACTCCTATCGTTCTAAATAGTCTACTCAGGCTTGCATCCATTTATCTATATTTCTTAATATCCTGTAAGGTAATTATACTATTTCTTAAATCATCTAAAAATAACAATTGAATTTCATATTCACGTTTTAAATTTTCGTCCTCTATTTTGCCATCTTCGGAGTACGGGAAATTCGCTAAAGCATCTTTCCAGTTAATTACGTTTTCAGCACTTGCAGCAAAGTAATAACTATCAGATGATTTTTGTTGTATACCTAGTAACATATTTCGAATCGAAGCTAATAATTCTATAGTTCCTTGTGTTTCTACCATATCATTTAATGGATCATCATCATCCCAATTTATTTCTTCTATAGCTTTTTGAGAGATTCCAATATTTATTTGGGAGAAATCATACCAACTAGCTTTTATGATAGCATCACAGAGTTGGTAGTTCACATTTGAATTAGTTATTTTAGTCATATTTTCAATTATTTTTTTCTCAATGATCAGTGCATTACAGCACCAAGCCGCAAACTTACATCTCTTTTGTGGATCCATTTGATCTAAAAGAGATTGTACTTTTTCAATATGTAATTCTATATTCATAACTCATCCTTTCGTTAATCATATACACCACCAACACCGTCAACACTTTGTTATGGACAGATTGCGCCATTTCACTTAGTTTTGCATTTAACCCTAAAGGATCAATCCAACTTTGTGTATTGGGGAAAATTGATAGAAATTTTCTCCTCCTACCAAACCTATCACGTCTTGACTTACAAAACGTCCTGTTCGCTTTCGCTGTCTTCGTTGTTCCAGTTGCGGACCTGCGCCAAGGGTTCGTAGCTATTCTATTGAAAGTGTCGGTAATGGTTTCGGGCAGCCATTGGGCGTTGTAGCTGTAGCTTGTGGTGTAACCAACAAGAGAGAAATTTGGTAGAGTTCGCCTGAAAGTATGTTTTCAGACGAACTCTACATCAACCGGTAATGAAATTGTTAAAAAATCGATAGATCAGACGTCTTCAAAGAAGATTTAGATGTCGCTTAAAAAGTAGAAGCCGCGTGTATGTTACGCACATACCCCATACCATAATTAAAAGTTTCATACAGGCTACGGTTTGCTTTTTTTCATTCGAAAGAAAAATTTAACATTTTTGATAACCGATTTATAAAATATAGAATTGCCAAATGTTCATCTTGGTAACAATATTCTTCGGTTCTCAATCCTCTTTCAGAATAGAATATATGCCATTTTTTATTTTCTTCAACAATACATAATGATTCATCATTTACTTCATTGATTGAGTAACTATCTTCTGGTACTCCTTTACTTTTAAGATATGAATTCAATTCATTAATTTTTAACATTTTCCTATTTTTACCTCTTCCAGATGCCAGATTCTATATATGATTTAACAGATTTTGGTAATTCATACTGTGTCCCTAATCCAATTTCTCCGAACAACGACATAATTTTACTTGCAGCTACATTATCAATTGGTTTCAGTAACCTATATATGGTATAAGGCTTTCGATTAGAACCAGGAGGTAAGGCTCTCATAGGGTATAGTGTTCCTACTGGAGATACAGATTGTCTCCGCCTAAAAGCCCAATCGGATCCTGATTCACAAACCGACCCGTATCCGGCTCATAGTACCTGAAGAAGTTGTAGTGCAACACCGTTTCACGGTCGCAATACTGGTTTTGCAATCGGAAGGGCTGGTATGCACTATCCGTTACCTTGGTTTCCTCTTTCATACGACCCCAGCCGGTGTAGTTGTCGAACCACAAGAGATTGCCGTCCTTATCGGTCATCTCACGCGGGATGCCGATTTGGTCGCAGTGGAAGTAGTGGGTTTGTTGGCGTCTTTCGCGTCCGAGGGGGTCGCGTTCGCTGTCGCTGTGGTATACGAGTTCGCAGTTTTCGTCGAAACCGTATACTTCCGTCCGCCCCAATACGTCGGTAACGACGGTATGGTCTTTGCGGTAGTCGAACGTCCATTCTTCGCCGAGGTTGTTGCTGCTCTTGAGCACTTTGCCGTTGTCGTCGTAGCAGAGGCGGATATGGCGACTGTTGCGGTCTAGTTGGGCGACCAGTTGGTAAATGCCGCAACCGGAAGCGACTTCGGCAAACAGCAACCGTGTGCCGAAGTCGGGGGAGGCGATTTGGTAGAGGTCGTCTGAAAATATCGAATCTTAATTTTTGTTTTTTTTCTTAGGATTTAGTTCTTCTTTACGCTGCTTATAAAACTTCCAATATTTTTTGTCCTCGATACTGAATGGATTATATCCAGCATCGTTATAAGCTATATCGAAATATTTATAAGCATCATCATATTTTTCAATATCATAATAAAAAATACCGCCTAATAGATATGTTCCTGCATTAGTTGTTCCTAAATCGGCAACACTCAAAGCAATAGTCAGCCATTCCTCAGCCTGTTCATATTTTTGATGTTTATAATATAACTCAAATAAGGCAATCGTAACCATTGTAGTTGGATGCGCCCATTGAGTTACTGGCTTAGGTATTAGCTCAAATGCTTCTTTTAATAATTTTTCTTGTTCCGAAAAAGATTTACTATAAGCTTCGCAAACTAAATCATTAATTTTTGATTCCAATTCTGGATTAACTGCATCTAAATTCATAGCATACAACTCCTCAATTAAATTAAACAATGTTAAGTGTAGATTCTATAATATCAATGGCCATAATCAGATTTCTGCCTAGACCCGATTGGTTTATCCATATCATATCTACTTCGGTTTTTTGCGCCGCGGGAGCAATTTCCCCCTTTACCGGCACCTTTTTCAAGCCGATACTTATTTGGATCTCTCATCCACGATCTGACTTCAGGCGATTTTTTACCAAAAAATTTTCCTCTTCTATTCCAATAATCCACAGCATCTTCGCCTGCATGCTCCATATGAGCAGACCTAACAGGCTGCCATGATTTAGTTGGAGTATCCCAAAATTGGGCAGAGCTAGGAATATCGCTTACACGTCTTAAATTACTAATCTGCTCAGCCGACATACCACGTAGCTCCTTAGCACTTAACATGCGCTGCATTACAGCCCTACCAGTGGTACTCACTTTTGATGGCGTTTTACCTACTGTAGCTAACCTGTTACGAGAAAGTCCCAACGGATCAATCCAACTTTGAGCATTTACAGCAAACTGATACAAATTCTCCCCGCCCATTAACCCAATCGGATCCTGATTCACAAACCGACCCGCAACAGGCTCATAATACCTGAAGAAGTTGTAGTGCAACACCGTTTCACGGTTGCAATACTGGTTTTGCAATCGGAAGGGTTGGTGAGCAGTTCCGGATGTGTTAGTTTCGCTCTTTAGTTTGCCCCAACCGTAATAATCGCCGAACCACAGCAAATTGCCATCCTTATCTGTCATATCCCTCGGTATGCCGATTTGGTCGCAGTGGAAGTAGTGGGTTTGTTGTCGGTTTTCTCCGCCTTCGTTGATGTGGTTTTGATAGGCGAAACCGTGTGCGTGCGTACCGCACACACCTTACGTAAGGACTGAAGGTTTTGTGCAGGCTACTGCTTGCTAGACCCAACCTACGCCTGTTGTTAGTTTTGCATAAATTAATGAGCAATATAAAACGTCTAAATATTTGAAAGATTTAGATTTTAGAGTTTTCTGTATTTGAAAAAAGGGGACCTTGTGGGGAAGGCTCGACCTAATTACGTTTATTTTTATGAGACTGAAAATTTAGAGATTCTTAAACCATCTAATTCAAATGTGAAAATAATAGAAACTCCTCCTTCTGTTTTTATCTCACACTCATGTTCCCACTCCTCCCTTGATACAAATTTCCATTTAATATCGGCAAAAAACAAATATTGTACAAATTTTTCAATAGTTAATTTCCTATTAATTTTATATTTTTTAGCAATAGTTACACCTTTGAAATAAGGATCTATTGATAGCAAATAAATAACTTCATCCCTAAAACCAATTTCTAATCCCTTCCAAAAAATAGAAAAACCACTTTCTATATTATCGTCATCGTATAACCATTTAGACGAATGTTTGAATTGTTTCCGCTTTTGAAAACTACTATATGACATACCCACAGACAAATCTTCAAATCTGCCTGTTTTTAAGAAAGATGTGATATCCATAATAACCTCATTAACATTTTCCTAAATTTTTTAATTCCTCTTTTAGCTATATCCTTTCTTCTAGTGCTACTTTTTGGGTCATTTAAATCACCTTCAAAATCAGTCAGAGCCTTTTTAAGCTGATCTTTTGCTGATTACATATTTTGTGAGTTGTCTTTCAGTTCAGAAATTATGTCATCAGCAATTTTCAATTTTTTGGAAGTAGCACTTTTCATATCACAAAAACATTTCCATACAATTTCTCCGTTATCATCTAAGGTTAAAAGGGCTTCTGTTACTTTTTATTTCCTACAAAAATATCAGCATGAGGTCCTTTAACACTAACATCCGAAAATCTATATGGTTACATTTTTGAAGTTGCTTTTGAATCAAGGCCTAATGGGTCCACCTACGCCTTCGTATTCAGTTCAAAAGCATATAAATTCTCCCCACCTATCAACCCAATCGGATCCTGATTCACAAACCGCCCTGCCTCAGGCTTATAATACCTGAAGAAGTTGTAGTGCAACACCGTTTCACGGTTGCAATACTGGTTTTGCAATCGGAAGGGTTGGTGAGCAGTTCCGGATGTGTTAGTTTCGCTCTTTAGTTTGCCCCAACCGTAATAATCGCCGAACCACAGCAAATTGCCATCCTTATCTGTCATTTCTCTTGGGGTGCAGATTTAGTCACAGTGAAAGTAGGGGGGGCACATTCTTCGTCTTCGTTGATGTGGTTTCGATAGGGGAAACCGCGTACGTGCGCTTACATCGGAGTTGGAAGTACCATTAGAGCTACAATTAGCTTATGGCTTGTGATTACCAGCTAGTAATAGGTCTATGCAAATTTACCCAAAATTTTAATAATGATTGTTCAAAAAAACGAAATTCGGACAGATCTTTTTCTACAACTAGACCTAATTCTTTGAAAAGATATTTAGATTTCGTTCTCTCGATAACATCATATCGACTTAATAACTCAGTAAGCCCTTTTTTTGATGATATATCTATTTCATTATAGTATATTGAAAGCTCTACTTTCTTATCATTGAAAATTGTAACCTCAGTTAACTTTTCATTATCAAACCTTAGTACAAAATTGTTTATCTCTATAATATTTTTTACCTTCGGGATAACATAGTTTGATATGTCATATTTTTTTATAACATCTGATAGAGAACAATTTAATTCAAAATCGCCTACGATCTTATAAGGAATAAATATTAATTTATCATGATTTAAAGTTGGGTTCTTAAGTTTACTTTTTTGAAAGTCTGAGTACTTTTGACCTGTATTTTCATAAAAGTTTCTTATGATTTCATCGTAAATTAATACCTGCAAAAATAATTTATCCTTAGGGTCAACATACAAAAGTAAATTATATTGTGGAAAAATATAAAAATAATTTTCTTCATCAGAAATTTCTATTAGAGGATCCTCTTCTTCTAAAAATTTTTCTAAATTGAAGAAGTTAATAATTTTTCCATCTAAACTGAATTCATTGCATTTCCCAGAGGATGATACAGTAATTAATTGAGAATCAGATTGTATCTTATGCTTTCTATCAAACTCTAATGAATAATTAGGGTCATTTAAAGTAACATCATCAAAATCAGCCTTTTTTTGACCCAATACAATCCCATTTAACGAATTATTTAATATTTTCAACATAATACATATCCTTTCCTGTATTTGTCTATGTCAATTAGCTTCTCAGCCATCAGGAAAAATGACCTCTAGATAGAATGCCATTGCTAATGGTAATGAGATTGTTAAAGAACAAATATTTCAGACGACCTCGAAAAAGAATTGAGGTTGTCTGAAAGGCAGAAACAGCATGATTACCGCTCCCATGCTACGGCGGAATTGAAGGTTTCATGTAGGCTACGGCTTGCTTATAAGATTCATAAGAATAATATTATGTATCAAGAAATGGCATTAATTGTTCTGGCTTTAAAGTTAGTAGTGCGATTGTTTTTCCTTTAGTATCGCAGAATTCAACCTCATATGCTTCATAAGGATTTGAATAAACTTCTACAATAGCACCGATGTCTCCCTTTTGTAAATTAAAACCAGGAAGATCTTGTTGCAATTTGACTACTTCTAAAAGTGAATATTTCACTATAAACTCCTTAATAATTAACTATAAAACATATGTAGTTGCCAATCGTGGAATTGATTGTCCGCTATCGATTATCCAACCAGTTCTAACTGTGGCGGTCTGTCTAATTGGACCAGTCATTGGAATATCAACAGTATAGCATTGCCCATGTTCATCACATTTACCTGGAGTTGCTGGGTTTTCACAAACACCTTGTTGATTTTTTTTAATCAACTCACCTACATTTGATTGATTAAATCCTAATGCAGATTGAAAAACCTTTGCTTTTTCCACCTATAGTGTGTTCTGTATTTAAGGCATATCCCGTGATTTTTTGGGGTCAATGATAGCCTTATCTGCATTAGGTAATTTCGAATTAGAGCAAAGACCTAATAGATAAAGCCAATCTTGAGCATTTGGTGCAAATGCATACAGATTATCCCCCCTCCACCAGCCGAATCGGATCCTGATTCACAAACCGTCCCGCATCAGGCTCGTAGTATCTAAAGAAGTTGTAGTGCAGCCCCGTTTCACGGTCGCAATACTGGTTTTGCAGGCGGAAGGGTTGATGCACATGCTTGTAAACCAGCTCGTCCTTTTTCAGGCGACCTTACGGTTTGGTTAGATCTTGAACTGACTGTTCGTTTAAAGATAAGGCAAATCTAAGGCCTCATCATAACTTTCATCTAAGATTTTATTGACTGAGGCAGCAAACTGAATAGCCTTCATATCAATAGTTTCAGGATTGTCAGGAATCGGAAAGATAGCTACACCTATATTATTTTCTATCAACCATGGTATTCCATCCTCTAAAAATTCTTCTATCTCAATTTCATAAATATCAGAATTCTTATCTTCAGAATTTGCCATAATTCTTGCGAATTCTAATTCAGGCCATATGGCTAAAGATGAATTTTTCTCATCTCCCCATAATATCCAATCTCCTTCTTCGTCTGCTAAAACATATAGAACTCCAGAGTCAGCTATTCTTTTTAAAGTATGCTCACAACGTTCTTGACTGGACAAATTAAGAATTGCATTTATTGCTTTTTGTTGTAAAACCATCGACAAATAAGGTAAATCAAATTCTTCCCCATACCACTCATAAAAATAATCATTGATCATCTTAGCAAATTCAATTGGATCCAAAATAATAGTTTCTGTTTTTTCATCTATAGGAAAAATAGCTAATTTAATATTACTTTCAGACAATAAAGGAACGGTATCTTCTAAGAAGTTCTCTAGTTCCATTTCATCTATTCTCAATGCTTGAGGATTCCATTGGAGAGCTAACTCCGCAAACTCAGATTCTGGAAAAATCATTAGATATTCTTTTCCTTCATCATCTTGCAAACATATCCAGTCATCCTTTCCATTTAGTAGGTATAAAGTTTCAATACCAGATATAGTTTTAATAGAATAATCCAATCTTTCTTTAGCTGATAATTTAACAATTGAATCAATTGCTTGTTTTGGCAAGCCCATTATTTAAATCCTTTCTACTTTCGTGAATCTTTGATTTTTTGCTCAGATTTTCCACCACATTTTTTTGACCCAATACAATCCCATTTAACGAATTATTTGATATTTTCAACATAATATATATTCTTTCCTGTATTTGTCTATGTCAATTAGTTTCTCAGCTATCAGGAAAACGACCTCTAGATAGAATGCCATTACTAATGGTAATGAGATTTTAATGAACAAATAGTTAAGACGACCTCAAAAAAGATATTAAGATCGGCTGGAAACAAAAACCGCATGCGTACTACACACCCCCTACATCAGGACTGAAGGTTTTGTGCAGGCTACGACTTACTTTACATCGTAATTGGAAGTTTCATGTGGTCTACGGCTTGCTTGGGCTACTTTACAGTTGATAATTAAATTTAGAAAATTATGTCTAATACTCTATTTTTTAAATTAAATTCTTTCTTTAAATGTTCTAAAATATTATCTAACTCTTCCTTGCTTAAAATTTGGTTGGTCTTAGTAAATTTTGCTGTTTTCGCATATAGGGAAAAGTGAAACTCATTATTTGGAAAGAACATTTCTCCTTCAAATGAAATTTCATGTCCATTTAAAGAAACAATTAACATACCTCTTGAAATTTTTTCAATTACGAAATCATCCATAGTAATTACCTTTTTTCCATATATTTCCTGGTCGCAGATCTTTGCCAATAACGCCTGTTACAGTACCAGAAGCGCATGTTGCATACTCTGATGAAATATCTTCCCATGCTTTAATGCTTGTTTGGTTATTTTGATCCCACGTAGGCATGATAATTTTTCTAGCTTCAATTAACATTTCTAATGTTGTTCCTCCTTTAGATTTGGCAATATCGGCAGCAATATGTTGTCCACCAATACTATCTGTTCTACCTGACCAAAAAAATGCTGTGTTTGGTTCTGTTTTAACTTTGCTATTTTCACAGCATTTATTCAAACCTAGAGGATCAACCCACACCTGAGCATTAGGCGCAAAAGCATAAAAATTCTCCCCGCCTACTAATCTTATGGGATCTTGATTGTTAAAACGTCCGATTCTACTGTCGTAGTACCTGAAGAAGTTGTAATGCAGCCCTGTCTCACGGTCGGCGTACTGGTTTTGCAGGCGGAAGGGCTGGTATGCGCTATCCGTTACCTTGGTTTCCTCTTTCAGACGACCCCAGCCGGTGTATCTGCCGAACCACAGGAGGTTGCCGCCTTTATCGGTCATCTCCCTAGGGATGCCGATTTGGTCGCAGTGGAAGTAGTGGGTTTGTTGTCGGCTTTCGCCGTCTTCGCTGATGTGGTTTAGATAGGAGAAATCTCTTTCGTGCGTACCACAATGCTCTACGTCAATACTCTACATCGGGATTGGAGGTTTCGTACGGGCTACGATTTGCTAATCAAAGTTAGAAATATATAATTCAGTTTACATATTACATATATATTTAGGCACATAATATTTCAAACAATTATTCTTCTTCTAAGACCATACGATTAAAACAGTCATACAAGTCTTCTCCGACTAAATACATATTTTGCATCTTTACTTCTTCAGGCATAGTTTCTCCAAAATCATCAAAATAATCTTCTTCATCCCATTCATTTTCATGATCCCAATAGAAAATTTGCCCAATTCTGTCTCCTTGAGTACATAGACAAATCAAATCACCAAATTCATTACTTGATATTGGTAGAAAATTATCTGGTATTCTATTTTTGTATTTTTCAAGCCTTTCACTAATTTGGGAGTTTTTTTGGTAGTTTATATTTTCACCATAAAAAAAACCTAAATCCCCACCACTCCATTCGATATTACCACCTACAGGAATATCGTCATCAGGATAACAATATTCAGGCAAATCACTATATGGGGTTAACTTAAACTCTTTTATAAATCCTGTCTCTCCACCAAATAATTCAAGATAATCCAAATAATCTGAAAATTCTTCTTTAGTAATATCTAAAAATTTTGACATTGATTTTCTAGATGTAGGAATCAGTGGTTCAAATGTAAACCTTTGAACTCCACCCATTTTCTCAACTAAACTCTTAATTTTCATTTTCATTATTCCTTTCAGTTATAATTTGTCAAATAATCAACATTTCTTATTAGGTCGTTTATCGCGTATCACACTTGCAGGACCAGTATGCCTAATGCCACTATGTAAATCTCTCGGTATTATTTGCGCCGTATTATTACTATAATGATGCAAAATCAGATTATTTCATGGAGCGCAATATATAAGGTTGTCTGAAATACAAAACAGTATTTGTGGGTACCGCACACATCCTACGTCAGGACTGAAGGTTTTGTGCAGGCTACGACTTACTTTACATCGTAATTGGAAGTTTCATTGGCTACAGTTCGATTACACCTCGATAAAACATTCAAAAAAATCAAAGTGATTTTTATCGAATGCAATTAATAACTTGCCTTCAGGAATTTTTTTCCCTGTCATACCTCCTATGCAAATTCCGAGGTTCTTAAAAAGAATATATTTTTTTCCTTCAATAAATTCTGAATCGATGGCTTTAAGGTCTTCAATTGAATTTTTAAATATATCAATATCTCCTAATATGGGATTAGAATCTTTTAAGCAATATCCATAAACCAGTTTATCGTTTTCATAAACTAACTCACAAGCATTCCTATATTCCACCTTATTATTCATAATATTATCTTCAACCATTCTTGCTGGTTTTCCATATTTTTCTTGTACTTCCTTAAGAGAAGTACCAAATACAAAATCACCAATTGATTCATATGGCTTAATCAAGTAGTTCATATTAACCCTTTCCAATATATTTACATTAATAAAATTAGGAACATTTACCAATAATTCTACGAAATATTGTTACCTGTTTCCTAGAGATAAATTGCTGCCGTTTAGTTTCTTAAATCATTCTCCCACATGGTTTTATATACGCCTTATATTCTATTTCAAAGGCAGCAGTATGATATAAAAACCCTTTCGTGTGCACATTTTTAACAAAATAAGATGAAGACCGTCTGAAAAACAGAAACCGCGTGCGTACTGCACACACACTACGTCAGGACTATAGGTTTTGTGTGGGCTACGACTTGTTACCAGGACTAATTATTGCATAATTTGTTGTTTTAATTTTTGGTCAAAAGAATTTTCCAGGAAGATCAAATCATCCTTGCTATACAATCCATTATCATTTTCTAATACTTTTTTATCAAACAATAAAATATTCTGTATTAAAGGATCATTTAGTGGTAATTCATTCTTATTTATAATATAAATAGCGGTTAACGCTTTAAAACGAAAAGCCTCTGGATAAAGTGATAAATATTTTAAAACTTCTTTGCTACCGGAATGGAAGGCCATAATGATTGGAATATGATTTTGCTGCAAATGCATTAATACATCTGGATAGATGTTTTTTGCATCATTCTCAGATTCAGGTAATTTAATGGCATCTCCATAAGGAAATGAGGTAATAGGGGGAGCTTTAAAAAAATGCGCCTGAGAGATAGATGGTTGTACAAATACTGAATCATATGGATTTGACGATTTATCATAAGGAGGAACATTTTGGGAGAAAAAATTTCCCATTTCAGAATTGTATGCATATAGGTGAAGTATGACCCCCTCAAAAGTACGAGAATTGCTAAAGGATATTTCACCATAGACATATTTTCCTTTTTTAAATTTAATCCTATCTTTTAGAAAATTAGCATCAGGAATATTTAAATTATTTTTTAAATATTCAATAAGACCTTGAATAAATTCTTTACTTTTCATAATTATCCTTCTTAAAATCAATCTTTGAATACTAAAGTCATAAAGCGAGCAACACCTTTGGAGGAACCCACATCCGTTTGCTTATCCTAATTTTTTGTTGAAACCATATATGCAGCCTTCGGACATCTCCCCAGCATTGTGCGGTTTTTTCAAATTGAATAGCTCTGATCTCTTTTGACCTTTCGTTAATCGTCTATATTATTTTTTACCTCAATAAAATAAATTTTTCCATCTTTCATTGCGACTATATCAGGCCGTATTCGTAGGTAAGATATAGAGTGAGAGTGAACGATAATGAGATTATTCAGACGACCTCGAAAAAGGATTGAGGCCGTCTGAGAATTGATTTTAGACGACCTTGATATTTTGTTGGGGCTCGATCTAACCTATGGTCTAAAAAAGGTCTTAAAGAGGCTTGTTACCTTTAAATATATTAAATCTTGATAGATTAGCTCCTTTTGATTGAATATGTTTTATAGCTAATTCAAGTTCATTAAATTCATTAAATTCTTCTATCTCATAATCTTCAGCCTGATCCAATTTATTTTTTGGTACTGTATAGTAATATGTGCTATAAGTTCCATTATTTTTCTTAATAGCAAATACTTGATAAACAACCTCTCCATCAATTTCAATAAGTTCATCATATCCTTTTGTTTGTAAATTAGTTAAATTTAACATATCTATTTTCCTATAATATCAATACGCACTTGTTTTCCATCTGGCCGTCTAAGATTTATATAAGGGTACTTTCCATGTCCTGTTCCTTGTGGATCATCCTGTCCTTTACACCGTCCTGTTGCTTTATCCATAGCATAATCTTTTCCTGATTCACAAACCAACCCACATCAGGCTCGTAATACCTGAAGAAGTTGTAATGTAGCCCCGTATCACGGTCGGCATACTGGTTTTGCAGGCGGAAGTGCTTGTATGCGCCATCAGTTACCTTGGTTTCGCTCTTTAGTTTGCTCCAACCGTAATAATCGCCGAACCACAGCAAAATTACCGTCCTTGTCGGTCATCTCTCTCGGGATGCCGATTTGATCGCAGTGGAAGTAGTGGGTTTTCAGACGGCCTCTATGTTAACTGTTAATGAGATTGTTAAAGAACCAATATTCCAGACGACTTCGAAAAAGGATTGAGGTCGTCTGAAAAGCAGAAACAGCATGATTACCGCACCCATGCTATGTTGGAATTGGAGGTTTCATGTAGGCTACGGCTTGCTGTAATCAATAACAGGAATTGGGTAGTTTTGAATTACATAGACATCATCAATATTACAAGTCTCATATATCCATTTATTCCAGTTATCTATTACCCATTGTCTATCTATTCCAGCAAAGTGATTTGATTCAGCTTCCTTTGGAAGTTTAATCAAAATCAATCCTGCTTTATGACCAGTAGATACAACAAGACCGAATTTTCTATTACTATCTGGAAATTCAACTAACATCAGATCAACATATTTTTCATGTGGATATGAACCTGGAAATCTAAAAACGGTACCATGCGCCAAATTACTATGATAATTTACTAATTTCTGCATCATTTAATCCTTATATCGTGTCCACCACTAGAATCTTGTTTACCTTTTTCATTTAAACACATATCAACTTCACCCATGTTTTTACCTTTCTTATTTAGTTTTTCAAACCTTCCATGTTGTGTATCTAAAGAATAAAAGTTTGTACCATCAGTATATATTGTCCTCTTTGGATTTAATCTTTCAATATTTTTTGCTCTTGTCCAACTACGAGAACTAGCTACTTGCTCCGCCATGCTTTTTATTTTTGCAACCCTTTCTCCTGGAGGTAATTTAACAAGAGAAGCTTCAAAATCTTTAACCGTTGTGCCACCTGGAAGCTTATCTTGATCTTTACCGCAAGGATCACATTTTGATAATCCCAATGAATCAATCCACTTTTGTGTATTCAGTGCAAACCGATAAAGGTTATCCCCACTCCACAACACAATTGGATCCTGATTCACAAACCGACCAGCATCAGGATCATAATACCTGAAGAAGTTGTAATGCAGTCCCGTTTCATGGTCGGCATATTGGTTTTGCAGGCGGAAGGGTTGGTATGCGCTATCCGTTACCTTGGTTTCCTCTTTCAGACGACCCCAGCCGGTGTAGTTGCCGAACCAAACCAGGTTGCCGTCTTTATCGGTCTTCTCTCTCGGGATGCCGATTTGGTCGCAGTGGAAGTAGTGGGTTTACTGGCGGCTTTCGCGTTCGAGGGAATCACGTTCTACGGTAGTGCGGCCGTAGTCGTCGTAGTCGTAGCGCACCAGTTCTTTTAGGTAGAGGTCGTCTGAAAAACAGAAACCGCGTGCATACTGTTCATACTCTATGCAATGATTGAAGGTAAGGTTTCAGCTAGCCACAGTTTACTAATATAATTTCTCAAGCAATTCTAAAAAATTATTTGCAATCATACCGACTTCTTCATCAATAGAATCAATATTATGATTAAAAAAACGAACTTTCCCATCTGAGGACAAAATAATACTATCTCCAGAAGGAGTGTTTGCAATTGGTAATCCATATTGCTGAAAATCGGAATATATATCAATAATCGAATTAAGTTTATAATCAGACTTAAAAGACAAAAAATGATCAATAACTATCTTATTACCTTTTATTCTAACCTTTGATGGAACCCCTCCATTATTTCTAAGTAAAAAATCAACATAATCTGTATCAACTTTAAAACCTAATTTATCTTGAAATTCAATAATATCTTCGATGCTAGGGTTGATTGAATTATATGCTTTACTTAGACTTTGTAAAGTCCTCTTATCTGGCAAAATTCCATAATTTTTCATCTGCTGTATGTCATCTGGGCTCAAACCAAATTTTTTAAATTTAATATTCACTTTTAAATCACTCCTATTGCTTATTACTAACTTGGTTAAGTTATTTAACACTTCCCTTTTCTTTTTCTCTTCCGTGTTTGATGTTGGGCCGCACTGCCTGTATGTTTCACAGAGTTATGTATGTCTTCAGGAAGCAGTCTCATCACCCCTCCTGTATCATGATGCCAAATAAAACCTGGAGGAGCTTCTGCACCAAAAGGATTATTTTTTCCAAAAGCCAATATATTTGCTTTCTTAAAATCTTTATAATCACTAACGGGTTTACCAATATTAAAGTTTTTCACATAGTAACGACTAAAATCAGGTAATCCAAACATATTAAATGGCACACCATGAGGATATTTTCCTCCTAGTTTCCCACTTAAATGATACGTAGTACCAGCATAACTGGAATTAATAGGATTTCGACCATTAATTTTAATGATGTGAGGTTTGGCAAATCGCAAACCTAACCAATCCACCCAAGCCTGCATATTCGGAGCAAACGAATAAAGATTTTCCCCACCCAACAACCCAATCGGATCCTGATCCACAAACCGACCCGCATCAGGCTCATAGTACCTGAAGAAGTTGTAATGCAGTCCGGTCTCTTCATCAAAGTATTAGTTTTGCAATCTGAACGTCTGATGGGCATTCTTGTAAACGCGCTCGTTCTTTTTCAGACGGCCTTTATCCTGACTAATGTTTCACAATCACTAGCGATATTTTATTCTAGGATCTTTAAACGTTCCTATAAATTTTAAGTCATTATAAAGTTTTTCTGGAACATCGGGTTTAAAAGTAGCGTTTGCATAATAATACAAAGAATTCCCTTCATTCACACCTTTTTCTTTAGATGCTCTTATAATTTCTTCTGTGGCTTTTTTCGAATGCGTACCAATTTCTTCAGCTAAAATTTCAATTGGAACAATCTCTCCGTTTTTGGTACGAAAAGCTACAAAAAAGTCTGAATCAATAAATGAAACCCCAAAATCTGCAAATGCTGGACATTGAGAATCTGAATCTTCCATTCCTTCAGTGTATTTATTAAATTCATCTAACGTCTTATTTGATGTTCCTATCCATACAGAAATCATATTTTTTGTATCTGAATCAAGCATTTTAATCGTCCTTTCTCAGTTATTGAAAATTTAATTTAAAATTTATTTCATTACAGAGGCCGTCTAATAAACCAAAAAAAGCCGCGTGCGTGCGTACCGCTCACACCCCACGTCGGGATTGGAGGTTTTGCAGGCTACGGCTTGCTAAGTTGAAACTGAAGGTTTTATGTTAATTATTAAGTGTTTTGAATAAAGAAAATACCTGCTTGACTTCCAGATAGAAGTTTTTTCTTAATATTTTGGTCATAATAAAAATAACCAATACCATTCTGAAAAATATGTAACTTTTTATCTATATCTTCTTCTAATAATTGCAAGCAAAAACTAAACATAGGAGAAGGATATATTATATCTTGTTCAAAATAAGGATTACCAAAAATCTTGGATACATCCAAGCCCATCCCATTGTCTTCAAAGAATAAATGTTCATCTTCATTGTATTTTGTATCAGCTTCTTTATCTACTTCATCAAGCCTTTCAAAAAATTTTCTTTCCAAAGAAATATTTCCTAAATCTTGCTTGTTGATAGCTTGTTCCCTTTCATAAAGGATAGCGCAACTAAAACCATCATTTAGTAAAATCAAATCATCCTGACTATTAACAGTATATTTAGATGAAATAGAGTCTTTTACTCCTCCCAGTACATGTTCCTCTATAGAAATAAAAACAGAGATATAATAATTTCTACGAGGGAATACATTTTCAGGTAAAAAGTCAGAATAAAGAGTAAATAGATGCGTTTGATAGGCATCAGAATTTGGAACTTTAGGCCATAATTCTAACGGAATATGTTCAGCTCCTCCTCCAATATAACCAATACTATGTGGTGTTTTAGAAGAAGTAAAAAGTAATTTTGACATTTAAATTTCCTTTTTGCTATAATTCATCAAATCCAATAAATTCATAATCATTTTGCTCCTTCCATTCCTTCAAAGTATAAAGAAAAGGTAAGGAGAACATTTCCAATATTTTTTCTTTTAAATTTTCTGAGACCAAAAGCGTTCCTGAATAATTATAATTGGTAGACAGCAAAATATCCTTATCTGAATTAGTATATGCCTCCAGTGAAAAATCATCTTCATCTAATGCTAAATCTGGGTAAACAATTTCATCCTCAATTTCCCAATCAACTATTCTTACCAAATAATAGACTTCATTTGTCAATAGCCCACCTTTTGTATTGACAATAATTGCCTTGCTCATACCAAAATCATGATCAAACCCATATTTTTTTATAAATTCCAAAAAGCGCGCTGACATGATAAAGAAATCATTATATGGAAGAAAATCAAAAGTAACACCTCTTGCTTTCTTTAAGCAGACATAAACCTTTTCAGGCATCGGAGGAATTTCTTGCCCCTTTACGAACCAACTCCATGGAAAGTCAAAATCAGGATGCGTTTTTTTAGGGTTGAATTCCTCTGATATCCCTAGGACTCCACTACTTACTCGTGGCAACCCCATTTTTCCTGCTTTATCCATACTTTGCAGAGCATATCCCCATACTAATAACTTTTTCATAATACCCTCTTAAGATAATCGTTTTGGTGAGTTGACAGATGAACATCCTCCAACAGATATGGGCTTACTCAAACGTTTTTTCAATCTGTCCGATTTTGTCGTAGACGTAATGGAGGACGTCGCTTCTTTGGTTAGAGCTTTGTATCTGGTTGCCAGGTCCACTCAGCTCCGTATTTTTTAAGTAAATCAAAGCTAGCTTGAGGTCCCATAGTACCAGCCTTGTAGTCATAAAGTGGAGCACCGTTTTCAGCCCAAAGCTTCTCAATACGGTCAATCAATTTCCATGATGCACTCACTTCATCCCAGTGGCTAAAGTTGGTTGAATTATTGTTCAAAACATCATAGATGAGTTTTTCATATGGGTCTGGTGAAGCACCTGTAGCAGTCGCATCTGTTCGATAGTCAAGCGAATTTGGCGCAAGGCTAAACTCTTCCCCTACCTTTTTACCGTTAAGACTGAGAGAGAATCCTTCAGTTGGCTGGATATAGATGGTAAGCACATTCGGTGCTAGTGGTTCACCGAAAATGGAATCCATTTGTTTGAAGACAATGTTCACGTGTGTTCCTTTTTCAGTTAGGCGTTTACCTGTACGGAAGAAGAATGGTACACCACGGAAGCGATCAGTATCTACAAAGAATGCACCTGAAGCAAAGGTTTCTGTCATTGATTCTGGGTTGACATTTGGTTCGCTACGGTATGAAATATATTTCATGCCATCAACTTTACCAGAACGATATTGGCCACGGATGAATTGTTCTTTGAGTTCCTCATCTGTAGGGTGGTAGAGGTTCTTAAATACCTTGATTTTCTCCGCACGAATGTCATCCTTGGTAAAGCTTGCAGGCTTATCCATAGCAAGGAGTGACAGAAGTTGGAGGGTATGGTTTTGAACCATATCACGAAGGGCACCAGATTCATCATAGTAGCCACCACGTTCTTCAACACCTAGACGCTCTGCAAAGGTAATCTGTACGTTATCGATGTGCTCACGATTCCAAACATTTTCAAAAATCATGTTGGCAAAGCGAATGGCAAAAATGCTCTGAATCATTTCCTTACCGAGATAGTGGTCAATACGATAGATTTGGTCTTCGTTAAAAGTAGCAAGGAGTTCTTCGTTTAGTTTGCTTGCAGTCTCATAATCTGTACCAAAAGGCTTCTCAACAATCAAACGTTCAAAGCCTTTACCGTCAACAATTTGCTCTGACTTGAGATGTTTGGCGATGGTACCAAAGAACTGAGGTGCCATTGAGAGGAAGAAAAGCTTGTTGTGTTCAGCTTGATATTTTTCATTTAACTCAGCCTGAAGCTTGCGTAATTCGATATAGTGCTCAGTGTCATTAACATCGTGGCTTTGATAGTAAAAATGACTGGCAAATGTTTGAGCTTCTTCTGCGCTATCAGCCAAGTCCAAAATAGATTCGACAACAACAGATTCGAAGTACTCTTTACTCCATGGTCTACGAGCAGTTCCAATAACAGCAAAATGATCAGATAGATTACCTGATTTGTAAAGTCTAAAAAGTGAAGGGTAGAGCTTGCGTTTAGCCAAATCTCCACTAGCACCGAAAATTGTTACAATAACTTTAGATGACATGATCATACCTATTTTCTAACTTGATAAACCATATTTTACCATAAAATTCAGATAATTTCCCTTTGAAAGTAAAAGTATTCGGACTTTCATTTTGCAGGTTAAATGTATGACGCTATAAAAAAAGGTTGGACCGAAAGGTCACAACCGAGAGATGTTTAACAGCCTTTAAAAGACCCGATAGACATAAGGATTCGTAGGTTTTTCTACTGAGTGGGCTTCTTTTATTTCTAGGATAGGAAGGGTTTGGCCAAGTTGTTTATGGTATTGGATCTTGAGAGTTCCAGTAGCCTGGACCCAGGTATTATCGTCATAGGTTTGGGAGGCTCCTTTGGTTAACAAACCATAGACTCCTGAGTCGGCGATACAGTGGATAATTCCAAAACGGAAAAGGAACTGACTGCCCGGATCCTGGGGATCCGTATAAATGAAGCCGGTTAAGGTAAAGGTTTTTCCAGCAAATTCATCTGGATAGTCGTAGATCACTTCCATGACTTCCATATAGTTTTCTGTCGTGATCTGGATATGATCTTGCTTGAGGTACTTCTTGGATGCAGCCCTCATCTCGGATTCATAAGCAGATTTGGTAAAATAACTGCTAGTATCTGGCTTGAGGTATTGGTTGGTTGTCCCCTCATCATTTTGAATATCTTTGGAAGAGCCAGCCGCGATGGGAAAATGATAGCCCTTGGCTGAAACCGTTTGGGAATCCAAGGTCACAGTCGGGAAGCCGATCCCTACAATCAAGGGAATCAGGAGCAGAAGAATACTCATGACCTTGGCTTTTTTACTGGCAAGGTGACTATGAACGGGCAGATTCTTCATCCAAATATAGAGCTGGACGACAGCCAAGAGGAAGGAAAGAATCATAGAGATATAGGCTAAATAGGAATAATGCATATTAATGTATTGGTTGAGCTTACCAGAAAGCTGCAAATACATAGTAATTTCGAAATAGCCTGCTAAAATGAGAAATCGAATCATAGAACCACCCCCACAAACCAAGCATAAACCAAGACAACGAGACTGACGATGCTAATGAATTGGACAATAAAGCGATTGGTCAGATAATTCTTCATCATCAAGAGGTTCTTGACGTCTAACATAGGTCCGATAACCAGAAAGGCTAAAACGGGAGCTAAGCCAAAACTCGAGAGAAGGGAGGATCCGATAAAGGCGTCCGCCTCACTACACAAGGAGAGGAGGAAGGAGAGAAGCATAAGGAGGAGAATGGCTAGGAGTGGCGTCGCTGAAATAGAAGTAAGCACGCGAGTTGGCACATAAACCTGAACCACACTGGCAAATAAACAACCGAAGACCAGATAGCGTCCAGTATCGAAAAACTCGTCAATGGCCTGCACAAATACTTGGAAGAAGCGTTGGCCGGCAGATAGTTTTGAAAAGTCATGAAGATGGACTTCCTTGCGGTTGGCCCGTTGAATAGAAGCTGTTTGGAAAAATCCTAGGAAAATCCCCAGAACAGTCGCTACCAGGATAGAGCCGATCGCTCGTAAGAGAGCCATTTGAATAGAATTGCCAAAGGCAGAATAAGTGGCAAAGAGGACAATGGGGTTAATAACCGGGGCTGTCACTAGAAAGGGCACAGCTGTATAGCTAGGCACCTTCTTCTCTAAAAAGCGATTGATGATGGGGACGATACCACACTCACAGGAAGGGAAAATAAAGCCAATCAAGGTCCCAAACAGAATTCTCCCCCATTTATTTTTGGGAAGGGCTCGGTAGACTTTTTCAGGGGTGATGTAGACATCAATCGCCCCTGAAATGATACTTCCAATTAAAACAAAGGGAAGGGCTTCAATCATAATCGAAAGAAAAATCGCTCCAGCCTGAAGGACACTGGTTGGCAACTGTTGGAAGAAACTCATTTGTTAGAATCCTTCTGCACGTTTTCCCCTGCAGTTTCATTCTTCTTGTCATCTGGTAAAGTGACTTGAGGGGGATCTGGGAAGACAGCAAATTCCTCAAAGAGTTTGTCTAAATCGTCTGTTTTTGAAAATTTAATCGCCATGATAGGTCTCCTTTTCTTTTTTTCTCATTATATCAAATTCTCAAAAAAGAGGGGAAAATCAAGTCCAAAAGTAAGATGAAAAAGCAGTATAGAAGGCCTTCTATGGTATAATAGAAGCTATGGAAAAATATGAAAAAATAGCCCAAGAATTGGGTGTCAGTCTCAAACAAATTGATACTGTTTTGACCTTAACAGCAGAGGGATCCACCATCCCCTTTATCGCTCGGTATCGGAAAGATGCTACGGGTAATTTAGATGAAGTAGCCATCAAAGCTATTATCGACATGGACAAGTCTTTAACAGCCTTAGCCGATCGGAAAGAAACTATTCTCGCTAAGATTGAAGAGCTTGGGAAACTGACCCCAGCCTTAAAAGAAGCGATTGAGCAAGCTGAAAAATTGGCGGATGTGGAAGAATTGTATCTTCCCTATAAGGAAAAACGCCGGACCAAGGCAACCATTGCGCGTGAGGCAGGACTTTTCCCACTTGCTCGGATGATTCTGCAAGATCAAAAGAACTTGGAAACAGTAGCAGAAGAATTCCTATCTGAAGGATTTCCAACTGTAAAGGATGCAATCTCTGGTGCTATCGATATCTTGGTCGAAGCCATTGCAGAAGATCCACAATTGCGCAACCTTACCTACCAGGAGATTCGCAAACACTCCTTGATCACCTCTAGTCTCAAGGATGAAAGCAAAGACGAGAAGCAAGTCTTCCAAATCTATTATGATTTTTCTGAGAAGATTGCAAACATGCAGGGCTACCGAACCCTGGCCTTAAACCGTGGAGAGAAATTAGGGGTATTAAAAGTTGGATTTGAGCATCCTGTAGACCGTTTGATTCGTCACTTTGAAGCCCGATTTAAATCGAAGAATAGCTATATTGAAGAAGTCATTAACCAAGCCCTGAAAAAGAAAATGCTACCAGCTATGGAGCGTCGAATTCGGACAGAACTGACAGAAGTGGCAGAAGATGGAGCCATTCAGCTTTTCTCTGAAAATCTTCGACACCTCTTGCTGATTGCTCCCCTCAAGGGGCGCGTGGTTTTGGGATTTGACCCAGCTTTTCGGACAGGAGCTAAATTAGCTGTTGTCGATCAGACAGGAAAGATGTTGACCACCCAGGTGATTTACCCTGTTGCGCCGGCTAAACCAGCACAAATTGAAGCAGCCAAAGAAGAACTGAAACGGCTGATTCGTCAATACGGCGTGGAAATCATTGCGATCGGGAACGGGACGGCTAGTCGAGAGAGCGAAGCCTTTGTTGCGGAAGTTCTCAAGGAAGTTCCAAATGTCAGCTATGTCATTGTGAACGAGAGCGGGGCATCTGTCTATTCAGCTAGTGAATTGGCTCGCCATGAGTTTCCAGAACTGACAGTTGAAAAGCGTTCAGCCATCTCCATTGCCCGTCGTTTGCAGGATCCACTGGCTGAGTTGGTTAAGATTGATCCAAAATCTATCGGAGTCGGCCAGTACCAGCATGATGTCAGCCAGAAGAAATTATCTGAAAGCCTTGATTTTGTAGTTGATACCGTGGTAAACCAAGTCGGAGTTAATATTAACACTGCTAGTCCAGCCCTCTTGTCCCACGTGGCTGGTCTCAATAAAACCATTTCTGAGAACATCGTGAAGTACAGGGAAGAAGAAGGGTTGATCACTTCTCGGGCACAGATTAAAAAGGTTCCTCGTCTGGGAGCCAAGGCTTTTGAACAAGCAGCTGGTTTCTTACGGATTCCAGAAAGTGAGAATTTCCTCGATCGGACAGGGGTCCATCCAGAAAGTTACCCTGCAGTGAAGAAGCTCTTTACCTTACTAGGGATTCGGGAAATGGATGAAGAGGCCCAAGCTAAATTGAAACAAATTGACACGGTTTCTATGGCCCAGGAACTTGAAATTGGCCCTGAAACCTTGAAAGATATTGTCGCAGATCTTCTCAAACCAGGTCGCGATTTACGTGATTCTTTTGATGCTCCTGTCCTTCGTCAGGATGTTCTTGATTTGAAAGACTTGAAGATTGGTCAAAAACTAGAAGGAGTTGTCCGCAATGTTGTTGACTTTGGAGCCTTTGTCGATATTGGGATTCATGAAGATGGTTTGATCCACATTTCACAGATGAGTCAGCAATTTATCAAGCATCCAAGTCAAGTTGTTTCAGTTGGTGATCTAGTGACCGTTTGGGTCTACAAGATTGATTTAGAACGGGAAAAGGTAAATCTTTCCCTCTTGGCACCACATGAATCTGACTAAATACGTTCAAGAAGTGTCGCTGGAAGATTTTGGTCGCCCATTTCTTCACCAAGCCATCTGGAATCCTCGCTTGCGTTCGACTGGCGGTCGTTTTTTTCCAAAAGATGGCCATCTGGATTTCAATCCCAGAATCCTAGAAAGATTTGGCTGGGAAATTTTTCGAAAGATTGTCCGCCATGAGTTGTGTCACTACCATCTCTACTATATGAAAAAGGGCTATCGCCATCAGGATCAAGATTTCAAGGCCTTGCTCAAAAAGGTAGACGGCTTGCGGTATGCCCCTTCAGTTGATAAGGGAAACTATAAGATTTATATTTGTACGAGCTGTGGGCAAGAATTCAGGAGAAAGCGGCAGATTGATCTGCAAAAGTACCGCTGTGGGCGGTGTCGAGGACTACTTAAGTATCAAGGGACAATTGATCCAGGAAATCGGCCTTGAGTCGGATGACAGTGACTTGATTTCGGGATATACTGTTCTAAAATAATAGGAGGTAGGCCCTTGAATCCAACTTTTTATAAATTACGTCGAGGCAGAATCGTTTTCGGAGTATTTGCTGGACTAGCGGATCGATTTGGGCTCGATGCAAACCTATTGCGTTTTCTCTTTGTGCTCTTTAGTATCTTTCATGCTTATGGGCTTGTAGGCTTGGCTATTTATTGCCTGTGTGCCTTCTCCTTGCCGTATAAAGAAGACCTTGAAAGAGAAAAGTATGGCCTCGGACCTCGTAAACGGAAGGATGCACAAGTAATCAAAGACGATGATCCATTCTTTTAAAGAATTTTCATGAATCGAATAAGAATGTGGAGAAGGGCTTGGCCTTTCTCCATCTTTGTTTTTTTAACTAAAAAAGAGGACGATGGAAAAATGGGATAACAAGGATAAAGAGAAACATCAAAGAGTACTGGAATAAGTGTGAGAATAATAGCATCAGTTTCGATACCAAAAAAAGATGCTTGAGCAAGTCTTACCTGGGATAATTTGCTATAATAGTAAGAGAAAACAAAAAGGGAGAAGCCTATGGCAATAACAGTCCGAGATTTAATTGATAAGCTTCGTTTGAAGGTTGTGTACGGCAATGAAAGCCTATTTGAAAAAGAAATCACAACGGCAGATATTTCACGTCCTGGACTTGAAATGACAGGATATTTTGATTACTATACTCCAGAACGAATTCAATTGGTTGGGATGAAAGAGTGGTCTTACCTCATCAAAATGACCTCCCACAATCGTCACCAAGTTTTGAGAAAGATGTTCCAGCCGGAAACACCGGTACTCATCATCGCGCGGGATCTAGAGGTTCCCGAAGAAATGCTTCTCGCCGCTGAGGAAAAGCAAATCGCTATTCTCAGCAGTCGCGTTCCCACTAGTCGATTGTCTGGTGAACTATCAAGCTACCTAGATTCTCTCCTTGCGGAAAGAACCAGTGTCCATGGTGTCTTGATGGATATCTATGGTATGGGGGTTCTGATCCAAGGAGATAGCGGAATCGGGAAGAGTGAGACTGGGTTAGAGCTAGTCAAACGAGGCCATCGTTTGGTAGCAGACGACCGGGTAGATGTCTTCGCCCGTGATGAGATGACCTTGTGGGGTGAGCCTGCTGAAATTCTACGCCATCTGCTAGAGATTCGGGGAGTAGGGATCATTGATGTTATGAGTCTCTATGGTGCCAGTGCTGTGAAGGATTCTTCACAGGTTCAAATCGCTGTCTACTTGGAAAACTACACTAAGGAACAAACCTACGATCGTCTTGGCAATAATGCAGAAGAAATTGAGTTCTGTGGAGTGACTATTCCAAGAATTCGCATCCCTGTTAAGACAGGTCGCAATATTTCCGTTGTCATTGAAGCAGCCGCGATGAACTACCGCGCCAAAGAAATGGGATATGATGCTACTAAAACCTTTGAAGATCGATTGACCCAGTTGATTGATCAGAATGAGGTGAAAGTATGAATCCAGTAGCCATTCAACTTGGTCCCTTTAGCATTCGCTGGTATGCGATTTGTATCGTCCTCGGTCTCCTTTTGGCAGTCATCCTGTCCATGAAAGAAGCCCCTCGTAAAGGGATAGAGTCAGACGATATTATTGATTTCATTCTGATTGCTTTTCCAGTAGCGATCATAGGGGCCCGTCTTTACTATGTTATCTTTCAATGGTCTTATTACAGGGAACACCCAGGAGAGATTTTTGCCGTATGGAACGGTGGGATCGCTATCTATGGTGGACTCCTGGCAGGGGCTCTAGTCCTCTACCTATTTTCACGCAGTCGTTTGATTGATCCGGTTGATTTTTTAGATATCGCTGCACCGAGTGTCATGATAGCTCAAAGTATTGGCCGTTGGGGTAATTTTGTTAACCAAGAAGCCTACGGAGCCATTGTTAAGAATTTAGATTATTTACCTTCTTTCATTCGGAATCAGATGTTTATTGATGGACATTACCGTCAACCGACCTTCTTATATGAATCTTGTTGGAACTTGCTTGGTTTTGTGCTGATTCTCTACTTGCGTCGTCGTCCGAAACTTTTGAGAAAGGGCGAAATTACTGCTTTCTATCTGATCTGGTATGGCTTTGGTCGAATGATTATTGAAGGAATGCGGACAGATAGCTTGATGTTTTTGGGAATTCGAGTTTCACAATGGCTTTCCCTCATCCTCATCCTACTTGGAATCAGCATCATGATCTATCAACGAAAAAAGAATGCACCATTTTATAGAACGGAAATAGATTAAGGAGAAAAGAAATGTTTATTGAAATTGCCTATGGGCTTTTAGGGTTAGCTTTAGTAGTTTTGGTCATCTACTTGATTATCTTGTTTTCAAAGATTGGAAAAGTTGTAGATGAGACTCAGGTAACGATTAAGACCTTGACATCAGATGTGAATGTAACTCTACACCAAACCAATGAGTTGTTAGCAAAAGTGAATGTTTTGACAGAAGATTTGAATCAAAAAGTTGCAACCATTGATCCACTCTTCACTGCAGTGGCAGATTTGTCTGTATCTGTATCAGATCTGAATGATCAAGCGCGTCAGATTAGCAAAAAAGCTGTCGTAGTTGGTGGAAAGACCGTTAAAACATCTGTCGGATTAAAAGCAGCTCGCATGGCTATGAAATTATTTAAATAAGAAAAGAGGTACCTTATGGGACGTTTATCATCATTGTTAATTGGAACGATCACTGGCGCATCTGTTGCCTACTTCCTAACAACAGAAAAAGGGAAAGAGTTGACTGGGAAAGTCAAAGGTTTTGTAAAAGAATACCAAGAGAATCCACAAGAAGTTCATGATTCTGTGAAACAATCTGCAATGGAGTTATCCAAGCAAGCGTCAGACGCTATTCAGCAAACCAAAGAAAAAGTTGAAAGTGGCGAGATCAACAAAGACACTGTTATCGAGACAGTGAAAGATAAGACGCAGGATGTGGTAGAATTTTCACAAGATGCTATCCAAACGATTAAGGAAAAAATCCAGCAAAAGACCGGCAATCAAGCAAGTCCTTTCCAGCCTAAACAGGAAAAAGAAAGTGAAGAGATTGTCCTTGAATTAGAAGAAGAAACAGCTCTTCCAGAAGTGGAAGAAGAGATCAAAGAAACAGCTGTAGAAGAAGAATAAAATAATCCCTCACCAATGGTGAGGGATTCAGATTGAAGATAAAGTCTTCTGAAAAACTTTTCTTAGGTGAGTACGGACGTCAGCGAACTTCGAAGAAGTTCCATGACTTAGTTTTGAGCCTAAGGTCTCAAAACTCCCGAGTGCCTGAAACAACTTAGTTTCAGGCACTTTTCTCACAGCGGAAAGTTATTAATCTTCTCAAATGGCTAAAAAAGTAAAAGTCATTTTTTGAAAATCGTCTAGCTGTTTTATGTGACACAATGGTTAGTCCACATTCAAAAATCTCTCACCATTGGTGAGGGATTTCTCTTATACAATGAAAAACGAGGATGGGAAATGCCAAAAAGCCTCCCGAAGGAGGCTAAAAATGTAATCTTAGTCCTGTTTCCGTTTTAACTGGAAAATGCGGAAAGCTTGGATACTTCCCAAACTACAAGCAATTGCTGAGGCAAAAGCAAAGAAGGTATTCATCTTCATTGATAAAAAGACGAAACTAAATAAAACAGTTAAGACACAAAACACAGCAATATTAAGGAAAAATAGTAGCTCACTTAATTGCGGAGCTGGTTCAGTATCAAGGTTAAAATCATAATTAGTTGTTGTATTCTCTTGTTGAAGAGGGACTTCGACATAGTCGTATTCTTCAACAACTCTAAGTTTTCTTGCGAGCATATTTCTCTCTCCTAACAGTACTCTATTATTTTAACACGTTTTCATGCATAGAAATGTTACAAAACTGTTACAATTTTTACAAAATTAAGAAATTTAGAGAGCAAAATGACTTTTTTGGTATAATAGTTTTCATGAAAAAGATAATTATTACAGCTACAGCTGAAAGTATTGAACAGGTTCAAGCCCTTCTGGAAGTAGGTGTGGACCGTATTTATGTCGGAGAAAAGGAATTTGGATTACGACTTCCTCATACTTTCTCGTATGACGAATTAAGTCGAATTTCTGAACTGGTCCATGCCGCAGGTAAGGAAATGACAGTGGCTGTCAATGCCTTGATGCACCAAGACATGATGGATCGTATCAAACCATTTTTAGATTTCCTTGCTTCGATTAACGTCGATTATATCACGGTGGGAGATGCAGGCGTCTTTTATGTATTGAAGCGGGATGGCTATAACTTTAAAACCATTTATGATGCTTCTACCATGGTGACAAGTAGCCGTCAGATCAATTTTTGGGGACAGAAGGCTGGTGTTTCTGAAGCTGTTCTTGCTCGAGAAATCCCATCTGCAGAGCTTTTCAAGATGCCAGAAATTTTAGAGATTCCTGCTGAAGTATTGGTTTATGGGGCCAGTGTGATTCACCATTCTAAACGTCCTCTTCTACAAAATTATTATAATTTTACTCATATCGATGATGAAAAGACGAGAGAGCGTGATCTCTTTTTGGCAGAACCAGGAGATCCAGAAAGCCACTATTCTATCTTTGAGGACAAGCATGGAACTCATATTTTTGCCAATAATGACCTGGATTTGATGACCAAACTCTCTGAGTTAGTCGAGCATGGTTTTACTCACTGGAAGTTAGAGGGGATTTATACACCTGGTCAAAACTTTGTGGAAATTGCCAAGTGTTTTGTGAAAGCACGTGAGCTTCTAGAAGCTGGGACTTTCACATCTGATCAAGCCTTCTTATTGGATGAGCAGATTCACCAATTGCATCCTAAGAATCGTTTCCTTGACACTGGATTTTATGATTACGATCCAGACATGGTTAAATAAAGGAGAAAAGCCTGCCAAGAGTGCGGGCCTTCCTTTTTGGTGATGGTAAAGAATGAGAATTGTCAAAACAATTCCCAAACCATTGCCTTTCGACTGGATTTGCTATAAAATAGACAAGATTGATAATCTAACTAATATACTTGTAATATACTAGGAGATATGATGACAAAACAATTGAAACGTCCTGAGGTTCTATCACCTGCGGGAACACTTGAGAAACTAAAGGTTGCTGTGCGCTATGGTGCGGATGCAGTCTTCATCGGTGGTCAGGCCTATGGTCTTCGTAGCCGTGCAGGAAACTTCACCTTTGAGCAAATGGAAGAAGGTGTCCAATTTGCGGCTAAGTATGGTGCCAAGGTCTATGTTGCAGCCAATATGGTCATGCATGAAGGAAATGAAGTTGGAGCTGGTGAATGGTTCCGTCGCTTACGGGATATCGGAATCGCAGCGGTCATTGTTTCAGACCCTGCCTTGATTACCATCGCAGCGACAGAAGCTCCTGGCTTGGAAATTCACCTCTCTACCCAAGCTAGTGCCACCAACTATGAAACTCTAGAGTTTTGGAAAGACTTGGGCTTGACACGGGTCGTTTTGGCTCGCGAAGTTTCGATGGAAGAACTAGCGAAAATTCGTAAGCGGACGGATGTTGAAATTGAAGCCTTTGTTCACGGAGCAATGTGTATCTCCTACTCTGGCCGTTGTACCTTGTCCAATCATATGAGTATGCGTGATGCCAACCGTGGAGGATGTTCCCAATCTTGTCGTTGGAAGTACGATCTCTACGATATGCCATTTGGCCAAGAACGTAAGAGTCTCAAAGGGGAAATCCCTGAAGAATTCTCGATGTCAGCTGTGGATATGTCGATGATTGACCATATCCCTGATATGATTGAAAATGGAGTGGACAGCCTCAAGATTGAAGGTCGGATGAAGTCCATTCACTATGTCTCTACTGTAACGAACTGCTACAAGGCAGCTGTTGATGCTTATTTGGAAAGTCCTGAAAAGTTTGAAGCGATTAAGCAAGACTTGATTGATGAAATGTGGAAGGTTGCCCAACGTGAGTTGGCTACAGGATTCTATTACGGAACACCGTCTGAAAACGAGCAACTGTTTGGGGCTCGTCGGAAGATTCCAGAGTACAAGTTTGTCGGAGAAGTGGTAGCCTATGATGCGGACAAGCAAATTGCGACCATTCGACAACGGAATGTCATCAATGAAGGAGACCAAGTAGAGTTTTACGGACCTGGGTTCCGTCATTTTGAAACAGTCATTGAAGATTTGCATGATGCCAAGGGCAATAAAATTGATCGGGCTCCAAATCCGATGGAGTTATTGACCATTCATATGCCAACACCAGTTGAACCAGGTGATATGATCCGTGCACTCAAAGAGGGCTTGATCAACCTCTATAAAGAAGATGGAACTAGCCAAACAGTTCGTGCCTAAAACGTAAAAAAACACCGCATGCTTCCCAAGCTTGGAAGTTTACGGTGTTTTTTGTTGTGCGATTCGAATCGTATGTGGAACGAGACTAATCTTTTGAATGTCTGAAATTCGAATGATAGTTGACATACTCTTTTTAAAATTCTTGACAATGAGTTGTTTTCGTTCCTGATCATATTTCACGATATCGCCTGTAAAACTCTTATTTTGGAAGATGACATGGACTCCTTGTTTTTTTCGAAGGGCCAGTTCAATAATTTGAATCGTTTTACCATCCTCTAAAGGAGCTGGTTGAGAGGTTTTATCGTTGAAAAATTCATTGGCTCGGTCCTTGAGAAGCTCAAGAAATCTTTTCATAGCATAATTCTCCATAAGTTGATACAATATATTATAGAAAATTTCATTCATTTTGTAAAATTTTTTACGAATTATTAAGGTGAAAGACATTGAAAGGAGTATGAAATGGCAGATTTTAGTTTTGAAATTGAAGAACAACTCTTGGTCTTATCTGAAAATGAAAAAGGATGGACCAAGGAGTTAAACCGGGTTAGCTTTAATGGAGCACCTGCCAAGTATGATATCCGAACTTGGAGCCCAGACCATACGAAGATGGGCAAGGGGATCACGCTCACCAATGAAGAATTCCAAGTTCTGCTAGATGCATTTAAACAGTAATAGGCTGAGTAAGAAAGAGAGTGGGACAGAAATCAGTAATTCATTAGAATTCGATTTCGTCGTCCCACCTCCGCATAGTTGAGTAGGGCTGTAAAAGCTGATGAAATCAGCGTGGTAGAGCCCACTCAACCACTGCGTCTTGCTCGATAATCCAAAGACATTTGAGAGGCTAGGACTTTTGTCCCAGCCTCTTTTTTGCTGTTTTCAATAATTATAGCTTGAAACTATATCCCATTCAAGAAAACAAGATTAACGTAAATCATTGTGGATGATGGGATAGACTGTTATAATAACCTTATTCGTTTATCTCATGTAGCACTTATAGGAAAGGAATCCATATGTCAGATTTACTAAGTATTTATAAAGAATTGCAAGCTAAAAAATGGGTGGACTTGAGTCACCAAATCAATGCAGAAAGTCCACACTTCCCAGCCCTTCCTGCTTTGCAACAAGAAGACCTTTTCACATTAAAAGATGGTTTCCATGTTCAAAAATTTACAGTGGTTGGTCAATACGGAACACATATTGATGCACCGATTCACTTTGTAGAAGGTGGTCGTTGGTTGGATGAGATTGACCTCAAAGATCTCCTCTTGCCACTCTATGTTATCGACAGGTCTAAAGAAGTTGCCGCGAATCCAAACTTTATCTTGAGCAAACAAGATATCTTAGACTTTGAGGCAGAGCATGGACAAATTGCTGAGGGTGCTTTTGTTGCCTTCCGTAGTGATTGGTCAAAACGTTGGCCAGATCAAGATGCTATGCGTAACCTCGATGAAAATGGGGTTCAACAAAGTCCAGGATGGAGCCGTGAAGCTTTGGAATTCTTGATTCATGAACGTCATGTCAAGGCTGTGGGTCATGAAACCTTTGACACAGATGCTGGTATTCCAGCAGCAGAGCATGGCTTGGTCAATGAATACTACCTTTTGGAACAAAATATCTACCAAGTAGAAGTCTTGAACCACTTGGATCAAGTGCCAGCAGTAGGTGCCTTGATTTCAATTGCCTTCCCTCACTGGGACAAGGCAACTGGTTCACCTGTTCGTGCCATTGCTATCTTGCCTTAAAAAAACAGAGCCTGAAGCGTATCTTCAGGCTCTTTTATATGGATGTTGAAATCTATTAGTGAATCTGAAAGATATCTTGTCAAACCTTGTTATCTTACAAAAATGTAAGGAAAGAAAGTTAAAATGAAAGATTAGACTATGGTAGCTCCAATGATGATCCATTAAAATAAAAACAGAAGAAAAAGGTTTGTCGAACAAACCTTTTCTGATATTAGCGCATGGTAACGAATTCTTCGGATCCAGTTGGATGAATAGCGACTGTCGCATCGAAATCAGCTTTTGTGGCTCCCATCTTGATAGCAACAGCAAATCCTTGGATCATTTCATCTACCCCATACCCAAGTCCATGGAGACCGACAACGGTTTCTTCCGGTCCTGCAGTGATGAGTTTAAATTTAGCCAACTGACGATGCTGGGTCACAGCTGAATACATAGAGGCGAAACTTGAAGTATAGACCTTGATGACGTCTTTTCCATATTGTTTTTCGGCTTCTTCTTGAGTGAGACCGACTGTACCAATAGCGGGATGGGAAAAGATAACGGTCGGAATGGTTGCGTAGTCCATTTTAGCATCGGTTTTTCCATTAAAGAGACGTTCGGATAGGGTACGCCCTGCCTTGATAGCGACAGGAGTTAATTCTTTTTCGCCCGTGACATCTCCAAGAGCATAGATGCCAGGAACAACTGTATTCTGGTATTCATCCACTGCAATGAATCCTTTTTCATTTAAGGTGACACCCGCAGCTTCTAGATTAAGGTCTTGGATGTTTGGTTTGCGCCCAGTCGCCCAGATGACATGATCAGCAACAAAAGATGTTTGGTCTTCGAAATAGACTCGGATTTGACCATTTTCTTCCTTTGTGAGTCGGACAGGAACCTTGTGAGGATGGAGAGGCAATCCTTGTTTATCCATCTCCTCCATTAAGCCATCGACAATGTAAGAATCAAACTTTCTTAAAGGACGATCACCTCGAACGAAGAGGTCTGTCTTAACACCAAGGGCATGTAGCACACCGGCTAGTTCTACCGCAATGTAGCCAGCGCCAATAATGGCAACTGATTTTGGTAGTTCTTCCCAAGCAAAGACATCGTCAGAGGTTTCTCCTAGGTCTGCTCCAGGTAGATCTGGGATGTAAGCATGAGCCCCTGTAGCGATCACAATGTGTTTAGCCTTGATGGTTTCCCCGTTGACTTCGACTGTATGGGCGTCGACAAAGCGAGCGCGACCTTGGATATACTCCACACCATTTCGTTTAAAACTGCCATCATAAGAAGAACGAGCCCGATCAATATAAGCTTCGCGATTTTTTCTTAAGGTCGCAAAATCAAAATTGGTCTGTTCAGAAGTAAACCCATAATCTGGACCGTAATCACGAATGGCTTCAGCAATTTGGGCGCCATACCACATAATTTTTTTAGGGACACATCCTTTGTTGACACAGGTCCCACCTAGTTGCTTTTCTTCAATAACAGCAGCTCGGGCTCCATGTTCTCCAGCTCGGTTCATGGTAGCAATCCCTCCGCTACCTCCACCAATGGAGATAATATCAAATTCTTTCATGGTTAGTACTCCTTTGTTGATTTACACTTTCATTGTAACAACAAAGGTTACAAAAATCAAGAAATTGCCATCGTTGAATAGGAGGAGAAAACAAGATAGCAAAAAAAACGTGCAAAACAGATGATTCTGAATTGAAAAATGAGGAAATATGATATACTAAACTTATACTTTGAAACGCTTTCGAATATTGGAGGAAAGAAATGAAGAAATTTAAAAAATGGCAAATTATTACAGCGACTGGTGCTGCTATAGCAGTTGTAGGAATGGGGAGCTGGCTTGCTTTTGGAAAATCAGGTAGTGGCCCTGAAGAAATGGTCAATATGACACCTATGGTACAAACCGTGAAAGAAGGTTCGATTGCTTCCTCTGTTTTATTGACAGGTAAGGTCACAGCCAATCAAGAACAATATATTTATTTTGACGGAACCAAAGGAGATTTGCAATCCATCCTAGTGAATGTCGGGGATCAAGTAACCGCCGGCCAAGCTATTGTTCAATATAGTAGTACAGAAGCGCAAACTGCCTATGACGCGGCAGTACGTGCGGTCAATAAGGCAGATCGTCAATTGAACGATCTCATGACCAATGGAGTGACCATTGATACAACAGGGGATGAGGAAGCAGATAGCAAATCAGCCTCTCAAGCCCAACGTTCTTTGGACACACAAGTGGGTGATTTGCGCGATGCCCGTGCGGATGCTGTAGCCAATATGGAAAAAGCTAAAGCTTTGTTGGATGCTACAACCGTAAAAAGTAGTACAGATGGAACGGTTGTAGAAGTCAATAAAGATGTCTCCAAATCAACAACCGGAACCAACCAAACCCTTGTTCATATTGTCAGCAACGGTAACCTTCAAGTAAAAGGTGAGTTGTCTGAGTACAATCTAGCCAACATTTCAGTTGGTCAGGAAGTGACCTTAACCTCTAAGGTCTATCCTGGGAAAAAATGGACTGGAAAGATTAGCTACGTTGCCAATTATCCGACAGAAGCTGGTCAGGCTGGTGCAAATGCCGCAGGTTCTGGACAAGGAACAGGGGGAGCTAAATATCCGTTTACGGTAGAGATTACCAGTGAGATTGGTGATTTGAAACAAGGTTTCTCTGTCAATATTGAAGTAAAAAGTTCAACCATCCATCCTTTGGTTCCTGTGACAAGTGTCTTATCAGACGGCGATCAAAGCTATGTTTGGACGATTGAAGCTGGCAAGGCTAAAAAAGTCAATGTTACCTTAGGAAATGCAGATGCAGAAAATCAAGAAATCTTATCTGGTTTGAACAAGGATGCTCAAGTCATCACCAACCCTTCTGGCGATTTGGAAGATGGGAAAGAGGTCGGAAAATATGACAAAATTGATTGAGCTGAAAAACATCAATAAAAGTTATCAAAATGGCGATCAAACCCTACAGGTATTAAAGGATATCCATTTAGATGTGGAAGAAGGGGAATTTCTAGCTATCATGGGACCTTCCGGGTCTGGGAAATCTACCCTAATGAACATCATTGGTCTTCTGGATCGTCCGACCAGCGGTGAGTATAGGCTAGAGGGGGAAGAAGTAGGAAATCTTAGTGAGAAGAAATTAGCCCAGGTTCGCAATGAGCAAATAGGCTTTGTCTTCCAACAATTCTTTCTTCTATCGAAACTCAATGCTTTTCAAAATGTCGAGCTTCCCTTGATTTATGCAGGAGTGAATCCTTCTAAACGAAAGGAATTAGCTGAACAATTTTTAAAGAAAGTTGAGCTAGATACGCGGATGCACCACCTTCCTTCGGAACTGTCCGGAGGGCAAAAACAACGGGTGGCCATCGCGCGTGCTTTGGTCAATCATCCTTCTATTATCTTAGCGGATGAACCAACAGGAGCTCTCGACTCCAAGACCGGCGATCAGATTATGGAGCTTTTGACAGCCCTCAATCAAGAAGGGAAAACTATCATCATGGTGACCCACGAAACGGAGATTGCTGCCTATGCCAAACGTCAGATTGTCATTCGAGATGGAGTGATTTCTTCGGATAGCCGCAACGAAAGGAGGGCCTGATGCAGAACTGGAAATTCGCTATTAGTTCCATTATGGGACATAAAATGAGATCGTTCTTAACCATGGTAGGGATTATCATCGGGGTTGCCTCAGTCGTTGTCATCATGGCTCTCGGAGATGGGATGAAAGCGGGAGTGACTAAGACCTTTACCAAGGATCAACAATATGTTCAGATTTCCTATTCCGCCCGAAAGAGTGGCTACATGACTGGTTTTAATCTTGGGCCAGAACCTGTCTCAGAAGAAGGAGGCGCAGAAGGTGGTGGCGAAGGCGGTGTTGCTAGTGAAGGAGACCAAGGAATGTCACCGCCAGCTGGCTATGGAGAGGAAAGTAGCGAGGACGTTGACAATCCAATCCTTGAAACACCACCCGTTGTTAAAGAAGAATGGGTCAAGGAATTGACCAAAATTCCTGGTATTGATGGCTACTATGTTGGTAATACAGCCAATGCCACTATCTCCTATCAGAAGAAAAAATCTGAAGGGGTCAATATCATGGGAGTCAATGATACTTATTTCTCAGTAAGAAAATTTGAATTGGTTTCAGGAAGAAAACTAAATCCTTCAGATTATCAGAGTTTCTCACGGGTCATCATGTTGGATGAAGGCTTAGCTTCGACCTTGTTTGGAACGGAAAGTGCCCTCAACCAAGTGGTTGCTGTCGGAGACAACAACTATCGGGTGGTAGGGATCTTCAAGGATCCAAATGCTGGATCTGCATTATACGGGGTTTCTTCTGGAGGAAGTGCCTTGATGGCCAATACCCAAGTAGCTTCAGAATTTGGAACAGAAGAAATTTCTACTATTGTGGTGCATATCCCGGATGTCAAACAAATTAAACCAACTGGGATCGAAGCGGCGAAAAAGTTAACCGAGTTGTCGGGAGTTCGCCAAGGAGAGTTCCAAATCTTTAACATGGATAGTATCTTGGAGCAGACCAATCAAATGCTCAGTATTATGACAACAGTCATTGGTGCGATTGCAGGAATTTCCCTTCTCGTTGGTGGGATTGGGGTCATGAATATCATGTTGGTTTCTGTGACCGAGCGGACACGTGAAATCGGTCTGAGAAAAGCTCTTGGAGCTACTCGTGGAAAAATCTTGATTCAATTCCTCATCGAATCCATGGTCTTGACCATGATGGGAGGAATTCTCGGTCTGGGATTGGCTTATGGTGTCAATGCCCTCATCGCCACAGCTGCCGCAGGTGCTCTAGAAGGACCACCAGTCGTCTCCATGTCAGTGGCTATCGGAAGTATCATCTTTTCAGCTTGCGTTGGAATTGTCTTCGGTATCTTACCAGCAAGCAAGGCATCAAAACTCGATCCGATTGAAGCTCTTCGCTATGAATAAGGATGAATGACCTATATAGTTGACTCGGATGAAGTAAAATTTGATTATGAATGAATGGAATGTGATGGAAAAGGGAGAAGGAACCCTTTCCTTCCATTCCTTTTTTCATTTTTCCTGCTCAAGAATAGTGTATTTCCCCGTCAAATATGATAAAATAGGGGAGAATAACTTAGGAGGTTCCAAATGACTACTGAACATATGGAAGAATTAAATGACCAGCAGATTGTCCGTCGCGAAAAGATGGCGGCCCTTCGTGAACAAGGAATCGACCCATTTGGAAAGCGATTCGAACGAACTGCAGATTCTGGTCAATTGAAAGAAAAATATTCAGAATTAGATAAAGAACAACTTCATGACTTGAACGAAACGGCCATTATTGCAGGCCGTCTCGTGACCAAACGTGGGAAAGGGAAGGTTGGCTTTGCCCACCTTCAAGACCGTGAAGGTCAAATCCAAATTTACGTTCGTAAAGATGCGGTCGGTGAAGAAAATTATGAAATTTTCAAAAAGGCTGACCTTGGAGATTTCCTTGGGGTAGAAGGAGAAGTAATGCGGACCGATATGGGTGAGCTTTCCATCAAAGCTACTCACATCACACACTTGTCTAAAGCCCTTCGTCCCTTGCCTGAAAAATTCCATGGCTTGTCTGATGTGGAAACCATCTACCGCAAACGCTACTTGGATTTGATTTCGAACCGTGAAAGCTTTAACCGCTTTGTAACCCGTTCGAAAATCATTTCAGAAATCCGTCGTTACTTGGATGGTCAAGGCTTCCTTGAAGTAGAAACCCCTGTTCTTCACAATGAAGCTGGTGGAGCATCTGCGCGTCCGTTTATCACTCACCATAATGCTCAAAACATTGACATGGTACTTCGGATTGCGACCGAGCTTCACTTGAAACGCTTGATCGTTGGTGGGATGGAACGCGTCTATGAAATCGGACGTATCTTCCGTAATGAAGGAATGGATGCTACCCACAACCCAGAATTTACTTCCATCGAAGTCTACCAAGCTTACGCTGACTACCAAGATATTATGGACTTGACGGAAGGGATTATCCAACATGCTGCGAAAGCCATTCATGGGGATGGTCCAGTTGACTATCAGGGAACTGAAATCAAGATCAATGAACCATTCAAACGTGTCCACATGGTGGATGCGATCAAGGAAATTGCTGGTGTTGACTTCTGGCAGGAAATGAGCTTTGAAGAAGCAGTAGCCCTTGCTAAAGAAAAACATGTGCCAGTTGAAAAACACTACACTGAAGTGGGGCATATTATCAATGCCTTCTTCGAAGAATATGTGGAAGAAACCTTGACACAACCAACCTTTGTCTATGGACACCCTGTAGCTGTATCACCATTGGCTAAGAAGAATGACGAAGATCCTCGTTTCACAGATCGTTTCGAGCTCTTCATCATGACAAAGGAATATGCTAATGCCTTTACAGAATTGAACGATCCAATCGACCAATTGGAACGTTTCGAAGCGCAGGCACGCGCCAAAGAATTGGGAGACGACGAAGCAACTGGAATTGACTACGATTATGTAGAAGCTCTTGAATATGGTATGCCACCAACAGGAGGATTGGGAATCGGTATCGACCGTCTCTGCATGCTCCTTACTGATACGACTACTATCCGTGACGTATTGCTCTTCCCAACTATGAAATAAGCTAAAAGAAAACACTGATCACAAGATCAGTGTTTTTTAGTCTTTTAAATAAGAAGTATCATTCCAAGTATCTAAGTGATAGTGCTCAAAATCATCTGTTGTTAGAATCGTCACACTAGCATTATTGAGTCCGCCATTTTTACGGAGTTCCTCTGGTTTATAGCCTAGAAGAGTCCGAATAGAAGCTGTTAAATTAGCGCCATGGCCAACGATTAGAATGGCCTCGCCAGACTTGTCTTTTAAACTTTTGATAAAATTTTCGGTCCGTTGGGTGGTTTCTTCAACGGATTCTGCTCCGAAAATATCGTGGTGAAACTCAGCTAAATTATGACGAAAGGCCTTCATTTCCTCCGGATAGAGAGCCTTCAACTCCACAATTTTTCTACCTTCTAACCTACCAAGCCGCCATTCCCGTAGAGCAGGAGTCTCTTGGAGGGAGATAGGATGTTGATTTTGCTCGAGAATGATTTGAGCAGTATGGACAGCTCTAGGCAAGTCACTTGAATAAGCTGCTTCAAAGTATGTTTGAGATAAATGCTGGCCCAAGGCTTTTAACTGTTGGATGGAAGATTCTAAAAGCGGAGAGTCACCATTTGCCCCTTGGATACGTCCCTCTTCATTCCACTCAGTACGTCCGTGACGGACAAAATATAATTTCATATTGGTTTTATCCTTTACTCGACTAAGTCTTCGAAACTAGCCTTGACAAAATCAGCTAAATCTTGCGCCTTGATTTGAATGCTATGACCAACTTCACCTGCAGAGACAATCATCTGATCGAGTTCCAGGGCAGACTGGTCAATAAAAATAGGGTAGTTGTGTTTTTGTCGGATACCAACAGGATTATTGGCCCCATGAACATAGCCCGTCGTCTTTTCTAAGTCTTTTTGTGGAATCATACTAACTTTTTTATTGCCAGATAGTTTAGCCAATTTTTTTTCGGATAAGTGGGCAGAGATGGGAACAATCCCAATGACGGGACCAGTTTTATCACCTGTTAGAGCCAGTGTCTTATAGATTTGATCAGTCGTAATCCCTTCTGGGATGATTCCCTCAAGAGCATTGATTTGCAATCCTGTATGGTCGATTTTTGCTTTCTGCAGTATTTGTTCAACCAATGTTTTTTTTACTTTTTGTTTTTTTGCCATCTCACTCTTCTCTTTCTCTTAATTTCCTAACATTATATCATACTATTTGAGTTTCCGTTCAAGAGAAAAAGAGGCAGTTGCCTCTTTTAATTCTTTTCTACAGTAAATAGTTTTCGGTAGATTTTTTCTCGATTTTGTGTAGGAGCAATCTGGTTCAAGTCCAAGTAGTGGGTGAAACCATTCAATTGTCCCTGAGAGGTGTACTGATGAAGATCATACTCGTCATCAGTAGATGGTGCTGCATTGTAGTAGCCGTCATCATGACCATAAGTTGGAATCCAGAGGGCGGTAAATTTATCAGTGGAGATACTATGTTCTTCCATGAAATAGGTCCCGATATAGATTCCGATATTTTTGGCTCCCAATGATTCTAGCTTGGCACGGAAGGCCTCCACGCCAGCGTTCATATCACCCATCGTTTTTTCTTCTACATCCAGCCAATAATAGGTTGGTTTGTATTTTTTGGATGCCTGATAGAACTCTTCTGCTTCCTTTTCCATTTCTTTTTTGTCCTTGGCAGCTACGTAAGCATATACCGCAACTGGAATATTTCGTTTTTGAAACTCTTTAATATGAGTTTCGTATGATTTGTCTATTCCATTTAAATAAGTCGCGGCATTTTCTTTTTTAGCTTGAGCTCCACTATGAACTCGAACAATGACTCCGGAAACATTTTGTGCTAAGAGATCATAATCAATCTCGCTTGGCAATTGCCAACCAGAGATATCGATAATTGGTCGATTCAAAAATTCTTGATCTAATTCTTCAACTAAGTCAGAAGAAGAGGAAGATGGGATTTTTGTTTGATTGGTGTTCTTTGCCTCTTGTAGGGTCTTGTTTTTAGCAAGTTGATTTCTTTGGATATCTGCTACTGTTTTAGAAATTACCAAAAAGGAAAAGATACTTGCGAAAAAGACAAAGAGGACAATTGGTTTAATCCTTTTTCTCATACAGAATCATTTTACCGTAAAAGACGGAAAAAGGCAAAACAAAGGGCCTGGAAACAGGAAAAACAAGATGATATGATAGTGAATCAGAGGATCGATTTTCTTTGCTTCCTCACAATAGTTGGAGTAGAAATAAGAGTCAGACTGGTTTGTTTGATCATCTTTTGAAAGTGAAAACCGAATCTTATTTGGTCTTTCCTTTTTTTTACTATTGAAAGGTGATATAATGAAATTTGAAAATTAGAAGTATGGGTGTTACATGAAATTAGAAAAACGTCATTTTTTAAACTATTCGATCCTGATCCCTTACCTCCTTTTGTCAGTATTGGGATTGATAGTAGTCTACTCGACAACGAGTGCCTTAGCCATCCAAAAAGGGCTTAGTCCTTTCGGGATGATCAGAAGCCAGGGGATCTTTTTTGTTCTAAGTTTGATCACTATTCTGATTACCTATAAGGTGAAATTAAATGTCCTTAAGAAAAAGGGCTTCATCGGAATTTTCATTATAGCTGAGACGATCCTTCTTTTGCTATCGCGTTTCATCACAGATACGGTGAATGGTGCGCATGGATGGTTGAGTTTTGGAGGTTTCTCTATTCAGCCAGCTGAGTATTTGAAGATTATCATCGTCTGGTACTTGGCCTTGGTCTTCTCTAAAAAGCAAGAAGAAATTCAACGATATGATTACCAAGCGTTAACCCACAATCAATGGCTTCCTCGAGATTTGTCGGATTGGCGTTGGATGGTGCTCTTCCTGATTGCTATTGTGGTCATCATGCCAGACTTAGGAAATGCGACCATTCTTGCACTGACAACCTTAATTATGATTAGTGCAAGTGGGATAGCTTACCGCTGGTTTTCAAGCCTATTAGCCATCCTAGTGGGAGGCTCAACCGTTCTTCTTTATTCCATTCAGCTAATTGGGGTAGAGCGTTTCTCTAAAATTCCTGTCTTTGGCTATGTAGCGAAACGTTTCAGTGCTTTTTACAACCCCTTTAATGATTTATCAGATTCGGGACACCAACTAGCCAATTCTTATTATGCCATGAGTAATGGGGGCTGGTTTGGCCTTGGCCTTGGAAATTCGATTGAAAAGCAAGGGTACTTGCCAGAAGCTCATACAGACTTTGTCTTTTCAATCGTTATTGAAGAACTTGGTTTTGTGGGAGCTAGTCTCATCCTAGCCTTGTTGTTCTTCTTAATTTTGCGTATTATTCTTGTCGGGATTCGGGCAAGAGATCCTTTTAATTCGATGATGGCGATTGGTATAGGCGGGATGCTCCTGACCCAAACCTTCATCAACATTGGTGGGATTTCTGGGCTGATTCCTTCGACAGGGGTGACCTTCCCCTTCCTTTCACAAGGGGGAAATAGTTTGTGGGTCTTATCCATTGCGATTGCCCTTGTCTTAAATATTGATGCGAGTGAAAAGCGCGCCCTAGCTACTCAAGAGGCCCCTTCTTACGAGAAGCCTCAGAAAATTCAGAGCTATTACTAAATCGGAGTGAGTAAAGAAAGGAATTATCATGACTTTACAAAAACTAGAGAGCTATACCAACAAAGAGATTATCAAAGAAGAAGCTGAGATTTTAACCACTATTTTAGAAGATATTGCTAAAAATTTGGTGAGTCCAGAAACCTTTGATAAGATTCTTGAATTGAAAAAACTATCTGTTTCAAAAGATTATTTAAAATTGGATCAAATTGTCAAAGAGCTATCAAATGAAGAGATGACTGTGATTTCTCGCTACTTTGCCATTCTTCCCTTGTTGATTAATATCTCTGAAGACGTCGATTTGGCTTTTGAAATCAATCATCAAAATAATGTGGGACAAGACTATCTTGGAAAGCTGTCGTCCACCATTCTCCAGGTAGCTGAGACTGAAAATGCACAGGAAATCTTGGAACACCTCAATGTGGTACCGGTATTGACCGCTCATCCGACCCAAGTGCAACGGAAAACCATGTTGGATTTAACCACTCACATTCACAGTCTTTTGCGCCAACACCGGGACGTAAAAGCTGGCTTGATGAACGAGACCAAATGGTACAATAATTTGCGGCGTAATATCGAAATTATGATGCAAACCGATATGATCCGTGAAAAGAAACTCAAGGTAACTAATGAGATTACCAACGTCATGGAATACTATAATAGTTCCTTCCTTCAGGCTGTTCCCAACTTAATGTTGGAATACAAACGTCTTGCCAAGGAGCAAGGGATTGAGTTGCAACAGCCCAAACCGATTACGATGGGAATGTGGATCGGTGGAGACCGGGATGGGAATCCTTTTGTAACCGCAGAGACCTTGAAGCGATCAGCAACGATTCAAAGTGAAGTCATTCTCAACTATTATATTCAGAAAATCTCTAGTCTTTATCGGAACTTCTCCCTCTCTACCAATCTTTCAAAAACCAGTCAAGCGGTTGAAGAGATGGCTGCCCGTTCCAGTGATACATCTGTCTTTAGAGAGAAGGAGCCTTACCGTCGGGCCTTCCATTATATTCAATCCAAGTTGGTCCAAACCTTATTGAATATTAAGGAATGGTCTATCGTTGGCTCAACAGTAGATGACCGTCATCCGGTCGAACGTCTTCTTGGTGCTCACACCCATCAACAAGGAGTGGTTTCTGATTATATCGGTACCCGAATCAGTGGTGCTATCCAAGAGTTGGCAGAAGATCGTCCTCCTTATTACGAGACAGTTGAAGAATTTAAACAGGATTTGACCCTTATTCAAGAATCATTGATTGAAAATAAGGCAGAGGCTTTAATCTCAGGTGAGTTTGCAGAGTTATTAGAAGCAGTAGAAGTCTTTGGATTCTTCTTGGCTTCGATCGATATGCGTCAAGATTCGAGTGTCCATGAAGCCTGTGTTGCGGAACTTCTCAAAGAAGCTGGAATCAATGACCATTATAGTGATTTGTCAGAAGACGAAAAGTGCGAGTTGCTTTTACAAGAGTTGTTAGAAGATCCTCGGATTTTATCTGCTACCCATGCAGAAAAATCAGAATTGCTTGAAAAAGAATTAGCTATTTTCCAAACAGCGCGTGAATTAAAAGACCGCTTAGGAGAAGATGTCATTCGCCAAACCATTATTTCTCACGCAACCAGTGTATCGGATATGCTTGAGTTGGCTATCATGTTGAAAGAAGTGGGACTAATTGACAAGGAAAGCGCACGTGTGCAAATTGTTCCCCTCTTTGAGACCATCGAAGACTTGGATCAATCTGAAGATACAATGAGAAAGTATCTATCACTGCCAATTGCTAAACGCTGGATTGCTTCTAAGAATAACTACCAAGAAATTATGCTTGGTTATTCAGATAGTAACAAAGATGGTGGTTATCTATCTTCTTGTTGGACTCTTTATAAGGCCCAGCAACAATTAACAGCGATTGGTGACGAGTTTGGTGTGAAGATTACCTTCTTCCATGGCCGTGGTGGAACAGTTGGTCGTGGGGGCGGTCCAACCTATGAAGCCATCACCTCGCAACCATTGAGATCCATTAATGACCGCATTCGTTTGACGGAGCAAGGTGAGGTCATTGGCAATAAATATGGGAACAAGGATGCAGCTTATTACAACTTGGAAATGTTGGTATCTGCAACGATTAACCGGATGATTGCTAAGCAGAAGAGTGAAAAGAGCATGTCCGATCAGTACAATGAGATAATGGACCAGATTGTCAATCGTAGCTACGATATTTATCGTGAACTGGTGTTTGGCAATGAGCATTTCTATGATTACTTCTTCGAATCCAGTCCGATTAAGGCTATTTCTAGTTTCAATATTGGTTCCCGTCCAGCAGCCCGAAAGACTATCAAAGAAATCGGTGGCTTGCGTGCCATTCCTTGGGTCTTTTCATGGTCACAGAGCCGGGTGATGTTCCCTGGTTGGTACGGTGTAGGGTCTAGCTTTAAAGAATTTATTGATGCAGACCCTGAAAACATTGAAACCTTGCGTTATATGTACCAAAAATGGCCATTTTTCAAGTCTCTTCTTTCAAACGTAGACATGGTGCTCTCAAAAGCCAATATGAACATTGCTTTTGAATACGCCAAGCTGTGTGAGGAAGAGGAGGTTCGTGACATCTTCAATATTATCCTGGACGAGTGGCAATTGACTAAGGATGTTATTTTACAGATTGAAGGTCATGATGAACTCTTAGCTGAGAACCCTTATCTAAAAGATAGTTTAGATTATCGTATGCCATACTTTAATGTTCTGAACTATATTCAATTAGAATTAATTAAACGCCAGAGACGTGGCGAATTGCCTACTGATCAGGACAAGTTGATTCATATCACGATCAATGGTGTCGCGACAGGATTGCGTAATTCTGGTTAATCGTGAACCCTTAAAACCAATCTCGATTAAAGGGATTGGTTTTTTACTGGAATATAGTGAAAATGATTGTGAAAAAACACGTAAAATAGGTCACAAAAAATGAAATATCTAGCTGTTTATTTCAAAAAAGAAGTGGAAAGGAGATTTCACAAACTTTCATTTGGATAAATTCCTTTAAGAAAAAAGAAATAAGAAAAAAAGCTAGTAAAACACTTGCAATTTAGACGAAATTTGATAAAATAGTAAGGAAAGTTAGACTGTATTGCCTACTGTCTATCTATAAAATATATTTTATTGGAGGCTTTTACTCAAATGGCAAAAGAAAAATACGATCGTAGTAAACCACACGTTAACATTGGTACTATCGGACACGTTGACCACGGTAAAACTACCCTAACTGCAGCTATCACAACTGTTTTGGCACGTCGCTTGCCTTCATCAGTTAACCAACCTAAAGACTATGCGTCTATCGATGCTGCTCCAGAAGAACGCGAACGCGGTATCACTATCAACACTGCGCACGTTGAGTACGAAACTGAAAAACGTCACTACGCTCACATCGACGCTCCAGGACACGCGGACTACGTTAAAAACATGATCACTGGTGCCGCTCAAATGGACGGAGCTATCCTTGTAGTAGCTTCAACTGACGGACCAATGCCACAAACTCGTGAGCACATCCTTCTTTCACGTCAGGTTGGTGTTAAACACTTGATCGTCTTCATGAACAAAGTTGACTTGGTTGACGATGAAGAATTGCTTGAATTGGTTGAAATGGAAATCCGTGACCTTCTTTCAGAATACGATTTCCCAGGTGATGACCTTCCAGTTATCCAAGGTTCAGCTCTTAAAGCTCTTGAAGGTGATTCTAAATACGAAGACATCATCATGGACTTGATGAACACTGTTGATGAGTACATCCCAGAACCAGAACGCGATACTGACAAGCCATTGCTTCTTCCAGTCGAAGACGTATTCTCAATCACTGGACGTGGTACTGTAGCATCAGGACGTATCGACCGTGGTATCGTTAAAGTCAACGACGAAATCGAAATCGTTGGTATTAAAGAAGAAATCCAAAAAGCGGTTGTTACTGGTGTTGAAATGTTCCGTAAACAACTTGACGAAGGTCTTGCAGGGGACAACGTTGGTGTGCTTCTTCGTGGTATCCAACGTGATGAAATCGAACGTGGACAAGTTATCGCTAAACCAGGTTCAATCAACCCACACACTAAATTTAAAGGTGAAGTTTACATCCTTTCTAAAGAAGAAGGTGGACGTCATACTCCATTCTTCAACAACTACCGTCCACAGTTCTACTTCCGTACAACTGACGTAACTGGATCTATCGAACTTCCAGCAGGTACTGAAATGGTAATGCCTGGTGATAACGTGACTATCGACGTTGAGTTGATCCACCCAATCGCCGTTGAACAAGGTACTACATTCTCTATCCGTGAAGGTGGACGTACTGTTGGTTCAGGTATGGTTACTGAAATCGAAGCTTAATTCGATCTAGTTCCCAGATTAACAATTATATAGACAGACAGAAAACCCCGTGAAGACGGGGTTTTTATTGTTTTAAGAAGTAAAAGAGTTTGTGCAACCTTTCATTATCACGAAAATTATGGTAAAATAGTTAGTATAAAATTAGAAAAACGAGGTATGTGAAATGTCACGTAAACCATTTATTGCTGGTAACTGGAAAATGAATAAAAACCCAGAAGAAGCAAAAGCATTTGTTGAAGCAGTAGCATCAAAACTTCCTTCATCTGATCTTGTTGAAGCTGGGATTGCAGCTCCTGCACTTGACTTGACAACTGTTCTTGCTGCTGCTAAAGGTTCAAACCTTAAAGTTGCTGCTCAAAACTGTTACTTTGAAAACGCTGGTGCCTTCACTGGTGAAACTAGCCCACAAGTTTTGAAAGAAATCGGTACGGACTACGTGGTAATCGGTCACTCAGAACGTCGTGACTACTTCCACGAAACAGACGAAGACATCAACAAAAAAGCAAAAGCTATCTTTGCTAATGGTTTGCTTCCAATCATCTGTTGTGGTGAAAGTCTTGAAACTTACGAAGCAGGTAAAGCGGCTGAATTCGTAGGTGCTCAAGTATCTGCTGCTCTTGCTGGATTGACTCCTGAGCAAGTTGCTGCATCAGTTATCGCTTACGAGCCAATCTGGGCGATCGGTACTGGTAAATCAGCTTCACAAGACGACGCACAAAAAATGTGTAAAGTTGTTCGTGACGTTGTAGCTGCTGACTTCGGTCAAGAAGTAGCTGACAAAGTACGTGTTCAATACGGTGGTTCAGTGAAACCTGAAAACGTTGCTGAATACATGGCTTGTCCAGACGTTGATGGAGCTCTTGTTGGTGGTGCATCACTTGATCCAGAAAGCTTCTTGGCATTGTTGAACTTCGTAAACTAATCGAACAAGAATAAGACGAGAGATTTCTCGTCTTTTTCTTGTATTAAAAGAGAGTGGGACAGAAATCGGTAATTCGTTAGAATTCGATTTCGTTGTCCCACTTCCTCACAGTTGAGTAGGGCTGTAAAAGCTGATGAAATCAGCGTATATAACCCACTCAACCACTGCGTCTTGCTCGACAATCCAAAGACAATTGAGAGGCTAGGACTTTTGTCCCAACCTCTTTGTTTTTTTATGAGCGTCCTAAGATTCGTTTGATCAAGGACAAGGCTTTGAATTTCAGAGGATTTGGGTAATAACGGAAGGTTCCCATCTTACGGACTACGTAACCATTAAAGTTCTGTTTGAAACGAAGAACGCCGTCTGAGCCGTCGAAGACCCCTTGAATACCTAGGAAATTGTATAAGGTGATTCCTTTTTCTAGGGCACGCTTCATGGCATGGTATTGAATCAAGAAGGCTGCAGAGAATTTCTGGTATTTGGTATACGAACCGCCAAACAAATAGGTCACTTCTGATGGATTATAGATGATCAGGGCACAGGCCAAGGGCACTGTTTCAACTGTTTCGTCAGCCAAGGTTTCCCGGACAATTGTCTTTTGTTTCTCTAATTTTTGCAGCTGTTGCTCATATTGTTTGGATGAAGGATTGAGCAAGGAAATCTTCTGGTCTAAATAAGCGAGTGCATCAGCTGTATTGATTTCAGCAATGAGAAATTCTGCCTTATCTCCAAAGGTATCATAGAGATCGTAGTAGTAGTTCAAACTCTTGTCTTCAAAGCCTTGACGTTTTCCAGTTTCCTCAATAATTTGTTTAAACTGAGGGATTTCCTCTCTCCTAATATTTCGAATGGAAATATCATAGTTGAGGGCAGTCGTGATATTCCGGCTACAGTTCTTATTGAAGGATTTTAGGAGAGATTTCGCATCATAATCAGTTAGGTCCTTCAGATAATGCCAAACAGGTTCTCCTCCCGGATAGCCTACTTGTAAGCCATCAAATTGATAGCCAAGATCCAGTAATGAATGGAGAAGTTGTTTTTGCTCTTCTTCGGTCGGGTTTCCATTGCTATCGAAAACTTGATAGTGGTCATAGGGTTTTAAAAGAAATTCGATACCACCATTTTCTTTTACATAATCCTGTAATGCTTTATAAAAATCTGGTAGGTAGCGAGCATCCGTCACGATTGGTCCACTATTGATTTCGTAATGCAAGCCTCCCGTCATGGGTAGACTATATAAAATGGCAGAGATAGCTAATGTTCCTTGCTCTTCCCATCCAATATATTGAATAGTTGCGCCTCTTTTTTGAAGCAAATCAGCCATTTCAATACTCTGTAAAAAAGAGTGATTGGAAGTAGTGAGAGAGTGTTGGTAAAATTCTTCCCTACTAATAATATTGAATGTCATAGGTCACCTTACTGTTTATTTCTTAGTTTTTTTCGTAATTGATAGGCCTTGTTAACAAGGGGATAAAGAATACTTGTTGGGAGGTTGAATTCGCCAACAAATTCTTCGATCATTGGATTAAATTTTGACTTGAAGTGGTAGAGTCCTCCATCTAAATGGTTCTCAACTCCTCCCATATTTTGCCAATCAGCTCCACGGTCAAAGGCATGCTGGGCTGTTTCATACCAGGTCAAAATGGCTGGTTGATAACGGCGGAAGTTCTCATCCATCCCTGCATAGACATTCTCTGAAGTGCCTCCAAATTCAAGAGTCAAGGTTCCAGAAAGAGAAACGATTTCTTGGCCGCCTTTTAGCTCTTGATGGAGAAATTGGATTTCTTCTTCCAAACGTTCTTTTTCTTGACGGTTGTTGTCAATCTTGCCTGGTTTTGTTTTTTCGTTAAAACGACTAGCTTCTGCTTGATTTTTTTCAAGTTGCTCTTTGAGTGAAGCAAGGCGTTGAGCCAAGTTAATTCTTGATAGAGTGATGTAAGATTGTCCTGCATAGGTTGTTAGCAGTTTCTCATAATAGTCCTTTCCACGAAGATGGATACCTTTACGAGCCTCTGTTTTTTTCATCAGAGCTGCAAATTCATCTAAGAGTTCTGTGCCTCCAAAGATAACTTCGACTCCTTTATTTCGGGCGGTTCGAATGGCTTGCTTGGTGGATTTAGACAGTTGGTCCTCTGTGAAGTATTCCTTGTAGATATTGGCCTGGAAACGTGGTTGAATGGTTTCTCCCATGTCTTCCGTCCGACCAATCCATTCCACTCCACATTCTTTTAAAGATTGGATAATCGCTAAAGTAGCCTCTTGATCCTTTGCCTCTTGGCCAATTAACCCTTTTCTAAGGAAAAGAGAGGGATCAAATTTGGCGAAAACAGCTCGCTTACTTTTAGCATATGTTTTGATGGATTGGAGCATAAAGGACACTAATTGGCTATTTTGGTAATCCATTATAGGTCCACGTGGGATATAGAGCATAGTAAAACCAAGTGGGAGTGGTTGGATTAAAATACTTGCAACTGCAACTAGTTTTTGATCTTGGTAAATCCCAAGGCGTTCATTGCCCCAGTTATCTTTGATATTTGCCCAATCTGAGCTTTGAAGCAAATTGGTCTGGGGGCTATTTTTAACGAATTCATCATGTTCTTCGGCTGTAATACCGATTTTATAACTATACATTAATGGAGTACCCACTTTCTAAGGGCGTAAGCGACACCCGACTCATCGTTGGAGCGCGTGACGACTTTAGCGATCTTTTTTAATTCAGGACTGGCATTGTCCATTGCTACAGGGAGACCAGCAACCTCTAGCATAGCCTGGTCGTTTTCTTGATCTCCGACTGCCATTACTTGGTCTGGACTTAGGTTTAACTTGGACGCTAATTGTAAGAGGGCTTGACCTTTATTTACTGTCTTGGGCAATATCTCAAGGTAAAAAGGTGCGGAACACACAATCGTAAATCGATCGTAAAAATTATCCGGAATAGCGGAGAGGACCGTTTCTAAGATGTCTGGTTCATCGACATACATACACTTGAGAACCGTATGGTGCTCCATTTCTTCAGGAGTCCGATAGAAAAGATCCGAGTGGACCAATTTGGCTTCATGGACGGTATAGGTACCAATGTTACGATTAGCTGTATAAATGCCAGACTTGGTACTAGCGTGCATAGGAACAGCCAACTTACGAGCTAGCGCTTCAATATCCAAATAATCGTTGTAGGAGAGGTGTTCTTCATAGAGAGTTTCACCAGTGTGGGCGTCTTGAATCAGTCCCCCATTGAAGGTGATGACGAGGTCACCTGCTTGATCCAAATGAAGTTCCTCCAACAATCGAAGGACACCAGAACGAGGACGACCAGTTGCTAAGACAACATGAACCCCTTGAGCTTTGGCATCTTGGATAGCCTGGAAAACTTCGGGGGTTACTTGGCTGTCAGACGTTAAAAGGGTTCCATCGATATCCAAGGCAACAAGTTTAATGTTCATGTTTCTCTCCTGTGAAGGTATCGTTAATAATATAGGACTGGAATAATTGTAGTTGAGGTGTAAACAAGCTATTTTCAAGCAACATTTCTTTCGGGAAATAGAAGCGGTTATCCCCTTGTCTACTACCAGCTAAGGAAGCAACGATAGGAGAGAGTAAGGATAGCTCAGCTAATTTACCATCCTTTTGGATGATCTCAATTTGAGTACGAGGTTTTTCTGAATCTGGTCGGTAAACGTCGTAAGGAAGGTCAAAGTTTCGATGGATAGCTGTATAATAGATCGGATCAAAACCAACCTCTTGAATCAGTTGTTTGAGAGCAGCTAATTGTTTTTCATCCTTATCTTGAAAGAGAATGGATTTGAAAACCTTGCGATTGATAAAACGCTGGGCCAAATCAGAGAGAACAGAATCAGGACTCTCCATCCAAGATTGAAAATAGGTATTCATGACGCCGTCGTCCAAAGCCAAGTAATCGGCAAGGTTCACTTGGTGTTCAAAGAATGGAATCAAGCGAGGTGAAGTCGCGTGAAAGAACTCCTTGTGCGTAGCATAGAGATGACGTGCTCGCTTGAGTAGGTTTTGCAATAGGACTTCCATTGCTCTAGTGGCTGGGTGAAAGTAGACCTGCATATACATTTGGTAACGAGAAACAACATAATCTTCAACCGCATGCATCCCATTGACCTGAAAGGCAATCCCATTTTCTACTGGACGAATAACACGCAATATACGAGTTAAATCAAAGTTTCCGTAGGAAGCTCCAGTAAAGTAGGCGTCTCGAAGAAGGTAATCCATGCGATCGACATCAATCTGACTAGAAATTAACTGCACCACTTGTTTATTAGGGTAGGTGTGGTCGATAACACTGGCTACCTTTTGAGGGAAATCTGGAGCTACTTGAATTAAAATCTGGTAGATTTCCGTTTCAGGACAGGTAATGATTTCCTGGGTCATTTTTTCATGATCTGTATCAAATAGTCCTTCAAAGGTATGTGAATAGGCCCCATGTCCAATGTCATGGAGCAAGGCGGCAACCATGGTAAGGAGGGATTCACTCGAGTCCCATTGGTCGGTGTATTTCTCATCAAAGATAGATAAGATACGACGAGCAATTTCGTAGGCTCCTAGACAGTGCGAAAAACGACTATGCTCGCCCCCATGAAAGGTAAACCCAGAGGTTCCCAACTGTTTGATGCGACGTAGTCGTTGAAATTCTTTTGTATTAATGAGCTTGTAAATGACTGGGTGATCCACGTGGATATAGTTGTGCACGGGATCCCGAAATACTTTTTCATTCATGCCTCTATTATAGCAGAAAACGGCCTAAATTGGTATCGAGAGATGGTTGCAATAGGAAAAAGAAAGAAGTTTTTGGTAAAATAAAGGAAAGAGGGAAAGGATGGGAACTTTTGAAAATTAGAATACAAAATCAGATTCAATTTGATGATCAACTCGAAGTGATGGATCAATATTACGAAGGGGAATGGAAGGAAAAGGGTGGCTATCACTATCTGCTTTACGTCAACGAAGAAGGAGAAAAAATAGCTTTGAAATTTCATGATCAAGAATTGACCATGACTCGCTTCTCAACACCAAAATCTATCATGAAATTTATGGCTTCAGAGAAAGGCCATGCGCTCATTCCGACTCCCCTAGGTATGCAGCAATTTGTGATTGATACCAAGGAATATACATTGGAGCAAAATAAGCTTGGTTTGTCCTATCAGTTATTGACGGCGGATGAAAGTCAACAGTTTGCGACCTATCGCTTAGAATTAACATGGGAAGACTAGTTTATCAGTAGTTTTTCTTGATTTTTTCATGAGTTGTGGTATAATGAAACCACTCAAGGGAGTAGCTGGCGGTTAACCGCGATAGTGTCGTCATTACGAATTATTTCCGGCACTATATTAAACAGCGAGACTTGTTTTTTTAAAAAACAGGTCTCTTTTTTTGTAAAAAGAGGCCAAAAAGGAGGAGACTGTTTTGTCAAAAGAACAAAATAAAGACTTGTTTTACACACAAACCTCAGAAGAAGTCCTAAAGAACTTGGACTCATCGATCGAAGGTTTGTCAACTGCTCAAGCTCAAGAACGCTTAGCGACTTATGGTCGTAATGAGTTGGAAGAGGGTGAGAAACGTAGCCTACTAGCTAAATTCCTTGATCAATTTAAGGATTTGATGATTATCATCTTGCTTGCGGCAGCAGCACTTTCTGTGATTACAGAAGGAATGGACGGTCTAACGGATGCTATTATCATCTTGGCCGTTGTTGTCTTGAATGCTGCCTTTGGGGTTTACCAAGAAGGGCAAGCAGAAGCAGCCATTGAAGCTCTGAAAAATATGTCTAGCCCCATGGCCCGTGTTCGTCGTGATGGTCATGTCATTGAGATTGACTCGAAAGAACTAGTACCTGGGGACATCGTCTTACTTGAAGCAGGAGATGTCGTTCCAGCTGATATGCGCTTGTTTGAAGCAGCTTCTCTTAAAATCGAAGAAGCAGCCCTTACAGGGGAATCTGTCCCAGTTGAAAAAGATGTGACAGGACTTGTTGAAGCAGATGCTGGTATCGGTGATCGTGTCAATATGGGTTACCAAAACTCAAACGTAACTTACGGTCGTGGTATTGGCGTCGTGACTAACACTGGTATGTATACTGAAGTTGGTAAGATTGCGGATATGTTGGCTAATGCCGATGAGACAGAAACACCATTGAAGCAAAGCTTGGAACAATTATCTAAAGCCTTGACTTACTTAATCGTTGTGATTGCGATTATCACTTTCTTGGTTGGTGTATTCGTTCGTGGTGAACATCCGTTGGAAGGCTTGATGGTTGCGGTAGCCCTTGCGGTTGCGGCGATTCCAGAAGGTCTTCCTGCCATTGTAACCATCGTTCTCTCTTTGGGAACAACAACCCTTGCCAAACGTAATTCGATTGTCCGCAAATTGCCAGCGGTTGAAACGCTTGGTTCAACAGAAATCATCGCATCTGATAAAACAGGTACTTTGACCATGAACCAAATGACGGTTGAAAAAGTTTATACCAATGGTCAATTGCAAAGCTCTGCAGCTGAGATTGCTGCAAACAACAATACTCTTCGCATCATGAACTTTGCCAACGATACCAAGGTGGACCCATCTGGTAAATTGATTGGGGACCCAACTGAGACAGCTCTTGTTCAGTTTGGTTTGGACCACAACTTTGATGTCCGTGAAGCCTTGAAGGATGAGCCACGTGTGGCTGAATTGCCATTTGATTCAGACCGTAAGCTTATGTCAACCATCCATAAGGAAGCGGACGGTTCTTACTTTATCGCTGTTAAGGGTGCGCCTGACCAATTGCTCAAACGTGTGACGCGTATTGAAGTTAATGGGGAAGTTCGTTCCATCACAGAAGAAGACAAGAAAGCTATTCTTGCAACCAACAAAGACTTGGCCAAACAAGCCCTTCGTGTCTTGATGATGGCTTATAAGACAAGCAACGAAATCCCAACCTTGGAATCTGAAATTGTTGAGTCTGACCTCATCTTCTCTGGTTTGGTCGGCATGATTGACCCTGAGCGTCCAGAAGCTGCAGAAGCTGTACGTGTCGCTAAAGAAGCAGGTATCCGTCCGATTATGATCACTGGTGACCACCAAGATACAGCTGAAGCCATTGCCAAACGTCTTGGAATCATCGATCCAAATGATACAGAAGACCACGTCTTTACAGGAGCTGAGTTGAATGAACTCTCTGATGAAGAATTCCAAAAGGTCTTCAAGCAATACTCTGTTTACGCTCGTGTATCACCTGAGCACAAGGTTCGTATCGTGAAAGCATGGCAAAAAGAAGGTAAGGTTGTTGCTATGACAGGTGACGGGGTTAACGATGCGCCTTCACTTAAGACAGCTGACATCGGTATCGGTATGGGGATTACAGGTACAGAAGTTTCTAAGGGAGCTTCTGATATGGTCCTTGCTGATGATAACTTTGCAACCATTATCGTAGCGGTAGAAGAAGGACGTAAGGTCTTCTCAAATATCCAAAAATCAATCCAATACCTCTTGTCTGCCAATATGGCTGAAGTTTTCACCATCTTCTTTGCAACATTGTTAGGTTGGGATGTGCTTCAACCAGTGCATTTGCTATGGATTAACCTGGTAACAGATACGCTACCAGCCATCGCCCTTGGTGTGGAACCAGCTGAACCAGGTGTCATGACCCACAAGCCTCGTGGCCGTAAGTCTAACTTCTTTGATGGCGGTGTCTTCGGAGCTATCATTTATCAAGGGATCTTCCAAACGATGCTAGTTTTAGGTGTTTATGGTTGGGCTCTTCTCTTCCCAGAGCACCAAAGTCATACTGAAATCCATGCGGATGCCCTTACCATGGCTTTTGCAACTCTCGGTTTGATCCAATTGCTCCATGCCTTTAACGTTAAGTCGGTTTACCAATCGATCTTTAAAGTGGGACTCTTTACCAACAAGACCTTTAACTGGTCTATCCCAGTTGCCTTTGTTCTCTTTGTGGTGACAATTTTGGTTCCTGGATTTAATAATCTCTTCCACGTGTCACATTTGAGTTTGACTCAATGGATGGTGGTCGCTGTAGGAGCGCTTATGATTGTAGTCCTTGTTGAGATTGTCAAAGCAATCCAACGAGCACTTGAAAAAGATAAAAACGCTATTTAAACGCGTATCAAAAGTCATCTTCGGATGGCTTTTTTGTGTACAGAAATGTCTGGGCATATTTCTTGAGGCAAGACTAGATTTTTGATAAACTAGACAACAGTTTGAAGAAAGGAAACTTATATTATGAAAAAGTTTTTTGCTGAAGTAATCGGCACATTTATGCTTGTTTTTATCGGGACTGGCGCCGTTGTTTTTGGAAATGGGACTGAAGGTCTTGGGCATTTAGGAATTGCCTTGGCATTTGGTTTGTCCATTGTTGCAGCTGCATACTCTATCGGGACTGTTTCTGGTGCTCACTTGAATCCTGCTGTTTCGATTGCTATGTTTGTCAACAAACGCTTGTCATCTAAAGACTTGGTTAACTACATTGTAGCGCAAGTAGTGGGAGCTTTCCTTGCGACTGCTTCTGTCTTTTTCCTTTTGTCCAATTCCGGTATGTCAACAGCTAGTCTTGGTGAAAATGCCTTGGCTAAAGGAGTAACTCCATTTGGCGGTTTCTTGTTTGAAGTGATTGCATCCTTTATCTTTATCTTGGTCATCATGACAGTGACATCAGCTTCTAAAGGAAACGGGAAAATCGCTGGTCTTGTCATCGGTTTGAGCTTGACCTTGATCATTCTTGTTGGTTTGAACATTACAGGTCTTTCTGTAAACCCAGCTCGTAGCTTGGCTCCTGCACTCTTTGTAGGTGGTGCAGCCCTCCAACAAATTTGGATCTTTATCCTTGCCCCAATCGTTGGTGGTGTCTTGGCAGCGCTTGTTGCAAAGAATCTCCTTGAAACTGAAGCTTAAGCCATTTTAACGAAAAAAAGATTTCGATTCCCTATGGGGTCGAAATCTTTTTCTTTTTAGCAGTCAAGGATGGTTAAAGCCTGACGAAATTCGCTTGCTAACTGCTGTCTTTTGTATTGATGAAATTCAGGTAAGTCTTTCACAGCGTTGTAGCGTTTATGAAGACGATACATGTGAGGGATCTTGTACTGTGGATAGGCCTTGAAAAAGTCTTCTGTCAGTTGCCATTCTCGAATATAGCCAAGAGGCCGCATGTGATAATGGATGTTATCGATGGCTCTGGAAGGATGGCGATGATGCGAGTGTCCGAAGACGACATCCGCTATCTCGTGCTTTACAAAGAGATCGTGAAAAGCTTGACTACCTAAGAAGGCGTTAAATTTCTGAAAGTAGGGGTGGCTAACGAGGAAGTCCTTGTGGGGGACAAAGTGAAGAGCGACGATGATTCTACCATCTAAAGAAGCGAGGACCTGATCCAATCGGAAGAGGACTTCTTGCGTGATCCTTGGGTCATCTAAAGGACGTTCCAATCTTCGATCAAACCAGAAAGTATTCTTGGTACGTAGATGGGCCTCCTTGCTCTTTTCAGGAACAAAGCTATAATCGTACCATCCAGCAAGAGATACTAAATGGTTATCCCCAAAGGTCTGGACCTGAAAATCGTACTGTTTGATTTCTTCTTCTGAAAGAAATAGCATATCGTGATTGCCCAGGTTAAAGGAGACAGGAAGCTGTCTTTGGAGGTCCTGAATGAAGGGAAGGCTTATCTGTTTAAAGTCATTAGAGATGTCTCCAGCTAGATGAAGGTGATCAATCTGTTCTTCTTGTAGGACCTGCAGGAGTTGCATGCGTTCGGCCTCGCCAAACTGATTGGAATCCAGGTGCAGGTCACTCATAAAACCAATACGTGTCATATCACTAGTGTATCATAAGTTGATGAGAAAGAGAAAGGTAACCAACATGTAACAAATCTAACAATTATGTAACAAGGGAGGTGACAACGGTCTGGTTCTATGCGATTTTTGTAAGGTAAACCATTCTTACTATCTCTTACTATGTGCAAATGACGGGGTTTGTGGTATAATAGACTGATACTTAGAAAGAGGTACTTATGGATATTTCAGAAATCCGTCAGAAAATTGACGCGAATCGTGAAAAATTAGCTTCTTTCAGGGGGTCTCTTTGACTTAGAGGGTCTGGAAGAAGAAATTGCCATTTTGGAAAACAAAATGACAGAACCTGATTTTTGGGATGATAATATTGCGGCGCAAAAAACATCCCAGGAATTAAATGAGTTGAAACAAACCTATGAGAATTTCCATCAAATGACAGACTTGTTTGATGAATCCGAAATCCTTCTTGAGTTTCTCTCAGAAGATGAATCCGTTCACGAAGAGCTAGAAGATAAGTTGACAGAGTTGGATAAGATGATGACCAGTTATGAAATGACGCTTCTCTTATCAGAACCCTATGATAATAATAATGCAATCTTGGAAATCCATCCGGGATCTGGTGGTACTGAGGCTCAGGACTGGGGAGATATGCTTCTTCGGATGTATACCCGCTTCGGAAATGCTCATGGCTTCAAGGTGGAAGTCTTGGACTACCAGGCAGGAGACGAGGCTGGGATTAAATCCGTTACCTTGTCTTTCGAAGGACCACATGCCTATGGCTTGTTGAAATCTGAAATGGGCGTTCACCGTTTGGTACGGATCTCGCCATTCGACTCAGCTAAACGTCGCCATACATCCTTCACGTCAGTTGAAGTGATGCCAGAATTGGATGATACCATTGAAGTGGAAGTCCGAGATGATGATATCAAGATGGATACCTTCCGTTCGGGTGGAGCTGGTGGACAAAACGTCAACAAGGTTTCTACAGGTGTTCGTTTGACTCACATCCCAACAGGGATTGTAGTTGCTTCGACGGTTGACCGGACTCAGTACGGAAACCGTGATCGTGCAATGAAAATGTTGCAGGCGAAACTTTATCAATTGGAGCAAGAAAAGAAGGCAGCTGAAGTGGATTCCTTAAAAGGTGATAAAAAAGAAATCACCTGGGGAAGTCAGATTCGCTCCTACGTCTTTACACCATATACCATGGTGAAGGATCACCGTACAAGCTATGAAGTAGCCCAAGTTGATAAAGTAATGGACGGAGATATTGATGGCTTTATTGATGCCTATTTAAAATGGCGTCTCAATTAAAGTCCTCCTTCTATATAAAATGTGGAAAGGAATTTTCAATACATGTCAATGATTGAAATGAAAGATGTTGTCAAAAAGTATGACAACGGAACGACAGCTCTTCGAGGAGTAACCGTTCATATTGAACCAGGAGAATTTGCCTATATTGTAGGGCCTTCTGGTGCAGGTAAATCAACCTTTATTCGCTTGCTTTACCGTGAGGTGAAGCATGATAAAGGTAGCTTGAAAGTTGCTGGTTTTGATTTAGATAAAATCAAAAAACGCGATATTCCGATGTTGCGTCGGAACGTTGGGGTAGTCTTCCAAGACTACAAACTGCTTCCTAAAAAGACCGTTTATGAAAATATTGCCTACGCAATGGAAGTAATCGGAGAGCGTCGTCGCAACATTAAAAAACGCGTAATGGAAGTTTTAGACCTTGTTGGTTTGAAACACAAGGTTCGTTCATTCCCAAATGAGCTTTCAGGTGGTGAGCAACAACGGATCGCTATCGCGCGTGCCATCGTCAACAATCCTAAAGTATTGATTGCGGACGAACCAACAGGGAACTTGGACCCAGATAACTCTTGGGAAATTATGAACCTCTTAGAGCGAATTAATTTGCAAGGTACCACTGTTTTGATGGCGACTCATAATAGCCAAATTGTAAATACACTTCGTCACCGTGTTATCGCCATTGAAAATGGCCGTGTTGTACGGGATGAAGCGGAAGGAGAGTACGGATACGATGATTAGAAGATTTTTCCGCCATCTCATTGAATCATTTAAAAGTTTAAAACGGAATGGCTGGATGACCATTGCTGCGGTTAGTTCGGTGATGATTACACTTGGACTTGTAGCGATTTTTGCCTCAGTTATTGCGAATACGATCAAGCTATCAGATGATATTCAAAATAGTGTACGGATTGTTGTCTATATGCGCAAGGATATCCAAGATCAAAGCCAGCAGATCGAAAAAGAAGGCCAGATGGTTGATAATGAGGACTACAAGAAAGTCTATAATGCGTTGACAGCCATGAAGAATGTTGATAAAGTTGAGTTCTCTAGCAAGGAAGAACAATATGAAAACTTGATCAAGACTGCTGGTAACAACTGGAAAATTTTTGACGGGGATGCCAATCCACTCTATGATGCCTATTTTGTAGAGACAACTGCTCCTAAGTACGTAAAAGAAGTTTCTAAAGCCGCTAAGAAGATCGAAGGGGTATCTGAAGTAAAAGATGGGGGAGTTGATACTCAACGCCTCTTTGCTCTCGGAAACTTCATCCGTATTTGGGGCTTGATTGGTGCTGGTTTACTAATCTTTATCGCGGTCTTCTTGATTTCTAATACGATTCGGATTACCATTATTTCACGAAGTCGAGAAATCAAGATTATGCGTCTGGTTGGTGCTAAGAGTGGCTATATTCGTGCGCCATTCCTTTTGGAAGGTGCCTGGATTGGCTTGATTGGTGCAATTCCACCAGCTCTCTTGCTTTATTATGTCTATAATATTGTCTACAAGTCTATGTACAATACTCTACAAGATCAGAAATTGTTCTTATATAGTCCAAACCTTCTTGTTCCGATTATGGTCGGAGGACTGTTTGGTCTCGGTATTTTAATTGGAGCGATTGGCTCTTCTATTTCAATGAGACGTTTCTTGAAGATTTAAGAATATACAAAAAAGGAAGTTCATCTGAACTTCCTTTTTTATCGATTTCGAAAGAAGGGATTAAACATTTTTTCATGACCTATAGTGGTATCATTCCCATGTCCTGGGTATACTGCATAAGAGGATGGAAGAGTGAGCAATTGTGTCTCAATACTTTCAAGGAGTTGGGGTCCACTTCCTGTCGGCAAATCAGTCCGTCCAATAGTTTCTCGGAAAAGGGCATCTCCTGTCAAGACAAGGTGGTCATCAGGAAAGACCAAGGAGACCCCTCCGATGGAATGTCCAGGTGTGTGAAGGACATAAAAATGGAAGTTTTTTAATTGATAATCTGTTCGGTAGTCAAAATGCTCTTCGGCTGGCTGGCAGACTACATCCATTAAATCAGAATGGCGGTCTAAACCAGAAAGATTGTCCACAGGACTTTGAAGCCAAGCTGCTTCATGAGCATCTACATAAACAGGTGGATGGCCATAAGTTTCCCGCACCTTCTCTAAACTCATGATATGGTCGTAGTGGGTATGGGTGAGGAGAATAGCAGCAATTGGTTTTGCGAGTTGATCGATGCGGCTGCGAATTTGATCCCAAGCACTCCCGGGATCAACGACCAGAAGATAGTCCTCGTTTTCAAGCAAGTAGGTGTTTTCATAAGCGATGGGATTGACAATGCGGTGGATTTTCATAAGAGCTCCTTTCTCTATTAGTCTATCAAAAATATTGTAAAATAGCTGACTAAAACGCCTCTAGAAACCGAAGAATCGTCCCTTGGCTGGATTTGGCCCTTTCAATGTCATAAAATACCAAGCAAAGCGAGTCGGAAAATGATATAATTTTAAGTGCTATGACAACGAATGTTAAAAGAAAATATGCTGTCGTGGACCTGGAAGCGACCAGTGCAAGCAGCAATGCAAAAATTATTCAAATCGGGATTGTCATCATTCAAGATGGGCAGATTGTAGAGACCTATGAGACTTATGTCAACCCCCATGAGGAACTAGACGAACATATTCGCCAACTGACTGGGATTACCAATCAGCAACTCAGGAAGGCCCCTGACTTTTCACAGGTGGCCAGACAAGCATACGAACTGATTGAAGATGCTGTCTTTGTGGCTCATAATGTCAAATTTGATGCCAATCTCTTGGCAGAATCATTGTTTTGGGAAGGCTTTGAGCTCATAACCCCCCGGATCGATACGGTTGAATTGGCCCAAGTCTTTTTCCCAACCCTAGAAAGATATAATTTAAGTAGCCTGTGTGAAGAATTTGCGATTCCTCTAGACCATGCTCACTCAGCTATTTCTGATGCGCAAGCAACCGCCCAGCTATTTCTTAAGCTTCGTGAAACGATTGCTTCCTTACCGAGGGAATTGGTGGAAACCTTGCTATCATTTTCTGATAATCTGATTTACGAGTCGAGACTCTTGATAGAGGATGCATTCGAGGATGCGGGAGCTTTTCATAAAGAGGACTTGACATCTCACCATGGGATTTTTCTTCGTAAGCCTCTGATCAAAAGAGATGCCAAGAATTTTTCTGATCAGTTTGATATTAATATCCAGTTAATGGGCATGGAACCCCGTCCCTTGCAGCAAGAGTTTGCCCAGTCAATTGAAGAAAGTCTTCAGTCTTCAAGAGAAGTAGCAACCTTTATCGAGGGACCTACTGGGATTGGAAAAACCTATGGCTACCTCCTTCCCTTACTAGCGCATACAAGGGACCAGATTGTTGTCAGTGTTCCAACCAAGGTCTTACAAGACCAAATCATGCAACAGGAAGCTAAGACGATTGAGGACGTTTTTCAGACATCTTTTCATAGCCTAAAGAGTCCTCAAAATTATCTAAAACTGGATGAGTTCTTTCGAATCTTGCATGAACCAGAGGAAAATCGCCTCTGGAATCGGTTCAAAATGCAATTGCTAGTCTGGCTGACCCAAACAAGGACGGGTGATCTAAACGAAGTAGGGCAGCTCCATCGTTACGGGAATTTTGTTCAACGAATCCGTCATGATGGGAAGCTATCAAAAAAATCTTTATTTTACACAGAAGATTTTTGGCGTCTCGGTCAAGAAAAAGCCAAAATGAGTCGAGTCTTGCTCACCAATCATGCCTATTTATTGACTCGATTAGAGGATGATCCTTCTCTAGTAGAAAATCGGACTCTAGTGGTGGATGAAGCACAAAAACTTTATTTTTCATTGGAGCAGTTTTCAAGGGCTTCCTTATCCTTATCGGATTTCATGCTAGATCTGCAACGGGAGATTGAAATAGAAAAATCCTTGTTGAAACGACGGATCCTTGAAAGTCTCCAATTTGAATTGAATGCTCTACTCAAACATCTTGAATCGGGTAGCAGAAAGGTCGAACTAACACCGGAACAGGTGAAAAAAATTCGCCAGGATTTATCTGAACTAGATAGTCCAGTCTTGGCTGCATTAAAAACGGTCTTTGATCCTCGTTTTCAAATTTTTTGGATTGATCGTACACAAGAGAATCAGCATCCGATAATTCGCTTGCAGTCTGGAAGAGAGGGCTTGGTTTCCCTTCAAGACTTTATTCCAACAACTACCAGACTTCTCTTGGTCTCAGCTACCTTATCCATTAGTAAAAAGGTCAATCTAGCCTCGATTTTAGGAATTGAGAATTACCAATTCATTGGGAAAGAACTGTCCTATCATCAAGGGCAAACCATCTTCATCGATCGAGAATTTCCTGATTTGACCAATTTGACGCAAGAGGAATTAGCTGGCTCTTTAGCAAGTTATTTGGATGATCTAGCAGGTACTGGCTTGCCTCTCTTTGCCTTGTTCACTTCCAAGGACTTGCTTTTAGCAACTTCTCAGCTGATGACAGTGGGTCATCTGGCTCAGTATAAGAATGGTGAAGCAGCAACTATTAAACGCCGATTTGATAGAGGGGAAGCTTCCGTCCTTTTAGGATCCGGTAGTTTTTGGGAAGGGGTCGATTTTGCCCAGCAAGCAAAAATCATTCAAGTCATTCCTCGCATTCCTTTTGATAATCCAAGTGATTTCTTCGTGCAAAAACTGCACGAAACCTTGCGTCTAGAAGGGAAAAATCCTTTCTATGATTATAGTTTGCCACTAGCTATCTTACGCTTGAAGCAGGCTCTTGGACGCTCGAGTCGTTCGAGCGAGCAAGAATCTCTGGTCATTTTATTAGATCAACGCTTATTAAATCGTCAATATGGTTCGCAGATTCAAGCTAGTTTAGAGAAAATAGCTCCTCTTGTCATTGCTAAGACAGGAGAAGTAAAAGAAGTTGTTGAACAATTTAGGAGTTAACATGAATCAAAAACCCAATGGAACTCAGTATGTTCCCGGTGTCTTGCTAGCCGCTCTCACAGCAGGACTATCTATGGTGTTAGGAAAAGCAGTACCTATCCTTGGCTCTAGTCTCTTTGCTATCCTATGTGGGATTCTCTTGAATGCTAGTCAACTCTTGCCTCAAAATAGCAGGCCGGGACTAGCCTATTCAGGGAAAAAACTCTTGCAATATTCCATTATCTTGATGGGCTTTACCATGTCTTTTCAAAAGGTGACCCAATTGGGACTATCTTCTTTGGTCATTAGTCTACCGACCATCAGTATTGCCTTTTTCTCTGCTTTTGCAATGGGCTACCTCTTAAAAGCTCCGAAGATCTTAACAGCCTTGGTTGGAATGGGGACAGCTATTTGTGGAGGTTCTGCAATCGCGGCAGCCTCTCCTGTTCTAGAAGCTGATGAAAATGACATTGCTCTGTCCATGTCGACCATCTTTTTCTTTAATATCCTAGCGGTTTTCCTTTTTCCTTTCTTTGGTCACCTCCTTGCTATGACGGATCGGCAATTTGGTTTTTGGGCAGGAACGGCCATTAATGATACCTCATCTGTTGTAGCGGCCGCATTTTCCTATAGTAAAGCAGCGGGTGAAGTGGCTACGGTTGTGAAGTTGACCCGAGCTTTGATGATAATTCCAATCTGTTTTGGGATGTTGGGACTAAAACTTCTAGGACGGTCGAAACAGGATCGAGAAGGGAAGCAAGTGAAATTGAGTAAAATTGTTCCTTGGTTTATTTTTTACTTCCTTTTGGCTTCTTTAGTGACGTCCTTTGGCTGGTTTCCAAGTTCTTGGATTCCCTTCTGTAAATGGTTGTCACAATATTTGATGGCCATGGCCTTGGTTGGCATTGGAAGTCAAGTATCTATTCAGGCCTTCCGTAAGCAGGGGGTGGCTCCTCTCCTCATCGGCCTTGTGGCCTGGCTAGCTGTATCCATTTCTAGTTTGCTACTTCAACATGTTTTAGAAATTTAAATGAAAGGGAGATGAAATGAAGAGACGTCAGTCTTTCAAACTTAGAGGAGATTTCTCCTTGATCACCACTGTTTTGTTATTATTAGCATTTGGTGTGGTGGCAGTCTACATTGCAGTTTCGAATGATTATCCTGACTTGGTTTGGTCTATTTTAGGCCAACAGGTTGCCTGGATTGTTTTAGGATGTATGATTAGTTTTGTCGTTATGCTCTTTAATACAGAATTTTTATGGAAAGTAACGCCCTATTTGTATGTCTTTGGCTTGGTCTTAATGGTCTTGCCCCTTTATTTTTACAACCCAAACCTGGTTGCTTCGACCGGTTCTAAAAACTGGGTGGCCTACAAGGGGATCAGCCTCTTTCAGCCATCAGAATTTATGAAAATTTCTTATATTTTGATGGTCTCTCGTGCGATTGTTCATTTTTTACGAAACAATAGGGAAGAAAATCGGACGCTAAAAAAAGACTTTTTTCTCATTCTCCAAATTGCTGCCTATACCATACCGGTCCTAGGGCTTCTAGCCTTTCAACATGATTTTGGAACCTCCTTGGTATTTATGGCTATCTTCTCAGGAGTAGTCCTTATTTCAGGGGTCTCTTGGAAAATCATATTACCAGTCTTTTTGACCCTCGCAGGTGGAATTGCTCTCTTTTTGGCCGTCTTTCTATCCGACGGTGGGCGGGCCTTTCTCCATCAAACTCTGGGGATGCCCACCTATCAGATGAACCGCATTTTAGCCTGGTTGAATCCTTTTGATTATGCACAAACCATGACCTTCCAACAGGCTCAGGGACAGCTGGCCATTGCAAGCGGTGGTCTATTGGGGCAAGGTTTTAATGTATCCAATCTGTTAATCCCGGTCAGGGAGAGTGATATGATTTTTACGGTCATCGCGGAAGATTTTGGATTTGTAGGAGGACTGTGCCTCCTTCTCTTATACATGTTTCTAGTTTATAAGATGTTGCGAATTACCCTGAAATCCAATAATCAATTTTACACCTATATCTCAACTGGTTTCATCATGATGTTGGTCTTCCACATATTTGAGAATATTGGGGCTGTAACTGGGATCTTGCCTCTCACTGGAATTCCCTTGCCTTTTATCTCACAAGGAGGATCAGCTATTGTGAGTAACCTTATTGGGATTGGCTTATTGTTATCCATGAGCCATCAAAATAGGGTGAGTGAAGAACGGAAAAAAGAAAGTCGACTCTTGAGACAGAAACAATTGAGTCGACTACATGAGAAAGGAATAATTTGATATGACAAAAGTAGCAGTGATGTTAGCAAGTGGTTTCGAGGAAATCGAAGCTTTGACCGTTGTCGATGTCTTGCGAAGAGCAGCAATCGAGTGTCAGATGGTTGGATTTGATCAAGTAGTTACAGGGTCCCATGGTATCACAGTGAAGGTAGATGAGGTCTGGTCCGGTTCGTTGGATCATTTTGATGGCATTGTCCTTCCAGGAGGGATGCCGGGAGCAGCAAATCTACGCGACCATGAAGGCTTGATCCTGTCTTTAAAAGAAGCCCATGAACAAGGAAAAAGTCTAGCAGCTATTTGTGCAGCTCCGATTGTGTTGGATCGAGCTGGACTACTTGATGAAAAACGCTATACCTGCTATGATGGCTTCGAAAAAGAAATTGGAACAGAGCATTATGTGAAGGAAGCAGTGGTTCAGGATGGTCACATCTTGACCAGTCGGGGTCCTGCAACAGCACTTGCTTTTTCCTATGCCCTGGTCAACCATTTTGGTGGAGATGCCACGGCATTGAGAGAAGGGATGCTCTATCAAGATGTTTTTGGAACATCGGCCCCATAGTTGTTGAGAAGAAAAATGAAGGTAGGAAAATTCCTGTCTTCATTTTTTTATAGGCTAGTTTTATCAAAATATAAATGCTTTTTGAATGAAAGTAAAACAGGTGGGAGATGACTGTAAAAAAACCTTTAAAACATTGACTTTACAAGCAATTTTTTGAAAAATATGGTATAATTGAAGCTATGGATTATCATGATTTTATATGGGATCTTGGTGGGACTTTATTGGACAATTATGAGACCTCTACAAAAGCTTTTGTAGCGACCTTACAGTATTTCCAAAGGGAGGCTGATCATGATTCCGTTTATGCAGCTTTAAAGGTTTCCACGGATTATGCTGTTCAGCAGTTTGCCTCAGACCTTCCAGACTTTTTGGGAGAGTATAAACAGCGAGAGAAAGAAGCTCTTGAAATCCCCTGCTTATTCGAGGGGACTGAGGAGTTATTGCATCGTCTGACAGCAGTCGGAGCCCGTCATTTTTTGGTTTCTCACCGTGACCATCATGTAGAGACCATCTTAGAAAAAACAGGGATTCGTCATTACTTTACAGAAGTTGTGACAGCTGATGATGGTTTTCCACGTAAACCAGATCCTACGTCCATGTTGTATCTAAAAGACAAGTATGCGATTGAGTCTGGCTTGGTGATTGGAGATCGCCCAATCGATATCGAAGCTGGTCAGAGAGCTGGCATGGCGACCTATTTGTTCGACTCAATGGATCAATTAAGTGCCTATATTTTTAATTAGAAAAGGGAAAGAATGACAGAAGAATTGAAGCAAGAAACGACTGGTCAAGAATATGATGCCAGTCAGATTCAGGTTTTAGAAGGTTTAGAAGCAGTTCGGATGCGTCCGGGGATGTATATCGGATCCACTTCTAAAGAAGGTCTTCACCATTTGGTTTGGGAAATCGTCGATAACTCAATCGATGAGGCCCTTGCAGGATTTGCTAGCCATATCGAAGTCTTTATCGAAGCGGACAATTCGATTACAGTCGTCGATGATGGACGGGGGATTCCGGTTGACATTCAAGAAAAAACGGGTCGTCCAGCGGTTGAAACTGTCTTTACCGTTCTCCATGCGGGAGGAAAATTTGGCGGTGGTGGGTACAAGGTTTCAGGTGGACTCCATGGAGTTGGATCATCCGTCGTAAATGCCTTGTCGACTCAGTTGGATGTTCATGTCCATAAGAATGGCCAAATTCATTACCAAGAATACAAACGTGGGCAAGTCGTTGCAGATCTTGAAGTGATCGGTAAAACTGATCGAACTGGTACAACCGTTCATTTTACTCCAGACCCAGAGATTTTCACAGAAACCACTGAATTTGACTTTGACAAGTTGAACAAACGGATTCAAGAATTAGCCTTCTTGAACCGTGGCTTACGGATCTCGATCACGGACAAGCGTGAAGGGCAGGAGCAAACGAAAGATTACCACTATGAGGGTGGGATTGCTAGTTATGTAGAATACATCAACGAAAACAAGGATGTCATATTTGAAACTCCGATTTATACCGATGGAGAATTGGATGATATCACGGTTGAAGTAGCCATGCAGTACACGACTGGTTATCACGAAACCGTCATGAGTTTTGCCAATAACATCCATACCCATGAAGGGGGGACTCATGAACAAGGTTTCCGTACAGCTTTGACCCGTGTTATCAACGACTATGCGCGTAAGAATAAACTTCTCAAGGACAATGAAGAAAATCTAACAGGGGAAGATGTCCGGGAAGGGTTGACAGCAGTGATTTCTGTTAAACACCCAAATCCACAGTTTGAGGGACAAACTAAGACCAAACTTGGAAACTCTGAAGTGGTCAAGATCACCAACCGCTTGTTCAGCGATGCCTTCTCTGATTTCTTGTTGGAAAATCCACAGATTGCTAAGAAAATTGTTGAAAAGGGAATTTTGGCTGCAAAAGCACGTGTTGCTGCTAAGCGCGCCCGTGAAGTCACCCGTAAGAAATCTGGTTTAGAAATCTCAAACCTTCCTGGTAAATTAGCAGACTGTTCATCTAACAATCCAGCTGAGACAGAACTTTTCATCGTCGAAGGGGACTCTGCCGGAGGATCTGCTAAATCAGGTCGAAACCGCGAGTTCCAAGCGATTCTCCCTATTCGTGGGAAAATCCTCAACGTGGAAAAAGCCAGCATGGATAAGATTTTAGCCAATGAAGAAATTCGTAGTCTTTTCACAGCTATGGGAACCGGTTTTGGTGCAGAATTTGACGTATCGAAAGCCCGTTATCAAAAATTAGTCATCATGACAGATGCCGATGTCGATGGAGCTCATATTCGAACCCTCCTCTTAACCTTGATCTATCGCTATATGAAACCAGTTTTGGAGGCAGGCTATGTTTACATCGCCCAACCACCAATCTATGGTGTAAAAGTTGGTAGTGAGATCAAAGAATACATCCAGCCAGGAGCCAACCAAGAAGCTGAATTGGCTGAGGCTCTTGAACGTTATTCTGAAGGTCGTTCCAAACCAACGATTCAACGATACAAAGGTTTGGGTGAGATGGATGATCATCAGCTCTGGGAAACAACGATGAACCCAGAACACCGCCTCATGGCGCGTGTGACAGTTGATGATGCAGCAGAAGCAGATAAAATCTTTGATATGCTTATGGGGGATCGAGTAGAACCTCGTCGTGAATTTATCGAAGAAAATGCCGAATATAGTACACTTGATGTATAAAATTCTGCGATATTTGCCAATTATTCGAATATTTATGATATAATAACTACGATTACTTTCAAGTAATTTAATGAAGGAGTTTTTATATGTCTAGTGGACTAATTATTCTCATTATTGTCATTGGGGTCCTCTTGGTTTTAGGATATGTAGTGGCAGTCTTATTGAGAAAGCGTAACGAAGCCTTACTGGCATCTCTGGAAGAACGAAAAGAACAGTTGTATAACCTTCCGGTAAATGATGAAGTAGAAGAAGTGAAGAGTATGCATTTGATTGGTCAAAGTCAAGTTGCATTTCGTGAATGGAATCAAAAATGGGTGGACCTATCCCTCAATTCTTTTGCTGATATCGAGAACAACCTCTTTGAAGCAGAAGGCTACAACAATTCTTTCCGCTTTTTAAAAGCCAAGCAAGCAATTGGAAATATTGAGAGTCAGGTTCAATTGATTGATGAAGATATCAAGGCCATCCGTCAAGCTTTATCTGAATTAAAAGAAAAAGAAGAAAAGAATAGCGGTCGGGTTGTTCATGCCTTGGATATGTTTGAAAACTTGCAAAAACAAGTAGCTTCTGATCCAGACGCATACGGCCCAGCACTTCCCGAAATCGAGAAGCAAGCTGAAAATATTCAAGTTGAGTTTTCAAAATTTGTAACCTTGAATTCATCAGGTGACCCTGTTGAAGCTGCAGAAATTTTGGATACAGCTGAAAACCATATTGTTGCCTTGACGCATATTGTTGAAAAAGTTCCTGCAATTGTGAAGGATGTCCAAACAACTCTTCCTGATCAATTGGAAGATTTGGAAGCTGGTCATCGCAAACTTTTGGAATCTGGTTATCATTTTACAGAGACCGATTTGGAAGCACGTTTCCAACAGTTGCATGCAGCTTTGAAAGCCAACCTACAAAATGTTGCTGCTCTTGAATTAGATAATGCGCTCTATGAAAATGAGCAGATTCAAGAAGAAATCAACGCCTTGTATGATATTTTCACTCGTGAAATTGAATCGCACAAAGTTGTTGAAAAATTGGTCAAAGCCTTACCAGGTTACCTTGCCCATGCGAAGGAAAATAACAAGCGTTTAGCAGAAGAAGTTGAACGTCTCAGCAAAACATTTGAAAGTAAAGAACTTAAGGAAAATCATTTGAAGGAGTTAGAAGCTGAATTAACAGCTCAAGAGCTCGTTGTAGAAGATGCCTTGAAGGATACATCTGAAACTCAAAAAGCCTACTCTATCCTTCAAGAAGAGTTAGAAGCGATTGAAGAACGTCTGAAAGAGATTGAAGATGATCAAATTGCTTTGAGCGAAACCTTGTCTAAGATTGAGAAAGACGACACCAATGCTCGTCAAAAGGTAAATATCTACGCCAACCGTTTACATGCCATTAAGCGTTACATGGATAAGCGTAACTTACCTGGAATTCCTCAATCCTTCCTAACTATCTTCTTCACTGCAAGTGATAACACAGAAGCTCTCTTGGCTGAGTTAGAAGGTCGTCGTGTCAATATCGAAAACGCCAACCGTCTCCTGGATATTTTGACCAACGATATGACAGAGTTAGAGGAAGAAACTTACAAATTAGTACAATATGCTACTCTAACAGAGCAGTTGCTTCAATACTCAAATCGCTATCGTTCATTCGACGATCATGTCCAAGCAGCGTTTGATGAAGCCTTGTACATCTTTGAAAAAGAGTATGACTATCCTGCTTCATTCAAAGTCATTTCAGAAGCATTGGAAACAGTTGAACCAGGAGTAACAGAGAGATTTGTTACCTCATTTGAAAAAACAAGAGAATCCATCCGATTCTAATCTAAAACATCCAGGAGAATATTCCTGGATGTTTTTTTATGGAAATGAAGCTGTGATGGGAATGGAAGGATAGAAAAAGGAGATGAGTCCATGAAAGTTTTAATTGCTCCAGATTCATTCAAAGAAAGCTTACCTGTGAAAGATGTAGCGGAAATTATTGCAGAAGGCTTGCGTCAGTCTCTCCTCGATGTAGAACCGCTCACCTGTCCTGTTGGAGATGGTGGGGAAGGGACAGTGGATGCCATCAGCTACTCATTGGGATTGAAGGAAACTTTTACCCTTGTCACAGGTCCATTTGGAGAGCCGGTAGAAATGCGGTATATGGAGAAGGATTCTCTGGCTCTCTTTGAAGTAGCCGACTTGATCGGTTTAGGAAAGATTCCAGTTGATCAACGCCGTCCACTTGACCTAGAAACCCGAGGAATTGGTGAACTGATTTGTTATTTAATCAAACAGGGAAAAAAGGAGATTTATATCGGGGTTGGAGGAACAGCGACCAATGATGGTGGCCTGGGACTTGCAATAGGACTAGGCTACCAATTCTATGATCGAGAAGGAAGAGAATTAAAGGCCTGTGGACAAAGTCTTTTAGATTGGGATTCCATCTGTAAAGAGAAAGCGTTCAAGATCCCAGATGATGTCCAGATACAGATCTTAGCAGATGTATCCAATCCCTTATGTGGACTAGATGGTGCGACCTATATTTTTGGAAAACAAAAGGGGCTCAGTCCCAATATGTTTGAACAAGTGGATCAAGCTATTAACAGCTTTTACGAAAAGCATTATCCGAGTATTTTGACTCAAGCAGGGATGGGAGCTGGTGGAGGTCTTGCTGCGGGTCTTTGTGCCTTCGCGCAAGCAAGACTGGTATCAGGGATTGATAGCTGTTTAGATTTGATTGACTTTGATTCCAAAGTAGCTAATGCAGACTTGGTCATTGTCGGTGAAGGGCGACTGGATCATCAGAGTCTATCCGGAAAAGCTCCGATAGGGGTTGCGAGACGAACTCCAAAAGGAATCCCAGTAATAGCCATTTGTGGTAGTCTTTCAGATGATTTACCAAGTCTCCCATTTGAAAATATAGTCGGTGCCTTTTCTATTACGAAATATCCCGATAGTTTAGAGCAACTTCTGAAGGATGCGAGGGAAAATCTTCTCTTTACAGCTAGAAATATCGGTAATCTATTAAGCATAGAAAAAAGCGGTTAAACCGCTTTATTCTATCTAATGTTAAATACTAATAAAATGTCTAAGGGACAGCTCTGATCAACCAAACCATTTCTTCCAAAGAGAAGGTTTGGACGGTTTCTTTTCTTCCTCCCAGAGATCCGCAAAAGAAGAACGGAGGTCCTTGTCAGTAGTGGTAACTGGTGCATCTGTATGAATCACGAGCCCAAAAGGAGAGGAGTCGTGTTCCTCCGAAACAATAGTAGCCTGGCAACCAAACTCTTTTGCTTGTTTTAGATAGCTCAACTGGACGCTAGAATCAACATTTGGAGAAATCTTTACAAAGAGTGGGTTAGCTTGTTCATTCAAGATTTTCAGCACCTTCAAAAAGCCCTTCTGAAGCTGAGGACTATTGCTTGTTTTTAAATCGGCATATCCTAGAACTCGCTCTTCAAACGTACCTAGAAAGCGACGCTGTTCATCAGGATTTAATTTTAGGCCACCGTTAGCCTTTTCCATAATTTCTTTAGATAGATCAGTCATAAGAATAGTATATCATACTTTAGGTTGAAAATGCCAAACGAATAAAGGCTGATCCAAACAAAAAGAAAGCGATTTCTTGATAAAGTTAAGGAAAATCTGCACAAAGATAACATTTTTTCTTGAAAAACGCGTATTTTTAAGGTATCATAGAGGTGTAAAAAATTTAAACTCAAAGGAGAGTAAGAAATGTCAATTATTACTGATGTTTACGCTCGCGAAGTCCTAGACTCACGCGGTAACCCAACACTTGAAGTAGAAGTTTATACTGAATCAGGTGCTTTCGGACGTGGTATGGTTCCATCTGGAGCTTCTACTGGTGAACACGAAGCAGTTGAACTTCGCGATGGTGACAAATCTCGTTACGGTGGTCTTGGAACTCAAAAAGCTGTTGACAATGTAAACAACATCATTGCTGAAGCTATCATCGGTTACGATGTACGTGATCAACAAGCTATTGACCGTGCAATGATCGCTCTTGACGGTACTCCTAACAAAGGTAAATTGGGAGCAAACGCAATCCTTGGTGTGTCTATCGCTGTAGCTCGTGCTGCTGCTGACTACCTTGAAATCCCACTTTACAGCTACCTTGGTGGATTCAACACTAAAGTTCTTCCAACTCCAATGATGAACATCATCAACGGTGGTTCTCACTCAGATGCTCCAATCGCTTTCCAAGAGTTTATGATCTTGCCAGTTGGTGCACCTACATTTAAAGAAGCTCTTCGTTACGGTGCTGAAATCTTCCACGCTCTTAAGAAAATCCTTAAATCTCGTGGTCTTGAAACTGCCGTAGGTGACGAAGGTGGATTCGCTCCTCGTTTCGAAGGAACTGAAGATGGTGTTGAAACTATCCTTGCTGCGATCGAAGCTGCTGGATATGTACCAGGTAAAGACGTATTCATCGGATTTGACTGTGCATCATCAGAATTCTACGATAAAGAACGTAAAGTCTACGACTACACTAAATTCGAAGGTGAAGGCGCTGCTGTTCGTACATCTGCAGAACAAATCGACTACCTTGAAGAATTGGTTAACAAATACCCAATCATCACTATCGAAGATGGTATGGATGAAAACGACTGGGAAGGTTGGAAAGCTCTTACTGAACGTCTTGGTAAGAAAGTACAATTGGTTGGTGACGACTTCTTCGTAACTAACACTGACTACCTTGCACGTGGTATTCAAGAAGGTGCTGCTAACTCAATCCTTATCAAAGTTAACCAAATCGGTACTCTTACTGAAACTTTCGAAGCTATCGAAATGGCTAAAGAAGCTGGTTACACTGCTGTTGTATCACACCGTTCAGGTGAAACTGAAGATTCAACAATCGCTGACATCGCAGTTGCAACAAACGCAGGACAAATCAAGACTGGTTCACTTTCACGTACTGACCGTATCGCTAAATACAACCAATTGCTTCGTATCGAAGACCAACTTGGTGAAGTAGCTGAATACCGTGGATTGAAATCATTCTACAACCTTAAGAAATAATCTAGTTAACTAGATACAAAAGATCCTTGAGTTTTCTCAAGGATTTTTTTGTTATCGAGCCAAAAAAAAATCCTCAACTATCTAGTTGAGGAATCGTTTTATTAGAACAAGCCTTTGATTTTATCTACAGCACCGCTGACGAGATCGTTTCCAGCAACAAGTGCTTTCGCTTGTTCTAAGTAGTCACCAAGGTTATCCTTGTTGTCATCGATGAATTTTTTAGCAGCATCGAAATCTTTCTTTTCGATCATTTCTTTGACTTGGTTAAACAAATCCATTGGGTTCATGAGGTTTCTCCTATAAACTATTTATTATTATCACTATTTAATCATTTTTCAACCAAACTAGCAAGCGTTTTGATTCTTAGTTGAAGAGGGCGCAAACTGCCTCTGGTACGTAGAAATCATGGCTCAATTCAGTCAATCTACCACTCGCCTTGTCGCGTTTAAAAACAGTGGCATTGTCTGAATCTTGATGGACTGCAATGAGGTATTCTTGATCAGGACTAAGAATGAAATCGCGTGGATTGAGTCCATTGGTTGGAACGATTTCAAGAAGCACTAGGCTACCATCTGCCAATATTTCATAGACTGCAATGGAGTTATGGGCCCGATTAGAGGCATAGAGGAATTTCCCATCCTCGGAGAGGCGAATAGCAGCAGCCCATTTTTGACCTTCATAATCTTCTGGTAGGGTGGAGATGGTTTGGAAATGTTCAAAGTAGCCAAGTCCATCATAGAAAAGGACATCGATGGTGGCGTTTAATTCATTAATCAGGTAAGCCGTCTTGTAATGAGAATGGAAAATGATGTGACGCGGACCAGCACCTGGAGCAGTTTGGTAGGTTTGAGCTTCTGTCAGTTTTCCAAAATCATCGACTTGGTAGACCACGACTTGATCAGTTCCCAAATCACAAGTGATGAGCAACTTATCTGGAGTAAGATCTGCATAGTGAACATGGGGACTGGCTTGGTTTTCGTGAGGTCCAGAACCCTGATGAGTTGCTTGATCGACCAAGGTCAAATGCCCGTCCTCATGGATGCGATAAGAGAGGACTTGTCCCTTGTGATAGTTAGCTCCATAGACCAACCCACGCGCTTCATCAACAGAGACATAACAGAGGGGGGCTCCTTCATCGACGACGTGATTAATCAACTGGTGGTCAGGGCTAAAGCTCGCAATACCACCAAGACCCTCTTCGGCTCCCACACTGTATAAGAAACCAGCTTTTGAAAAAGCGAGATAGGTTGGATTTGGCTCTTGCGCAACTAGTTGCAAGTCGCTAAGCTGACCAGTTCTTTCATCGAAGGAAGCTTTGTAAATTCCTTTGGAGTCGCGTTTGGTATAGGTTCCGAAATAAATATCTTGCATCACATGCACCTCGACTTAGTTGATAGCTCCATTATATCAGAAAAGAAGGGGATGGAAAACGATTAGGTGAAGGATTGAGGAGTTCAGGAACAAAATGTACCTCACCTTTGGCTATACCGTGAAATTATGAACTAAAAATGCTAAAATAAAAACAGATTGAAAACGAAGGAGATTCCTGTGGAACATAAAGAAAAAGATTTTAGTTTATCCTGGTTTTTTAAATGGTTTGTTGATAATAAGGCCATTACTGTTTTCCTAGTAGCCTTGCTAATGGGATTAAATATTTTAGTTCTGAGCAAGATTAGTTTTATTTTTACACCGCTGTTAGAGTTTGGAGCAGCGGTCATGCTACCCGTCATTATTTCTGGGCTCCTCTATTATTTGTTAAATCCAATTGTTGACTTTTTGGAAAGGCACCGGGTTAAGCGGATTATTGCGATTTCCATCGTCTTCATCTTGATTGCCCTTCTCATTTTATGGGGCTTGGCCGTCGCTATTCCAGCCATTCAGCGTCAGGTTCTCAGTTTTATGAAGAATCTGCCAGATTACTTGGAAAAGGCCAATATGACCATTGATGATTTCTTAGACAACAAAGTGTCGCCAGAAATCAAGCCTCAACTGGATGAATGGACCAGCCAGTTGTCAGAGAATATTACTAGCTGGGCGAGTTCCTTTTCTGCCCGTGCAGTCAACTGGGTCAGCAATCTGATTGCTGTTGCCTCTCAGGTCATTATCGCTTTAATTATCATGCCGTTCATCGTCTTCTATCTCTTGAGAGATGGAAAGAACCTGAAAGGGCAGATCATTCGCTTCTTACCAACCAAGATTCGTGAATCAGCAGGCAAGGTGCTGTCTGATGTCAATACACAATTGGCCAATTATGTCAGAGGTCAGATCACTGTTGCCATCATCGTAGCTTTGATGTTCATTCTATTGTTTAAGATCATTGGACTTCGTTACGGAGTGACACTTGGTGTAACCGCTGGTTTTCTGAACTTGATTCCATACTTGGGTAGTTTCTTGGCTATGCTCCCAGCCTTAGTCTTGGGCTTGGTGGCAGGACCAGAGATGTTTGTTAAAGTCGTCATTGTCTTTATTGTTGAGCAAACCATCGAGGGACGTTTCGTTTCCCCACTTGTCTTGGGTAGTCAGCTCAATATCCACCCAATTACGATTCTGTTTGTATTGATTACTTCTGGCTCTATGTTTGGAATCTGGGGAGTCTTCTTGGGAATCCCAGTTTACGCTTCAGCTAAAGTAGTCATCAGTGCTCTATTTGAGTGGTACAAAGATGTCAGTGGCTTGTACGAAAAGGACGAAATTGAGGAAATTCAACGTGGAGAATAGTCAAAAAATTCTAGAAGCAATTGAGAAACAAGAGTTAGATCGCTTGCCGGCTTATTTGGAAAAGGCTTTGCTAGAAGACGATCCAGCAACCTTGTTAGAATTGGGCCAGTATTTTGAAAGTATTGGTTTTTATCCTGAAGCCAAGCAAACCTACTTGCATCTAAGAGATGATTATCCAGAGGTCTATCTGAGTCTAGCGACCATTGTAGCCGAGGATGGTCTAATGGAAGAAGCCTTTGCTTATTTGGAAGAAATCCCTGAAAGTTCGGAATGGTATTTAGCCAGTCTCCTAGTCAAGGCGGACCTCTACCAAAGTGAGGGGCTTGCAGATGTGGCTCGGGAAAAGCTGATGGAAGCAGCGACTCTTTCAGATGATCCGATCATTCAGCTTGGCTTGGCAGAGATTGATCTGGAACTCGAAAATTACCAAGAAGCCATTCAAGAGTATGCTCAGTTAGACAACCGTCTCATTTTAGAAGAAACAGGCATTTCCACTTATCAGCGGATCGGCTATGCCTATGCGAATCTAGGTCGGTTTGAGGCTGCCATTGAGTTTTTAGAAAAGGCCTTGGAAATCGAGTTTGATGACCAGATTGCCTATGAATTGGCAACCCTTCTCTATGACCGAGAAGAGTATCAACGGGCTCTGATCTACTTCAAGCAGATCGATACATTGTCACCAGACTTTGAAGGGTATGAATACGGCTATGCCTTGGCTCTACAAGCTGAGAATGACCGAGAAACAGCGCTAGCGATAGCAGAGCAAGGGATTCAAAAGAATCCTTTTGATGCCTACCTCCTCCTTCTAGCTTCCCAGTTGGCCTACGAGTTACATCAGCCAGAAAAGGCAGAAAACTATCTGTTAGAAGCAAAAGAAGTGGCTGAGGACCTCGAAGATATCGCCCTTCGCCTAACAACCCTTTATTTGGAACAGGAACGCTATGAAGACGTCCTTGAATGGCAGGAAGTGGAAGTGGAGAATGTGGTCACCCGCTGGAATATCGCTCGTGCCTTGGTAGCACTCGAAGAGGTTGAAAAAGCAGATGCAATCTATGAAGAGCTCTACCCAGATTTGAAAGAAAATCCAGAGTTCTTAGAAAGCTATAGCTATCTCTTGAGAGAGTTGGGTGATATTGCAAAAGCCCGGGAAGTGGCAGAAGGCTATTTGCAGTTAGTGCCAGATGATGGGCAAATGCAAGCTTTCTATGAGAGTCTGCTAGAAGAATAAGAGTTTGGCTCTTGAGGGAGCGGGAATCCGAACAAGTGTGTATCATTGTTCTGGCCCGCTCTTTTTTAATCAGTCTTTCTGTTATTGTCCTTAAGAATATGGTATACTGGAAGGGCTAAAAAGAAGACAAGATGAATGAGGGAGAAAAAATGGAACCGGTGAAATTGTTTCAATACAATACCTTGGGGGCTTTGATGGCAGGTCTCTATGGGGGATCCTTTACCATTAAAGAATTACTAGAGCACGGAGATTTAGGAATTGGGACCTTGGACTCAATCGATGGCGAATTGATCGTCTTAGATGGTAAGGCTTATCAAGCTAAGGGTTCAGGAGAGGAACCAGAGATTGTGGAAGTATCTCCAGATGCGACCGTCCCTTATGCGGCCATTGTTCCCCATCAGGCCGAAGTGATTTTTCGGCAACGCTTTGAAATGACAGATGAGGAATTAGAGGCTCGCATTGAATCTTATTACGATGGCGAAAATCTGTTTCGTTCGATTAAGATTCATGGTGATTTTGCAAAAATGCATGTGCGCATGATTCCCAAATCGACCTCGGAAACCAAATTTGCAGATGTGGCGACCCATCAGCCAGAATTTACACGAGAAAATGTTACAGGAACCATTGTTGGTTTTTGGACGCCAGAGATGTTTCATGGGGTCAGTGTAGCAGGCTATCACCTTCACTTTATCTCAGATGACCATACCTTCGGGGGGCATGTCATGGATTTTGTCATCAAAGAGGGCATCGTCGAAGTTGGAGCCATTGATCAATTGGACCAACGCTTCCCCGTCCAGGACCGCCAGTATCTCTTTGCCAAGTTCAATGTTGACCAGGTCAAAGAGGATATTCACAAATCAGAATAAAACAAAAGGGCTGAGATGATTCTCAGTCCTTTTACGTTGTCTACTCGCTGATACGCATGGATTTGATTTTTTCTTCTTCAGGGGTGACCCGTAGGGTTTTCTGACCGGTATAGGTTACAAAGCCAGGTTTTCCTCCGGTTGGTTTGTTGAGTTTCTTGGTTTCAATCATGTCGACTTGGACCAGATTGGACAGGCGTCCCTTAGAGAAATAGGCTGCCAGCTCAGCTGCATCGGTTTTGACCTCATCTGAAGGGTTGAGGTTACCTGTAATGACCACGTGACTACCTGGAATATCCTTAGCGTGGAACCAGAGTTCGTCCTTTTTAGCCATTTTGAAGGTCAATTCTTCGTTTTGAAGATTATTCCGGCCGACCAGAATAATGGTCTTGCCGTCTGATGCTAAGTACTTCTCAGGTTTTTTCCGTTTGTGGATCTTTTCTCGGTTGCGTCGTTTGATAAAGCCTGTTTGGATCAGCTCTTCGCGAATCTCGGCTACTTCAGAGAGGCTGGCTTGGGCCAGAGCAGTTTCGACTGTTTCCAGGTAGGAGATGGTTTCCTTGGTTTCTTGGATAAGAGAGGTCAAATGTTTGACGGCTTCTTTTAGCTTCTGGTAGCGCTTGAAGTAGCGTTGCGCATTTTGACTGGGGGTTAAGGCCTTATCCAAGGCAATGGTAATGGGCTGGTTGGTATAGTAGTTGTCTAAGGTGACTTGGTCTTGATCATTTGGGACTTGATGGAGAAAAGTAGTAAGCAGTTCGCCTTTTTGACGGAACTCTTCGGCATTTTCTGTCGCTGCCAGTTCGGCTTCTTGTTTGGCCAATTTTTTCCGGTTCTTTTCTAGGTCATTGTCCACCTTGCGGATGAGTTCTCCAGCTTGTTGTTGGACCCGGTCGCGCTCGGCCTTGTCTAAGTAATAGTGGTCGAGGAGATCCGATAAGGTCTCAAAGGTTTCCTCCTGGCTATCAGCAAAAGCGAGAGCAGCGAAGGATTTTGTCGTTAGACGAGGATCTGTTGGAGCTTCAAAGAATGCTCGGAAGGTTTTTAGTTTTTCTCCAGTTTCTAATCGACTGGCCAATTCTTGAGCAGTATCTCGACCAAGACCCTGGAAATGAGTTTGAAGGTTTTTAGGTGTCAACTCTTCCCGGTGGAGAAAGGCGAATAATGCTTCGTCCTTGATTGTAAAAGGGTTGACCGCATCGGTTTTTGGAGGAGCTAGATAGGTCGAGCCTGGCAAAATAGTCCGGTAGCTATTTTGAGAGAAGCCCACATGTTTGATTGCTTCGATAATTTTTCCTGTCGCCTTGTCCAGAAGAATGATATTGCTGTGCTTGCCCATGATTTCAATAATCAAAGTCACAGAGATATCATCTCCAATTTCATTTTTATTAGAGACGGCGATTTCTAAAATGCGGTCATTCTCCAGTTGCTGGATCTGCTCAATGACTGCCCCTTGGAGATACTTGCGCATGACCATGATAAAGGTATTGGGGAAGGCAGGATTCTCGAAGTTGGTCTGGGTCCGTTGGATCCGTCCAAAAACAGAGTGAGAAGAAAGCAAGAGTTTTTGATTCTTGCGGTTGCTACGAATTTGTAAAACCAACTCTTGTTCAAAGGGTTGGTTAATTTTTTGGATGCGACCATTTAAGAGTTCGCTTTGTAATTCATTCACCATATGGTGTAAAAAAAATCCATCAAAAGACATGGGTTTCCTCAACATTCTAGACTAGTTCTAGTAAATTATATCAAAAAAGTGCCTGAAAACCTAGGAAGAAGAAGGACAAACATTTTGCAAAAACAACCTCACTAGGAAAAGAATTTCAGGAAATGCCGAACGTTTTCAAAAAAAACATAAAAAAGTATTGACAAGGCTTACGGAAACATTTACAATGGATTCAATTAGAAAAGTAATAAATGAAAATTTATTAGAGAGCTCACGGTTGGTGGAAGTGGGTAGTGGACATTTATGAAATTGGACTAATGATGAGATGAATTTGAAACAATAAAAATTCGGTCGGCACACCTTATCGTGCAACTTGTTGCTAGACAAGACAGAGATATGGGAGGAGTTTATCCATTTTCCCATAAGTGAGGTGGCACCGCGATGACACGTCCTCACATAGCTATAGCTATGTGTGGGCGTGTTTTTTGTTTCAAAAAGAAGGGAGAAAAGAAGATGAAGAAACGATGGCGACTCAGTCTTTAACAAAGAAGCGAAAAAACGAAAAAAATAAATAATTGAGGTAAAAAATATGAAAAACAAACGTATATTGGGAATGATCGGTGCTTTGCTAGCTATTATTTTGGTAGCAGTAGTCTATCCAATGTTAAACAATAAAAATGATGCCAATAAAGCAGATGGAACTAAAAAGGTAAAAGTCGGTGTCTTACAGTTGGTCAGCCACCCATCGCTAGACGAAATCTACAAGGGGATTCAAGATGGCTTGGCTGAAGAAGGCTATGACAAGGACAAGATTGAGATCGAATTCCTCAATGCAGAAGGAGACCAAAACAAGGTTGCAACCATGAGCAAACAATTGGTCCAAAACAACAACGACGTCTTGATCGGAATCGCAACTCCATCTGCCCAAGGTTTGGCTAGTGCAACCAAGGACAAACCAATCATCATGGGTGCTATCACAGACCCAGTCGGCGCTAACTTGGTCAAAGATTTGAAAAAACCAGGTGGCAATATCACAGGAGTATCTGACCACAACCCAACGGAACAACAGTTGAAGTTAATCAAAGAGTTGACTCCAAATGTGAAAACAATCGGTGTCCTTTACTCAACCAGTGAAGATAATTCTAAAACTCAAGTAGAAGAATTTACAAAATTGGCTGAAAAAGCAGGCTACAAAGTAGTTCCTTATTCAGTCCCTTCTACAAATGAAATTGCTTCAACGGTTTCTGTCATGACTGGTAAAGTAGATGCCATCTGGGTTCCAATTGACAACACCATCGCTTCAGCCTTCTCAACGGTAGTCGAAGCAAACAAAACAGCTAAAAAACCAATCTTCCCAAGTGCGACAGCCATGGTCGAAGCTGGTGGTTTAGGTTCAGTCGTTGTCGACCAACATGATCTTGGAGTGGCAACTGGTAAAATGGCTGCGAAAATCTTGAAAGGTCAAAAACCAGCGGATACACCAGTCGAAATCTTTACAGATGGTAAATCTGTCATCAACAAAAAAGTGGCAGAAGAGTTAGGCATTACCATTCCAGAATCTGTCTTGAAAGAAGCTGGACAAGTCATCGAATAAAAACAATTTGAATGAGAAGAATGGCAGAGGAATTTGGCTTTGGCAGGTCTTTAAATCCTGACCTTTAAAAATGTTCACCAGTGCCCAGGACCAGCTTATTTTACTCTTGGTAGAGGAGAAAGAATTGAAAATCAAAATAACAGATCTTCATCCGACCCAACTATATTTATCAGAAAAGAAGTTACATGATATCCAGATGCTTGATCAATCGGCGGAAATCATCAATGTTGATCCAATTAGTATTCTTGCGTTTGGAAATTGCTTCTTGATTACAGACGGGCATCACAGGGCTTATCAGGCTTTATTGGCAGGTCGGGATACGATTTCTGCTGAGTTTGATAAAGATGGTGGTGATGAAATTTATCATCTCTATGCACAAGCTTGTGAGGAAAGAAAGATATCCTCTGTTTTGGATTTAAAACATCGTATCTTACCTCAAGATGAGTATGAAGCAAAATGGTATAACTGGTGTGATGGTTTTAACCAAGCAGCAACTCTTCTACTAAAAAGGAAAGCAGATGAAACAGACAAGGCCAATAGATAATGCCTTGCGTCTTATTCCTTTGTCTATTGAAATTAGTCTCATCTAACTTGTTTTTTAACTAAAAATCTGATAAACTAGAATGTAATTGAATAGAAATCTGCAAGACTAGTACCTCAAGGGAAGTGCAACAGGGAGAAGAGCCGTGACTGAAAGCTCTTTGCATGAAAGCTGAGTGAATTCACTTGCGCAAGGATTTAGAAATTAAGGTCTGAGTTTCAGATAAAAAACGGATGGTACCGCGTGTCAACGCTCCGAATATGGGTGTGGCGCGTGGTTTTTTCTATGTCTGAGTGAAGACCATGATGGAGGAAATATGTCAACGATTGAAGAACAATTAAAAGCGCTTCGGGAAGAAACGCTGGCAGCTTTGAAGCAGATCTCTGCTGAAAATGAAAAAGAATTGCAAGAACTACGGGTCTCTGTCCTTGGGAAAAAAGGTTCCCTTACTGAAATCCTTAAAGGGATGAAAGATGTCTCTGCTGAAATGCGTCCGGTTATCGGTAAACACGTCAATGAAGCGCGTGATGTCTTGACGGCTGCCTTTGAAGAAACAGCCAAGCTTTTGGAAGAAAAGAAAGTCCAAGCTAAATTAGCTAGTGAAAGTATCGACGTGACCCTTCCTGGACGTCCAGTTGCAAGTGGTCACCGTCATGTCTTGACCCAAACCAGTGAAGAAATCGAAGATATCTTTATCGGGATGGGCTACCAAGTCGTAGATGGCTTTGAAGTCGAAAAAGACTACTACAACTTTGAACGCATGAACTTGCCAAAGGATCACCCAGCTCGTGATATGCAGGACACCTTCTACATCACAGAAGAAATCTTGCTTCGGACCCATACTTCGCCAGTTCAAGCGCGTGCCATGGATGCGCATGACTTTAGCAAGGGGCCTTTGAAGATGATCTCTCCAGGGCGTGTTTTCCGTCGGGATACAGATGATGCGACCCACAGTCACCAGTTCCATCAGATCGAAGGCTTGGTTGTTGGGAAGAACATTTCTATGGCAGACCTTCAAGGAACGCTTCAGTTGATCGTGCAAAAGATGTTTGGTGCAGAACGCCAAATCCGTCTGCGTCCTTCTTACTTCCCATTTACTGAGCCTTCTGTTGAGGTCGATGTCTCTTGCTTCAAATGTGGTGGAGCGGGATGTAATGTATGTAAGAAGACCGGTTGGATCGAAATCATGGGGGCCGGTATGGTTCACCCACGCGTGCTTGAGATGAGTGGCATTGATTCAACAGTCTATTCAGGATTCGCCTTCGGACTTGGTCAGGAGCGTGTAGCCATGCTTCGTTATGGAATCAATGATATCCGTGGCTTCTATCAAGGAGATGTTCGCTTCTCAGAACAGTTTAAATAATCATGTTAGTTAGAGTAAAAATCGACCAGGTACAGACCTTACGTGACCTAGAGGTGGAAACCTACCGGGAGACCTTTGGTCCCTATATTGTTGAGAAAGATTTGGAAGATTACTTCTCTACAGTGCTCTCTTTGGAGCAAATTGAGAAGGATCTGCGAGATCCAGAATCTGAAACCTATTTTGTCCTCAATGAAGATCAAGAAATCTGTGGTTTTCTCAAGATCAACTGGGGTCAGGCGCAGACCGAGCCAGTAGAGATGGACAAGTCCTTTGAGATCCAACGGATCTATGTCAAAAAGGAATGGCATGGGGCTGGTTTTGGCAAGGAAATGTTTATCTTTGCGCTGGATCAAGCCAAGAGCCGGGGCTTTGAGTGGGCCTGGCTAGGTGTCTGGGAACGCAACTTTAAGGCGCAAGATTTTTACTATCGCTTTGGATTTGAACGATTTAGTGAACACCAGTATGTTACCGGAGATACCGTGGATACAGACTGGTTGTTGAGAAAGAAATTGACCTAGAAGGAACAAGAAACTTCTATTCTAGAGAAGGGGAGGTTATTAGACCTTCCTAAGCTAGCCTCGAGCTGGAAAACACAAAATGAAAGGATCAAAACGAGGGTGGATGGAGATCTAGGAAAGATAACTAGATTTCTGCTTGGCCCTTGGTATCTTACATATGTTAGTTAGTTATAAATGGTTAAAAGAATTGGTGGACATTGATGTGGCATCACAAGAGTTGGCTGAAAAAATGTCAACCACAGGGATCGAAGTAGAAGGTGTGGAATCACCTGCTGCTGGTCTCTCAAAAATTGTCGTCGGAGAAGTCCTGTCTTGTGAAGATGTGCCAGAAACACACTTGCATGTCTGCCAAGTCAATGTGGGTGAAGAAGAAGCCCGTCAGATCGTCTGTGGGGCACCAAATGTGCGTGCAGGCATCAAGGTCATGGTGGCTCTTCCAGGTGCTCGTATCGCGGACAACTACAAAATTAAAAAAGGGAAAATCCGTGGTTTGGAATCTCTCGGAATGATCTGTTCACTTGGTGAATTAGGAATTTCTGACTCTGTTGTACCAAAAGAATTTGCAGATGGGATCCAAATCTTGCCTCAAGATGCTGTTCCTGGAGACGAAGTCTTCTCTTACCTAGACTTGGATGATGAGATCATCGAACTTTCCATCACGCCTAACCGTGCAGATGCCCTCTCTATGCGTGGGGTAGCACACGAAGTAGCTGCTATCTATGACAAGGCAGTCAACTTTAAGGAATTCAGTTTAACAGAAACAGACCAAGTTGCAGCAGATGCTCTTTCTGTCAGCATTGACACAGACAAGGCTCCTTATTATGCGGCTCGTATCTTGGACAATGTAACCATCGCACCAAGTCCACAATGGTTGCAAAACCTCCTCATGAACGAAGGTATTCGTCCGATCAACAATGTCGTTGACGTGACCAACTATATCCTTCTTTATTTTGGTCAGCCTATGCATGCCTTTGACTTGGATACCTTTGAAGGGACTGATATCCGTGTGCGTGAAGCGCGTGCGGGTGAAAAATTGGTGACCTTGGATGGCGAAGAGCGTGAGTTGGAAACAAATGACCTCGTAATCACTGTTGCTGACAAACCAGTTGCCCTTGCAGGTGTCATGGGTGGAGAGGCTACAGAAATCTCTGAAAAGTCTACTCGTGTCGTCCTTGAAGCTGCTGTCTTCAATGGCAAATCTATCCGTAAGACAAGTGGTCGCCTCAACCTTCGTTCTGAATCATCTTCTCGCTTTGAAAAAGGAATCAACGTGGCAACAGTCAATGAAGCCCTTGATGCGGCAGCAAGCATGATTGCTGAATTGGCTGGTGCGACAGTGCGGAAGGGCATTGTTTCAGCAGGACAGTTGGACACTTCTGATGTAGAAGTTTCTTCTACTCTTGCAGACGTTAACCGTGTCCTTGGTACTGAGCTTTCCTACGCGGATGTAGAGGATGTCTTCCGTCGTCTAGGATTTGGCCTTTCTGGGAATGCAGAAGCCTTCACAGTTAGCGTTCCACGTCGTCGTTGGGATATCACCATTGAAGCTGACCTCTTTGAAGAAATCGCTCGTATCTATGGCTATGACCGCTTGCCAACTAGTCTTCCAAAAGACGATGGGACAGCAGGTGAATTGACTGCGACACAAAAACTCCGTCGTCGAGTTCGGACTATTGCTGAAGGAGCGGGATTGACAGAAATCATCACCTACGCTCTGACAACTCCTGAAAAAGCCGTTGAATTTACGACTGCACCAAGCAACTTAACGGAGCTCATGTGGCCAATGACTGTGGATCGTTCTGTCCTCCGTCAAAATATGGTTTCAGGTATTTTGGATACAGTTGCCTACAACGTAGCGCGTAAGAATAAAGACTTGGCTCTTTACGAGATCGGAAAAGTCTTCGAGCAAACGGGTAATCCAAAAGAAGACTTGCCAAATGAAATCAACAGCTTTGCCTTTGCTTTGACAGGTTTAGTCGCTGAAAAAGACTTCCAAACTGCAGCAACACCAGTTGATTTCTTCTACGCTAAGGGAATCTTGGAAGCTCTTTTTGCTCGCTTGGGTCTTGAAGTGACTTATACAGCAACCTCTGAAATCGCTAGCCTCCATCCAGGACGTACAGCCTTGATCTCTCTCGGTGACCAAGTTCTTGGTTTCCTCGGTCAAGTACACCCTGTGACGGCAAAGGCTTACGACATTCCTGAGACTTATGTAGCTGAGCTTAACCTTTCAGCTATCGAAGCAGCTCTTCAACCAGCCGCTCCATTTGTGGAAATTACGAAGTTCCCAGCAGTCAGCCGTGATATCGCCCTTCTCCTTAAAGAAGAAGTGACTCACCAAGAAGTGGTCGATGCCATCCAAGCTGCAGGCGTGAAACGTTTGACAGATATCAAACTCTTTGACGTCTTCTCAGGTGAAAAACTGGGTATCGGAATGAAGTCCATGGCTTATAGCTTGACCTTCCAATATCCAGAAGATAGCTTGACCGACGAAGAAGTCGCACGCTACATGGAAAAAATCCAAGCATCACTTGAAGAAAAAGTAGACGCAGAAGTGCGTTAAATCGTAAAAAGATGAAACAGTTGAGAATTTCTCAACTGTTTTTTTCTTACAGGATTTGCAAGTTATAGGCCTTGAAACCCTATTAAAATAGAGAAATTCCTTTAAGTACTCAAAATATCTATGTCAAGCATTCTTCTATTTTTGACAAATATTTTTATTTTTTTGACAAATATACTTGTCAAAAAGAAAAAGAAGTGTTACAATGATTTTAGTTGAAAGAAGGGGAGGTTTCTTATGGGAGCCATATGGATTCTTTTTATCCCTTTTCTGATTATGGTTTATGCGAGCTCAGAAAAGAAGATTAAAAGGTTGAACAAACGCATTAGACGATTAGAAAAACAAGTGAAAGGAAATCAAGACATGTCTAGAATTTTAGAAGAATTAAAAGGCCAAACGGCCACTGTTACAGTGAGTGGTGTTGGATTCGAGTATGAAATTTTGGATATCGACGAAGATTGGGTCAAACTGACTCGTGTGAATAATAAACAACAAAGAGAGACAAAATTAGTTCGCATCGAAGATATTCAAGGTATTCAACTATAAGGGGGCGAAAGCCATGATCTTAAAAAATCGACTGAAAGAGCTGAGGGCGCGTGATGGACTCAACCAATCCGAGCTAGCCAAGCTAGCAGGGGTCTCGCGCCAGTCCATCAGTCTCTTGGAGCGGGGGGAATACACCCCTTCGGTTATCATTGCCATCACCATCGCCCAAATTTTCAAGGAACCGGTGGAGAATGTTTTTAGTCTAGTAGAGGGAGAAGAATAAAAGTGAAAAAGAAGTATAAAGAAAGGTCAGCCCGTTTTCGTTTTTGGAGAAACATGGCCTTGATCCTTTTAGGAATAATCATTGGCTTTTTGACAGGTTATTTTGGTTCAGATCATCCTATTGAAATCCAAAAGCTATTTGATCGAGATATGCTCTATATAGGGTCAATCATTTTATATCTGGTGAGCTTCGGAATTGCGTCTACTTATCTCTTGTCGTCCCGCCAGTCTTATCAAATGATGGAGGAGACAGAAGATGAGGACGAAGCCTACCATTATGAAAGTCAAACGAGAAGGCTTTATGACTTGGCCGCGATTTTCAAAGGCATCATGATTGTTCCCTATCTATTAGTGATTTTCTTTTCTTGCCAAAAACTAGTCTATGAAGAAAAACTAACAGGTGTTTTTGGGAAATACACCATCCCGCTTATTTTCCTTGCTTTGCTCCTTCTTACTTTTGGACTGGAACATCAGTTTAGAAAAACCTTCAAACAGATTTATGGAAAAGCAATCCCACGCAATGCTAGTGGGGCAGAAGTCCGTGAATTAATGATGAGCATGATGGATGAGGCAGAGAAACAAATTTGCTATGAGGAGAACTTCGACATTGTCTTTAAGTTAAGCAATTATGTCTTACCGATTTCCTTAATGGCGATATTCTTAGTGGGCATTACATTCCAGGCAGATATCTTGTTAGCATTAGTAGTTGTATCACTGATTTATATCTATATCTTGGTCTCTCAGTACAAGATTACCAAACGTTACTATAAAGAGTAGAGGAGTTTTCTATGTTAGAAATCAGAAATTTAGAAAAGAGTTTTGGCAAAAAGCAAGTCTTGTTCGGCATTGACTTGACTGCGAAAAAAGGATCCATCTTAGGTTTGATCGGGAAGAACGGAGCAGGGAAGACCACCATCTTCCATAGTATCCTCCGCTTCCTAGAATACAGTGGCGATATCCAATTGGATGGCAAAGCAATCAGTCAAGAAACCTATAAGGAAATTGGTTACCTGCCAGAAGAGCGGAGCCTCATGCCTAAGTTGACCATCTATGAGCAAGTCCGTTACCTTGCCAATCTCAAAGGCATGTCAACAGCTGAGGTAAAGGAGAAACTTCCAATCTGGATGGAAAAACTCCAAGTAAAAGGGAAATTAACCGATAAGATCAAGAGCCTCTCAAAAGGGAATCAGCAAAAGGTGCAATTGATCATTACCATGATTCATGAGCCAAAATTGATCATCCTAGATGAGCCTTTTAGTGGACTGGATCCTGTCAATACAGAAGTCCTCAAGCAGGTCATCTTTGAAGAAAAAGAACGCGGTGCGACCATTATCTTCTCTGACCATGTCATGACCAATGTGGAAGAACTCTGTGATGAGTTGGTCATGATCCGTGATGGATCTGTGATTCTTTCAGGTCCCGTACAAGAAGTTCGTAATAGCTTTGGCAAGACTCGTCTCTTCGTATCCAATGACTTCAGTAAAGAGGAGTTGGAAGACTTGCCTCATGTGACTAAAGTGACTATGACCAAGCAAGGTCTATGGAAGTTGGTATTGGATGATGAGACAGCAGGTCCAGACCTCTTTGACCAGTTGACCAAGGGTCGCTATCTAGCAACCTTTGACCAACAAGCCCCAACCATTGATGAAATCTTTAAATTAGAATCAGGAGTAGAAGTATGAAACAGATGCTGATTGTTATCAAAGAAACTTATTTACGCCAAGTGAAATCATGGAGCTTTTTCCTGATGGTCCTTTCTCCCTTTCTCTTCATTGGATTGACGATCGGAATAAACTATTTCGTTGGCTCTTCTACCTCTGCTAAAAGCAACGTCGCCTTGATTACAGATCAAGCTCCTGTCAAGGAAGGATTGAAAGACACCGATGGCTTGACCTTTGACTATAAGGATGAAGCAGCAGCTAAAAAGGCTATGAAAGAGGAAGAGATCAAAGGTATCCTCACAGTTGAAGAAAAGAATGGCCAGCTAGAGGCTCGCTACCAGAGCGAGGATGCCATGAAGCCAGAGTTCAAATCAATCGTCATGGCAAAATTGAGTCAGGTCCAACAAATGCTCAATGTTTCTAAGGCAGACTTAAGCCAAGAGCAGTTAACAGCCCTTTCTCAACAGGTCTCATTGACTGAAAAAATTGATGAGAAGAAAGAAGGCCTGAAAATGGTGCAGACCATGGTAGCTGGAGGAATCGGTTTTCTTCTCTACATGATTCTGATCTTTTATTCAAGTATCACTGCTCAAGAGGTAGCCAGTGAAAAAGGGACCAAGATTATGGAAGTGGTCTTCTCAAGCATTCGCGCAACTCACTATTTCTATGCTCGTATGATTGGTCTATTCGGGGTGATTTTTACCCATATTGGTATCTATGCAGTAGGTTTGGGAGGCGTTTGGATCTTTAGAGATTCCATTCCGCTTGTGAAAGATATTTTATCACCAGACTCTCCTATTACTCAACATATTGGACAATCCATTTCCTTGAATACCTTCTTCTTTATCATTCTCGGAATCTTCATGTACGTGGTTCTCTCAGCTTTCTTAGGCTCAACAGTTGCTCGTCCTGAAGATACAGGGAAGGCCCTCTCTCCTCTGATGATGTTGGTGATGGTTGGATTCTTTGGAGTGACTACCTTGGGTAGCGCAGGAGATGTCCCACTATTGAAGATTGGATCTTACGTTCCATTCATTTCAACCTTCTTCATGCCATTCCGTACGATCAATGGCTATGCAAGTGGACTTGAATCATGGGGTTCATTCGGAATCGCCTTGGCCTTCACGCTCCTCGGCACTATGATTATTGGAAAAATCTATTCTAGCCTGATCTTACAAACCGATGACTTAGGCTTGGTCAAAACAGTCAAAAAAGCTTTGAGCTATCGTTAAAAAAGACACCTTCAGTAAATGCTGAAGGTGTTTTCTTTGTGAAATCATTGCTGTTTGATCTTCTTTACATTATAATGAAAGAAGAATGAAAAGGAGGCGGACATGAACTATATTGAGTTTGCTGAAAATGAGCGTCTGTCCACGATTGTCCTTGGGATGATGCGGATCAGTCAGATGAGTGAAGATGAGGTGGAGGCCTTGGTGGAGGCGGCCTTGTCGATCGGGATCAACACTTTTGATCTGGCGGATATCTATGGCGATGGTCAGTGTGAGGTCTTGCTTGGAAAGGTCCTCAAGCGTCGTCCAGATCTTCGGGACCAGATGTGGATCCAGTCCAAGTGTGGGATTCGCAAAGACGGCTTTACCTATTTTGATTTTTCCAAAGATTATATTTTGGATTCCGTTGATGGCATCCTCGAGCGTCTGCAGATCGAGCGCTTGGATAGCCTCCTCCTTCACCAACCGGATGCCCTCATGGAGCCTGAAGAGGTGGCGGAAGCTTTTGATCAGTTGGAGCAAGCGGGCAAGGTCCGTCATTTTGGGGTGTCCAATCAAAATCCCATGATGATGGAATTGCTTAAGACGGCTGTCAAACAACCTCTCAAGGTCAACCAGCTCCAGTTGAGTGCAGCCTTTACACCGAGCTTTGAAGCTGGTTTTCATGTCAACATGGAAGGCCCAAAAGCAGCCGTGCGAGATGGCAGTGTCTTTGAGTATTGTCGCTTAACTGATACGGTGATTCAAGCTTGGTCTGTCCTCCAGCATGGCTATTTCAAGGGGAATTTTGTCGGCAAAGAAGAATTTGCGGATCTCAATCATGTCCTTACTGACTTGGCGAAGAAATATCAAGTTACACCGACAGCTATCGCCCTTGCTTGGGTCCTTCGCTATCCGGGTAAGATGCAGGCTGTCATCGGAACGACCAAGCCCCAGCATGTCCTTGAAGCAGGGAAAGCAGCAGAGGTGAATTTGACCCGCAAGGAATGGTACCAAATCTACTTGGCGACGGGAAATGATTTGCCTTAGAATCTTGTTAGTAAACCAGATTCCACTCTTATCGGTGGACTGGTTTTTTGTTTTGTAGTTTTCAGATTTTTCTTGACAAGTCTTTCTTTTTTATGGTATTCTTTATGCAACAAGTGTTGCGCAACAAATGTTGCGTGAAAGGAGTCTTATGCCACCAAAGGTTAAATTTAGTAAAGAGGCTATCATTGGGACAGCTTTACAATTGGTGAGAGAAGAGGGTATGGCTAGTTTGACAGCTCGAGCATTAGCGGAGAAACTGGGAGCCACACCGAGAGTCATTTTTGGGCAATTTGCTAATATGTCCGAGTTACAAGCAGAGGTTATTGGTGCTGCGGAGATGGTCGTGGTGGAGTATATTCGCAAGGCCTTAGAAGATGAAAAGCCTTTCCGATCTGTCGGGGTTGCTTATATCCTTTTCGCCTCAAAAGAGCCCCAACTCTTTCATTTGCTTTTCCAAAATCCTAGCAAAGATCCGATTCGTCGCTTTCAAGATTTTCTTCCCATGAAGGATCATAGTTACCAATTGGTTCTGGATTCGATTGTTGCAGGCTATCCTTTGACTGTAGAGGAGGCTAGTCGCTTGTACCAGCATCTATTTATCTACTCACACGGGATGGCCTCGATGGTTGCTTCTGGCATTTATCAGTTCAGCATGGAAGAAGTGATTGGATTACTGACAGAGGTTTGTCAATCTCTCATCAAAGAAATGGTAGGAAAGAAATGATTCAACTAGAAAATGTGCACAAAAGTTACGGCCAAACCAAGGTTTTAAAGGGGATTGATTTGCGGATTCAAGACCAGGATGATGTGGTTATCCTTGGTCCTTCTGGATCGGGCAAGTCAACTCTCTTAAATGTGTTATCAGGATTAGAAAAGGTAGACGAAGGGCATATCCTCATTCAAGGACAAGATTTATCTCAACTCACGGATGCTCAATTGACAACTTTTAGACGTGAGAAGATTGCCTTTATTTTCCAGCAGTATTATTTATTACCGAATCTAACGGTCAAACAGAATGTAAAGATGGGGGCAGACCTGGCAAACAATCATGACTTTTTGCAGATCATAGAAGATTTGGGACTTGGCGATAAGCTAGACAAGTATCCGAGTGAATTGTCGGGTGGGGAACAGCAGAGAGTCTCCATTGCCCGAGCCTTGGTCAAAAAGCCCGAGATTCTTTTCTTAGATGAGCCGACGGGAGCCCTCGATGAAGAAACAGGGCGCAAGATTCTCGACTATATCTGGAAATTGAAGGAAAAGCTGGGCTTTACCTTGATTATGGTGACACACAACCAAAATATTGCGGATATGGCTAGAACTATCATTCGTGTCAATAGTGGCAAGATTACAGAAGTTGTGACCAATGATCAACCTCAGACTGCCTATGAGATTGGATGGTAAGCCGTGTTTTCAGTAAAAGATATTCGAAAATTAGTTGTCGTCAGTATCATTGGGGCTTGTGCGGTCTTTGTGGCCAATCTCTTCTTGAATTTTTATCTGGATATCGAGCAGTTGGAGATTTCTAAAACCAATCCAATGATTCAGACCTACTATGATGCCCAAGTTTCGCTTTCTTGGATGGTAGCAATGGTCAGTGGAGTCGTCTTGTCCTTGACGTCGGTCCTTCTCATGTGTTTTTATATCAAACAATTTGTCGATGACCACAAGGAACAATTAGGGATTTTAAAGGCTTTGGGCTATAGCAATGGTCAGTTGGCGAAACGATTTTGGGCCTTTGGACTCAGTTTTGGAGCTGGAGCGCTTCTTGGCTATTTCACTTCATTTCTCATGATGGGACATTTTTACGACTTCCGTAATGAGAAGGGGATTTTGCCAGAAATTACCATTCACTTTCACTGGCAGCTCTTGCTTGCTTTGGTGATCCTGCCAACGACCTTCTTTATGCTTCTCGCGATTGCTTATGCTAGAAGACAACTACAAACACCTGCTCTTCGCTTATTGAAAAAATCTCCAAGTCCTATCAAGGTCAAAAGGAGAAAGAGGGCTCCTAAGAAAGAGAAGGCCTTCCTAAAAGAGCTGTCCTCATCACTGATTTGGGGGAGAAAATCTATCCTGTTTTTTGTAGTCTTTGGATCTATGTGTTTTGCGGCCATGGTTCAATTGTCCTTTGGCTTAAGAGATTATACAGATGACATCATCCAAACCATGATGATTATGATTGGCTTGATCCTTTCTTTCTCGATTCTCTTTTTGTCATTGGGGATTGTGGTCTCAGAAAGCCGCGAAACCTTGGCTCTTATGAAGGCTTTTGGCTACACCAATCGTGAATGCCAAGGTCATATTCTCGCTCCCTATCGTTTTTGGGCTTATTTAGGATTTGTTCTTGGGACGGCTTATCAATATGGCATCATGGAAATCTTGATCGGTGTGATCAAAGATACGGTTCCTGGAAAGATTGAGCATCACTTTGATGGGAATGTGTGCTTCTGGACTTTGATCGGTTTTGTTGTGGTTTACGAAAGCCTCTTTTATCTATCCAACAGAAAACTCCAAAAACAAACCATCAAAGAAGTGCTCTTAGCTGAATAAATAGAAAAGAGAGTGGGACAGAAATTGGTAATTCGTTAGAATTTGATTTCGTCGTCCCACCTCCTCATAGTTGAGTAGGGCTGTAAAAGCTGATGAAATCAGCGTAGTAGAGCCCACTCAACCACTGCGTCTTGCTCGACAATCTAAAGACAATTGAGAGGCCAGGACTTTTGTCCCAGCCTTTTTCTTGTAGAATCATTGACAGGGAGAGGCTTTTCCGCTATTCTAGGGGAATAAAAGAAAGGAAAGAGAGACAGCATGAAACGGAGTTATTGGCAGGACCTGAAGGGGGCCTTTTACTTAATCTGGCGCAATAAATGGTCCTTTATCTCTGTGGGGATACTTTTGCAGTTTGTGGTTGGTATAGGAGCTGCGGCCTTGAGTTGGGTCTTTCAACTGGCCCTCCTCTTATCGGGTGAGTCCAACATTGACAAGAACAATATCCTCACGACCTTGACCAATCCATTGAGTCTAGTGGCTTTGATTCTCTTTGCCATCGTCTTCGCCTTTCTCTTTATGCTGGAGATGCGGACCATGATCGCCCTGATCTATCTGTCTCGTACGGATCAGCACCTGTCTTTTAAAAAGGTCTTTCGCCAGTCTTTTGGTCGCTTAAAGGATTTTAGCGGTTGGAAGCTGTTGCATTTTCTCTTTTATATGGTTCTGACTCTGCCTGTTGCGGGTCTCTTCATTGGCTCAATACTGACGGACGGTCTCTATATTCCGAACTTTATCACAGGGGAGTTTAGCAAGACGACCGCTGGGACCATCGGCCTCTTCATAGTTCAAGTTCTTCTGATCTATCTCAATCTGCGTCTCATCTATACGGTACCCAATATCGTGATTGAAGAGTTGCCTTTTGGGGCTGCCATGCGCAAGAGTTGGGAGGTGACCAAGAAGGGTGGGATCCGCCTTATCCTGCGGATCTTCTCCTTTGAGTTTATCCTTTCTGTTACGGGTATTCTCTTGATCCTTGGCCTGGTCTTTGCGTCTAGTCAGCTGGACAAAACGGGTCAGCATATCTGGGTGCAGACTATCTTTTTGGTCTTGATCCGCCTCTATATTTTCCTCTTTTCTGTCATGTCTAAACTGGGAACCTTGGGAATCATCCTGGACAATGGTTGGGAAGCTCCAAGTCGTTCGGTCATCAAGACTCGAGGCTCTCGGAAGATGAAGGGACTCTTTGTTCTGACCTTTCTTTTCCTCTTGACTCAATCAGGGATGGCCGCATATGACTTAGCGACCTTAGAGGTCAATGACCAAGTAAAAATCGTAGCCCATCGTGGCTATGTGGCCAAGGGTGTAGAAAATTCCCTCGAAGCACTCGAGGCAGCTGCCAAGGAGAAGGCTTCCTATGTAGAGATGGATATCCTCTTGACCAAGGATCATCAATTCGTCGTCATGCATGATTACAATCTCAAACGCTTGGCTGGAGTGGACAAGGATGTCAAAGATATGACCCTGGCTGAGGTACAGGGATTGAAGATCCAACAGGATGGTCATACCAGTCATATCCCCTCCTTTGAGGAGTTTGTCACCCGGGCCAAGGAGCTGAAAATGCCCCTCTTGGTCGAGCTCAAGCCTCACGGTGCAGAACCAGAGAATTACGTGGACCTCTTCGTCCAAAAGATGAAGGAGTTGGGAGTTGAAAAGGACTATCCAACCATGTCCTTGGATCTGTCGGTGATGGAAAAGGTGGAGAAGAAAGCCCCGGAGATTAAGACCGGCTATGTCATTCCGATTCAGTTTGGTCAATTTGAAAATGCCTCAGTCGATTTCTTTGCGATCGAAGACTTTTCTTATCAGGAGGATTTAGTAACCCAGGCCCATGAGATGAAAAAAGAGCTCTATGTCTGGACCATCAATGATGAGCAAAAGTTAACGGCCTACCTTCAACGGCCGATTGATGGGATCATCACGGATGAAGTAGCAGAAGCGCAAAGCCTGAAGAAAAACTTGAAGAAGAACAAGACCTACTTTGATCGCTTCTTAAGCTTGGTGTCTCTCAGTACCAGTGAAGAGTAGAAACTTGTATCCAGAAGAATGTCAGTCTATTTGGTAAGGACTGACTAAAAGTTTGATTTTTATCCATTGTTAAGCTATAATAACTGTTATGAATAATGAAAGTCGTCCCTACAGTAACGCTGTCAGGGCGCTTTCTCTTTCTATAGCTTTCGCATGCAGAGATGGCCGATCTCTTCAAATGATTTTCTCTTTGTTTGGGAATGGACGTCTTGCTGACGAAAACTGTACTAACTAGTATTTTAGGAGGTATCTATGCTTCAGTCATTGATTGCTGAAATCAAGGAATATAAGAAACCCTCTATTCTGGCCTCACTCTATATGGTGTTTGAGGTCATGTTTGAGATTTCTATTCCCTTTATCATGGCGACGCTTCTGGACAAGGGGGTCCAAAAGGGGGATATGACCACGGTTCTGACCTATGGTCTCCTCATGTTGGTCTTCGCCTTTCTCTCTCTTTTCTGTGGGATGCAGTCGGCTCGCTACGGGGCTTTTGCATCAGCCGGATTTGCTAAGAATCTACGGAAGGCGATCTTTAAAAAGATCCAAACCTTCTCCTTTGAAAACATCGATAGCTTCTCCTCAGGTGGTCTAGTAACCCGCATGATGACGGATGTGACCAATGTGCAGAACTCCTATCAGATGGTCATCCGGATCTGTGTCCGTGCTCCGCTCAACTTGATCTTTGCCATTGTTGCTAGCTATTTGATCAATCCGCAGATGGCCATGATCTTTGTAGGGATTACCCTTTTCTTGGGTTTGGTCTTGGGTGTGATCACTAAGATTGTCTATCCACTCTTTACCAAGGTCTTTGACGCCTATGATAACTTGAACAACAGCATCCAGGAAAATATTACCAACATGCGCGTGGTCAAGTCCTATGTTAAGGAAGAAGAAGAGACGGTTAAGTTTAAGAAGGCTTCTCGCTTGATCTACAACATGTTCATGAAGGCCATTCGCATCGTGATCTTGAGTAGTCCAGCCATGATGTTATCCTTGTATGCATCCTTTATCTTAATCTCTTGGATCGGGGCACAACTCATCGTTGCTGGCAGCTTTACGACAGGTGAGCTGACCTCTATGTTTGCCTACGTCATGACCATCCTTATGTCTCTCATGATGTTTATGATGATCTTCGTCATGCTCTCAATCTCTATGGCATCAGTGGAGCGGATCAATGAAGTGCTTGGGACAGAGTCAACCATCGTCTCTCCTGAAAATGGTCTGACAGAAGTAGCAGATGGATCTATTACCTTCGACCATGTGAACTTCGCCTACACAGACGAAAATGGCGACAAGGCCCATGTCTTGTCCGATATCAACCTCAGCATTCGCTCTGGTGAAGTGATCGGAATCCTTGGGGGGACTGGTTCTGGTAAGTCTAGTCTGGTCCAGCTCATTCCTCGTCTCTATGATGTAGAGTCTGGTAGTGTCAAGGTAGCTGGTCAGGATGTGCGAAACTATGATCTAGACCATTTGCGCAAGCAAGTTGCTATGGTGCTTCAGACCAATGTCCTCTTCTCTGGTACCATCAAGGAAAACATGCGCTGGGGAAATAAGGACGCGACGGACGAAGAAATCGTGGAAGCTTGTAAGATCGCTCAAGCAGATGAATTTATCCAGATCTTTAAGGATGGCTATGATACCATGATCGAACGTGGTGGAGCCAATGTCTCAGGTGGTCAGCGCCAACGTCTCTGTATCGCCCGCGCGCTCTTGATGAATCCAAAAATCTTGATCTTGGATGATTCGACTTCAGCTGTCGATACCAAGATGGATAGCCTGATCCGTCAAGGTCTAGCGTCTAGTCTCAAGGACACGACCAAGATCATCATTGGTCAACGGATCTCTTCTATCCAAGATGCAGACCGGATCGTGGTCATGAATGATGGGAAGATTGATGCCATCGGTACTCATCAAGAACTGCTCGAGACCAATGCCATCTACCGTGAAGTCTATGACATGCAAACCCAAGGGAAAGGAGGACAAGCAGATGAAGAATAAGAAAAAAGCCAGCTGGGGCTCTCTCGTACGCTTGCTAGACTATATGTGGAAACAATATAAGTTCGTTCTCATTTTAGCAGCTGTCCTTATTGTGGCAGCCTCCCTTTCTACGGTCTATATTACCTCCTCTATCCGGGCCTTGGTGGACCAATACATCCAACCCATGTTGGATAGTGGAAGCAGGGACTTTGGTCCTCTCCTCAGCTTCTTGATGATGCTGGCAGTAGTCGGCATCTTGGGGGTTCTAGCCAACTATGGTTTCTCCCTCATTATGGCGACAGTCTCTCAGGATACGCTTCGCTCGCTACGGAACCAGCTTTTTGCTCGTATGCAGAAGCTACCTGTCAAGTACTTCGATACCCACCAGCACGGGGACATCATGTCGATCTATACCAATGACATCGATGCTCTTCGTCAAGCGATCGAGCAGTCTATCCCGCAGCTTTTGCAGTCTGCCATCACCATTGTCGGGGTAGCAGTCAGCATGATCATGATCAGCCCTCTTCTTTTCCTTCTCGTTCTTTTGATGGTCGGAGTCATGGCCTATGTCATCAAAGATATCTCTGGCAAATCTGGTCGCTATTTCGCCGATCAGCAAAAGAACTTAGGGATTGAAAACGGCTTTATCGAAGAGATGATGTCTGGTCAAAAGGTGGTCAAGGCCTTCGTTCATGAAAAAGAAAGTATTGAAGCCTTTGAGCGGATCAATGACCAACTCTTTGAATCTTCCTACCAGGCTAACCGCTATGCCAATGTCTTGATGCCTATCTTGGGGAACCTGGGAAATGTCTCCTTCGTCTTGACCTCACTGGTCGGAGGGATCTTTGCCTTGAATGGTATCAGTGGCCTCACCATTGGTGGGCTCATGGCCTTCCTCCAGCTCAACCGTTCCTTCAACGGACCAATCACCCAAGTATCGCAACAGTTGAACTTTGTCCTCATGGCTCTTGCTGGGGGAGATCGGATCTTTGATCTCTTGGATGAAGAAGTCGAAGTGGATGAAGGGAAAGTCACCTTGGTCAACTATGAAGAGGTCGATGGTCGCATGGTCATCACTGATAAGAAGACCAATCTCTGGGCTTGGAAACACCCTCGGGAAAACGGCGACTACGAACTGGTCAAACTGGTCGGAAATGTCGTCTTTACAAATGTAGACTTCTCCTACAATGAGAAGAACCAAATCCTTTACGATATCAACCTCTACGCGGACAAGGGGCAAAAGGTTGCCTTTGTCGGCGCTACAGGAGCAGGGAAGACTACCATTACCAACTTGATCAATCGTTTCTACGATATCCAATCAGGATCTATCACCTATGATGGGATCGATGTGAAGCTGATCGAGAAAGATTCGCTCCGTCGTTCGCTAGGGATTGTCTTGCAGGATACCCACCTTTTTACTGGAACTATCGCAGAAAATATCGCCTATGGTCGATCAGATGCGACCCGGGAGGAAATCCTGGAAGCAGCCTGCATTGCCAATGTGGATTCCTTCGTCAAACATTTGGACCAAGGCTACGATACTGTCTTGAATGATGATGGAGCTGGTCTCTCTAACGGTCAACGTCAGCTGATCGCTATTGCGCGTGCAGCCTTGGCTAATGCGCCAGTCTTGATCCTTGATGAAGCAACTTCCTCAATCGACTCACGGACAGAGAAGATGGTCCAAGAGGGGATGGATCGCCTGATGGCAGGACGGACCGTCTTTGTCATCGCCCACCGTCTTTCAACCATCGTCAACTCGGATGTGATCATGGTCATGGACAAGGGACGCATCATCGAGCGAGGCAACCACGCTTCCTTGATGGCAGAACGCGGAACTTATTACCGCCTCTACACCGGTGGCCTTGAAATTGATTAACACAAAAAAGTCTGAGCTGGTCTCAGACTTTTTACTTATGGATAATGTTGTCTTTGAAACTTTCCTTAGGTGAGATCGGACGTCAGCGAACTTCGAAGAAGTTCCATGCCTTAGTTTTGAACCTAAAGTTTCAAAACTCCCGTGTGATGCTGGGACAAAAGTCCTAGCCTCTCAATTGTCTTTGGATTATCGAGCAAGACGCAGTGGTTGAGTGGGCTCTACCACGCTGATTTCATCAGCTTTTACAGCCCTACTCAACTGTGCGGAGGTGGGACGACGAAATCGAATTCTAACGAATTACCGATTTCTGTCCCACTCTCACTTTTCTCACGGCAGAAAGTTTCAGTCTCTATTTGAATCACTTTTAAACTAATACATTTTTTGTAAAATCGATGATTGTTTTATGAAAAATGGTCTGTCTATATTTAATGTCTGAGCTGGTCTCAGACTTTTTTTCGTGGGAGTGAATCTTTTTACGAATGATATAAGTGAGGGAGGAGTTGGTTCTCCCTTATTAAGAATGTTAAAGGAGGAAAAAATGCGTAAACGTCATCCCCATATTTCACCCACTCTGGATCTGATTGCAAAGAAAATTTTTAGTATTCCAGATGTCACTGCAAAATTTATCCAAGAGGTCTTGGATTTACCCATCCGCTCGGTAGAAATCTTAGAAGGCAATCAAATTCATGAACAAGGCTTTTTAGGAGATTACCCATTTGAAACTTCTGTAGATGTGCGAGCAAAATTAGATTCGGGCCTAGAAGTCATTATTGAGATTCAAGTCATGAAGCAGGAGTACTTTGTCAATCGTTTTTATTATTATCTGGCCAACCAGTTGATTGAAAATGTCCGAAAAAAACGGAAGAAAGGCCAAACTCATCAGATGTACGAGGATCTGGTTCCAGTCTATGGGATTGCGATTTTGGAGAAGAGTATTTTCCCTGATGAGGCTTCTCCTGTCAATGTTTATGAAGTGCGTCATGCCATCCATGGGGGTCCCCTTCTCGCTAATAGCAAGGGGAATGAACGTCATAATCTATTGCGACTTGCCTTTTTAGAATTGGACAAGTATAATGAAAGTAGAGGAACGCAAGTGAGTGATCCATTGCAACAGTGGCTAGAATTCTTCGGGAATCATCCTTTTAGCCATCAACCTGATCAGGTGATCGAACAAGCAGAGTCACTCTTAATCCCATCCAATTGGACCAAGGAGGAAAAAGACATGATAGATGAACGCATCCGCCTCAGAGAAAACTGGAATATGTGTATGGAAACCTTGCTCAAAGAAACCAAGGAAGAAGCTGGCAAGATTGCATTAGAACAAGGTTTAGAACAAGGAAGAATTCAGGGGTTAGAACAAGGAAGAGAAGAGGCTGCTCTTCGTATCGCCCAAGGGCTCTTGGCCAATGGCTTTAGCACTGAGGAAATCCAACAGTACACCGATTTAAGTGAAGAGCAGATAGAACAGTTAAAAGCCTCCCTTTGATAGATATAACGGAGAGAAAAAACGGGCCTTGTAGGTCCGCTTTTTTTATGACTTAACTCATTTCCATGGTATAATGGGAGGACTATTCATAGAGAAGATCAAAAGGAGACACGAGTGGATCAAAAACATCACTGCCAAGTCCTATGGGCAAAAAATAAATACCTGGTGCTGAGTCATTCCAGCAACATTTACAAGGAGATCCGGGAATACCTCAAGCAAGACCAGGTGGAGGTCAGCCATGTCGAGGACCTGATCCAACAAGCGCTAGCCTTGCCGGAAAATCGTGGCCAGGTCTCCAATGCCTTCCAGCATATCTGGGGCTATTTCAAAAAGCAGGCGACTCCTGAGGAAAAGGCGGACTTTATGCTGCTACTTGAGAAGTACCAACATGGGCAAGCTAGCCAAGAGGATCTCATCAAGGGGAGCCAAAGGCTCCTTAAGCGCTACCCAAATCGCTACTTGCAAGACTCGACGCTATTAGGAGGTCAATAGATGAGACTGTGGCACCAAGACTTGATTAGCAAACTCCCTCGTCCCCAGCTCCTAGGCCAACACCGGGAATGCTGCGCCCTTCGAGGCAATGGCTGGGGCAAGAAGCACGCGACGGTCAACTATGTCTTTGACTACTCGCCCTATCGCCTCTATGTCTATCACCGCCTGATCATGGAGGAGATGACGGCCCGTGGCTACAAGGTGAGCCCAGAGTGGTGGGAGCCGACCTACCGAGGCAAGACCTGCCCAGCCTACCCAGAGCTGGAAGAAGAAGGCTTGAGCAGCCCAATCTATCCCGAACACCAGGCTACTTACCTTAAAGAATGCCTGGACAATCTAGCAGAAAAAGGGATTCAACTAGATTAAGAAAAAACGAACCAGACCAGGTTCGTTTTATTGCGCGAAAAACCAACAAAATGCTTTGAAAGCGTTAATTTCTTTCCCAAACATGCTATAATAATAGGAGATTATGTACAGGAAAAGGATAGACGGATGAAAGAATTAATCGATTTAATTAATCAATTTAGAGATGAACGCGACTGGAGAAAGTTTCATAATGAAAAAGATCTGGCCATTTCGATTTCATTAGAAGCAAGCGAATTATTAGAACTTTTTCAATGGAAACAATCAGAGGAAGTAGTTGAAAAGTCGTTACAAGAAATTAAAGAAGAACTTGCGGATGTTTTTATGTATTCTTTAATGTTGGCAGATAATTTGAATCTAGATGTAGAAGAAATTATAAAAGAGAAAATTGACATAAATTCAAAAAAATATCCTGTAGAATTAAGTAAAGGTAGCAATAAAAAATATACGGACTTGGAGAAAAAATGAGTAAAATTCAACCGCCCGTAGTATTGGAAATAGACTATTCAAGTCGAACATTTAATCAGATAAAAGATTCTGTTGAACCCAAATATTCTAAGCTCATTTTTGATTACCCAACTGTATATATCGTAAATGATGAGAATAAAAATAAGTATAGTGTGTATGTTGGAGAAACAACAGATATTATTCGAAGAACAAATCAACACTTATCAGATGATATAAAGAAGAACCGAGAAGATTGGCGACAATTTGAACAATCTAAAACTTCTAAAATGTTTGTCATTGGGCATAACCATTTTAATAAATCATTGACATTGGATATTGAGAATAGATTAATGCTCTATCTTTCAAGTGTTGAACAGGTTGAACGTGTTCAGAATAGAAGAGGGAATCCTCAAAATCAATACTATACTTCTGAGGAATTGGACGAGATTTTTTCAAAGATTTGGAGAAGCCTAAATAGAAAAAACCACTATTTATTCCCAGCTGAAAGCTTTATTAGAAATTCAGCGATATTTAAATCCTCTCCATTTCACAAGTTAACGGATGAACAAGTAAAGGCCAAAAATGAAATATTGCTCAAAATTACATCCGTCATCAGTAAAAATGAAACAGGAGTTCTAATTTTAGTAAAGGGTGATGCTGGTGCAGGGAAAACGGTATTGATGAGTTCTCTCATCGATGATTTGTTGAATTCTGAAGATATTCAGATGATCCGTGAAAACAATGATATCAATTTGGTTGTGAATCATGATGATCAACTCAGTGTTTACCAAGAAATTGAGAAAAAATTGGAATGGAAGAGTGGATCAAATATTAATGTTGTGATGAAACCGACTCAATTTTTGAATGCTCTGAAGAAAGAAAAAACTGATGCTGGAATTGTAGTGGTTGATGAAGGTCATTTATTATTGACTGCAAAAAATCAAGCTTATCTAGGTGGAAATCATCTAAATGATTTACTTTCTAAATCAAAAGTAGTAGTACTTGTTTATGATGAAAATCAGATCATGAACAAATCCCAAATATGGACAGATGATTCTTTCTTGAAATTGGAACACGAAGCCAATTTAAAAGGAAATCTCATTACGCTACATAACCAAATGCGTATCCATGCTACAAAGGAAACAGTTGAGTGGATAAGAAATCTGATTGATGTTGGAGTTGTGAATGAGGTTCCAAGAGATAATGATTATGATATTAGAGTTTTTGACTCTCCTGAGGAACTTCAAAGTGCAATCATGGAAAAAAATGATAATCAAAGTTTAGGGATTTCACGCTTAACAGCAACCTATGATTGGGAATATAGTAGTCAATCAAAACCAAAGGATTCGGACTATTGGTGTGTTCGTATCGGAGACTGGTCTTGTCCGTGGAACAGACAACTTGCAAAAGAAAAAGAATCTAAACATTTATCCTGGATAGAGCAGTCTCAAACGATTCATGAAATTGGCTCAACGTTTACCGTTCAGGGATTTGATCTAAATTATGTGGGAGTTATCATTGGCCCATCTGTCAAATATAGAGACGGGAAAATCATTTTTGATATAAGTGAAAGTAAAAATAAAAGTGCTGTGCAAAACAGAAAACTTGAATCAGGTAAAATGATTAATTACGGAGAAACATTATTGCGAAATGAGTTAAATGTTTTGCTGACCCGTGGAGTTAACGGGCTATATGTCTATGCGGTTGATGAAGAACTTCAAAATGCTCTTAAGAAAGCAATTGGTAATAGAAAGTAAGATTTCAAAAATAGTTTCCTGAATTTTGATAAGGGTAGCGGAAATGTTCTAAAGTAAGATAATTATTTTGTCCAACTATTAAACTCACACCCCTCCTTAGTTTTCTAAGGAGGGTTTTCGTCGAGTTATTTTTCTTGATTCTTTTATAAAAGAGTGTATAATGATGTAATGTAAAGTGTTACAACAAAGCATAACCGAAAAGGAGAGAACTATGACTTACGCATACAATAGCAAGATTTGCCTGGCAGAAGCAGTGCTCAATGTGAAGGATCTGGCTCGCCAGACCGCTTTTTATACCCAAATTCTGGGTTTGGAGATTTTGTCTCAGACTGAGGAGGAAGTCCTTCTTGGGGCTGGAGGCAAGCCCTTGGTCCACCTGATCCAAACGGATCGGACTGAGTCTGTTAAGGCTAGCTACGGTCTCTACCACATGGCCATTCTCCTACCTAGTCGGGAGGACCTAGCGGATGTCTTCAAGCATATGGCTGAGCTGAAGGTTCCCTTTGTCGGGGCTGCCGACCATGGCTACAGCGAAGCCCTCTATCTTGAAGATCCAGAGGGCAACGGTATTGAGCTCTACCGGGATAAGCCAGTGGCGGAGTGGGATATCCGTGAAGATGGGCGTATCATTGGGGTGACAGAGGAACTGTCTGCCCAAGAGATCTATGAGATGGGCCGCAAGGTGGAGCCTTTCCAGATAGCGTCTGATACCCGCATGGGGCATGTTCATCTCTCCGTGAGAGATAGCCGAGCAGCGTCAGCCTTTTATCAGAAAGTGCTAGACCTGTCAGATAAGTTCACCGTCCCATCAGCCAGCTGGATCGCTTCTGGGGACTACCACCATCACCTGGCTGTCAATGAGTGGGGTGGAAAGCACTTAGCCAAACGTGAAGCTCAGCTTCCTGGCCTTGCCTATTACGTCGTCCACGTAAAACAGAAAGAAGACTTGGTTGCCATCGCAGAGCGAGCAAAAGAGCAGGAGGCACCAGTCACCTGGCTGACCTCAGGCGAGCTCGAGTTTACAGACCCGGATGGGATTGTAACCCGAGTCAGAAAAGGTTAGAAAGCTTGATAAATTAGGGTTTTTGAAAGGAAAAACAAAAATAGTAAAAATTAGTGATATTTCAAGATGTAATTCTTGACATTACATCTAGGCCGTGTATAATAGTTTTTGTAATAAATAAACTTACAACAGAAAGAGGAAACAACTATGAAAAACATTCTATTTATCGTCGGATCTCTTCGTCAAGGATCTTTTAACCACCAAATGGCTAAGAAAGCAGAAAGCATCCTAGAAGGAAAAGCAACAGTGACTTACTTGGACTACAAAGACATCCCAATGATGAATCAAGATTTGGAAACGCCAACCTTACCAGCAGTGCAAGCAGCACGTGATGCAGTCCTTGCTGCGGATGCTATCTGGATCTTCTCACCAGTCTATAACTTTGCCATTCCAGGTGTAGTGAAAAACTTGATTGACTGGCTCAGCCGTGCCCTTGACCTGTCAGAAACTCGTGGTCCATCTGCCCTCCAAGACAAGATTGTAACAGTCTCTTCAGTCGCTAATGCAGGACACGAGCCAATGTTTGCGGCTTACCAAGCCCTCCTACCATTCGTTCGTACCCAAGTAGTGGGAGATTTCACAGGAACAACCGTTAACCCAGAAGCCTGGGAAACAGGTGAATTGTTCTTGACAGACGAAGCAATCACAGGATTGGAAAAACAAGCCCAAGCCCTATTGGAAGCGTAAAAAAAACTGAGACAGAAGTCTCAGCTTTTTTAAATACTAAACAATTGTCCAAAGAGATAGGTAACACCCATAGTCAGTAGTCCGATGACCAAGTTACGGATCATGGCTTGCTTGGTTGGTGCTTTTCCTAGCTTGGCACTGGTGTAGCCAGTAAAGAGAAGGGAAAGGGCGACGATAATCACCGTTGCTGGGATCCGGATTTCTTTTGGCAAGAGGATGATCGACAGCATAGGAGGAAGGGATCCAAGGACAAAGGCAACAAAGCTTGAGATGGCCGCATGCCAAGGATTAGTAAACTCTTCAAACTCCAGTCCATACTTTTCTTCCACCAAGGCTTTGAGAGGGTGTTTGAGAAAGGCCCTCTCGGTCATGATTTGAGCAGCTGTTTCGCATTCCCCATTTTGAATATAGGCTGCATAGAGGGAGTCGCGTGCAGCTTTTGGATCGCGGTCCAGAAGGGCTTGCTCCCGACTCACAGCGGCTTCTTCTGTATCCTTTTGGGTCGATACAGACACGTATTCACCACCCGCCATAGAGAAGGCACCGGCCAGAATGGCAGAGAGGCCAGATAGGAAGATAATCCAGAGATTGCTGGTCGCGCTGGCAACCCCGATAACAACTCCAGCGATTGAGATAATGCCATCATTGGCACCGAGCACTCCAGCCCGTAAGATATTTAAGCGGTCGTTAAATGAAGCATCAACGCCATGTTTAGTTTCACTCATACTTGTCTCCTGATTCCTTATTTAGAATGATTATAATTAAAGTTAAGTAATATTGCAAGACTTTTGTCCTAAATGATAAAAGTTCGACAATTTAAGAAAGGTCTATAATGGGTAGAAGGTCTATCTCATCTTAAAAATGTACCGTCAGCAGAAGGAGCTAAGATATTATAATGCTTTGACAATCGAAATAATTTTAGATATAATTCTATAAATGAATTATGAATAGGAGTCAACCATGAAAAAATTAGTCGCAAGCGGTATTACCCTTCTCTCGGTCTTGACCTTGGTCGCATGTTCGGGAAATCAAACTGCAAAACCAAAGGCTTCTTCAGAGAAGTCTTCAAGCAAGGTGGAGAAATCTTCTTCTAAGAAGTCTTCCTCATCTAAGAAGAAATCATCTTCATCAAAGAAATTTGAATTGACAGATGATACAAGCAGCTCTTCTAGTCAGTCTACTTCAGGCTCTGGCGCTCAAGCAACAGCTCCAGAAGTTGTTTTGGTAACAGATCAGGAAATTGAAAATGCGAAAACAATCGGGGATATCAAGGGACTTTATGCAAAACTAGCTGAAAATTACAAGAAGCATGCCAATGAATTGGGTGAAAAGTTGCCAAAATCTGAACAAGAATCTTACTTCAAGACCTTGGAACCTGGTATCAAGAAGATGGATGAAGAGTTGGCTTCTGTGAATGAAACTCTTACTCAATTTGGAGATGATACAACGCTTTTCCCAGAAGAGCACCGTGCAGCCTTTATTGAGGCCTTCAAAGCAACCCGTGATACCATGACAAATGCTTTGGTAACTGCTTATAAGTTTGTTGGAGGTTTGAGTAGCTAAGGCCCCTGTCTTCTCTGTGGGGACTCAGTTTCCTCAGCTGTAGATTGGATCTGAAAAGAAATAAAGAAAGAGAGAGTGGGACAGAAATCGGTAATTCGTTAGAGTTCGATTTCGTCGTCCCACCTCCGCACAGTTGAGTAGGGCTGTAAAAGCTGATGAAATCAGCGTAGTAGAGCCCACTCAACCACTGCGTCTTGCTCGATAATCCAAAGACAATTGAGAGGCTAGGACTTTTGTCCCAGCTTTTTTTGCTTTCTATCTGAACTAGTCTTTTAGGGGCAGTCGTGCTATAATCGTACTAGCAGATTATTGAAGGAGAAATTCATGAATCAAACAGTTGAATATCTAAAAGAACTTACAGCCATCGCATCACCGACAGGCTTTACCGAAGAAGTGGCGACCTACCTAGTCAAGACTTTAACAGACCTAGGTTACAGCCCTGTTCGGACAGCTAAAGGAGGCGTAACAGTCGTCCTCAAGGGTGAGAATGACGAGCAACACCGCTACATCACGGCCCACGTGGATACTTTGGGAGCGATTGTCCGTGCAGTGAAACCAGATGGCCGTCTCAAACTGGATCGCATCGGGGGCTTCCCTTGGAACATGATCGAAGGGGAAAACTGTACGGTCCATGTTGCCAATACAGGAAAGACACATTCGGGTACTATCCTTGTCCACCAAACCTCTTGCCACGTCTACAAGGATGCGGGAACTGTAGAGCGGACCCAGGACAATATGGAAGTGCGCTTGGATGAAAAAGTGACCTCTGAAAAAGAAACGCGTGACTTAGGGATTGAGGTGGGAGACTTTATCAGCTTTGATGCTCGGACTATCGTCACAGATACGGGCTTTATCAAGTCTCGTCACTTGGATGACAAGGTCAGCGCTGCCATCTTGCTCAATCTCCTACGCGTCTACAAGGAAGAAGGCGTGACCCTTCCAGTGACGACTCACTTTGCCTTTTCTGTCTTTGAAGAAGTGGGACATGGGGCTAACTCCAGCATTCCAGCTCAAGCGGTCGAATATTTGGCAGTCGATATGGGGGCTATGGGAGATGACCAGCAGACAGACGAGTATACGGTTTCTATCTGTGTCAAAGATGCTTCTGGTCCTTACCACTATGGTTTCCGCCAGCACTTGGTGGCCTTGGCCAAGGAGCAAAACATCCCTTACAAACTGGACATCTATCCTTTCTATGGCTCGGATGCCTCTGCAGCTATGAGCGCAGGTGCAGAAGTCAAGCATGGTCTTCTCGGAGCAGGGATCGAGTCTAGCCACTCCTATGAGCGGACCCACGTGGATTCTGTGGTAGCGACAGAGCGTATGGTCGATGCCTATCTCAAGAGCGACTTGGTCAAATAAGCTTCGTTTTCAAGGTTAAAAAAAGATTAAATCTGCCTGGTCAAGTTGACTGGGTAGATTTTTTAGGATAAACTGTCAAAAAATTCTTGACAAGCCAAAAAAATGTAGTAAAATATGTAATAAATCAGAAAGTAACTAGTCTAAGATTTTCAGGGAGCCTGCGGGTATTGTGAGCAGGTAGTCGGGATTAGTGAACATTGGGCTGATTGTTTAGAGTAGGAGAAGATAACACATATTCTTCTCGGTAGGCACCCCTTATCGTGCAGCTCCTTGTTAGAGGAGATAGAGATAATGGTCGCTTTCTACCCTTTTGACCATTAACTGAGGTGGTACCGTGTTAAACTCGATTTAATGCCCTCACAGAGTGTTACTCTGTGAGGTTTTTTGTATTCTGTTGAAGTTGGTCAGCTTGCTAACTTCGAGGAGTATTGGATGTGCTTGGATCAGGACTTGCATCGCTTCGTCCCTAGGAAAAGAAAGGAATTCCTATGAAAAAAATTTTACCAGCTGATACCTTAACCCCCATTCTAGCATACATGCGTGTCCAAGGTGACCATAAGGTCATCCTTGAGTCGATCCCGCGTGAAAAGGAGAATGCCCGCTTTTCTATCGTGGCCTACAATCCAGTGTTTGAGGTGACCTATCAGGATGGCATCCTGTATGAGAATGGCAAGGTGCTGGAGCAAGATCCCTTTGACTACCTCCACCAGGTAACGGTCAAGGGGCTGACGTCTGATCTTCCTTTCGCTGGTGGGGCCATCGGTTTTGCAGGCTACGATATGATCGGAGTCTATGAGGAGATTGGATCCATTCCTCAGGATACGATCGGGACGCCAGATATGCATTTCTTCATCTACGAGTCCTATTTGATTTTTGACCACAAGAAGGAAAAAGTCTATGTGGTGGAAGACAATATCTACTCTGGTCGGAGCAATGACGCGGTCCGCCAATCACTGGGGCAAGTGGTGACCGATCTGCAAACCCAAGCACCCAACGAGTTTACCCCTCAGGCCTTGCAGGCCCTGCACTTCACCAATCATATCGAGAAGGAAGTCTTTATGGAAATGGTGGATAAGGCCAAGAAACTGATCCGTGAAGGCGATATGTTCCAATGTGTCCTCAGTCAACGCTTCTCAGCAGACTTTGAGGGTGATCCCTTGGATTATTACCGGAATTTGCGCGTGACCAACCCATCCAACTATCTCTATTTCTATGACTTTGGCGACTACCAGATTATTGGGGCCAGTCCTGAAAGCCTGGTATCGGTGAAGAAGGGAGAAGTGACCACCAATCCAATCGCTGGAACCCGACCTCGTGGAGCGACAGAGGAAGAGGACCAAGCCCTGGCTCATGAACTCCTTCACGATATCAAGGAAACAGCCGAGCACCGCATGCTGGTGGATCTGGGCCGCAATGATATCGGGAAAATCGCCCAAAACGGGACGGTCGAAGTGACCAAGTATATGGAAGTGGAGTATTTCCGATATGTTATGCACCTGACCAGTGTGGTCAAGGGGCAACTCCTGCCACACCTAACAGCTCTCGATGCCTTGAAAGCGACACTACCAGCTGGGACAGTCTCTGGGGCTCCTAAGATTCGGGCCATGCGTCGGATCTATGAGTTGGAACAGGAAAAACGTGGGGTCTATGCGGGAGCTATTGGTTACCTCTCTGCGACAGGAGATATGGATTTTGCCATTGCCATCCGGACCATGATCCTCAAGAATCAAAAGGCCTACGTCCAAGCAGGAGCAGGGATTGTCTACGACAGTGTTCCGGAGAATGAATTTTACGAAACGATTAACAAGGCAAAATCGATGACAAGAATAGGAGATGTTCAATGATTTTATTAGTGGATAATTACGATTCCTTTACCTATAATTTGGCCCAATACCTGGGAACTTTTACAGAGGTTGAGGTCTTACGAAATGATGATGAGCGTTTGTATGAGCAGGCGGAAGTGGCAGATGCCCTCGTCTTCTCCCCGGGGCCAGGCTGGCCAGCAGATGCTGGGAAAATGGAAGCCATGATCAAGGACTTTGCAGGTAAGAAGCCGATGTTGGGGATTTGCCTAGGTCATCAAGCCCTGGCGGAGACCTTTGGCGGCAAGTTGCGCCTGGCTAAGGATGTCATGCATGGCAAACAAAGCCAGATTACCTTTGAAACGCCATCTCCCATTTTCCAGGACATTGAGAATGATGTGCCCATCATGCGTTACCATTCTATCGTCGTTGACCAAATGCCAGAAGAATTTGAGGTAACGGCCATTACCACGGACGACCAAGAAATCATGGCCATCCAACACAAGAGCCTGCCCATCTACGGACTTCAGTATCATCCTGAGAGTATCGGCAGTCCAGATGGTCTAAAAATGATTGAAAATTTTGTGAAGCTGGTCCTAGACTAGACCAGCAGTTCCAAGCAGCTAAAATTTCTATTGAAACGTGTAGAAAAGACAAGAGGAAACCCTTATGAAAGAACTATTCTTACAAATCTCTAATCGCCAAGACTTGACGCAAGAGCAAGTCCAAGAAGTCTTTGATCAAATCTTGCAGAACCAACTATCAGAAAGTCAAATCGCTGCCTTTTTGATGGGACTCAAAACCAAGGGAGAAACAGCAGACGAAATTACTGGAATTGTACGCGCCTTAAAGGCCCATGCGACGGTATTGCCAGAGACCTTCTCAGATGCCATGTGTAACTGTGGGACTGGTGGTGACCAATCCTATAGCTTTAACATTTCGACGACTGTTTGCTTCGTTTTGGCTGCGGGAGGGATCCGCATGGCCAAGGCCGGCAATCGCTCTGTTTCTTCTAAGTCAGGCTCTGCAGATGTCCTTGAAGCGCTGGGCATCAACGTGGCTGCCTCGCCAGAGACCCTCTCTAAAGCCTTGGACGAGGTTGGCTTGGCCTTTATCTTTGCGCAGACTATGCATCCGGCTATGCGCTTTATTGGTCCTGCTCGTCAGGCTATGGGGATTCCAACCATTATGAACTTGGTTGGTCCGCTAGCTAATCCACTGGATCTTGAAACCCAACTCATGGGGCTCTACCGTGTCGAATTGCAAGAGATTGTCGCGCGTGCCATCCAGCAACTGGGACGCAAACGTGCCGTCGTCATCACAGGTCCTGACAATATGGATGAAGCAGCTCTGTATGGAACCAATACCTATACTCTCTTAGAAGATGGCAAGATCAGCCAGCATACCTTTACCTATGAAGATCTGGGGATGGACAAGGTAGAGCTGTCTGAAATAACTGGTGGTGATGCCAAGGAAAATGCAGAAATTCTCCTCAGTGTCTTGAAGAATGAAGTCAGCCCTTATCTGGAAACGACAGTTCTCAATGCTGGTCTTGGTTTCTATGCCAATGGAAAAGTCGCAAGCATCAAAGAAGGTGTGGAGCTTGCGCGTCAATTGATAGCGGATGGTTCTGCCCTTGCTAAATTGCAACACTTACAAGAGGTTCAAGTATGAGTAAAGCCTTTCTACCAACGATCCTAGAACAAAAAGAAAAAGAAGTGGCGCAAATGGTCATGGATGACCTCCAGCCTCTTCGTCAGACCTACCGTCTCTACGATTTTCTCAAGAGCCATCAAGAGCACTTGCAGATCATAGCTGAGGTGAAGAAAGCCAGCCCTAGTATGGGGGATATTAACTTGGATGTGGATATTGTCGCCCAAGCCAAGACCTATGAAGAAAATGGGGCAGCTATGATCTCAGTCCTGACGGACCAAGTCTTCTTCAAGGGGGATCTAGACTACCTTCGTGAGATTTCTTCCCAGGTGACGATTCCAACCTTGGCCAAGGATTTTATCATTGATGAGAAGCAAATTGTCCGCTCTCGCAATGCCGGAGCGACGGTTATTCTCTTGATTGTCGCAGCCCTGCCCGAAGCCCGGCTCAAGGAACTCTATGACTTTGCGACGGGGCTTGGTTTGGAAGTGCTTGTAGAGACCCATAACTTAGCTGAGCTCGAAATCGCCCATCGAATCGGAGCGGACATCATCGGGGTCAACAACCGGAACCTGGTCACTTTTGAAACGGATCTGAATACCAGTCTTGAATTGTCCACGCATTTCAAAGACCAGCCAGTTTATATATCGGAGTCCGCTATTTTTAATGGGGCAGATGCGGCTCTAGTCGCTCCCTACTTTAATGGGATCTTGGTGGGGACTGCCCTCATGACAGCAGGGGATGTTGCAGAAAAGGTCAAGGAGTTACAAATTGACAAAGGTTAAAATATGCGGCCTGTCTACAGCGGAAGCCGTGGAGACGGCTGTTCTAGCAGGAGCAGACTATATCGGCTTTGTATTCGCTAAGAGCAAGCGACAAGTCAGTCTGGAGCAAGCCCATGAATTGGCGAGACTGGTGACTGGTCCGACCAAAATTGTCGGAGTCTTTGTCTCACCAAGTCTAGAGGACTTGGAGCAAGCCATTGCTCAGGTTCCCTTAGATATCGTTCAGATTCATGGAATGTTTGATGAAGCTCTGATACCAAAGATTTCAGTTCCCGTCATTCGCGCGATCCAGATCAGAGATGAGGAAGCCCAAGTGTCAAGCCAGGCAGATTATCTGCTCTTTGATGCTCCAGTAGCTGGGAGTGGGCAAACCTTTGATTGGGACTTGCTGAAAGATCAGAAGATCCGGCAGGACTTCTTTATTGCAGGGGGCTTGACAGTGGACAATGTCCGCCAAGCTCGAGAGACCTTTCAGCCCTATGCCCTGGATGTCTCTTCAGGAGTCGAAACAGACGGACGCAAAGATATAGAAAAGATAAAAGCATTTATAGAAGGAGCGAAAGCATGAACTATCAACTACCGGATGAAAAAGGGTTTTATGGAAAATTTGGGGGCCAGTTTGTCCCAGAAACCCTGATGACAGCCGTGATCGAACTGGATAAGGCGTACAGAGAAGCCAAAGCAGATCCAAGCTTTCAGGCGGAATTGGTTGACTTGCTCAAGAATTATGTAGGACGGGAGACTCCACTATACCACGCCAAAAGCCTCTCCAAGCACATCGGTGGGGCACAAATCTACCTGAAACGGGAAGACCTCAACCATACAGGGGCCCACAAGATTAACAATGCCCTTGGTCAGGTCTTGCTGGCTAAACGGATGGGCAAGAAGAAGATCATCGCGGAGACAGGGGCTGGTCAACACGGGGTTGCGACAGCGACGGCAGCGGCACTCTTTGAGATGGAGTGTACCATCTACATGGGGGAAGAAGATGTCAAACGCCAAGCTCTCAATGTCTTTCGAATGGAGCTCTTGGGAGCAAAAGTCCATAGTGTGACAGACGGATCGCGCGTGCTGAAAGATGCGGTCAATGCAGCCCTTCGTGCATGGGTAGCTGGGATTGATGATACTCACTACATCATGGGATCTGCCCTTGGACCAGCTCCCTTCCCAGAGATTGTCCGAGATTTTCAATCCGTGATTGGTAAGGAAGCCAAACGTCAGTTTGCTGAAGTCTCAGGTGGAAAACTTCCTGATGCGGTCCTAGCCTGTATCGGTGGGGGCTCCAATGCTATTGGCATGTTCTACCCCTTCGTAGAAGACGAATCTGTAGCCATGTACGGAGCAGAAGCCTCTGGTCTTGGTTTGGATACGGACAAACACGCAGCGACCTTTGCCAAAGGTTGTCCAGGAATCCTTCACGGAGCCTTGATGGAAGTGCTTCAAGATGCCCATGGACAGATCATGGAGGCTTTCTCTATCTCTGCTGGATTGGATTATCCTGGTGTGGGGCCAGAGCATTGCTATTTCAATGAAATTGGCCGGGCAAGCTATGATTCCATCACGGATGAAGAAGCCCTCGAAGGATTTAAGTTACTCTCTCGTTTGGAGGGGATCATTCCAGCATTGGAGTCCAGTCATGCTATCGCTCTAGCGCAAAAAGTCGCAGCAAAAATGACTCCGGACCAAAATCTCATCATCTGCCTATCTGGTCGTGGAGACAAGGATGTCATGCAGGTGAAAGAACGGTTTGAAGCAGAAGGGAAGTAGAGATGACCAAAACACTAACTCAGCATTTACAAGCTATTAAAGACAGCAAGCGTGGAATTTTCGTCCCTTACATTATGGCAGGCGATCATGAGAAGGGACTTGATGGGCTCTTTGACACTATCCAGCTCTTAGAAGAAAGTGGAGCATCGGCTATTGAAGTGGGAATTCCCTGGTCGGACCCTGTAGCGGATGGGCCAGTCATCGAGATGGCTGGGCAACGTAGTTTGGCCAAGGGAGTCACCTTAACCGCTATTGTAAAAAAACTCCAAGAACAAGAGACTAAGATTTCTCTGGTCATCATGACCTATATCAATCCAGTCTACCAATATGGGATTGAAGCCTTTATAAAAGAATTGGCTTCTACCTCCGTCAAAGGCTTGATCATTCCAGATCTGCCAAATGAGCATGCGGATATGATAGCACCTTACTTGCAAGGAAGTGATATTGCCCTTGTACCCCTGGTCAGCTTGACTACTGGTATCGAACGCCAAAAGGCCTTGATCCAAGAAGCAGAAGGCTTTATCTATGCGGTAGCCATCAATGGAGTTACTGGGAAGATGGGCAACTACCGGGATGACTTGGATCAGCACTTGGCAACCTTGAGAGACTTGGCCACTATTCCAGTTCTGACAGGATTTGGGGTCTCCACCCAAGAAGACATCCAACGCTTTAATCAGGTATCGGATGGTGTCATCGTAGGGTCAAAAATTGTTCGGGACCTTCATGAGGGCAAAACCAGCGATGTTAAGGACTTTGTAGACTATGGTTCACACTTTAATAAATGCTAAGGAATAAGAAAAATTACAAAATTTAATAAATTTTCAGAAAATTACTTCTCTTCTGAAAATCTTTGTGGTATAATCTTAAGACAACCTTAAAAATTTATTAGGAGTAAACTATGAAAAAAAGAAATGTCATTGCTCTTGCAGGAGTAGCTCTTCTTTCAGCAGGTATTCTTGCAGCATGTTCTGGTGGTTCTAAATCATCAAGCTCAAGCTCAAAATCAAGTGAGTCAGGTCAAAAATTCTCTTACGTCTATGAGACAGAACCTGAAAACTTGAACTACATCACATCTGGTAAAGCTGCAACCCACGAAATCACAGGAAACTTGATCGATGGTTTGTTTGAAAACGACAAGTATGGAAATTTGATTCCTTCACTTGCTAAAGATTGGACAGTTTCAGAAGATGGCTTGACTTATACTTACAAACTTCGTGATGATGCTAAATGGTATGATTCAGAAGGGGAAGAGTATGCGGACGTGACAGCAGATGACTTCGTTGCAGGGATCAAGTATGCCGCTGACCACAAGTCTGAAATGCTCTACATCATTCAAAACTCTATCAAGGGTTTGAATGAATATGTTGAAGGTAAGACTTCAGACTTCAAAAATGTAGGCATTAAAGCAGTTGATGATCATACCCTTCAAATCACTTTGAACCAGGCAGAGCCTTTCTGGAATTCTAAGTTGACTCTTGGGATCACTTTCCCAATCAACGAGAAATTCGTAGAATCAAAAGGGGATAAATTTGCCCAAGCAAGTGACACTAGCTCACTTCTTTACAATGGTCCATACATCTTGAAGAGCTTCACTTCTAAATCATCTATTGAGATGAGCAAGAATGAAAACTACTGGGATAAGGACAATGTTCACATCACAGATGTTAAGCTCGAGTACTATGATGGTCAAGACCAAAGTAAATTGGCAAACTCATTTGAGGACAATGCTCTTAGCCTTGCTAAATTGTTCCCAACTGGACCTGGATTTACAGACCAAGCTAAGAAGTTTAAAGATGAAATCATCTACACACCTCAAGATGCCAGCACCTTCGTTATCGGTGTGAATATCGACCGTCAGTCTTACAAGTACACTGCAAAAACAACAGATGAAGAAAAATCATCTACTAAGAAAGCTCTTTTGAACAAAGACTTCCGTCAATCAATCAGCTTTGCCTTTGACCGTGAAGCCTATGCTGCCCAAGCGAATGGTAAAGATGGAGCAAGCAAACTGATCCGTAACTTGTACATCCCACCTACATTCGTTCAAGCAGATGGCAAGACCTTCGGTGAGATGGTTAAATCTGAGTTGGTGACTTATGGAGACGAGTGGAAAGATGCAAATCTTGACGATGGTCAGAATGGTCTTTACAACGAAAAACAAGCCAAAGAAGAGTTTGCGAAAGCGAAATCTGCACTTGAAGCAGATGGCGTGAAATTCCCAATCCACTTGGATATGCCAGTAGACCAAACGACTCAATCTAAGGTTCAACGTGCTCAATCTTTCAAACAATCAGTTGAAAGTACGCTTGGAAAAGAAAACGTTGTTGTCGATATCCATATGGTATCAAAAGAAGATCTCTTGAACGTAACCCTCTTTGCTGCTAAAGCAGAAGACGAAGACTGGGATATCTCAGATAACGTTGGATGGAGCCCTGACTATCAAGACCCATCAACTTACCTTGATATCTTGAAAGCATCTTCTGGTGAAAATACTCGTACCTTCCTTGGATTTGACCCAAGCGAAAACAATGAGGCAGCTAAGAAAGTTGGCTTGTACGACTTTGAGAAGATGGTAACAGAAGCAGGAGCTGAAACACAAGACCTTAACAAACGTTATGAGAAATATGCGGCAGCTCAAGCTTGGTTGACAGATAGTGCTTTGGTCATCCCAACCACTTCTAAGACTGGTCGTCCATTCTTGACTCGTGTTGTACCATTCTCAGCACCATTTGGCTGGACTGGTGGTAAAGGAAAAGACAACGTTGTCTATAAAGGTATGGAACTTCAAGACAAGGCTGTAACAACCGAAGACTACAACAAAGCTCTTGAAAAATGGAAGAAAGAGCAAGCAGAGTCTAACCAAAAAGCTCAAGAAGAATTAAAAGATCATGTGAAATAAACATCTTTTGATCGAGGCAAATTTGCCTCGATTTTTTTCTTGTTTAGAATTTGCTATAAAAGCGCTTACATAGTATAATAGTTGTATTGATTACAAAATAGTGAGGTCTCTTTTATGAAAAAGAAAACAGTGGTGTCCATGGTGGCTTCAAGCCTTCTGCTAGCTCCATTTGTCTTAAATCAAGTGGTAGCAGCAGATGAGAACCTAGCAGAGCTTGCTCCAACGAAAGAAGTGGTGACTCAGGTGGCTCCGGAGCCTGTAGCTTCTGAAGGAGCGGCTTCCCAATCTCAAGCAGACCAGTCTGCATCCGCTCCAAGTGTGGATCCTAAGAAGGAAGTAGAGACTTCTGAACCTGCAGGACCGAGTCCAATTGCTCCGGCAGAGACGGAGAAGGCTGACAAGCCAGTCGAACAAGAAAAGACCGTGACGGTAACTGAGAAAACAAACCACCCACAGGCACCTCAGGGGGCAGGTGTCCCAGCTAGTCCAGCGGCTTCGACGGGAACATCAACACCAGCTACAGGACAAGCCTTAACTTCTTATACAGGTAGCCTGGCAAATAGTGAGCTCAAGGATAAGGAATTAACGGTTCAAAATGCTGTTGATGAATTGCTTCAGTGGGCTGCGACGGATTCCAAACAGGTCGGTCAATCGGCTGCGGATCGGGAACGCTTTGCTAAGAGTCTAGGAATGATCAGTACTCAAGAGGACTTGAACCGCAAGGTCAGTCAAGAAGAGCTGACCAATATGTATAGCATTGCTAAGAAACTCTATGATGCCTATCGCTCTGAGAAGAAAGCTCCTCTCTTTTTAAATGGGCGGGCTCAACCCATCTTCCCTTATACAACTGGGGAAAAATCAGATGAAGACTATCACTATGAGGATAGCGAAATCGTCCGCTTCCCAGTCTATGTGGAGACCGATTACGATACAGATGCGGATGGCAAGCCTGACCTAGTCAAGGCCATTGTCCAGTTGCCTAAGGCAGTTGCCAGGGGAGACTTTAAGGCGGCGACCATTCTGGAAGCACGTCCTTATGTAGCAGGAACCTTGGATGAGAACTATGTGACCCTTGAAAGTTTGGGCTTACCGACAGATGGCTCCTATGATATGAAGAAATTGCGGAAGCAACCGGCTAAACGTCAGGCAGTTGGAAACTCGTCAACAGTAGAAGCGGCTAAGAAGGCCAAGGCTTCGGATTGGTATTACTACAGTCCCTACGAGTATATCTATGACTACGAAAATCTCAACTGGTACGACTATTTCTTGGTCAGAGGCTATGCTTTTATCTCCAGTGCAGGACTTGGTACCAAGGGATCAGAAGGATTTAACACTACAGGATCTGATCTCGAAATCAATGCCTTTAAGAATATTATCGAGTGGGTCAATGGCAAACGCAAGGCCTACACCGATAAGACCAGCAATGTCGAAATCAAGGCAGACTGGGCTACAGGAAATGTTGCTATGACCGGTCTATCCTGGGCTGGAACCACGACCTTTGGTGTGGCAGCGACAGGCGTAGAAGGCCTAAAGACTATCGTTCCGGCAGCAGGAATCGCCTCTTGGTATGATTATTTCAATAGTCAAGGAACCCAGTTTGGCAATGCACCTTATAGTGACCTTTCATGGCTCTCCCTCTACGTTAGCACGCGGATGCTGGATCAAAACGATTGGGCTGGTATTTGGCAAAATTATGCCAACTATATCAACCAGCTCAACAAGGATCAAAATGCGCATGAACGCAATTACAGCGATGTCTGGAAGGAGCGGGATTATACCCTTCATCCTGAAAAATTCAAGACCAGTGCCCTCTTGGTTCATGGCTTGAATGATGACAACGTTAAAACCAAGCATTTTGAACTCATGTACGATGCCCTCAAGAAGGCAGGCCAAGATGTCAAGCTCTATCTCCACCAGGGAGACCATGTCTATCCAGCAGCCATGTCTCGTGGTTATGGTATCCAGGCCAATGGCCAAGATTTCTATGACCTGCTCAATACCTGGTTGACCCATTACCTCTATGGCGTGGACAACCAGGTCGAAAACTTGCCAGCGGTTCTAGCTCAAAACAACTATGACCCAAGCAAGTGGACCACTTATGATAACTGGAAGACTTCGCAACGCCTCTTCCTCAATGCCCAGTCGAAACGCTTGGAAGAGACGATTTCAAGCGATTACGCAGGAGCTGGCATAGAGATTGCTAAACGCAACGAAACTGTGAGCCAAGGTTCTTCAAAAGCCAACATGACCTTCGTGTCAGAAGTGACAGAAGATACTACCATCAAAGGGCATATCCCTGTGCACTTCAAGGCAGCCCTGGCTAAGGGGAAAGGCAAAAACTTTCAGATCAATGCCCTTTTAGTCGACGTCTCTGATGAGGAATTTGATGTGGTCGGCAATGGTGGCGTCAAGGCGGATAAAAAAGCAGATGGCTTCTGGATGGGAAGTAACCTTTCTAATCTCTCTGTAGCAGAGTTTGAGACCATTAAGACCAAATACAAGGTCATTGCCAAAGGATGGATCAACCTGGCCAACCCTGAGTCTGGCTATGATTCAGCCAGCTCAAGAAATAGTATCGAGCCAAAAGTTGGAGAATTCCACGACTATACGGTCCATCTCCAACCAAACCTCTATACAGTTAAAAAGGGCCATAAGCTAGCCCTAGTCTTCAATACCTATGATCCATCAGACTTAACTGTTGAAAATCCTTATGAAGTCACCTTCAAGACAGATTCGATCCGTGCGACCATTCCGATTGTAGAAGGAACGCGTTCGCAAGTAGCTACTTATCTTCCTAATGCAGCTGATACAGCTTATGCTGCCCTTCCTGAGATTCAAGGAGCTAAATTGGTAGAACCAGCAGTTCATTCCATCGAAGAATACCATCTGCCAGTCCTTCCAAAGCCTGAAAGTTATGGTAGATCAGAGCGTCCTGCTAGTACAAATCTTCGTCCTCTCGTCAAAACGGCTGAGAAAGAAACTGTAAAACCAGAATCTCTATCTGTTGCTTATGGACAAACATTTGTCTATGAGACGGGTAAAGCAGTAGTTCCAGCGCAAGAAAAAGCAGGTCAGCTTCCTCAAACAGGCACTGAAGAGGAATGGATAGGATACTATGGGTTAGGTACCCTCCTCTTGTCTAGCCTTCTTTTCTGGAAGAAAAAGAAAGAAGATGTCCAAGGCTGAGAACGTAGCAAATATTTCTAAAAACTAGAATTTTGGTGTAGAATAGAACTATCAATGAGAGATTAGTGGAAAGCACTGATCAAAGGAGGAACTATGGTACACGTACTAACAGATGCAACATTTGAACAAGAAACTAGCCAAGGCTTGGTCTTGGTGGACTTTTGGGCAACTTGGTGTGGTCCTTGCCGGATGCAGGCACCAATCTTGGAACAGTTGGCAGAAGAGATCCATGAAGATGACTTGAAAATCTTTAAGATAGATGTGGATGAAAATCCAAACACTGCTCGTAACTTTGGCATCATGTCTATCCCAACACTCTTGTTCAAAAAAGATGGCCAAGTGGTGAAACAAGTCGCTGGTGTTCACACCAAAGAACAACTCAAAGCGATTGTTGCGGAATTAAGCTAAGATAAAAGGAGCCCTTGGCTTCTTAGCGAATCAAACTCGTTCATTTCCGGTGATGGAAGTGGGCGAGTTTTTTCTTTTTATGAATTTGTTAACAGAATAAGATAAGGAATTGACAGCGCTTTCCTAAGGTGTTAGAATGAACCTGTGGTTTACCATAAAATATAAGAAAGAGAGTGGGACAGAAATCGGTAATTCGTTAGAATTCAATTTCGTCGTCCCACCTCCGCACAGTTGAGTAGGGCTGTAAAAGCTGATGAAATCAGCGTAGTAGAGCCCACTCAACCACTGCGTCTTGCTCGACAATCCAAAGACAATTGAAAGGCTAGAACTTTTGTCCTAGCCTCTTCAGTCAATTAAATTTTCTAGTTAGTCTGCTAAAATCCATACGCTGACGGAGCGTTCTGAGACTGGGAAATCAGCCCAGCCGTCTTCTTGGATTTGAACGGGTTCTTGGTAATTTCCTAGGGCATCGTAGTAGGTCTGTCCTGCATATGCTTGGCCGATTTCCATGCGTTTGGCAGATGCAGCCGCATTTGAAATGACGCAGGCGATAGGAGCAGACTCTTCCGTTCCAGAGCGAGTCCAACCAATGCAGTTAGGATCGTCAAAGTAGTCTCTTTGTTCACCGTAGGCTAAGTCTTTGCGGATACGAAGGAGTTGATCCAGCTCCGCTTTGAAATCCTGCTGGGCAAACTCACCTGAAATGCCGTAATAGTCTCCATAAAAGACACATGGAAGTCCGGCCTCGCGGAGGAGAATGAGGGCGTAAGCAGCAGGCTTGAACCATTCACCAACAGTGGACTCTAAGGCTTGTCCTCTCTGGGTATCGTGATTATCGACAAAGGTTACAGCACTTTCTGGATGATTGCTTGCGAGCGTACCATTGAAAATAGTGGTTAAATCAAAATTTTCCCCTTCTTGGCTAGCTCTAAAGAGATTTTGGTGGAGGGCAACGTCGACTAGGTCGAACTGATAGTCAATGCTAGCTAGGTAGTCATTGTTGCTTTGTTCATCCCCGTTCCAAAACTCACCAAATACGTAGAAATCGTCTCCATATTTGTTCGTGATTTGCTGGATGAAGTTCTTCATAAAGAAGGAGTCGATGTGTTTAACTGCATCGAGACGGAAGCCTTCTACCCCAGTTGTTTCAATAAACCATTCAGCCCATTGGTTGAGGTTTTCGACCACTTCTGGGTGTTTGAAGTCGATATCGGCATACATGAGGTAATCGTAGTTGCCGTTTTCGCTGTCGACCAGATCATCCTGAGCCCAGCCTTTGTTGTCCCCTTGGATCTGGTAAATCCCACTCTTATTGCGGGAAGCATCGTAGTCGGTACCGGTGAAGTGGTACCAGTGCCAGTGGAAGTCATTGTAGGCTCCATTTCGACCATCAAAGGTAAATTTAGTCCAGCCCTTGATAGTAAAAGGCTCTGTCAAGACGATGGTCCGATCGTTAGGGTCCACTTCGACCACTTCAAACTTTTCAAGGCCATCGGCTGCTGCCTTATGGTTGAGCACCACATCAGCCATCGGCTGGATTCCAGCTTCTTTTAAGGCCTGGATGGCTTGCAAGTAGTCGTCTTTGAAACCATATTTGGTGCGGACAGTCCCTTTTTGGTCAAACTCTCCAAGGTCAAAGAGGTCATAGACACCATAGCCGACATCATTGGCAGATGTCGCTTTAAAAGCAGGTGGCATCCAGATTTTACGAATGCCCAAATCTGCCAGGTGAGGAGCATCTGCAGCTAAGCGGTACCAGTGTTGGCCATCTGAGGGTAAGTACCATTCAAAATATTGCATTAAAGTTTGATTTTCCATTTTGTTCTCATCTTTCGTGAATAATGCCTTATTTTACCAAAAATGACAGGATAGGGCAAAGGTTTGCACTCTCGAAAACGCTCTCTTTATTGTATTAAGGATAAATGGGCTGGAAACGAGCTCTAGCATGAGAAAAATGGGGAATTTGCCCTCATGAATAGGAACTATTTTTTCGATTTTGTTCAAGTTGGCTCAATCTGTCTAAGAAGGGGTTATCAGTCGAAAAAGTGTCTCCATCATTTGATTGACAGGAGGGAATGTCTGTAGGATGTTCTCTGCTGTCAGTTTAGTTGTTATCCTGTTTGAATGCTGGTTGAAAGTCCCAGAATTCAGGTCTTATAGACTCATTCTAGGAGAGATATCTATTATTACTAAAAGGAGGCTTTCATTGAGATCCATAGAACATTTCCAAGAACAAATTGCCACCATTTTTCAAGAGGCAATGTCCATACCGAGCTTTACTAATACCGAGACAGAAAGGGAGATAGAAGACTATCTAGACCAACGAATTGGGTCTATTCCATATTTCAAGAGTCACCCCCAGCACTTTGGTCGCTACCCTCTTCCCAATGACCATCTTCATCGCAGTGTCAATTGGGCCTTGGTCGATAAGGGCAAGAAAAAGACAGTGATCCTTTTTCACCACCACGATACGGTAGATCTAGAAGATTACGGTCCCCTAGCCCCTATAGCTTTGGATTCCGAGGCACTGGTTCAAGCCTTGAAGGGCATTGATTTTCGATCAGAAATGCAGGAGGACCTAGATTCTGGCCAATGGCAATTTGGACGAGGTTCTTGTGACATGAAGGCGGCTTTAGCGCTCCAACTGTGTGTCTTAGAAGCCTACGCCTCCGATCCAGAAGGGGGTCAGGTCAACCTCCTCTACCTATCTGTGGGAGATGAGGAGTCCTATTCACGTGGGATGAGAGGAGCATTAGGTTTGCTCTGTCAGTTAAAAGATGAGTTTGACTTGGACTATGTTTTAGCAGTGGATTCAGAACCCTTTGAAGCCACTAGTGACCAGGAGAAGGTCCTTCACATCGGTACGGTCGGCAAGCTCATGCCAGTCGTCGTGGCCCAGGGGGTCTTATCCCATATGAAGGAGCCTCTTAAAGGAATCAACGCCCTCTCTCTCCTAATAGCAGTCGCTTCGAAATTGGATCTCCATCCGGACCTATCCGACCAAGCGCTGGGAGAGCAGTCTCCTCTTCCTTCTTGGTCTTATCTGCGAGATTTGAAGGACCAGTATGATGTATCGACGGTCCTCTATGCTGCTGGCTATTTCAGTGTGCTGCATCTGAAAAAGACTCCACAAGAATTGCTGCAACGCATCAAGGAGTTGAGCCAGGAAGCGGTTGATGAGTTTTATGTCAAATACCTGTCCCTCCAGGACCAAGCAGGACAAGAACATGTGATAGCTCAGCCATGGGTGATCAGCTATCAAGAATTGCTGGATCGTTGCCAAAAGAAGGAAGGCTTTTCAAGCTTCCAAGAGCAATGTGAGCAAAGGGCCTACCAAGCTTTCTTAGCTGGAGTCAGCTATCAGGCCATTGCCATCCAGCAGATCCAAGCTTACTTAGACTTCCTAGCGGAGAAGACTCCATTGGTTGTCATTGGCTTTGCACCACCCTATTACCCATCCATGAACTGTCGTTCTTTACCAAACACCAGTCTCAAAATTGGCACCCTGGTGGATGATTACCGCCACTATTTAGGAAAACGCGGCCTGAGCCTAAAGGTGGAGGAATACTTCATGGGCATTTGTGACACCAGTTATTGTGCCTTGGAGAGAGACCTAGCAAGCTATCAGGTCGTCTTGGATAGTTTGGCGACCCCTTCTCAAGTCTACGAGTTGGATCTGGAAAAAATTGCCCAGATCCAAGTGCCGGCGGTCAATTTAGGACCTTGGGGCAAGGAGCTCCATCAACGAGGGGAGCGGGTCTATAGGGAGGATCTCCTGGAGACCATCCCTAACTATCTATTTGGCCTTCTCTACCGTTTTGAGGAATTGCTTTAATACTTAAGTTTTCCATTGACAAATGAGGAAAAGAGGACTAAAATATAGGCAAAATAAGTAACCACTTTCTTTCATTAGGGAAATGGAATAGGAGAAGGAGAATCTATGATTGAATTTCAAGGAGTCACCAAGGATTACGATGGTCAACTGGCATTGAACCATTTGAACTTAACCATTGAAGATGGGCAAATTGTCGGTTTGATCGGCCATAATGGAGCCGGAAAATCAACGACCATTAAGAGCCTGGTCAGTGTCATCACCCCGACGACTGGTAGAATCCTAGTAGATGGGAAGGAGCTCTATAGCAATCGCTTAGAAATAAAGAAGAAAATTGGCTACGTAGCCGATTCGCCAGATCTCTTCCTTCGATTGACGGCCAATGAATTTTGGGAGTTGGTCGCTACTTCTTATGATATGAGCCAGCAGGAATGTGATGACCGCTTGGAGCATTTGCTACATCTGTTTGACTTTGCTAGTCATCGTTATGAGGTCATTGAGTCTTTCTCTCATGGGATGCGCCAGAAGGTCTTTGTCATCGGGGCTCTTCTATCTGATCCAGACATCTGGGTTCTAGATGAGCCCATGACTGGTTTGGATCCCCAAGCCTCTTACGATCTGAAGCAGATGATGCGGGAGCATGCTGACAAGGGCAACACTGTCATCTTCTCTACCCATGTCCTCGAAGTAGCAGAACAGCTCTGTGATAAGATTGCCATCCTGAAGAAGGGGAACCTCATCTTTTATGGAACTATCGAGGAATTAAAGGGACAACACCCAGAACAAAGCCTAGAGTCCATTTATCTTGGACTGGCTGGTCGAAGAGAAGAGGTGAGTCCAGATGCGTCTTAAAATGGTTCGTCGCCTAGTCGATGTCAACATTATCTATGCGACTCAGCCTGCCCAATTAGCGAAATTTCGTAAGAAGCAGGAAAAGGATCCGACTAGGAAGGTCAATGTTTCCGCCCAGTCTATTCGTACCTATATATTTATCGGTCTCCTTTATCTCTTCCTTTTCGGGATACTTTCTAGTGCCAATGATTTTGTCTCTAGCCCTGGTCCCTTTGTCAACATGATTACGCTCTTTTCGCTCTTGGCTATATCCCAAGGCTTGATGAGTTTTTACAATGTCTTTTACGAAAGCAAGGATTTACAATTTTACCGTCCCTATGCCTTTTCGGATGCAGAAGTAATTGCAGGAAAGAGTATTTCGGTCATCTTAGTGCTCCTGATGGCCCTGCTTCCAATGCTGAGTTATTTCATCATTCTTCCTATTCAAGCAGGGGGAAATGTTTTGGTGGGGCTCCTTCTTGGCCTTCTTTGCGCCATGATTCTCCTCTCCATCCTCTTTTTAGGCACCTTATTCTTATCCCATCTGATTACCAAATCAGCTGTCTTTAAGAAACACACGAGTTTGGTGTCTAACCTCATCATTGGATTGAGTAGTCTCATTTCCATTGGAGCCTATCTCTATATCAATAAGCTCCAGTCAGAGCACTCGGTAGCTGGTGATCTGGTCACTCAACCCAGCATTTTTCCTCCGATAGAGGTCTTCCATACCTTTATCTTGAATCCTTTGGATTCAGGAGCTCTACTTGGGATGTTGGCTTGGGTATTGGTTCTAGCAGTCCTCCTTTGGCTGGTAAAAAGTCAGGTCTTGCCTCATTTCTATGATGCTGCCCTTGAGGTTTCTTCTAGCCATGCGGTCAAGGAGCGGGTCAGTCAGATGAAGCTAGGAGATCAGAAGGCCTTTCATCGCTTTACCGTTTCCTACCATAAACGGCTTCTGAGTGATGGTACCTTGCTGACGCAGGTTATCTTCATGATGGCAATTTTCCCTTATCTGTTCACATTTGGCTTGTTTTTAGGAGCATCGCGAGCTTCCCTCCAAATTGAAAACTACCTCACGCCCCAATACCTGCTTCCTTTATCGCTGATTGCTTTTATGATTGGAATCTTCAACTCTGTGGAAAGCTTGACCAGTATTGGGATCTCATTGGAGCGGGAAAATTTCGCATATCTTCGTGCCCTTCCGATTGACTTTAAACGCTATTGTTTGAAGAAATTTTGGATCCTCTTTTCGGTCCAGTCTGCTTTGCCGATCGTGCTCTTAGTAGGGGTATCTTGCTACTTTGGGGTCCATCCCTTCTCCCTTCTAGCCATGCTTTTGATTTGGTTTTTGACCAGTTTGAGTTTGAGTGTGATCGCTTTTAGACGTGACTACAAGCTCTTAACGACCAACTGGTCGACTGTAACGGATCTGATGAACCGTAATAGAGGAAATGCTGCCCTGAGAGGATTATTGATCTTTATCTTTATTATCGTTATGCTGATTCTGATAGGTTTTGCTTTCTATTTATCCGCTGTGGCCTTCACCACCTTGATTGCTAGTGTGATTTATTTTCTCATTGCAGCTATAGGAGCTCTTGCAACTGTTTCTATCTATAAACGTACTTTTTATAAATTTAACCAAGAGATTGGTGAATAAAAAAAAATCCCTCTGGTCCTGACCGGAGGGAATCTCTATGGTAAAAGAGAGTGGGACAGAAATCGGTAATTCGTTAGAATTCGATTTCGTCGTCCCACCTCCGCACAGTTGAGTAGGGCTGTAAAAGCTGATGAAATCAGCGTAGTAGAGCCCACTCAACCACTGCGTCTTGCTCGATAATCTAAAGATAATTGAGAGGCTAGGACTTTTGTCCCAGCCTCTTTTATAGTTTGTTGTTAAATTTCATAGCCGATTAAGAGGCCACCTTCTTCAGCATAGAAGCTACAGAGGCCAGAGGTCGGAAGAACTTCGATATCCGCATTGGCGAATTTTTCATGGACCAAGGCAGAGAGTTGTTCTACGAATTTATCGTTGCGGCGGTGAGCGATGGTGATGTGTCCACCTTTATAGCCGGCTTTGAGCATTTCTTCAAAAGTAGTGGAAATAGCTTTCTTTTGGCCACGGGCTTTATGAAGGAGTTCAAGGGTTCCGGTATCGCTGGCTTGGCCGACCATACGGATGTTTAAGAGGCCGACAACCGTTCCGATAATTTTATTAAGTCGACCATTTTTAACCAAATTATCGACCTTAGCCAGTACAAAAATCAGTTTGGTTTTTTCTTGGTATTTAGTGATGACTTCGACCACTTGATCAAAGTCAAGGTCTTGAGCGATGAGTTGATGGAGTTTGCGGACGAGGAGGTCCACTTCACCACCAGCTGATAAACTATCGATCACATGGATATTGCTTGCAGGATGGTCTTCTAGATAAAGTTTTTTTGCGACCTGAGCACTATTGTAGCTTCCAGACAAAGTACCAGTGATGGTAACAACGATGATATTATCAGCACCCTCGAAGGCCTTCATATAGTCATCAGGACTAGGACAAGCTGATTTGGAAGCAGTAGTAGTCGCATACATATCTTCCATCATTTTATCTGTATCAAGCTTGGCGTCGTCTGTATAGATGGTCTCACCAATCTGGATGGTAAGGGGAACTGAAACAAAGCTAGTATCTGGTGCAGCACTTTCATAAGTACGATAATCACAGCCAGAATCTGCAATAATTTTCCATTTCATTTTTATTACCTCAAAATGTAAAAAATTGTACATTGACAAGTAGTTAGTCTTTTTTTACAATTATATCATGAAGTTGCATTCTCTGAAAGCAGATACATTCAGATGATACAGATAGAAAGTAAGTGTTATGGCAGAAAGAAAGATATCCGAAAAATCCTTAGAAAATTTAAAACGGTCTAACCAAGAAAGCAATGCCATCACACGCGAATCCTTGGAGATTTCCTTGCTTCAGTTGTTGGATAAAAAGGACTTGAAAAAGATTACCATTTCAGAATTGGTGGAGAGAGCAGGAGTTTCTCGCGCAGCTTTTTACCGAAATTATGAGTCAAAAGAAGAATTGCTCGAATCCATCTTCCAATCAACTGTTTCGAAGATTACCAAGTCTTTAGAAGGCTATAATTTTAAGACCGATTTGTACCAGATTTGGATCTATCTCTTTAAAGAGGCCAAGAAGGAAGCCCGCATTATCAGCTTGGCCGTCGATTATAATTTTGAGAAACTGCTCACCAAGGCCGTTTATGAATTTCTGGAAAAGAGGAGTAAAAGTCAAAAATCCTCACAAGGCCCAGCTAGTTATCTGAATTCCTTCCTCAGCTCAGCTATTGTCTCTGTCCTAGCCAAGTGGATTAAGGATGGCATGAAGGTGCCGGCGGAGAAGATGGCTTCCTTAGGTCTTCCCTTGTTTCCTCAAAAGAAAAGAAAATAAGAAAAATGATCTACTAGATCGAGTGTTTACTTCGATTCCAGTAGATCATTTTTTACGTTATCTAGAAAACGGTCCAGTTCCTTTTGATTCTTGAGAGAGATGAATTTTTCGGGGTAGGTGGAGTGGATGTTTTGATACCTCTCTCTGGCAGTTTTTGTTCGTCCATCCCAGAGAATCCAACGGATGAATTCCCAGTCAAAGCGTTCAGGGCAGCCTGCTGCCATACTCTCACGGACCCGACCTTTATAACGGCGGTATCGTTTCCACCCTCTATAGAGGCAGTTCCAACGAGAGAAGTTGAGAAAGATAATCTGGTCTGCTTGCTCCATTCTCTCCTCATAGCAACACCAAGAGTAATTGCCGTCAATGACCCAGTCTTTATGCTCGCTGAGAAACTGTTTCATTTCTTGCTCCATCCAATCCCGGTCACTGTCTATCCAACCCGGTTGAAATTGAAGAGTGTCCATGTGGAGTTTAGTAATGGAGTAGTAGTGAGCTAGGTTTTCCGCCAAAGTTGACTTACCAGACCCTGAATAGCCGATAATCATAATTTTCATATCTTCTCCTCATTTGGAAGCAACAAAAAAAGCTCCGAGGAGCTCATTTTGTATGCAATGCTTGATTAGCCAAGTTTTGCTGCAAGACGTGCTTTATCACGGCTAGCTTTGTTTTTGTGGATCAAACCTTTAGTTTCTGCTTTATCGATAGCTGAGCTAGCAGCGCGGTAAAGTTCTTCAGATGGGTTTGCTTCAAAAGCTTTGATTGCAGTACGCATAGCTGATTTTTGAGCTGAGTTTTTTTCGTTTTGTTTAACGTTCAATTCAGCGCGTTTGATAGCTGATTTAATGTTTGCCAATTTTTTCACCTCCAATGATAATCTAACTCTCTTATTATATCTGAAAACTTTTCTTTTGACAAGCCCAAACTAATTTTTCTTCGAATCGCTATTTTTGAAAGATCATTTTGTCTTAAAACTCTTATCTCTTGAGATAGATTTCGTCGATCTCATGGTTGGCAGATTTGTGTAGGATCAGTTCAGCTCGGTTCCGGGTGGGCTCGATATAGTCTTTTAGATTTAAGAGATTGATCGACTCCCATACCTGATGAGCGAAGGCGAGGACTTCTTCTTCAGGCTGCTTGGTAAAGCGGTGGTAGTAGTTGCTTGGGTCATCTTTCGCACGGTCTAACAACTTTTTAAAGCGATCGATATACCAGGACTCAATATTGGCAACCTCAGCATCCACATAGATGGAAAAGTCAAAGAAGTCAGTCATATAAAGCCGATCATTTTGAGGATTCTGAAAGACGTTGATCCCTTCAATGATAATAAAGTCCGCAGCTTGGATGGTTTGCTTCTGGTCAGGGACGATATCATAAATCTCGTGAGAATAGACAGGGATTTGATAGCTTTGACCATTTTTGAGTTGGTTGAGGAAATCCAAAAGGAGCTCCATATCATAACTTTCAGGGAAACCCTTGCGATTGAGGATGTTTTGTTCAATCAAGGTAGCGTTGGGATACAAGAAGCCATCTGTAGTGACCAATTCAACAGTGGAACCAGAAAAGGTCCGAGAAAGAAGGATTTGAAGGAGACGACTCGTCGTTGATTTGCCGACAGCTACTGACCCTGAAATCCCGATAATGAAGGGCTGTTTTTTACTTTCCTGTTGGAGGAAGATACCTTTAGAAAATGCTAAATCTTCTTTCGCTTTTTTGTAGATTTGAATTAAGTGTGTCAGCGGTAAATAAATGTCTGTCACATCTTGTAAACTAATGAGGTCATTAAAACTCTTGATCGAATTCAATTCCTCTTCAGACAGAGGAGGGGTTGATTTCCGGTGGAGATTTTGCCAAGTTTGTCGATTGATTTTTTCGAAGTGTAGAAATTCTTTTTCCATTACAAGCCTTTCCTCCATAGTGACCTTTAGTATATCAGTTTTAAGATCTTCTGTAAACGATTTAAAAATAGGTTAAATTATGCTATAATGCTAATATGAGTAAAATGTACTATGATGAACATCCAGATGCTCAACATGATATCCACGAGTTAGATGTGGTCCTTCTAGGAGAGCAGATGAAATTTTTGACGGATGCGGGCGTTTTCAGTAAGAAAATGATCGACTTTGGGAGCCAGGTCCTCTTGTCTTGTCTGTCTTTTCAGCAAGGGGAGTCGATTTTAGACGTCGGTTGTGGCTATGGGCCACTTGGGCTTTCTTTGGTCAAGGCCCAAGGGGTCCATGCGACTATGGTAGACGTCAATACACGGGCTTTAGATCTAGCTCAGAAAAACGCAGATTTAAATCAAGTTGAAGCAAAGATCTTCCAATCCAATGTTTATGATCAGGTTGAGGGAAGTTTTGATCATATTATCAGTAACCCTCCCATTCGAGCTGGGAAAAAGGTAGTTCATGAAGTGCTTTCTGGGAGTTTTGACCATTTGAATCCTGGTGGAGACTTAACCATTGTCATCCAGAAAAAACAGGGAGCTCCAAGTGCGAAGGCCAAAATGGAGGAAGTCTTTGGGAATTGTGAAATCCTCAAAAAAGACAAAGGTTATTATATTTTAAGGAGTGAAAAAGTCACATGAGAGCTGTAGATATCATTCAGAAAAAACGTGATGGCATTGAGTTGAGTAAAGATGAGATTCATTGGTTGATCGAAGGCTATGTGGCTGGAACAGTACCTGATTATCAAATGGCTGCCTTTGCTATGGCGGTTTATTTCAAGGGGATGACGACCCGAGAAATTTCAGATTTGACCATGAAGATGGTGGAGACAGGGGAGCAATTCGACCTTTCCGCTATTAAAGGCATCAAGGTGGACAAACACTCAACAGGTGGTGTAGGGGACAAAGTAACAATTGTACTGGCACCTCTAGTGGCTAGTTTTGGCGTCCCAGTTGCCAAGATGAGCGGTCGTGGTCTTGGACATACAGGGGGGACCATCGATAAGCTAGAATCCATTAAAGGATTCCAAATTGAGCGGACCCAGGAAGAGTTCATTAAACAAGTACAAGAGATTGGCCTTTCTGTCATTGGACAGTCGGACCAATTGGTCATGGCGGATAAGCTTCTCTATGCACTTCGGGATGTAACAGCGACGGTTGATACAATTCCATTGATTGCTAGCTCTGTCATGAGTAAGAAGATTGCGGCTGGAGCGGATGCCATCCTTCTCGATGTCACCGTTGGAGAAGGGGCCTTTATGAAGACCATTGAAGAGGCGCGTGAACTGGCTCGTACCATGGTAGATCTTGGTAATGCTGTTGGTCGTAAGACCATTGCTGTCTTGACAGATATGAGCCAGCCTTTAGGAACCAGCATCGGGAACCGTCTCGAAATTCTTGAAGCCTTAGATATTCTTCAAGGCAAAGGCAGAGAAGATGTGACTCACTTCATTTGTGAATTGGCTCAAATTATGCTGGAACTTGGTGGGGTGACGGCCAGCTTGGAAGAAATCAAGCAGCATCTGACAGCCGGCAAAGCTCTGAAGAAGTTTGAAGAAATGGTCCTTGCTCAAGGTGGAGATTTAGACGATCTCTATCGTCCAGTTCAGGTAAAAGAACAAGTGCCTGTCTATGCAGAAGAGGATGGCTATATTGCAGCCTTGCCTGCGATGGAACACGGACTCTTCGCTATGCGTCTTGGGGCTGGCAGAGCAGTCAAATCAGATGATTTAGATTATGAAACAGGGATTGTTTTTGCTAAGAAAGTTGGGGATCCTGTTCAAAAAGGCGACCTTGTTGCAACTATTTATACAAATTTAGAAATTAGTCAAAAAACCATTGCAGAATTCCAAAAAAATGTTAAAATACTAGACAAGGTTGTAAGCGTTTCAGAAATTATTGAAATTGTTTCGTAATTCATTTGGGGGAGATTTATTAATGAAATTAAACAAATATATTGACCACACATTATTAAAACCTGATGCACAACAAGAACAAATCGAGGCTTTGATCGAAGAAGCGAAAGAATATGATTTTGCAAGTGTTTGTGTCCAACCGACCTGGGTCAACTTCGCTGCAGAAGGACTTCGGGATTCAGATGTAAAAGTGTGTACAGTGATTGGTTTCCCTCTTGGCGCAAATACACCAGCTGTTAAAGCATTTGAAACTCAAAATGCCATCCAAAATGGAGCCGATGAGATCGATATGGTCATCAATATCGGTGCCTTGAAATCAAAAAATCTGACATTAGTAGAAGAGGACATTCAGGCTGTTGTAGATGCAAGTGGTGATCGCTTGGTAAAAGTGATAATCGAAACCTGCTTGTTAACTGAAACTGAAAAAGTAGTGGCTTGCCAGATTGCCAAATTGGCAGGAGCAGACTTTGTCAAAACTTCAACTGGTTTCTCTACTGGAGGAGCAACTGTTGAGGATGTTGCCCTCATGCGCCAGGTTGTTGGACCGGATATGGGAGTGAAAGCATCTGGAGGTACTCGTAGCTATGAGGATGCACAAGCCATGATCCAAGCGGGTGCTAACCGAATCGGCACTTCCTCTGGAGTAGCCATCATGAAGGGAGAAATAGCCCATGGCGACTACTGAGTTGATTGACCTAGCTGTAAAAACAAGTGAGAATGCTTATGTACCTTATTCTCATTTTCCAATTGGAGCTGTTCTTGTGACAGATGAGGGGAAGATTTATACAGGCGTCAATATTGAAAATGCGAGCTTCGGCTTGACCAATTGTGGCGAGCGGACAGCCATCTTTAAGGCTGTTTCAGAAGGAGAGCGTTCATTTAAGGAATTAATTATTTATGGTCAGACGGAAAAACCAGTTTCACCCTGTGGTGCTTGTCGCCAGGTGATGGCTGAATTTTTCGAGCCAGACCTACCGGTTACTCTGGTAGCCAAAGATAAATCGACGGTCGTGATGACGGTCAAGGAATTGCTTCCATATTCCTTTACAGATCTTACCTAGTAACATCTGTAAAGGCGGTCTATTGACCCTTTCATTAATCCGCAACTTAGTTGCATATCTTATTTAGGAGGTTCAGAAATGAACAAGAAACAATGGTTAGGCCTAGGTCTAGTAACTGTCGCTGCAATCGGACTTGCTGCATGTGGAAATCGTGCGTCTCGCAAAGATTCTTCAGATGCAAAAACTGATTTAAAAGCTGCTATCGTTACTGACACAGGTGGTGTTGATGATAAATCATTCAACCAATCTGCATGGGAAGGTCTACAAGCTTGGGGTAAAGAAAACGGTCTTTCTAAAGATAACGGATTCACTTATTTCCAATCTACAAGTGAAGCAGATTTTGCGAATAACTTTAGCCAAGCTGCTACAAACGGCTACAAATTAGTTTACGGTGTTGGTTACAAACTTGCTCCAGCTGTTACAGCTGCTGCAGATGAAAATGCTGATATCAACTACGTTATCATTGACTCTGTTGTTGGTGATAAGAAGAACGTGGCATCTGCTGTTTTTGCGGATAATGAAGCTGCATACCTTGCAGGGGTTGCTGCTGCCAAAACTACCAAGACTAACAAAGTTGGTTTCATCGGTGGAGCACGTGGTGAAGTTATCACTCGTTTTGAAAAAGGATTTGAAGCAGGCGTGAAGTCTGTAAACAAAGACATTTCAGTAGATGTCCAATATGCTGAAGACTTCAACAACCCTGAAAAAGGTAGAACTATTGCAGCGACCCAATACGCTGCAGGAGCTGACGTCATTTACCAAGCTGCTGGTGGTACAGGAGCTGGTGTCTTCAAGGAAGCAAAAGACTTGAACGAGAAGAAAAATGATGACGAAAAAGTTTGGGTTATTGGTGTAGACCGTGACCAAGTTGACGAAGGTAAATACACTTCAAAAGATGGTAAAGAATCTAACTTCGTATTGGCTTCAACTTTGAAACAAGTTGGTAAAACTGTTCAAGAAATCGCAACTCAAACTGCTGATGGCAAATTCCCAGGTGGAAAAGTGATCACATTTGGTTTGAAAGATGGTGGTGTTGATTTGACAACTTCTAATCTTTCTGAAGATGCTAAAAAAGCAGTAGAAGATTCTAAAAAACAAATTATCGATGGTAGTGTAAAAGCACCTGAGAAATAAAACCTTCCAGAAGCGATCCATCCTTCTTGGGTCGCTTTTTTATGAGGTGTTGAGACATTTTGTCTCAATAGAACTTACTAACTCGTTTAGCAGGTCCTACTGAAATAAAATATAGTTTTCTAGAAAGGAATATTCGAATGGCACACGAAAACGTCATTGAGATGCGTGAAATTACCAAAATCTTTGGTGAATTTGTCGCAAACGACAAAATCAACCTCGAATTGCGTAAAGGTGAAATTCATGCACTTCTTGGTGAAAATGGAGCTGGGAAATCAACCCTGATGAATATGTTGGCTGGTCTTTTGGAACCAACGAGCGGAGAAATTGTGGTCAATGGGAAGTCTGAAAAACTAGATTCTCCTTCAAAGGCTGCTTCTCTAGGGATCGGGATGGTTCACCAGCACTTCATGTTGGTGGAAGCTTTCACTGTTGCAGAAAATATCATTCTTGGTAGCGAAGTCACTAATAAAGGCGTATTAGATTTGAAAAAAGCTAATGCAGATATCCTTGAATTGTCAGAACGCTACGGCTTGGCTGTGGACCCTACAGCAAAGGTTGAAGATATTTCTGTTGGGGCTCAACAACGTGTAGAAATCTTGAAGACACTCTATCGCGGAGCTGATATTCTGATTTTCGACGAGCCTACTGCAGTGTTAACTCCTGCTGAAATTTTGGAGTTGATGGAAATTATGAAAACCCTTGTTAAAGAAGGGAAATCTATCATCCTTATCACTCACAAACTAGATGAAATTCGTGCCGTTGCAGACCGTGTCACAGTTATTCGTCGTGGGAAATCCATTCAAACCGTTGGTATCGAAGGTGCTACCAATAAAGATTTGGCAGAAATGATGGTTGGGCGCTCAGTTTCTTTCGTAACAGAAAAAGAAGAAGCACAGCCTAAAGAAGTGGTTCTTGCAATTTCTGACTTAGTCGTGAATGAAAACCGTGGTGTTCCTGCGGTCAAAGAGCTATCTCTTGATGTTCGCGCAGGCGAAATTGTCGGGATTGCAGGGATTGATGGCAATGGTCAGAGTGAATTGATCCAGGCTATTACCGGACTCCGTAAAGTCAAATCAGGTAGTATCAAAATTAAGGGACAAGAAGTTGTTGGCCTTTCCCCACGTAAGATTACTGAAATGAATGTCAGCCACGTGCCTGAAGATCGTCATCGTGATGGTCTTGTGCTTGAAATGATGCTTTCTGAAAACATCGCACTTCAAACTTACTACAAAGAACCACTTAGCAAGAATGGAGTCTTGAATTACAATCAAATTAATTCCTATGCCCGCAAGTTGATGGAAGAGTTTGACGTTCGTGCAGCCAACGAGATTGTGCCAGCAAGTGCTCTATCAGGAGGAAATCAACAAAAGGCCATTATTGCTCGTGAAGTTGATCGGAATCCAGATTTGTTGATCGTTAGCCAACCGACACGTGGTTTGGACGTTGGTGCGATTGAGTACATCCATAAACGTTTGATTGGTGAACGTGATAAAGGGAAAGCCGTCCTCGTTGTCAGCTTCGAATTAGATGAAATTCTAAATCTATCTGACCGGATTGCTGTTATTCATGATGGAAAAATCCAAGGTATTGTGAAGCCATCTGAGACCAACAAACAAGAGCTTGGTATTCTTATGGCTGGTGGAGAAATCAAGGAGGCTTCAAATGAATAAAAATACAAGACAAATTGCTATTCCTTTTATTTCTGTAATCCTAGGAATCGTCCTCGGAGCCATTATCATGTGGATCTTTGGTTATGATGCTCTTTGGGGTTATGAAGAACTCTTCAAGACAGCTTTTGGTTCCATTAAAAATGTGGGTGAAATATTCCGTACTATGGGGCCGCTGATTTTGATTGCTCTCGGATTTGCGGTAGCCAGTCGAGCTGGATTTTTCAATGTCGGCTTACCAGGACAAGCCTTGGCTGGTTGGATCGCGGCAGTATGGTTTGCTTTGTCCTTCCCAGATATTCCGCGTATCCTAATGATTCCTTTGACGGTCCTTGTGGCTGCAATTGCCGGTGGTCTCATTGGTTTAATTCCAGGACTTCTGCGAGCATTTTTGGGAACGAGTGAAGTGATCGTTACCATTATGATGAACTACATCGTACTGTTTGCTGGAAATGAAATCATCCGGAACTTCCCTAAAAAGTTCATGGTCGATTCTGAATCCAGTATTACAGTAGGAGCAAATGCAAGTTACCGCCTAGGGTTCTTGACAGAATTGACTAAGTCACGGATGAATATCGGGATCTTCATTGCCTTGATTGCTGTTGCAGTGATTTGGTTCATTATCAAGAAAACAACACTTGGCTTTGAAATCCGTTCCGTTGGTCTCAATCCCAATGCTTCAGACTATGCAGGGATGTCAGCTAAACGTACCATCATCCTTTCCATGGTGATTTCAGGTGCCCTTTGTGGGATTGGAGGAGCTGTAGAAGGGATTGGTACCTTCCAGAACGTTTATGTTCAAGCTGGTTCCTTGGCTGTTGGATTTAATGGGATGGCAGTTGCTCTACTTGCTAGCAATTCTCCTGTTGGGATTATCTTTGCAGCGTTCTTGCTTGGAACCTTGCAAACAGGTGCGCCAGGTATGACTACAGCGACAATTCCACCAGAACTTGTCAATATTGTGACAGCTTCGATCATCTTCTTTGTAAGTGCTCACTATATTATCGAAAAATACATCAAGCCTAAAAAACAAATGAAAGGAGTAGAGTAAGGATGAATATTGTTGCTATACTAACGATTCTTGTATCGAATATGCTGGTCTATGCTGCTCCCCTCATTTTCACTAGTATCGGAGGAGCCTACTCCGAACATGCTGGTGTCGTTAATGTCGGTTTGGAAGGTATCATGGTTATGGGAGCTTTCACAGGGGTTGTGTTTAACTTGACTTTTGCTAGCTCTCTTGGTGGCATGACAATCTGGTTATCTCTCCTTGCAGGTGGTTTGGTTGGCCTTATTTTCTCTGCCATCCATGCGGTAGCGACTATTAACTTCCGTGCTGACCACGTGGTGAGTGGTACAGTATTGAACTTGTTGGCTCCTGCCTTAGCCGTCTTCTTGGTAAAAGCCATCTATGGAAAAGGTCAAACCAACAATATCGATTTGTCATTTGGTAAATTTGATTTTCCTTTCTTGTCTGATATTCCTGTCATTGGTGATATCTTTTTCAAGAATACAAGCTTAATGGGATATGTAGCGATTGGATTTTCATTTGTAGCATGGTTTATCATGTTTAAAACAAAATTCGGTCTTCGCCTTCGCTCAGTTGGTGAACACCCACAAGCTGCGGATACTCTCGGTATCAATGTTTACCTCATGCGTTACTATGGTGTGCTCATCTCTGGATTTTTAGGAGGAGTTGGGGGTGCCTTGTATGCACAATCTGCTTCTGTCAATTTCTCTGCCACTACCATTGTGGGACCTGGATTTATCGCCCTAGCTGCTATGATCTTTGGTAAATGGAGCCCAATCGGTGCCATGCTATCCAGTCTATTCTTTGGACTTTCACAAGCCTTGGCGGTTGTATCTACGCAGATTCCTTTCCTTGCCCATATTCCTGGAGTATACCTCCGTATTGCTCCGTATGTGTTGACCATCATCGTACTAGCAGCCTTCTTTGGTAAGTCGGTTGCACCAAAAGCAGATGGTGTGAACTACATCAAATCGAAATAAAAGCCTCTATTATGGAGAAAGAAAGCACGAGTCATTCGGACTCGTGCTTTTTGTATGTTTATGGATAAGGTTGCATTTCGGCAAGTAGGTTTTCTGCTGTCGTAGTCGGTAAGATCCGCAGGCGTTTTAGTGAGTAGAGGCCATCGTCTAGACTGGCTAGTCCATTATTGGTCGTTAAGCCCATTTTGTAGCCATTGTTTTTTGCTAGTTCCATGGTGACATCAGAGTAGCGACCAGCAGGGTAGACAATGGTGGTAGTGGTTTGATGGAGTTTCTTATCTAGTACTTGTTTGGAATTTGCGAGTTCAGATTCCTGACGAGAGATATCTGATTGAGCCAAGTCTGGGTGAGATACCGTATGACTTTCAAAGGTCATACCTTGCGCTTTCATTTCTTTGATCTGATCGAAGGTTAAAACACTGGGTCTTTCTTCGTCAGAAAAGGAAGTAATGATATTGTTGGTTGCGGTCATTTGGTATTTTTTTAGGAGAGGATAGACAATGGTATAGAAGTCTGCAATTCCATCATCAAAGGTTAACCAAACGACTTTTCTCCCTTCAGGCAGTTCATTTTTAGTAAGTGCCCGATAAGCTTCTTCAGGCGTCAAGGTATAGTAACCGGCTTCTTTAAGAGCTTTGAGATGACTCTCAAAAGTTTCTGGTGCCACGATGAGATTGGCATTGGCTTCTTCAGAGGGAGCCATCGTGTGAACAGCGTGGTACATGAGAATTGGAATTTTTACAGGTTGATCTTGTTTTACCCATTTAGTGGTGGAGCCTTGCTGATTCACAGTCTGACTTGTATTTGTTTCTTGCTTGTCAGCAACGGGAGTACTAGTAGCTCGTTTTAATAGGAGAAAGCCTAAAATAAAGATGCAGGATAGCAGAAAAGCATTTAAAATTAGTAGCAATCGTATTTTCTTTGGGACACGTCTTTTTCGGTGATTCATAGAGACCCCTTTCTAATTCATTATCATTATATCATAGGGGCAGGAAATCTCTTCAAGACAAAGTAACAAATAGAGTAAAATTTTGGGAAATCTCCTTGACTTTTGAAGGCATGGTTTGCTAGTGAGTTGATGTGGAGGTTTAAATCTGAAAATGAAGTATTCTTCTAGTGGAAGAGAACCATAGAACTAGTCAGAAGGGGCTAGTTTTTGATATAATAGACTATATTAGATTTTAAGGAGACCAACATGTCTGTAAAAATTGCCTTACTAGGATTTGGGACGGTAGCAAGTGGTGTGCCGTTTCTATTAAAAGAAAATGGTGATAAGATCTTCCAAGCTGCTCAGTCTGAAATTGAAGTAGCTAAAGTTCTTGTCAAAGATGAAGAAGAGAAAGCCCGCTTATTAGCTGCTGGTCATGACTATAACTTTGTGACCAATGTTGATGAGATCATTGAAGACAAAGACATTGCCATCGTTGTTGAATTGATGGGTCGAATTGAGCCAGCTAAGACCTTTATTACACGTGCTCTTCAAGCTGGAAAACATGTCGTAACAGCTAATAAAGATTTGCTTGCAGTTCATGGAGCTGAGTTGATTGCGATTGCCAAGGAGCATGGCATTGCCCTCTATTATGAAGCAGCAGTAGCTGGTGGAATTCCAATTCTTCGGACCTTGGTTAACTCTCTCGCTGCAGATAAGGTGACTCGTGTCCTCGGTGTGGTCAATGGAACCTCCAACTTTATGATGACCAAGATGGTCGAAGAGGGCTGGTCTTATGAAGATGCTTTAGCTAAGGCTCAAGAGTTGGGCTATGCGGAAAGTGACCCAACCAATGACGTAGATGGGATTGATGCAGCCTACAAAATGGTGATTTTGAGCCAATTTGCTTTTGGGATGAACGTCCAATTTGACCAAGTAGGTCATAAGGGGATCCGCAACATTACTCCTGAGGATGTTGCTGTGGCTCAAAGTTTAGGCTATGTAATCAAATTGGTGGGATCTATCGAAGAAACTCCTTCAGGTCTCTCAGCAGAAGTAACTCCAACCTTCTTACCAAAAGCACACCCACTAGCTGGCGTGAATGGTGTCATGAATGCCGTTTATGTGGAGTCTATTGGAATCGGGGAATCCATGTACTATGGTCCTGGAGCAGGTCAAAAACCAACAGCCACTAGTGTAGTCGCTGACATTATTCGCATTGTTCGTCGCCTCAATGAGGGAACAATTGGAAAAGCCTTTAACGAATACAGCCGTCCTGTGCAGTTGGCTAAACCAGAAGATGTGAAGAGTGATTATTACTTCTCTATTCAAACTCCAGATATGAAGGGACAATTGCTCAAGTTGGCACAAATTTTCAACCAAGAAGATGTTTCCTTTAAGCAGGTTCTCCAAGCAGGTGCCAAAGATTCTGTGGCTCGTGTTGTGATTATCACTCACCAATTGAATCAAACACAATTGCACCATATCATTGAGAAAATTGATGCCGAAGCTGACTTCACCTTGTTGAATACCTTTAAAGTATTGGGAGAATAAGATGAGAATTACAGTACCAGCGACCAGTGCCAATGTCGGTCCAGGATTTGATTCTGTTGGGATTGCCGTGACTCGCTATTTGACCATTGATGTGCTAGAAGCGCAAGAAAACTGGTGGATTGAACATGACTTGGGGGAGGAGATACCAAGCAATGAAGAGAATCTCTTGCTTCAAACTGCTCTCCAAGTTGCGCCAGATATGCCTCCTCATCGTCTCAAGATGACCAGTGAAGTGCCTTTGGCGCGTGGTTTGGGGTCATCCAGCTCTGTTATCGTAGCGGGGATTGAGTTGGCCAATCAACTGGGCAAATTATCCCTAAGTGATGAAGATAAACTAGAAATTGCGACAAAAATCGAAGGCCATCCAGATAACGTAGCGCCAGCCATTTTTGGAAATCTGGTCGTAGCGAGCTATGTGGATCAGCAGACCAATCATTTGGTCCTTCCCTTCCCTGAATGTGCTTTGGTAGCCTTTGTTCCGAATTACGAACTCAAGACCAGTGATAGCCGAAATGTCCTTCCAAGTGAGTGGACTTATAAGGAGGCTGTTGCAGCTAGTTCAATCGCAAACGTGGCCATTGCTGCCCTTGCTAAGGGAGACTTGAGAGTCGCAGGAAAAGCTATTGAAGCAGATCGCTTCCATGAACGCTACCGCCAACAGTTGGTTGCAGAGTTCCCTCAGGTGAAAGAAGTTGCACATCAACACGATGCTTATGCCACTTACCTTTCTGGTGCAGGTCCAACTATTATGACCTTGCTCCCTGTTGAACATGCAGAAGCCTTTGCCAAAGACTTAAAATCTAAGGGCTTAAATGGTCAGGTCTTTTCTTTAAATATTGACACAACTGGTGTGAAGGTAGAGAACAGCGAATCTTGATTTAATAAAAAAATGATTAGATAGGCTAAATTAGTCTATCTAATTTTATTTATCTATGATAAAATAGTTCTATAAATCATTTGTCTATCAAATTATTTTAGGATAATAAACAATTATTCGAAAGATAGATAGAATTGTAAAGGAGATTGTAATTCTAATGAAAGACTTTGAACGTCATCAACTTGCTACGGAACTTGGATTCCAGTATGATCCTGAAACATCATCTATTTATGGGGAAAACTCTGGCTATTTCTTCTTACTGAGAGAAACAGACACAAAAAATGTTTTTACCATTGCGCTTTCTGTGTCGCGTGATGATGCAGAAGAAGCAGCTGCTCAATTGCATCAAATGGTGAAAGACTCTTCTGTTTTGAAGAGCATTAGCCTCAACCAATATGTCACAACTTTCACTGCTAAAGCTGGAATGACTAAAGCAAAAACAATTGAAAACATTCGTCAAGCCTTAACAGAAATATTGCAATTCCTACAAACCAATGGATTCTACACTGTTTGTGGCTACTCTGGTGAAAAAGGACCGGTTGGTCTCTACCAAATCGATGACTCCCTCTTCTTGATGAACGAAGAATGCTTTAAAGAGTTAAGTACTCAACTAAAGATCGAAACCGATTCGTATAATAGTCAGAAAGAAAATGTTCTTATTGGAACAGTAGGAGCTTTTATTGGGGCCATTATTGGAGGGGCAGTAGCACTATTTATCGCTCGTATGGGCTATGTATCCTATATCGCTGGCCTGGTTCTGGGTGTCTGCGTTGTCAAAGGTTATGAGATCTTAGGAAAGAAATTTAGCAAAAAAGGTGCTGTGATCTCAACAGTTCTGATGTTGTTGACCATTGTATTAGTTCACCAATTTGACTATACTCTACATCTTATGAGTGAATATGAATTGAGCTTCGCTGATTCTTTTGATGCGGTTAACGCGACAGTCTTAAATGGGGATGCTCCACAAGAATATTTCATTAACTTCCTCTTGCTGGCTGTATTTACGGGTATTGGAGCATGGGGAGCGATTAGCTCAGCCTTGTCTACTCAAAAATCACGTGGCATTGCACGTAAGATTGGCTAATAAATTAACAATTGTTTAAAAAAATTAAAACAGAATCGGTCCTTTGACTGCTTCTGTTTTTTTACTTCTGAGTCGAAAAGTGAGCTGGTTTTTGTTATAATGGATAAGATAACGTATAGAAGAGAGTTGTGAGATGGAAATCCTAAAGCAAATCAAAGAGGAGTTGGCTGGTATTGAAATTTTGTTCAATGAGCCACTTAAACAATATACCTATACCAAGGTTGGAGGAGCGGCAGATTATTTAGCCTTCCCTCGCAATCAATATGAATTAAAACGAATTGTCACCTTTGCTAATGCTCAGGAAATTCCTTGGATGGTCTTGGGGAATTCTTCCAATATTATCGTCCGTGACGGTGGGATTGAAGGTTTTGTGATCATGTTTGATCATTTCCATGACATCCGTGTCAATGGCTATGTGATTGAAGCAGAGGCAGGAGCTAAGCTCATCGATGTGACTCATGTAGCCCGATACCATAGCTTAACAGGCTTTGAATTTGCTTGTGGGATTCCAGGTAGCATCGGTGGAGCAGTCTATATGAATGCTGGCGCCTATGGTGGTGAGATTGCCCATATTCTCCAATCGTGTAAGGTCTTGACGCCAGAAGGAGAAATTAAAACCTTAACAGTAGAAGAATTAGCTTTTGGCTATCGCCATTCCAAGATCCAAGAGACTGGTGACGTGGTGATTTCGGCTAAGTTTGCCTTAGCACCTGGCAATTATGATCAGATCGATCAAGAAATGGCTCGCCTGACTCATTTGCGTGAGCTTAAGCAACCACTTGAGTATCCGTCTTGTGGTTCGGTCTTTAAACGACCAGTCGGGCACTTTGCGGGTCAATTGATCAGTGAAGCAGGATTGAAAGGGCATCGAATTGGTGGTGTGGAGGTTTCTGAAAAGCATGCCGGCTTTATGATCAATGTCGATCATGGTACTGCCAAAGATTATGAAGACTTGATTGCCCATGTCATTGCGACAGTTGAAAAATCAGCTGGGGTGACCTTGGAGCGCGAAGTCCGTATTATTGGGAAAGATTAACGGTTCGAGATGGAATAGGGGCTACTCTAGGGTAGACCCGTCCTACTTTAGAAGGGGGGTGAGTGCCTATCGATACCGAAAATAGGTGGGGCAGTCTTATAAGTCCCCGAGAGGTGTTGGTGGTCTGACGGGTTCGCTCGTCAGCCTATGAGACTAGTTGGTTGGTCTCAGAAGGAAACGCATGAAAAAGAAGGAATTTATGTGAATTGAAAAAACCAATTATTGAGTTTAGAAATGTCTCAAAAGTATTTGAAGACAGTGATACAGTGGTTCTCAAAGACATCAACTTTGAGTTGGAAGAAGGGAAATTCTATACCCTCCTCGGTGCTTCAGGTTCTGGTAAATCGACGATTTTGAACATCATTGCCGGTTTGCTAGATGCTTCGACAGGGGATGTCCTCTTGGATGGAGTTCGGATCAATGATGTACCAACCAACAAACGGGACGTCCATACCGTCTTCCAATCCTACGCCCTTTTCCCACATATGAATGTGTTTGAGAATGTTGCTTTCCCTCTCCGTTTGAAGAAAGTTGACAAGTCTGAAATCGAGAGACGAGTAACAGAAGTCCTCAAGATGGTGCAATTGGGAGGCTTTGAGAAACGGTCCATCCAGAAACTTTCTGGTGGTCAACGCCAGCGGGTAGCCATTGCACGGGCTATTATCAATGAACCGCGAGTAGTCCTCTTGGATGAGCCCTTGTCTGCCCTTGACTTGAAGTTACGGACTGACATGCAGTATGAGCTCCGTGAATTGCAACAACGCTTGGGTATTACCTTTGTTTTTGTAACCCACGACCAGGAAGAAGCGCTAGCGATGAGTGACTGGATCTTTGTCATGAACGAAGGAGAAATTGTCCAGTCAGGGACGCCAGTCGATATCTACGATGAGCCCATTAACCATTTTGTTGCGACCTTTATCGGTGAGTCCAACATCCTTCCAGGGATCATGATTGAAGACTACTTAGTAGAGTTTAATGGTAAACGTTTTGAGTCAGTCGATGGAGGGATGAGACCAAACGAATCGGTCGAAGTCGTGATTCGTCCCGAAGACTTGCAGATTACACTGCCTGAAGAAGGCAAGCTCCAGGTGAAAGTAGATACCCAACTGTTCCGTGGGGTTCACTATGAGATCATCGCCTATGATGAATTGGGTAATGAGTGGATGATTCACTCAACCCGTAAGGCTATTGTAGGAGAGGAAATCGGTCTGGACTTTGAGCCAGAAGATATCCACGTCATGCGTCTCAATGAAACGGAAGAAGAGTTTGATGCTCGGATCGAAGAGTACGTCGAAGTGGAAGAGCAAGAAGCTGGATTGATCAATGCCATCGAGGAGGAAAGATATGAAGAAAACAACCTCTAACCTCTTTGTGGTTCCCTACTTTCTCTGGATCCTCCTCTTTGTCTTGGCTCCTGTAGTTTTGATTATTTGGCAATCCTTTGTCAATGTCCAGGGACAGGGTTCCTTAGAGAACTACCAAACCTTTTTTACAGCGCAGAATTGGACCTACCTCAAGATGAGTTTTAACTCCATTCTCTATGCTGGAATCGTCACCTTTGTGACGCTCTTGATTTCTTACCCGACAGCTTATTTTTTGACCCAGCTTAAGCACCGCCAACTCTGGCTCATGCTGATTGTCCTTCCGACCTGGGTCAACCTCTTGCTCAAGGCTTATGCCTTTATCGGGATCTTTGGTCAAGGGGGATCTATTAACCAATTCTTGAGCTTCATCGGAATCGGTCCGCAACAGATCCTTTTTACGGACTTTTCTTTCATCTTTGTTGCTAGTTACATTGAGTTGCCTTTTATGATCCTTCCTATCTTCAATGTCTTGGATGATTTGGATCCAAACCTCATCAATGCCAGCTATGACCTAGGAGCTAACAAGTGGGATACCTTCCGTCGGGTTGTCTTTCCACTGTCTATGAACGGGGTTCGCTCCGGTGTCCAGTCAGTCTTTATTCCAAGTTTGAGTCTCTTCATGTTGACGCGTTTGATTGGTGGAAACCGAGTTATTACCCTGGGGACTGCCATCGAGCAGCACTTCCTTACGACGCAAAACTGGGGAATGGGATCCACCATTGGGGTAGTCTTGATCCTTGCTATGCTCTTAGTCATGTGGGTAACGAGAGAAAGGAGTGAACGATGAAAAAGATTTCACGTATCTATTTAGGATTGATTTTCCTTCTCCTTTATCTGCCAATCTTCTACTTGATTGCCTATGCCTTTAATGCTGGCGGGGATATGAATGCTTTTACAGGCTTTACCTTGGAGCATTTCCAGAGTCTCTTTGAGGATACGCGTCTCATGTTGATCCTCTCACAGACCTTCCTCTTAGCCTTCTTGTCAGCCTTGATTGCGACTATAATTGGGACCTTTGGAGCGATCTACATTTATCAGTCTAAGAAGAAGTTTGAGGGACCATTTTTGTCCATCAATAACATCCTTATGGTGGCACCTGACGTGATGATCGGGGCTAGCTTCCTGATCCTCTTTACGACCATCAAATTCCAGCTGGGCTTTGCTTCTGTCTTGATGAGTCACGTGGCCTTTTCTATTCCAATCGTGGTCTTGATGGTCTTGCCGCGCTTAAAGGAAATGAACCGTGATATGGTCAATGCGGCCTATGACCTAGGAGCTACTCAGGTGCAGATGTTGAAGGAAATCATGCTTCCTTATTTGACACCTGCCATCATCGCTGGTTACTTTATGGCCTTTACCTATTCCTTGGATGACTTTGCGGTGACCTTCTTTGTTACAGGAAATGGGTTTACAACCTTGTCTGTTGAGATCTACTCACGGGCTCGTCAAGGGATTTCGTTGAATATCAATGCCCTTTCTGCCTTGGTCTTCCTCTTCAGTATCTTACTGGTGGTCGGCTATTACTTCATCACTAGAGAGAAGGAGGAGACAGTATGAAAAAACTCTATTCATTCTTGCTAGGGATTGTCGTGGTCATCCTCGTGTTAGCGGGACTAAGTGCCCGTCTTGAAGCCAAGACCAATCCAAAAGACAGTGACAAGCTGGTCATCTACAACTGGGGAGACTATATCGATCCAGAATTGCTCAAGGAATTTACCAAGGAGACAGGCATTCAAGTCCAATACAATACCTTTGATTCCAATGAAGCCATGTACACCAAGATCAAGCAAGGGGGGACGGCTTACGATATAGCGATTCCAAGTGAATACATGATCGCCAAGATGATGGACGAAAACTTGCTTGAAAAATTAGATAAGTCTAAACTGAAAGGCTTAGACAATATCGACCCACGCTTCTTGAACCTGGATTTTGATCCGGACAATCAGTACTCAGTTCCTTACTTCTGGGGGACCCTTGGTATCATATACAACACCAAGATGGTCGACAAGGCTCCAGAACACTGGGCTGATCTATGGAGACCAGAGTACAAGAATGACATTATGATGTACGATGGGGCGCGTGAGGTCATGGGGATTGGACTCAATAGCTTAGGCTACAGCCTCAACTCCAAGGATCCTCAGCAATTGCAAGAGTCTGTCGATAAGCTTTATACCTTGATGCCTAATATCAAGGCCCTTGTAGCTGATGAAATGAAAGGCTACATGATCCAGAACAATGCGGCTATTGGGGTGACCTTCTCCGGTGAAGCTCGTCAAATGCTGGATGCCAATGAGGCCCTTCGTTACGTCGTCCCATCAGAAGCCAGCAACCTTTGGTTTGATAATATTGTCATTCCAAAGACCGTGAAGAATAAAGAAGCAGCTTATGCCTTTATCAACTTCATGCTTCGCCCAGAGAATGCATATAAGAATGCTCTCTATGTCAGTTATTCCACACCGAACAAAGAAGCTAAGAAGATGCTACCAAAAGAGGTCCAAGAGGACCAGGCCTTCTACCCAAGTGATGACACGCTAAAGAACTTAGAAGTCTATGAACAACTTGGGAAGAAGTGGTTGGGTGTCTATAACGACCTCTACCTACAAGTGAAGATGTATCGGAAGTAGGATAAAATTCTACAAAAGCTAAAGCAAGTTTTTACCGGTAAAAACCGGATTAAAACTTGCTTTTTTGTGTGAAAAGAAGAAAATTATTATAGGAAAAATTTTGAAATTTTTTTTTAATTGTGGGATAATGAAAAAAAGTTGATTCAGTCGGGAGATAGATTACATGCAGCATAAAATATTAGTAACTGGTGGAGCGGGTTTTATTGGTTCCCACACTATTATTGAATTGGTCAATGCAGGTCATGAAGTTGTGATTATAGACAATTTAGTAAATAGTAATGAGAAAAGTATACAAGAAGTAGAAAAAATCATTGGAAAATCGATAACTTTTTATCATGAAGATATTCGAAATAAATCAAAACTTCTAGAAATTTTTCTAAAAGAAAAACCGACTGGTGTGATCCATTTTGCTGCATTAAAAGCGGTTGGAGAATCAGTACAAATCCCACTCACTTATTATGAAAATAATATTAGTGGAACATTGACTTTACTTCAGGTCATGAAAGAAGTTCAATGTAAAAATATCATCTTTAGTTCATCAGCAACTGTTTATGGAGATCCACATACAGTTCCTATCTTGGAAGATTTTCCATTATCTGTTACAAATCCATATGGTAGAACAAAACTTATGACTGAAGAAATCCTTCAGGATATTTACAAAGCGGATTCTACATGGAATATTGTATTGTTACGTTATTTTAATCCAATTGGGGCTCATGAAAGCGGGAATATTGGTGAAAATCCAAATGGTATTCCTAATAACCTATTACCATATGTAACACAAGTAGCAGTAGGAAAGTTAGAGTCTGTTAATGTATTTGGGAACGATTATCCAACACCTGATGGAACTGGTGTACGCGATTATATTCACGTAGTTGACCTGGCAAAAGGCCACGTTGCTGCTTTGAAAAAACTTTCCAACGACTCTGGGTTAAATATTTATAATCTGGGTACGGGTCGGGGCTACTCTGTATTAGAAATTATTCAAAATATGGAGAAGGTTGTAGGAAAAACAATTCCATTCAAGATTATTGATCGACGACCAGGGGATATCGCAACCTGTTATGCAAATCCATCCAAAGCACGCAAAGAACTAGGATGGAGTGCCCAATTTGATATTCATCGGATGTGCCAAGATGCTTGGAGATGGCAGAGTAAGCATCCAAATGGATATTGTTAGTCACAATTATTCTGATTGTATTTTGTATGGAGACATGGTTCTAGTAGGGAAGGAAAAGTATGAATAATAGGATTTATAAAGATTGAAAAGAGTAGGTACAAGTCAATATACTTGATTCAACTATACCTCATCATCTTGATTGGTTTGCTATCTATATTTGTACGTTATCCAATGTCATGGTATGACGAACAAGTTCATTATGCTCGAGTTCTTACCTATTCGAATAATTTGAGTTCCAAAAGTGAGGGATATATTACTCAAAGCGAACAAGACTTTATTCATTTATCAATGACAATCATTTCTAAGTCATTAGCGCAGGAGAGTCAAAAGATAATAAGTATAGATTGGAAGAGTGAATTTAATAATCTAACAGATAGCAAAGAAAAAGTACTCACTAAGGGTGGATCTACGGCAGCAGTGTATTCTCATTTAGTATATTTCCCGTATATTATAACTGCTTGGACTTCGAAGTTACTTAACCTAAGTACTATCAATACATTTTTACTCTTAAGGTTAGTTGGATTTTTATCAGTTTTTTGGTTATTCTTATTAGCGATTCGAAAAATACCATTTGGGAAGGCGACTCTTTTAATCATCTGGTCCATCCCAACTGTAATTTTATCCTTTACAGCTATATCTGCTGGTACGCTTACTTATGGCCTTATATTCCTATTTGTTTCATAAATTATAAGCTTATATCAAAAATTAGCTCTTAACAGTGAAATTAAAAAGAGCGAATTTGTTTCTTTAATCTTGTGCTCCATTCTAGTTGTCATGTCTAAAATGCCGGCATTAGCTATCCTAGCGCTTTACTTACCGTTAATTTACATTAGTGTTAAAAGGGTTAGGTTATCAAAATCCCAGATTTATTTGTTAAGTGGAAGTTTAATTTACTGTGCCTTATTGACAGTTTTATGGTATTTGAATATCAAAAATATAAACGGGAATATAATTTACTATGGGGCAAAGAATATTGATCAAGGCAGACAGTTGAGTTTTATATTTGCTCATCCGTTAAAAGCGATGAAAACTTTTTTTGAAAGCATTATAAATTTTCCATATTTTGAATTTCAGTTAGGTTATTCCGATCTTTTAAAAATGATGCATGTTCCAATTACAATTTCATTCTTTTCCATATTTTGTATGTTTACTAGTTTTAGAATTCAAGAAAAAGATAGTATTGTGATTGAAAAATCATATCGCATGATTTATAATCTTTTCTCTAAATTGGTATTTTTAGGAATTTTATTATTAATTTTTATTTGCAGGTCACAGAAGTGGGGGCTGATGCAATTAATTGTGTTCAAGGACGGTATTTCTTTTCTAATTTTACTGATTCCTTTTTCAAATGGTAAGAGTCAATTAGATGAAAAATCTGCAAGACAAATTCTATATTTATCATTGCTCCCTTCTATCTACTATGTTTTAATCATGTTTTATCAATTGAGAACATAATCATAATAGGATTGAAATAATAAAAAACTAGGGTTTATTCTAGTTTTTTGTTACAATAGAAGGTGAAGAAATCAAGGAGAGAGTTAAATGACCATATCAGTTGTAGTCCCATGTTTTAACGAAGAAGAATCGATTCCATTATTTTATGAAGAGATGGAACGAGTTCGGATCTCCATGGGAGAAGAATTTGAATATATTTTTATTAATGATGGGTCTTCTGATAAAACCTTAGATGTTTTACGTGAACTCAATCTCTTGAATCCTTGTGCCCATTATCTATCTTTTTCACGTAACTTTGGAAAGGAAGCTGCTTTATATGCTGGCCTTCAATATGCTACAGGAGATTATGTGACCGTTATGGATGTGGACCTACAAGATCCGCCAGAGTTATTGATTGAAATGAAGCAGAAATTGGATCAGCAGTCAAATCTGGACTGTGTCGGAACCCGTCGGGTGACCCGTGATGGGGAACCACCGATTCGTTCTTTCTTTGCACGGATGTTTTATAAATTGATCAATAAGATCAGCCAAGTGGAAATGGTTGACGGAGCGCGTGATTTTCGTTTGATGCGTCGTCCGATGGTCGATGCGATTCTCGAATTATCTGAGTATAATCGATTTTCTAAGGGGATTTTTGCTTGGGTTGGATTTGAGACTGAGTATTTAGAGTATAAAAATGTCGAGCGAGTGGCCGGAGAAACCTCTTGGAATTTTTGGTCTCTCTTCAAATATTCTATTGAGGGGATTGTTAATTTTTCAGACGCACCTTTAAATATTGCCTTTATCGGTGGACTTTTGTCATGGATTTTAGCTTTTATAATGATGGTCTTGATCGTAATTCGAACTCTAGTATTTGGAGATCCAACTTCTGGATGGCCATCCCTCATGACTGTGATTCTCTTTCTTGGAGGATTCCAATTGCTAACCATTGGAATTTTGGGTAAATATATTGGTAAAATCTTTTTAGAAACTAAGAATCGACCAGTCTATGTCATCAAAGAGAAAAGCAAGTAAAAAGCAGAAAACTTCTGCTTTTTTTGCTATAATGATAGGGATAAAGCAATTGAAAGGAATTTACCATGATTTTAATTACAGGAGCAAATGGGCAACTTGGTACAGAGCTTCGCCATTTGTTGGATGAACGAAATGAAGAATATGTAGCCGTTGATGTGGCTGAAATGGATATCACAAATGCAGAAAAAGTAGACGAGGTATTCGCAGAAGTGAAGCCAACCCTAGTCTACCACTGTGCTGCCTATACAGCTGTCGATGCTGCTGAAGATGAAGGAAAAGAGTTGGACTATGCCATCAACGTGACTGGTACAGAGAATGTAGCAAAAGCGTCTGAAAAGCACGGGGCAACCTTGGTCTATATCTCAACGGACTACGTTTTTGATGGAAATAAGCCAGTTGGACAAGAATGGGAAGTAGACGATCAACCGGATCCACAGACAGAGTACGGTCGTACCAAGCGTATGGGAGAAGAGTTGGTTGAAAAGTATGTGTCTAACTTCTATATCATCCGTACAGCTTGGGTTTTCGGGAACTACGGTAAAAACTTTGTCTTCACTATGCAAAACCTTGCCAAGACTCACAAAACACTTACAGTCGTTAATGACCAACATGGTCGTCCAACCTGGACACGGACCCTTGCAGAGTTCATGACCTACTTGGCTGAAAATCGTAAGGAATATGGTTACTATCACTTGTCAAACGATGCAGCAGAAGATACAACTTGGTATGACTTTGCAGTTGAAATCCTCAAAGATACGGATGTAGAAGTGAAGCCAGTGGATTCCAGCCAATTCCCAGCTAAGGCGAAACGCCCACTTAACTCAACGATGAGCTTGGCAAAAGCGAAAGCAACAGGATTTGTCATTCCAACTTGGCAAGATGCCTTAAAAGAATTTTATAAACAAGAAGTGAAATAATTAAAATGGAAAGATGGTGCGAAACCATCTTTTCATTCGGTAATACAATAAGGGGATTTATGAAAGAGCGAAAACTAAATATAGATATACTAAAATGTATTGCAATAGTATTTGTAGTATCTGTGCATTTTTTTCTTCATACCAATTATTATGGTCGTTCCTATACTTATAAAAGTATATTTTTATCATCTTTTATTTGGATGATTTTTATGACCTGTGTTCCCATATTTATTATGACTACAGGTTATTTAATGAAAGATAAGACTTATAGTAAAACTTACTTTATAAAATTACTACCAGTAATTGGAATTTACTGTCTTGCCGCTTCTATCTATACTTTTTTCGACGTTAGAGTTTTTAATATAGATTATCTTGGTAAGTTACTAGTAAATATATTTTCCTTTAGCCACTATGCATGGTATGTAAATATGTATATTGGGTTATATATAATGATTCCATTTTTAAATGCAGGTTTTAAATCATTTAATAATCGTAGAAATCAAGCTATTGCATTAGGTGTTCTAGTATTATTAACTATTATCCCAGCTACTCTTTCATTGTTTAATAACAATAAGCAAATTTTTATGATTGTATCGCACCTAATTCCTGATTATTGGAAAGGACTCTGGCCTATTACATATTATCTTGTTGGTGCTTTTATTGCTTCTTTTAAGAAGAGGTCGACCATAAAAGAACTTTTTTTAGTCATTTTAATTCTCGATGTATTAAGTGTTTTGGGATTATCAGTAATATCAGAATCTAGTTTTGGAATAGAATACGGTGTTCTTCCAGTATTTCTATTGTCTTCATTAATCTTTTATTCAGTTATTCAACTACGAGTTGATATTAAAAATGAGTGGCTACAAAAAGTTGTTTTATTTATCTCTAAGAACACTCTTCCTATTTATTTACTATCTGTGATAGGAGATTTATATTGGTATCCTAAAATAGTTGAGAAATGGGGAGATTTTGCAAGCATCTTACCAAAATTTCCTTTGATTGTTTTCTTTTTGTTATGTCAATCCATATTAATAACATACTTATTATTAAATGTTCTAAAATATATACAAACTTTATTTAACAATCTAACAATTAAAAGTAGTAAATAAAATGCTAATTGAAAAAAATCTATGTATATTCTTTATTAACAATGTAGTATCAAAGTATTTTTTTCGATATAACTATAAGCCTTCTCTCTTTAAAAATAGTATTATATAATGAAGAGAAAGTAATTTGTAGGAGAAATTATGATTTCAAAGGATAAAGTTTCGGTTAAAAGTAGTAGACTTAAAAAAATTAATATTTCAAATCAAGACTCATTAAATGTTTCTACAAAACAAAATTATGTTTGGAACTTATTTGGAACAGCTTCTTCGTCGTTAATTTCAGTTATACTGTTACTTTTTGCTTCAAGATTACTTGATTCACATAATTCAGATATTTTTAGTATTGCATATGCTTTGGGGCAACAATTTTTTGTTTTAGGATATTTCCAGATACGTAATATGCAATCTACTGATATTCAGGAAAAATATTCATTTAGGTCTTATCATAATACGCGGATTGTAACAATAATAATGATGATAATAGCTTCTGTTGGATATGTATTTATTCAGGGGTATGATTTTTATAAATCTGCAATAATATTACTGTTGGTATTATATCGTGCAATAGATGCTTATTCTGACGTTTTCCAAGGATACTTTCAGCAAAAAAATCGTTCTGATCTTGCAGGGAAAGTCCAATTTTATCGAAGTTGGATTTGTATAATAGTCTTTGGATTTAGTTTGTTACTGACGAAATCATTAATGATTTCTAGTATCGTTATCTGTTTGATAAATTTATTACTTACAGTTATCTTAGATTATAGAATTTCAATTAGGAATTTCAATACAAGTTTTTCCCCTTCATTAGCAAAAGATTTGAGTAGTATATTTTCTATTTTAAGAGAAGCATTTCCTTTATTTCTAAATGGTTTTTTAATTACCTACGTCTATAATGAAGCTAAGATTGATATTGATTTGCTTTTAACCCAGGGACATTTTTCCAATGGTATTCAGCGAGACTTTAATGTGTTGTTTATGCCTGTCTTTGTTTTATCCCTTTTATTTTTTATTTTAAGACCTTTGACGACGCAATTATCGATTTATTGGTATGAACAGAAATATGAGTTGTTTTTTAAGCAAATTCGTCTCTTGTTTGTTGTTATGACAGCTTTAGGGGTAATCATTATTGGTCTAGGTTATCTAATAGGTACAGAGATACTAGGTATAGTCTACGGAACATCCCTGGTAGAATATAAAGTGCCTTTTGCAATTCTTCTGGCGGGAGGTATTCTTAATGTGTTGGCACTTGTTATTGATATCGTTATGACAATTTTTAGAAAGCAGGCCTATCTTGTCATTGCATACATTGCTACCTTTATTGTGGCCAAATTTATCACAATACCATTTGTAAAGGGAGAAGGTATTTTGGGTGCATCATTGTCATTTTTTATTTCAATGATTATCTTTTTTAGCACTAGCATAATAATTTATATTTGGGTAAACAATAACGATAAAAGAAAGAGAAGTTAATGAATATTCTATTTACGTTAAATAACGCTTTTGTTCCTCAAGTTGCAACATGTATGTGTTCAATTTTTGAGAATAATAAATCAATGGATGAGATTAATATTTATTTACTAAATATCGATATATCTGAGGCTAATAAATCAAAACTACAAGAATTCACTAATCTTTATGGTCGTTCAGTTCATTTTATTACTCTACCTAATCTGAGGAGTCTGATAGATTTTGATTTTGATACAAATGGTTGGTCCCCAATTGTGTTAGCACGCCTTTTAGTAGACAAGCTTTTACCAGAAGATATCGATAGAATTTTGTATTTAGATGGTGATACTTTGGTATTGGAGAGTTTGGAATCTCTTTGGAAATTAGATATGGGTAACCGTTCAATCGGAATGGGGCCTGAATCTACAGTTGACGCAGGACGAAGAGAATTTTTAGGTTTGGAAAAACAAATGTATTGTAACGCTGGGGTCCTACTTATTAATTTGGAGAAGTGGAGAGAGCGTAAACTCGGAGAAAAAGTTCTAGAATATTATAAAAAACATGATGGTAATCTTTTTGCTAACGATCAAGATGCAATTAATGGATCTTTAAAGGATGACATTTATGTTTTTTCTCCAAAATATAATTTCTTCAATATTTACTTCTTTTACCCTTATAAGGTGTTAAAAAAACTTTCTTTACCTGCTGAGTTTATTAGTAAAAAAGAGTTGAAAGAATCTATTAAAGAGCCAGTTATTGTTCATTATCTGGGAGAAGAACGTCCTTGGAGAAAGGGAAATACCCATAAACTAAGAAAGCAATATCTTTATTATTTTGAAAAGACACCTTGGTCTGAAACTCCTATGGAAACAGGTTGGGAATTATACTTTATTTGTTTTAGGACATTTAATATAATTATGAAACCTTTTCCAATGTTGAGATATAAGATTATTAACTCGTTGATACCGGCATTTATGAAATACCGAAAAAAACAGCTCAAAAAAAAAAAAAGATAGACGTTAAAAACAGAAAGAATTAGAATACATGAAAGTATTAATGATAATTCCTGCCTACAATGAGGAGGAAAGTATTTTCGATACGGTAACGAGCATCTTGAATTACCGCAAGAAGGTTGATTTTGATTTGGACTATGTGGTTATCAATGATGGATCAACAGATATGACAAAACAAATTCTTGAAGAGAACCATTTTAATGCTGTTCATCTCGTGATGAATCTTGGAATCGGTGGTGCGGTTCAAACAGGATATAAATATGCACTGGCGCATGATTACGATGTTGCTGTTCAGTTTGATGGTGATGGTCAGCATGATATCGAATCCCTGTCAGATTTGCTAGAACCAATTAGAAAAAACGAAGCAGACTTAGTTATTGGATCTCGTTTTGTTGGTGATGTTAAATCAGAATTTCAGACAACTTTTATGAGACGCTTTGGTATAGGAGTTATTTCTAACTTGATTAAGTGGACAACAGGTCAAAGGGTCTTAGATACAACTTCGGGATATCGATTAGCTGACAAAGTTGTGATCAAACAATTTGCTAGACGTTACCCAATCAAGTATCCAGAACCTGAAACAATTGTTCATATTTTGAAACGTAAATATAAAGTTGTGGAAAAACCTGCTAATATGTTTGAACGGACAGGTGGCGTATCCTCGATCACCCCTATCAAGTCTATTCGTTACATGCTTGAAGTATGTTCATCCATTTTAATCGCAGCCTTTATGAGGGAGAGTGAATAATGTCAGTATTATCTATTGTTATGTTGGTAGCTTCAATCTTTTTCCTTTATCTAGTCATCAGAAATATCAACAAAAATAATATCCTATTTGAACAGGCATTCATGTGGATTGTAATCAGTTTTTTCATGATTATTATTTCCATTTTCGATGTCATTCCTGATTATTTTGCTAGATTACTTGGGTTTGAATTGACATCGAATTTTTTACTATCGCTAGCTATATTTTTCCTTTTAGTTATTTCTTTTTTACAAACTATGACCTTATCGAAACAGAAAGAGAAGATGAAACATTTGGTTCAAGAGTTGTCTATTTTAAAAAGCCATATAGAAATGAAAGAGGAGAAGAATGAAAGATAATCACACCTGGGTGATTTGTGCATATGGAGAAAGCGAATACTTAGAAGCCTGTATTCAATCCTTGAAGAAACAAACCCTCCAATCACAGATTATCTGTTACAGTTCAACACCACTGAATTCGATACAGGAACTTTGTCAGCGTTATGATATTCCTTTTTATACGAAGCAAGGTGGAGGAATTGGCAAGGATTGGAACAATGCTATGTCTTTTGTAGAGACAAAGTTTGCTACCATTGCCCATCAAGACGATTATTATGAGCCAGAGTATGCTGAGAAAGTTTTGGCTAAGATGGAAAAGCATACGGATGTACTAATTGGGTATTCTGATTATTTTGAAGAAAAAGATGGCCATAGAATTCCTGCAAATACAAATCTGAAGATTAAGTCATTAATGTTAAAAACCATGAATCTTTTTCCAGCAAGTCATTTCTGGCGTAACCGTGTGATGGCCTTTGGAAATCCGATTTGTTGTCCAGCAGTTACTTATAATCGAGAAAATTTGAAGAATTTTTATTTTGATGAAGCAATGAGGGTGAGTTTAGATTGGTACGCATGGTATAAGATTAGTGAGTATAATGGTCGTTTTGCTTATGTATCTGACAAACTTATGTGCCACCGTATCCATGAAGAGTCTGAAACATCAAAAACCATCGCTGACAATACTCGTAGTAAAGAAGACCTATACATGTACCAACTCTTCTGGCCTAATTGGATCGCCAAGTTGCTAATGAGACAATATGTGAAGAGTCAAAAGACGAATAATTGATGGAGAAATAAAAATAGATGAAAAATAATATCGTTAATAGAGTCAAACCTTATTTGATCATGATAGTGTTTTCACTTGTTTTTATTTTTCCTTTTTTGTTTTCAAAAGGAAGTTTATATGGTGATGATTTACATTTTCACTTGGATAGAATGCTAGGCTTGTCAAATATTTTTGATAGTCCAATTAATTTTAAAACATTCTACAATAGTGGTCAGGGGATTAATTTCTTTTACCCATTTTTAATCTACTATCCTTTTTATATAATTTTTAGTTTTGTTCATAGTATATGGTTTTCGTGGTACATTTATCTGTTTATCATAACATTTATAACATTATCTATTTCTTTTTACTCAGCAACTAGTGTTTCAAATTCAAAAATTGTCGGTTACTTATTTGCAATTATATATACATTTAGTACATATCGTAGTTATAATATTCTAATTAGGTTTGCCACAGGTGAAATTTTAGCTATGGCGTTTTTACCCCTGATATTTGCAGGAGCATACCAAGTTTTTAAAGGTGATTATAAAAAATGGCCGATGCTATCTATTGGTATGACTTTGCTTGTTTACTCTCATTTATTATCTGTTTTTATAGCTACCTTTTTACTTACAATTTTCCTTTTCATTTTTTTGATTTGTGCTGATGAGAGAAAAAAGCGAATAATTGCTCTTATAAATTCAGTATTATCTTGTACTTTGATGTCATTATTTCAAATAGTTCCTCTGATTGAACAAATTCTATTTACGAAGTTGTCTTCCCCAGTTACTTTTCCATTAAATAATCAACTGTTTAATTTTAAACAGTTGATTATGGTTAACTTAGCCAATCAATTAGATAAGCAAGTTGGGCTTGTTCTTTTTATTTCTGTAGTGGTTATCTGTATTAGATTTCGATATATAGAAAAAATGTGGCGTATACTTTTTGTAATTAGCTTATGTTTACTTTTAGTTACTACTTGTTTAGTGAATTGGGAGAAATTCCCTTTAGCCTTGCTCAAAGTAATACAATTTCCGTGGCGTTTAAATGGCTTTACAACAGTATTTTTATCTTATTTATTAGCTGTTGTTCTTTTAAAATTAAAGAAATATATTTGTGTTTCGTTTATTATTCTAGCCATATTTATGAATACTTTTAGTGTGATGAAGACATGTAACTTTCTTGCTGAAGAGCCAGTTAAAGTTGCTTTTAGAGAATTATCAAAGAGGAATGATTATTATAAATTAACACATTCTGTGTTTGTTCCGGATTATACAAATGAAATAAGTGAAGGAACTAAAACAAATATTATGCCAGAGGATCCAAGGTGGAGAGTTGTTCAACACGAAATCTATCTAGGTAAACAGTTGGTTAATAGTGAACAGAGTATTTATTCAGCTAGTACTGCTACCTTCCAGTTTACTAATAGTCAAAACAAAACAGAAATAGCTTACCTTCCAGTTTATTATTATAAAGGTCAAAAAGTATATTTAGATGGTCAAAAAGTATTGAGTTCGTTAAGTGAATGGTCTTCGACTGCTGTAGAAGTCCCACCGGGAACTCATATCTTAAGAGTGACTTATTCCTATACTTTGTTAGCTAAACTTTCATTTATTATTTCACTATTGTCGACTTTTATATTTTTGTTAATTTATATAAGAACTAAAACAAAGAATAACTATTTTATAAATGAATGACACAGAAAATCAATATAAAGCAGAATCGATCTGCTTTTTTTACTCAATATTAAGAGGACTTTTTCTTTTTTGAATAAACTATAGTATAATTAAAGTAGTATGCACTTTCAAAGATTAATCTAACTAATAATCTTTGAAGCTTAGTAATATTAGTAATTATCAGATACTAATTGAAATTTTATTAAACAAACTGGATGGAAAAATGAATGATTTAATATCAGTAGTTGTAACATGTTACAACCATGAAAATTATATTGAACAATGTTTGCGAAGCATTTTTAACCAAACCTATCGAAACATTGAATTAATTGTTCTTGATGATGGTTCGACAGACAGTTCTAACCAAATTATCCAAGAGGTTTTGAAGGAATCACCTTTTGAGACAAGATTTGAAACTCATGAAAATCTTGGGGTAGTAAAGAATCGAAATTTAGGACTCGAGCTTATTCGAAGTGATTACTTGCTATTTGTAGATAGTGATAATTACCTTGATGAAGATTATGTGGAACAGTTGTACAGTAAGTTGGTGGAAACAAATGCTGACATCGTTTACTGTGATCTTTTTAACCCAGAAAAAGAAGAGTTCTACCTCAAAAGCCGTGAATTTGACCTAATTGCATTTCTAAATGCTAGTTTTATTGATAACTGTTCTTTGATTCGTAGAAGTATTATTGGAAAAGCTTGTTATGATGAGAAGTTAAATCGAAAAAAGCTTGAAGATTATGACTTCTTATTGAACTTGATTATTAATAACGGTGCTAAAGCAATTTATAAGCCAAATACTAAGCTTAATTATCGTGTCTTTGAAACAGGATCAATTTCTGGACGTGACTCCGTTCGCTACCATTATGAAATCTATCTTGACATTCTAGAGAAATATCTTGATAAGATTCCTCATGAAATATACAAAGCAGTTTGTGATAACCTCATGGTTTTGGAAGAGCGGTTGGATAGCTTGATTAAACATCACGATGAAGTAACAGACTATGTTAACCGCTTGAAAAAAGAACGTGATCAACTTGAACGAAGAAAATATACGCAGTCTAAACAACTGAAAGACGCTCAAGAAGAAATTGAGCTTATCCGAAGTTCGCTGTCATATCGTTTGGGGAACGCCCTTATTACTCCAATCAAGACAGTAGGAGTAATTGCTAAGAATCCCAAAGCTATTAAAGGTTATTTGAGAGCTTTAAAAGTCAAAGTTGTGCAGCTACGTCGTCGTATGACACCACTTAAGGTTCGTCAGTTACGCCGTCTTAGAAATAGTCAACGCTCTGCCTTATCATATAATGGTAAAAAAGTGCTGGTTTATGTTATTTTTGAGTCTGAAGCTCGTCTTCAAGAATATAAATTACGTTTCTTGCAAGCCCTGTCTCCATTAGTAGATGATGTTATTATTGTTGTGAATGGCCACCTTCATGAAGATGACATCAATACTCTCGATACTTATGGTCGAGTTTTAACTCGTGACAATAAAGGATACGACACTGCAGCCTTTAGAGAAGGAATTTTTGCCTTTGGTAAGGACAAGCTTAAGGATTACGACCAACTCCTCTTGGTGAATGATACCAATATTGGTCCGATGAGAGATTTGTCTCAAGTATTCAAGGAAATGGCTGATAAGCAACTAGATTTCTGGGGGATTTCCTTTGGCGAAGAACAAGAAGATGTTACTAAGGAGAATCCTTATGGTTATATTCCTAAACATCTTCAATCTTATTTCTTAGTTATTGAAAAGCTTATGCTAAATGATGATGCCTTTTATGAGTACTGGACGCATTTGACGGATACAGATTCTCGTGATAAGGCGATTGGTCGACATGAGACACGTTTTACCAAGCATTTTGCTGATTTGGGTTATCGTTTCGATGCGGTCGTGCAAGAATACGAAGATTCTGCCATGTATATTCACCCACTTAAGATGCTCAAAGCAGGTAGCCCTTTGGTGAAATACACAGCTCTGAAAAATTATGATGAAGACCAGTTCTTGTGGCAAGGTCTGGATCGTGATTCAGAAGTCCCTGACTTGTTGGACTTTGTTGCAGAAAAAACGGATTACCCTGTGGCAATCTTGGAAGATATTGTAAATAAATTTAAGATTGTTCCACGTGATCAATATATTCTATTGATTGATGGGGTTGAAAATATTATTCCGCAATGTACCCGTTATCGTGTCTTGAACAAGGCAGAACAATTACGCAAACATGGCTTTGCAGTCAAAGTTGTTAACCTATCTGATTTCCAATTATCGGTGGCTCAAAATGCTAGTCACATCATTATCTACCGTTCCCCAATATCACCTGAACTTTTGCGTCTCTGTCATTTGGCTAAGGAATATGGAAAACCTGTCTTCTTTGATATTGATGATTTAGTCTTTGATACGGTTTATACAGATCAATTGAGTTATACGCAAGGGTTGAATTCGGTTGAAAAAGGAAACTATGATGCAGGTGTTCGAAATTATGGCTATATGCTAGAAAACTGTGATGGTGCCATTACTTCAACTAACCAGTTGCAGGAGGAGTTGTATAAGTACCAAAGTAAGGTTTTACTTAATCGTAACTTGGCTTCTGATGAATTAATCGCTATTAGTAGTCAATATATCAAAGATTACTCTCAAACATCTAATATTGTTAAGATTGGTTATTTCTCTGGTTCAATTAGTCATAATGAGAATTTTGAATTGATTAAACCAGCTATTAAGCAACTGCTTACAAAATATAGCAATGTCCAATTACATATTGTCGGGATTCTCGATATCCCTCAGGATATGAAGCCCTTTGAAAATCAAATTGTAACTCACGATTATGTGGACTGGGATAAATTGCCTGCCTTGATTAGTGAGGTTGATATTAACCTAGCACCGCTTGTAGATTCTATCTTTAACCGTGCGAAGTCAGAGATTAAGTGGATTGAAGCTTCCTTGGTGAAGGTACCAACAGTAGCAAGCAAGATAGGAGCTTTCTCAGATACGGTTGTTGATGGTGAAACAGGATTGTTGGCTACTGATGAACAGTGGTTCGACAAGCTTGAAGACTTGGTTTTATCTCCAGAATTAAGACAGAAAATTGCAGATGCTGCTTATCGGGCTGTTCTTGAAAACTGTACCTTAAGCAAGAAAGATGATATGGTGACTTATTTTGAACAAAAATAAACAAATAAAAGTTGAAAATTTATTTTTCATCTTAGCAACGATTTTTATTTTTTCATTTATGTTAGTATTTCCAATTAATCGTGTGCCAGACGAAACAAACCACGCGCGTATGACTTGGGAAACTGTCCACAAACCAACTCTACAGTCCTTTAAATGGATGAACGAGATTTCGAGTGATGCTCATGTAAACCCTACTGACTATGAAAAGGTTCTTAATAACAAACTTGATATGGAAAAAGAACCGTATCAAGTCACTCTAAACCTTAAATCTCTTTCCTTCCTTCCTCAGTTGGTTGGTATGACATTGGGAAGTTTGATAAAGCCAACAGTAGGCATGATAATCTATATGGGCAGAATTTTTAATGCCTTAGCTTATATTATAGGTGTTTTTTGTTTAATTAAATATTTTAAATATGGTAAACTAGCTCTATTCTTTATTTCGTTACAACCAATAATGGTTCAACAAGCATCTTCTTTATCTTATGATGTAATGAATTATTTAGAAATCATGCTAGCAATCGGTTTTATAACGAATCTAGCATACAAAAAGACTTTTTCAAATAAAGATGGATTTTTATTAGTACCTATATCGTCATTGCTTTTAGCTACTAAACCAAATAACTTTTTATTACTATGTCTTATTCCGTTTATACCATTAAATTTTGAAGGTGTCTTTAGTTTTTTAAATACGCCCTTAAGAGTGATTAAACAGACTATTTCAAAATTTAAGTATGTGTTTTATTTAGTTCTATTACTTGCAATCTTCGCTGTTCTATATTATTTAATGAGAGATAACGGTGGAGTAATCCACTACATTCGAGTGTTGTCGAATACATTATTAAAACAACATATGAACGGTGACCTAAATACTATTTTGACAATAGGTATGTTTGGTTATTTTGGGAATTTCACTATTCAGCTTCCATTATGGCTTATTTTTGTAAATATTTGCATATTATTTCTTATATTTTTATCAAGCGAAGAATACTTCTTCACTAACGATTTTGCAACGGTCTCTTCATTATTGTTTCCAATACAAGTGCTTGCCACTGTAACGGTCATGTATCTACAATGGACACCTATAGTGTTAGGAAAAGGGGCGAATATTTCTGTTGGAAGCCAGGGGAGATATTTCACTCCATTTCTCATCTTATTTTTGCCCATAATTGCAAATTTAGGTAACCTTAAAATGAAACAGCATAAGTTGCTAACTATTACTGTAGTTACCTTATTATGCAATTATCTGATTTCTCTTTACTTATTAATTCCATTTTATTGGGTATTTTAGGAGTTGCGATGACTAAAACAATTTTATTTATTTCACCTACTGGAACAATGGATAATGGCGCCGAAATTTCAATTTTTAATTTAATGAAGTTTTTAGTTAGTAAAGGCTTTCGAGTCTTAAACGTTTTCCCTGATTATCGTGTACCAGTTCAAAAAAAATATTTGGAGCAGATGAAGAAAGCTGGAATTCAAGCTATTGGTATTCCAGCAGTTAAGTGGTGGTGGGAAGAATCTCCAGGTGGATTACCTGGGACACATTATCAGCGAGTAAAAAGTTACGAGGATAATATTAAAAGAATTCGAGAGATTTTGAATCAGAATAAAGTTGATTTAGTTATTAGTAACACAGCTAATGTCTTCCAAGGAGCTTTAGCTGCAGCTGAAGAAAATATTCGTCATTTTTGGTTAATTCATGAATTCCCTGAGGGAGAATTTGGTTATTATAAAGAAAAACTTGAATTTATTGAATATTATTCTGATCAAATTTTTGCTGTGTCTGGTTCTTTGCAAAAGGAATTATCACAATTATTAACTGATAAGAATATTTTAAGTTTTATACCATACTCTGAAATAAGTGGTACAAATTTAAAAACCTCTAATTCTCATAGGATTATTCAGATTGGAAGAATAACTGAGAATAAAAATCAGTTGGAATTAATCAAAGCTTATCACAATTTAAATATTTCAAATATTCCATTGATATTTATTGGTGCAGAAGATGAAGAATATGCAAAAAGATGTAAAGATTATGTAAAAAATAATGGCATTCAAAATGTTCATTTCATAGGTTTTCTTGAAAAACCTTGGGAATTTTTAACAGATAAAGATATATGTGTATTTACATCAAAAATAGAAACGTTTGGAATGGTATATATTGAAGCACTAATAAATAGCATTCCAACAATTGTATCGAATAACAAGGGATATAGATCTGTTAAAGACCTCTTTATACAAGGAGAAATGTACTGCTTGGGTGATATACCTGATTTATCAAGACATATCTTAAATTTATTGACAAATTTTTCTATGAAGAAAAATGAAATGGTACAAAATAAAGAAAAAATAACAGCAATATATAATTTAGAAACTGCTTATAAGTGTATATTGAAACATGTAAATGAGGATGTAGAGATTAATGTAAAGGAAAAAGATAAATTTTTAAATATTAAGGGTGTAAAATCATCTAAAATTGATGTATTTAAAAATTTTATTAAAAAATTATTTGTATTAAAAAAGTTATAGAATGATTGCAGACAAATACCGTCACTACAAATGGTTATACAAGCTTTCCTTAAAATGGTATAATTGAACAGACTGTAAATTATTAGAAAGGGAATATTATGCAACACGTTTTTATTATCGGAAGTCGTGGTCTTCCGGCTCAATATGGCGGTTTTGAGACTTTTGTGGACCAATTGGTCTCCCATCAAGTGTCTTCGGAAATCCAGTACCATGTTGCTTGCCTTTCTAATGATCAAGCCTATCATCATTTTGACTACAAGGGTATCGATTGTTTTACGATTAAAGCCCCGAAAATTGGGCCTGCGCGTGTCATCGCCTACGATATGATGGCCATCAACTATGCCTTGAAGGTCGTTAAGAAACAAGGAATTGAACAGCCGATTTTTTATGTTTTAGGCAATACAATTGGAGCTTTTGTGGCGCCTTTTGCGCGTAAGATCCATAAGATGGGTGGACGATTCTATATCAATCCAGATGGACTGGAGTGGAAGCGGGCCAAGTGGGCTAAACCGATTCAAGCCTATCTCAAGTATTCTGAAAAAATCATGACACGCCACGCTGACTTGGTAATTTCAGACAACCCAGGTATTGAGTCCTATATCAAGGAAGCCTATCCTTGGTCCAAGACGACCTATATTGCCTATGGGACGGACTTGTCTCCGACCAGCCTGACCAGTCAGGATAATAAGGTCCGAGAATTCTATCAGAAATGGCAGACACAGGAGAAGAACTATTACTTGATCTTGGGCCGCTTTGTGCCAGAAAATAATTATGAGACTGCCATTCGTGAATTTATGACCTCTTCCAGCAAGCGGGATTTGGTGATCATTTGTAATCATGAAGGCAATCCCTATTATGAAGAACTCCGTGCTCGAACAGGATTCGATCAGGATCCTCGCGTTAAGTTTGTAGGAACGGTTTATGACCAAGACCTCTTGAAGTATATCCGTAAAGAAGCCTTTGCTTATATCCATGGTCATGAAGTGGGCGGAACCAATCCGGGTCTCTTAGAGGCTCTTGCTCACACGGATCTGAATTTAGTTTTAGGAGTCTCCTTTAACCAAACAGTTGCCAAGGACACAGCTCAATATTGGACCAAAGAAGCTGGGAATTTGGCGCATTTAATCAACCAGGTTGATTCTTTAGAAGATGTATCTGAATGGGGTCAATTAGCTAAAACCAATATGAAGCAAAACTTTACCTGGGAAAAAATTGTAGGTGAGTACGAGGAATTATTCTTATCATGAAAGTAAATATCTTGTTGTCCACCTATAATGGTGAACAGTATCTAAAAGAGCAGGTCAAAAGTATTCAAGACCAGACTTATCAAGACTGGCAACTCTTGATCCGAGATGATGGGTCAACTGACGATACGGTAAAGATTATTCAAGAATTGGTGGCCCAGGATGAGCGTATCTGCTTTGTCAATCAAGGAGCCATCGTAAATCTGGGTGTCATCAAGAGCTTCCATGCCCTCTTGAAATATGAAAAAGCTGATCTTTATTGCTTCAGTGATCAAGATGATGTCTGGCTTCCTGAAAAAATTGCTCTTCAAGTAGCAGAAGCGTCCAAGCACCCTCAAGAAGTCCCTTTGCTGGTCTACACAGATTTAAAAGTGGTCTATGAAAACTTGAACGTGCAACATGAGAGTATGATTCGCACCCAGTCTGATCATGCCAATACAGAACTGATTCAAGAGCTGACGGAAAATACGGTAACTGGTGGTGTAGCCATGATTAACCACGCGTTGGCTGACTTATGGACAGGCCAAGAAAAACATGCGCTTCTCATGCATGATTGGTATTTAGCCTTGCTGGCAACTGCTTTTGGAAAGCTCATCTATATCGATCAGCCGACAGAATTGTACCGGCAGCACAGTAGCAATGTTCTGGGTGCTCGAACCCTTAGGAAACGGTTTAAAAATTGGGTTCGCCCTCATATTCTGTTTGCTAAGTATTGGAAGCTCATTGAATCCAGTCAAGAACAAGCAAAAAATTTATTGGAACTGCCAGTCAGCCCCCAAAATAAAGAAATTATTGAAAACTTTGTGACCATTATGGACGTTCCACTGAAAGAACGTCTGAGACGGATTCGTCAGTATGGTTATCGCAAGAACAGGGCTTTTCACACGTGTGTGTTCACGACCTTGATTTTAACAAAGTTTGCATTTAGAGGTGGAAAATAATGTTTGATGTTTTTAGTCAGAAAAATCGAATTTTATTACGAGAATTAATCAAAACAGACTTTAAATTACGCTATCAAGGCTCAGCTATTGGCTACCTTTGGTCAATTCTGAAACCCTTGATGATGTTTAGTATCATGTATGTGGTATTTGTTCGATTCTTAAGATTTGATGATGGAACTCCGCACTACGCAGTTGGATTGCTTTTGTCGATGATTTTTTGGAGCTTTTTTACAGAAGCGACAAATATGGGGATGTTGTCTATTGTTTCAAGAGGCGATTTGTTGAGAAAGTTGAATTTTCCAAAACAGACTATTGTTGTTTCATCGGTACTAGGAGCAGCTATCAACTTCTCGATTAATTTATTAGTTGTGTTCACTTTCGCCTTGATTAATAATGTCTCATTTGGGATTCATACTCTTGTTATCATTCCTTTATTTATTGAGATTTTGTTTCTTTCCTTAGGCTTTGCTTTTATCCTATCGGCTCTATTTGTTAAATACCGTGATATAGGTCCAGTTTGGGAAGTAGTGCTACAGGCTGGAATGTATGCGAGTCCAATTATTTATTCAATTACATATTTATTACAACGAAATCATACTGATGTTGCAAAACTATTGATGATGAACCCAATTGCACAAATTTTGCAAGATATGCGTCACTATATTATTGATCCAGTCAACCCTCGAGGTTGGGAGTTATTTGATAATAAGTTAATTGCATGTATTCCATATTGTATTCCAATAGTTGTATTTATTATTGGAGTTATTGTATTTAACAGAAATTCTAAACGATTTGCGGAGATTTTATAATGTCAAGTAATATTGCAGTTAAAGTTGACCATGTCAGCAAATACTTTAAGTTACCAACTGAATCAACTCAAAGTTTACGAACAACTTTAGTAAACCGATTTAGGGGGATTAAGGGTTACAAAAAACAAGAAGTTTTACGTGACATTTCTTTTGAAGTTGAAAAAGGAGATTTCTATGGTATTGTAGGACGAAATGGTTCTGGAAAATCTACTCTATTAAAAATTATTTCTGAAATTTATGTGCCAGAAAAAGGCACAGTCACTATCGATGGGAAACTGGTGTCCTTTATTGAGCTTGGAGTGGGCTTTAATCCAGAACTGACAGGTCGGGAAAATGTCTATATGAATGGAGCCATGCTGGGCTTCTCAACAACTGAGATTGATGCCATGTATGATGACATTGTAGACTTTGCCGAGTTGCATGAATTCATGAACCAGAAACTCAAGAACTACTCATCAGGGATGCAGGTTCGTTTAGCCTTTTCGGTTGCCATTAAGGCTCAAGGGGATATCTTGATTTTGGATGAGGTTCTAGCGGTTGGAGACGAGGCTTTTCAACGTAAGTGTAATGATTACTTTATGGAACGCAAAAAATCAGGTAAGACGACAATTCTTGTTACCCATGATATGAATGCTGTAAAAAAATATTGTAATAAGGCTGTTTTAATTGAAAATGGGTTAGTTAAAGTAGTTGGAAATCCTGATGATGTTGCAAATCAATATAGTTATGATAATGCAGCAAATCAAAAAGTTTCAAATGATGATGTTACAATTGAGGATGTAGCTGTAAGCAATTTAAATATAAAATTGCTTTCGAATAAAATGTCAAGTCCTGAAGATCCCATTGAGTTTGAGGTGTCATATGATGTTAATCAGGACATAAAAACTTACATAGCTTTCTCGCTAACTGAAATTGATCGCGGTCTTTGGGTATATAATGATAATTCTTTAGATTTATTAACTGATGGAAAAGGGAGGAAGAGTTTCCGCTATTCTTGTAGTTTATCAAGCTTGAATGATATCAAATTAAAACTTCAAGTTTCAGTAAGAGATAGTTCGAATACAATGCTTGCATTTGCAAAGGGAGATAATTCACCTATAATTTTATTAAATCGAACAGATATTTTAGATGATGATTTGTCAGCGAAAGATTCTGCTACCGGATTATTGCAAAGGAATGGGAAATGGGAGACGATGTAGATGAATAGAATTCTACTTTATGTTCACTACAATAAGTCTGATGATTTAAGTAGTCATGTTTTATATCAATTGGAAAAACTTTCCCCACTTTTTTCGCGTATTCTATTGATATCGAATAGTTGCTTATCAACTGAACATTTAAAATCCCTACGAAAAATTGGCATTAATGAAGTTGTTCAACGAGAGAATATTGGGTATGATTTTGCTGCCTGGCGAGATGGTATGAATTATATAGGATTTAATTCCTTGGTAGATTATGATTCGGTTACCTTGATGAACGATACATGTATTGGTCCCTTGTGGGATTTAAAAGAGTATTTTGAAAAATTTGAAAAACAAGTAGATATTGATTTTTGGGGAATGACTAATTTTAGAAAAACAAAGTATTTTAAGGAACATCTTCAGAGTTATTTTGTTTCTTATTCCCGTCAAGTTGTGTCGTCAAAAGTTTTTCAAAAGTTTTGGACAAGTATTAGGGATTATGAAAATATAAGAAGTGTGATTGATCGTTACGAGACAAGATTTACTGGTATTCTAACTAAATCTGGATTTAAATACGGTGTGGTTTTTAATACTATAAATGAAGATGCAGGTAATCTAATTCACCCTGATTTTTCTTATTATAGACCCGAAGAAATTCTTAATCAACAAGTACCATTTATAAAAGTTAAGGTATTTCAAGTTAATTCTGAACAGACTAATTACATAAAGAGTCAAATCAATAATTTAACTGATTTTCCTATGTCGGTTTTAAATGAACATTTGATTTCAAATGTATATTGTATAACTGATGCGACGGTAGAAAATAAAGATTTTATTTCCAGAATAAAAAAGTTAGTTAGGAGAATATTTAGAAAATAAGATGCTTAACTTTATTAAAAACCAATACATTAAATTATGCTTATTCTTAGTGAGCTTTATTTTATTGTTAATTGTCAATTTTAATTATTTTCTACCTTTCAATTCCACTCATTCAATTTTATATTTTTCGTATTCTCATTATGCTCCCTTACTCTTTTTTATAAGTATTAGTTTTATATCCGTTGTCCTTTCGAAAATTTGGTCAAGATACTTTTTTATTAAGAGTGCTATTATATACTTATTATACTTATTAGGGTCGTATATTATTGAATGTAGTAGAAATGTAAATGTTTTAAAATATAATATTTTTTCTTTTAAAGCGAATGACTTTTTTCAAGTTAATTTTCTCCTATTTCTTTTCTCTATATTTTTAATTGCATTTATTTATCATTATGTAATCTCAATTTATTGCCCTATTTTTGAGAATAGGCTTATTAAAATTTCTGAGTACAAGGAATATTACTCAATATTATTCCACAGCTTCATGTTAATAGGTTTTTGTCTAACTGATTCAAAAATTTATAAAATATTACCGGAAACTGGTTATTTAAGAGATTTATTTACAGACGGTCTGATTAAAAACCAGTTTTCATATTTAATGGAATTAGATAAATTTATTATTCTTTTAATTATCATACTTTTTCCTTTTGTTTTTTGTAGTATTATTGGTATTGATGAATTATACAGAAATAGACCTAAATTCGGTGCTGCCTTAGTCTGTAGTTCTTTTTTTGCTATCACCTTTAATTATACGATTCAAAATAGTATTAGAACAGATGTTACTATTTTAGGTAGAAATTTATTTCCTGGTGCAACCGCCTTTCAAGTACTTGTATTTTTTGCATTATTTTTACTTATTTATTGTTTATTTAATGAGTTTTTATTAAGTACTCTATTAAGTGTATTTTTAATCATTGGTATATCAATAGCTAGCTATTTTAAGTTTCAATATAGGCAAGAGCCTATTTTGCCAAGTGATTTAAGTTGGTTGATGCATCCAGGTATTATGTTCGATTCGCTTGGGCCTCAATCGTATTTTTATGTGTTTTTAATAGTTGCAGTATTTTTGGGTTTGTACTTGTCTTGTAGAAAAATATTACTTTATGGGAGAGTATTGGAAAATTATTATCTAAGAGGAATTGTAATAATTTCTATCTTTTCCTTCTTCATTGGTATTTATAGTGTTTTTAAACAGAGAAGAGATGGTAAGGTTGATGACAGTATACCTGTAATTGGTATTTTAAACAATCAACATGATATTTCTTGGTTTGGAAATACAACGAATGCTCAAATTAAATCATTATCATATGTTTGGTTTTCTCATTTAACATCAGAAGTTATGATAAAACCAAAAGACTATAGTAAAAGTTCTATTCAAAAAATTGAAGAAAAATATAAAAAAGTTGCGGGTGATATAAATCTAACCAGAAAAGAGAATATAAACGAACAAACAGTCATTTATGTATTAAGTGAAAGTTTTTCTGATCCTTCGCGTATTGAGGATGTGAAAGTATCATCTAATCCAATTCCTAAAATCCAAGAAATAAAAAAACGTACGACAAGTGGTTTAATGAAATCGGATGGCTATGGAGGTGGAACTGCTAATATGGAGTTTCAAACCTTAACTGGTTTACCTATGTATAACTTATCTCCTTCCATTTCTATATTATATACACAAGTTGCTCCAGTCATGAATTACTTTCCTTCAATAAGTAATTCTTTCAATTCTAATAATCGGATTGTCATACATATAGCTAGTCCTAGTAATTATTCGCGTAATATTATTTATGGAAACCTTGACTTTGCTAAATTTATTCATTATGGTAATAAAGGAAAAGAGGGTTACAATATTGGTGGGAATTATAGTGATGAGTCCACTTACCAATTAGTACTAAAAAATATGAATAAAGATAGTCAATTCTTTTCAGTAATGACGATGCAAAATCATACACCATGGAATGAACCTAATCCAATTGATATGAATGCATCTTATCCAGGATTTTCTGATAATGCAAATAAGCAATTATCTGCATACATCAGAATGTTATATCATACTGACAATGCCACCCAAGATTTCCTAGAAAAGCTATCCAAAATCGATAAAAAGATTACAGTTGTCTTCTATGGGGATCATTTGCCTGGTTTGTATCCAGAATCTGCCTTTAAGAACTATCCAGAAGGGCAATACCAAACAGACTACTTTATTTGGAGTAATTTCGATGCTCCTAAATTAGACTATCCTTTAGTCAACTCGAGTGATTTCTCTGCTATGGTCTTTGAACAGACCAACTCTAAGGTCTCTCCATACTATGCTCTCTTGACGGAAGTATTGAAGAAAGCAAGTGTTGACAAAAAAGCCTTAGAAGGAGAAGCGTTGGAAATCGCTGAGGATCTCAAAATGGTTGAGTATGATCTGATAAGTGGTAAAGGCTACCTTTCCCAAGATTTCTTCGAGGTACCATCGGCGAAAAATTAATGGAAAGAGACCAGCTTTCATCAATCTGTCATTCAGTGATTTGATTGCTAAAATTATTAAAAATAGAACAGGCTTTCCTGTTCTATTTTTGTTGATTTTATGCTAAACTAGTAGAAGGGGGTTCCGCATATGATTAAGATTTTTGGGAAAATCCGATACCATTGGCAGCCTGATTTATCCATGCTAATTACCTATTGGTCTTTATCGGTTATACCTGTCTTTATTGGACTAGCTCTGATGTATGAGAGTTCCAGTATCCCGACGGTGGTACTCTTTTCATTCTTCCTCTTTATGGCCTTGCTGGCTGTAGGAGTTCATCGCTATTTTACGATCTACGATGATGGGATTTTACGGATTATCACGGCGAATCCATTGACTCCTATAAAAGTTCCGATTTCATCGATTGAAAAAGTGGAAGTCACAAAGAATTCCATCAAGTTGATTTTCAACGATGGATCAAGAAGTCGGACCTTCTGTATGCGTAAGTGGCCCAAAAAATACTTTATCAATGCCTTAGCCTTGAATGATTATTTCAAAGGTGAGATTGAGTTGACAGATAACTTTATCCATGTGGACTATTATCAACTCTACTATGCAGATAATGAAAAAAGCTCTTAATCTTTGATAAGAGCTCGGGTTGGACAATTTTTAACCGCTTCTTGGATAGCAGCATCGGTAGGAAATTCCTTTTCCAATCGTTTATCCTCAGAGGCGAACTTAACGATACCATTATCGTGATAGTCGAAAATGTCCGAATATGTTTGGCAAAGGCCACATGCGATACAACGTTCAGGTATTAAGGTTATTTTCATATCTATATTGTAATGATTTTTAGTGGAAAATACAAGGAGGAAGTCATGGCAAAAGAACCATGGGAAGAAGAGATTTATGATGATGGAGAAGAAACATTGAAACGAACAAACAAATTAAATGGGATAAAAGCTGATCGCTTGTTGACCATCTTGGCGATTATTTTCTTTATTATTATTGTAGCGATGGTCTGCTTCTTAGTTTACCTTTCTACAGGTGGAAGCGATAAGAAGAAACAAATGAGCGGTTTCTACAATGGTGAAACAACAGTCGTTTCATCTAGTAGTGCAGCTCCTGTAGCCAAAAGTTCAGAAGCTTCAAGTGATGACGAGTCAGGAGAAGAGACTATCACAGTTCTTGCTGGTGAAGGAGAGGCAGCGATTGCGGCACGTGCTGGAATTTCGATCGCCCAATTGGAGCAATTGAATCCATCTCACATGTCTACTGGTTCCTGGTATGCGAATCCAGGTGATGTGGTCAAAATTCGATAAAGGATAGACTATGAAACAAATTCAAATCGCAATTGATGGTCCTGCATCCAGTGGGAAATCAACTGTTGCTAAGATTATTGCTAAAAATTTAGGCTACACTTATCTCGATACAGGTGCCATGTATCGTGCAGCGACCTATTTAGCTCTTCGTCATGATCTGACTGAAGCAGATGTTGACCAGTTGGTTGATTTGCTGAACCAATATCCTGTGAGCTTTGGGCGCTCTGAAGACGGGCAACAATTAGTCTTCGTAGCTGATGTCGATGTGACTCATCCAATTCGTGACAATGAAGTGACCAACAATGTCTCTTGGGTATCTGCCTTGGCTCCTGTGCGTGAGCGCTTGGTTGCCCAGCAACAACAGATTGCTGCTCAAGGGGGAATCGTCATGGACGGTCGCGATATTGGGACGGTTGTCTTACCAAATGCAGAATTGAAGATTTTCCTAGTGGCTTCTGTAGAAGAACGTGCAGAACGCCGCTATAAGGAAAATTTGAGCAAGGGCATTGAAACAGATTTAGAAGTATTGAAAAAAGAAATTGCTGAGCGGGACTATAAAGACAGTCACCGAGAGGTTTCGCCATTAAAACCAGCAGCAGATGCCATTCATTTTGATACGACTGGTGTCGGGATTGATCAAGTGGTTGCATTTATTGAAGAAAAAGCAAAAAAAATCCTTGACAATCCATCATAAACTTGATATCATATAAAAGTTGAGAAAAGCAGAAGTGAGAACTTCTCGCCTTGCAACTAACGTTGTCTGGCCCCTACGGATCAAGTTTCAGAAATGAAATATAATCATGTAGTGCGGGTTTGCGTTAGCAAGTCCGCTCTTGTTTTTCTCTAAAATAAAAAAAGAGGTGAAAACCATAGCAAAGCAAGACTTATTCATCAATGATGAAATTCGTGTACGTGAAGTTCGCTTAATCGGTCTTGAGGGCGAACAATTGGGTATCAAACCACTTGGTGAAGCGCAAGCACTTGCGGACGACGCTAATGTGGACTTGGTTCTCATTCAACCTCAAGCTAAACCTCCTGTTGCGAAAATTATGGACTACGGTAAGTTCAAATTTGAGTACCAGAAGAAACAAAAAGAACAACGCAAAAAACAAAGCGTTGTGACCGTGAAAGAAGTTCGTTTGAGCCCAGTTATTGACAAGGGTGATTTCGATACAAAACTTCGCAATGCTCGCAAGTTCCTTGAAAAAGGGAACAAAGTGAAGGTTTCCATTCGCTTTAAGGGTCGTATGATCACCCATAAAGAGATTGGGGCAAAAGTTTTAGCCGACTTCGCTGAAGCAACTCAAGATATTGCTATCATCGAACAACGTGCTAAAATGGATGGTCGTCAAATGTTCATGCAGTTGGCACCAGCAACTGACAAGAAATAATCTGTCAGAAAGTTAAAAAAAGGAGAAAATATCATGCCAAAACAAAAAACACACCGCGCATCAGCTAAACGTTTCAAACGTACAGGTTCTGGTGGACTTAAACGTTTCCGTGCTTACACTTCTCACCGTTTCCACGGAAAAACTAAGAAACAACGTCGTCATCTTCGTAAAGCATCTATGGTGCATGCAGGAGATTTCAAACGTATCAAAGCAATGCTTACTCGCTTGAAATAATCGCGTATTTGTAAGTAAAGAATTCTAGGAAATATTGGAGGAAATATAAATGGCACGTGTTAAAGGTGGCGTTGTATCACGCAAACGTCGTAAACGTATTCTTAAATTAGCTAAAGGTTACTATGGAGCTAAACACATCTTGTTCCGTACTGCAAAAGAACAAGTAATGAACTCTTACTACTATGCATACCGTGACCGTCGTCAAAAGAAACGTGACTTCCGCAAATTGTGGATCACACGTATCAATGCGGCAGCTCGTATGAACGGACTTTCATACTCACAATTGATGCATGGTTTGAAATTGGCTGAGATCGAAGTTAACCGTAAAATGCTTGCTGACTTGGCTGTTAACGATGCAGCGGCTTTCACAGCTCTTGCAGATGCAGCTAAAGCAAAACTTGGTAAATAATTTTTTATAAGAGGCTGGGCAAAAACTGTCCAGCTTTTTAATGTTTGAGAGAAATGACTGTATGTCGCAGTGGTTGATTGGCTTCTTTGTTCGCCTAATAAGCTCCAAAGATAGCCTAATCAACTGTGCGGGGGTGGGAAAACGACCTCTTATAAATTTTCAGAGTTCTTTCCCACTCCCTTTTTTTCTTGCTGATTTCGTGCTATAATGAAAAAAATTTAGAATGTTCATGAAGGAGGACAAGACTGTGGGACATAAACGATTAGCCTGGGATGAGTATTTTGCAGCACAGGCTTTGTTAATATCAAATCGAGCAACTTGTAAGCGGGCCAAGGTGGGTGCTGTATTGGTCAAGGATCATAAGGTGGTTGCGACGGGTTACAATGGCTCTGTCTCTGGTACGGAGCATTGCTTGGATCATGACTGCCTCATGGTGGAGGGACACTGTGTTCGGACCCTCCATGCAGAGGTCAATGCGATTTTACAGGGAGCGGAACGAGGGATTCCCAAAGGTTTCACAGCCTATGTGACCCATTTCCCTTGCCTCAATTGTACCAAGCAGCTACTTCAAGTTGGTTGCAAGCGGGTTGTTTATATCCATCAATACCGCATCGATGAGTATGCCGAGTATCTCTACCGTGAAAAAGAAGTAGAGCTAGTCCATCTTCCATTGGAAGTGGTCAAAGAAGCTATTGCAGAGGCAGACTTTATTTAAGAATGGCTTGTTGTCTCACTAGCTACAATTAAAAAGAAAGCTCGTTTTTGAGTTCACGCTTCACTGATTCGTCTAGAGGAAGGAGATTTTGATGAACCGTAAAATTTGCTACCTCATTCTCTTACTAGTCCAGGTTCTTGGAGCTCTTTTTCAAGTATTTATGATCTTATCCGGAGAGCCTGGAAATGGAGAGAATCCCTCTATCATCTGGTTGTCAATCCTTCAGATTCTTTTATGGCTACTTATTCAAGTCTTTCTCACAGTAAAAATCTGGAAAGACCAGGGGAAGCAGGAAGGGCTTCTTATATATGCTCTCTTCCTAGTTCTCAGCATCTTTTGGCCACAAGAGGTTCCTATTGCTTTGTTTGGTACTGAGGTGGTGATGAGACTTTCTCAACTTCCAACCTTAGCGATTGTCTTGATCATGATTAATAAGGTGGAGTGGCCTCGTCTTCATTCTTTGGTTGGTCAGGAAGGAACCTGGTATCCAATCGTTCCATTGGTTTCCTTGGGGATCAGTGTCTTACAATTGGTAGATCGGATTCCTGTTGTCCTACGCTTGTGGAATATATTGGATCATTCAAAATCTGACTTTTACTGGAGATTATTTGAAGGTGTGGATCAAGAAGTCCTGCTTATCATCTTGTTGTCTAGTTTCCTCATCATTAAGAATCAGAAGGTCCTATTTGTGCTCAGTTGCCTTTATGGTTGTTACTATCTCCCTTCTGTCATGCTAGACCTGCTCGTTTTAAAGACGACTGCACCCATTCCTTTTTACCATTCTGTCATTTCCGTTTACCTGATTTATAAACAGAAGGAAAGTTTGCAGAAGCTCTTTGGGGCTCGGTCAAGCGCCCTTTCGGACCAAGAAGGTGTTGCAAGTGGAGATGAAGAAGAGGTAGCTGAGCGGTTAGAAAGTCAAAGAGGTTCGGATGAAGTGAGCTCCGGAAATAAGGAATCTTCTTCCTTATTATCCGATTTACTTTCTTACCCAAAACGATATGGCTATCCTAATGTATTCGTCTTGATGAAAGAAAAATTAGTCATCGCTCCTCTTGTTATGTTATTTGGGAACCAATCGAGTGATAGAAGTGAAAGAGTAGTAACAAAGGGCTTAGTGGCTGGGCAAGAAAGGCCTACAGTGGATGTGACAGTTGAGCAAGACAACAATAGCAAGCAGTCACTTGAGACATCCAGAGAGCCTGTTAACGGTGAATTAAGCAAGGAAGAAAATGCATCGTCTCCTAATTCCTATCTCTTTGCTCTTCCAAAATGGCTCGGTCTTACTTATTATGGCTTGGGCTTCGTCGGACTCATCTTGACCGGCCCTTTTGCCTTCATGATTTTTTATGCAACGAGTATCCATTTGATCCTATTCACCATCGGCTTTGTCTCAACCCAGTTCGCTTTGGCGATAGATTCTCGACTACTTTGGGCATCAGCATGTATTTTCTACGGTCTATCAGCTGTTTATGGCTTGCTGTGGCCACTACAGCTCCTCTCTGTCTGTTTAGCCATCGATGTCCTACTAGGTACTTTCTTTTGGGTGAAACGACCAAAGGATACTAGGGAAAATAGTTTTTGACAAGAAAAAAAGGCTCTATCATTGCGATAGAGTCTTTATTTGTTATTTCACTTCGCCACCTTCAACAACGAGGTCATCTGCTTTTGCAGCATCGCCGTAGGTTGGGTGAAGAGTTTTTTCATAAGCTTTGTGGAAGAAGTTTTCTTTTCCAAGCTTTTGAATGTCATCGTTAATGAAATCGAGGAGTTCTTTGTTTCCTTTTTGAACCGCTGGTGCGATCGTATCTGGATCACCAAGTGATGTAATTCCAACTTCGTATCCTTTGTTTTCAAGAGCCCAAGCAAGGACTTCTGTGTTGTCTGTTGAGAAGGCATCGCCACGTCCATCTAGGAGAGCTTGATAGGCATCGCTGTATTGGTCATATTTTTGAAGTTTCACTTCTGGATGGTTCTTTTCGAAGTAAGTTTCAGCAGTAGTTCCCTTGGTTACGATCAAGGTCTTTCCTTCCAATTGTTTCACATCAGTGATGACTTTATCCTTAGGAGATACCACACCGAGTGAAACCTTCATGTAAGGAAGGGCGAAGTCTACTTGTTTCTTCCGCTCATCAGTAACGGTAAAGTTAGCTAATGTGATATCCACTTTATTGGAGATCAAGTATTCCGCACGGTTAGCCGCATCCACTGATACATATTTCGGTTTGACACCAAGGTCTTTAGCTAATTGGTTTCCTAGTTCGATATCGTAACCTTGGTAGGATCCATCATTATCAACATAACCAAAAGGTTTTTTGTCTCCAAAGACTGCGATACGAAGCTCGCCACTTTTCTTGATTTCTTCAATGGTACGTGCTTTAGAGCCGGTAGAAGAAGTTGATGACTTGCTAGAGCCGCAAGCAGTGATAAAGATCAAAGCGAGAGCGAAGGTAAAAAGAACTAAAATTGGTTTAATGAATTTCATAAAAATCTCCTTTATAGATATGAGCCAAATTGGCTAAAGTCAAATACATTTAAAAATTCTTGTGCTCGTTGGGTTTGTGGGTTGGTAAAGAAGGAGTGAGCACTTCCTTCTTCGGCAATTTTGCCCTGATCCAAGAAAATGATCCGATCGGCAATGGCTTGTGCGAACTGTAACTCGTGGGTCACCAGAATCATGGTCCGTCCTTCTTGGGCCAGGTCGTTGATGAGTTCTAGGACTTCCCGGACCATCTCAGGGTCTAGAGAGGCTGTCACTTCATCGAAGAGGATAATTTCTGGATGCATGAGGAGGGAGCGGACGATGGCTACCCGTTGCTTCTGTCCACCAGACAATTGCCTTGCGTAGCTATGTTTCTTCTCCAAGAGACCGACCCGTTCCAGTAACTCTTCTGCTTCCTTGATGACTTCCTCTTTAGCTCGTCCTTGAGCTTTTGTAGGACCAAGAATCAAGTTTTGGAGAACGTCTAAATGGGGGAAGAGTTCATAACTTTGGAAGACCATCCCAATCTTTTGGCGGACCAGATGGAAGTCTTTTTGGTTTTTGGTTATGGATTGACCATCCAAGAGGATATCGCCAGCTTGGATAGTTTCTAAGCCATTGATACAACGAAGGAGGGTACTTTTACCACAACCAGAAGGCCCCAAGACCACCACGACCTCCCCTTTTTGAACCTTGAGGGAAAGCCCTTGGAGGATAGGAGTGTCTCCAAAGGATTTTTTTAGGTCCTTGATTTCTAAAATGGTTTCAGACATATTAATTCCTCCAGTGGTTTTCTAACTGTCCTGCTAATTTGGAAATAGGGAAGCAGACAATAAAGTACAAGACTAAAATGGTTCCATAAATCCAAAAAGAAGCGGTTGGGATGGTCAGGCGGTTGCTATCGATGATTTGTTGGCCGACCTTGGTAACTTCTACAACCCCGATGAGGACCACTAAGGAGGTTGTCTTAATCATACGGGTAATCAGGTTAATAGCTTGTGGAAGCAATCGTCTGAGAACCTGTGGGATGATAATGTAGCGGTATAGTTGAACCTTGCTTAATCCTAAGGCTTGTCCACTTTCAAACTGGTGTTTTGGAAGAGAAGTGATGGCCCCTCGAACCAAATCCCCCATCTCAGCCGTTCCCCAAAGGGTAAAGACGATAATGGCTGAACTTTCACCAGAAATGTTTATGTTGAAATTGCGGGCCAAACCGAAATATACGATAAAGAGCAAGACCAACTGGGGCATGATCCGAATGAATTCCAGATAAAAGCGAGTGAGCAGACGAATGACTTTTGAATGAGAAGTCATGACGATTCCAAGTAGGGTTCCAAGGATCATGGATAGGAAGACAGAGATAATGGAAATCCCAATGGTCACGCCCAAGCCTTGGAGTATCCGAAGGAGATTATTTCCCTGAAAGAGTACTTGGATTCCCGAATCCTGCATGGCGTAATCTCCTTTCTATCCAACTAAAGAGAAGTGAAATCGGTAGTAAGAGAAGCAGATAGGCAATGACCAACATGGTCAGGGCGATATCTGTCTCGTAATAGAGTCCGATCAAATCTTTTGCGACATACATGAGGTCAGCTAAAGCGACAACAGAGAATACAGAGGTCTCTTTAATCAGGAAAATGACATTGGCACTAAAGGAAGGCAGAGCCACTGCGGTCGCTTGTGGTAGGATCACATAGCGAAAGACCTGTCTAGGTGTTAGCCCAATGGAGAGACCGATTTCATGCTGAGTTTGACTGACAGCTTCTAGACCGCTTCGGAAGGACTCAGCCATATAGGAACCCCCTAAAAAGATGAGACCAATGGTTGCACAGACTTCTGAAGAAAGGACGATACCTATCCTTGGTAAGCCAAAGTAGAGGAAGAAGAGCTGAATCAAGAGCGGTGTATTTCGAGAAAGTTCGATGTAACAACCAGCTAGTTGACTTAAAATCGGTAGACGATAATGTCGGATGATACTGACAATCAGTCCTAAAAGAAATGAACCTAAAATCCCCCATACAGCAATGTGAAAGGTCAAGAAAAAGGCCTGCTGGTAGAGTGGAAAATATTGTTCAACAATTGACCAATCCAAAAATGATTTCCTCCTCTCTAATGAGCAAGGAAAAAAGAAATGCTACCTTACTGATTAGAAAATAATACAGTCATTGTAACACGAAAAAAATCATTTGAATAATATGGATAATTTATCAAGCTGATAGATAAAATTTATCACTCATCATAGCCGATGAAATGAATCATCAAATGCGGTATAATAGGAGTAAGAAACGCCAAATAACTTAAGCTTGTAAAAGAGGATGGATAAAGATGACAGATCAAGATCCAAAGTATCAATCAAACCAAGAGCATAATAATATACCTGAGGGGGTTGTTCAGTCACCAACGATGGAACAAGGTCCAGAAAAACCAGTTCAGCCACCTATGATGGCACCAGGTGTAGAAAAACCTGCTCCTAATACAGGGCTTCTAACTTTTGTATTTCTCCTAAACATCGGCTATCTTGGACTGTTTATAGGCAGTGCTCTGATGGTAGGAGGATGGGCAATTGCCTTCCTATTCTTTTTGGGATTACATCTGATTTCTTATATTATTGCCACAGTCCTGCTTGGCATTGGAAGGATATTCGCCAGTAAGGAGATTCTATTTGTCTCTGTAGCTTTCTTTTTCATCTCTATGTTTTTAGCTGGTGATCCGGATTGGTTTCTATTTCGAATTCCATCTATCATTTCCACTATCCTTGTCTTAATAGGGACCTTGCTACTGTAAGGACTAGGGATGGATAGCGGTTTAACTACAAGAGATATAGTTTCAAACTATATCTTTTTCTTTTTATAAAAATAGGAATATTGGTGCAAAATCGTGATATAATAGTTTAGTTATATGGTCCCGATAAGGTGGTAGAAAGCATCTACCAGTTCTTTGTAACTCTATAACGATTATTTTTTAAGGGGGGACATTTTTATGTCAGAACGTAAATTATTCACGTCTGAATCGGTATCTGAGGGGCATCCAGATAAGATTGCAGACCAAATTTCAGATGCTATTTTAGATGCTATTTTAGAGCAAGATCCAGAAGCACACGTTGCTGCTGAAACAGCTGTTTATACTGGTTCAGTGCATGTCTTCGGTGAGATTTCAACGACTGCTTATGTGGATATTAACCGTGTGGTTCGTGATACGATTGCAGAGATTGGGTACACCAATACAGAATATGGATTCTCTGCTGAGACGGTAGGAGTACACCCATCTTTGGTGGAACAATCTCCTGATATTGCCCAAGGGGTTAATGAAGCCTTGGAAGTTCGTGGGAATGCAGATCAAGATCCACTTGATTTGATCGGAGCAGGAGACCAAGGTCTCATGTTTGGTTTTGCAGTGGATGAAACAGAAGAACTCATGCCATTACCTATCTCACTCAGCCACAAGTTGGTTCGTCGTTTGGCAGAGCTTCGTAAGTCTGGTGAGATTAGCTATCTTCGTCCAGATGCTAAATCTCAAGTTACTGTTGAATATGATGAAAATGACCGACCAGTGCGCGTGGATACAGTCGTTATTTCAACTCAACACGATCCAGAAGTGAGCAATGAACAAATCCACCAAGATGTGATTAACAAGGTCATCAAGGAAGTGATTCCAGCTTCTTATCTGGATGATGAAACAAAATTCTTCATCAATCCAACTGGTCGTTTCGTTATCGGAGGACCTCAAGGAGACTCAGGTTTGACGGGTCGGAAGATCATCGTGGATACCTATGGTGGGTACTCACGTCACGGTGGTGGTGCCTTCTCTGGTAAGGACGCAACTAAGGTGGACCGTTCAGCTTCTTATGCAGCTCGCTATATCGCTAAAAACATTGTTGCTGCAGGTCTTGCTAAGAAAGCAGAAGTGCAATTGGCTTATGCGATTGGGGTGGCTCACCCTGTGTCTGTTCGTATCGATACTTTCGGTACAGGAACAGTTGCTGAAAGCAAATTAGAAGCAGCAGCGCGTCAAATCTTTGACCTTCGTCCTGCAGGGATTATTCAAATGTTGGATCTCAAACGTCCAATCTACCGTCAAACAGCGGCTTATGGACATATGGGACGGACGGATATCGATCTACCATGGGAACGTTTGGACAAGGTAGAAGCCTTGAAAGAAGCAGTTAACTAAGGATATAGAAAGGAGGCTGGGACAAAAGTCCTAGCCTCTCAATTATCTTTGGATTGTCGAGCAAGACGCAGTGGTTAAGTGGGCTCTACTACGCTGATTTCATCAGCTTTTACAACCCTACTCAACTGTGCGGAGGTGGGACGGCGAAATCGAATTCTAACGAATTACCGATTTCTGTCCCACTCTCTTTTTATGAAATTAATCTACAAATGTAAACAAAATGATTGACAAACAAAATGGAAGGTGTATAATGTAACTACAAATGTAAATTAATTGTTCTTGATGAGAGCTAGAAAGGTAAAAGAATGGCAAAGATTTCAAGTGCGGAATGGGAAGTCATGAGAGTTCTCTGGACTAAGGGGGAAGCGACTTCTACAGAAATAACCAAGATTCTCTCCACCAAGCAGGACTGGTCAGCTTCGACGGTGAAAACCCTCTTAGGACGATTGGCTGATAAAGGCTATTTGACAAGTCGAAGAGAAGGTCGAACCTATTTGTATCAGGCCATCCTCAATGAAGAAGAGGCAAATTTTACAGCTGTCAATGAAGTTTTTAGTAAGATCTGCTTGACCAAGCATGGTCACATATTGGAGCGATTAATCCAGCAAACCCCTATGACCGAGGAGCAAATGAAGGGGTTGCAAGACCTCCTGGCTTCGAAAGTGAGCGTGGAGCGGGTTCAATGTGATTGCCAACCTGGCCAGTGTCACTGTGCCAGTCATGTGGAGGAAGATAAATGAAAGAAGAAACTTTTGTCATCAATGGGATGACCTGTGCATCCTGTGTGATTAATGTGGAGAAAGCTGTTAACCATCTTGAGGGTGTTGAAAAAGCGACAGTGAACCTAACCACTGAAAAAATGACGGTTGAATATCAGGGGGAACCTTTGAGTCCAGAGGCTATTTCAAAAGCAGTAGCGGACGCCGGTTATGAGGCAGTAGTATACAATCCAGATACAGCTAAGAGCCAAGAAGAGCGAGAAGGTGACAAGCTACAATTGATCCGAAAACGCCTCTTTTGGTCTTCCATCTTCACCCTGCCTCTCTTTTATCTAGCAATGGGCCCCATGATTGGCCTACCAGCACCTGCATTTGTTTCACCTGGTCGAGCACCTGTGGCTTATACTCTTGTTCTTTTGTTCTTGACCATTCCCGTGATGATCTTTGGACGAGCCTTTTATCGAAATGGCTTCCGAACCCTTCTAAAAGGCCATCCCAATATGGATGCTTTGGTAGCTCTAGCGACTAGTGCAGCCTTTCTTTATAGCCTTTATGGGACTTATCACATATTGCTTGGTCACCACCATCACGTGCACCAGCTTTATTTTGAATCTGTAGCCGTGATCCTGACCCTAATTACTCTGGGTAAATATTTTGAAATGCTATCAAAAGGGCGTACTTCTCAAGCCATTAAAAAGCTCATGCATCTGGCGGCTAAAGAGGCAACGGTCCTACGTGATGGAAAGGAAGTGAAACTACCTGTAGAAGACTTGGTCATTGGAGATCAGATCCTGGTCAAACCAGGTGAAAAAATAGCCGTTGATGGTCAAGTGGTTTCCGGACAATCAGCCATTGATGAAAGCATGCTGACGGGTGAATCTATCCCCATCCAAAAAACTGAAGGCAGTCCAGTTTACGCAGGTTCCATTAATGGACAAGGTAGTTTGGTTTATCGGGCTGAGAAAGTTGGTCGGGATACCTTACTAGCACAAATCATTCAGCTGGTGGAAGATGCCCAACAAACCAAAGCACCGATTGCCAAGATTGCGGATCAAGTGGCAGGGGTCTTTGTCCCAGTAGTCATGGGGATTGCCCTCTTATCAGGTCTCTTTTGGTACTTCATCATGGGTGAGACCTTCACCTTTGCTATGACGGTAACAATTAGTGTCTTGGTCATTGCCTGTCCATGTGCTCTAGGCTTGGCGACTCCGACAGCCATCATGGTGGGGACAGGATTAGGGGCAGAGCATGGGATCCTCTATAAGAGAGGGGATGTCCTTGAGTTAGCTCACCAAGCGCAAGTCTTGGTCTTCGATAAAACGGGGACCATCACTCAAGGTAAACCTCAGCTGTCTTCTTCTTATACCTATGGTCAGAAGAACCATGCCTTACAACTCCTAGCTTCTCTGGAAGCCAAGTCCGAGCATCCATTGGGACAAGCTATTTTGGATGCTGCGAAAGAAGAGCATATAGACTTATTAGAGATGAAAAACTTCTCTAGTCTAACAGGAAGGGGCCTCACTGCTAACTATGGTGGGAAGGTTTATCTGGCTGGGAATCAAACGCTCATGGATGAGGAAGGAATCGATATTCATCTTGCCAAGGCTGACTTGGAGGACTTAACTCAGGATGGACAAACCCCGATTTTCTTAGCTGAAGATGGACAACTCTTGGCCCTATTTGGGGTAGCAGACCGGATTAAGGAAGATAGTTTAGAAATGGTTGCTAGCCTAGAAAAAATGGGCAAGGAGGTCATCATGCTGACTGGGGATAATGAACGGACTGCTCGAGCGATTGCCAAGAAGGCTGGAATCCAGCAGATCATCAGTCAAGTGCTTCCTCAAGAAAAATCACGGGTGATCCAAGATTTGCAAGCAGAAGGCAAGTCTGTGATCATGGTGGGAGATGGAATCAACGATGCACCAGCTCTTGCAACTGCGGATATCGGGATTGCCATGGGATCTGGGACAGATATCGCCATGGAAAGTGCCGATATCGTCGTCATGAAACCGCAATTGATGGATGTCGTCCGGGCTTTGGAAATTAGTCGTTACACGATTAAGACCATCAAGGAAAACTTGTTCTGGGCCTTTATCTACAATGTTTTAGCCATTCCGGTGGCGATGGGCCTTCTCTATCTCTTTGGTGGCCCGCTCTTAAACCCGATGTTAGCAGGTCTAGCCATGAGTTTTAGTTCAGTATCGGTTGTACTGAATGCTCTAAGATTAAAGAGAAAAAAATTGTAAGAACTAGGAGAAAAGTTACCTCCTCGAGTAAAAGAAAGGAAAATAATTATGTCAAAAACATACGAAATTAGTGGAATGAAATGCCAAGGTTGTGCCAATGCTGTCACTGAAAAATTATCCGCAGTAAAAGGTGTGGAAGAAGTAAGTGTCGATATAGAAAAGCATCAAGTAACCATTGAGGGGAAACCTTGGAAATGGTCCTTGAGCCGAGCTCTAAAAGGCAGTAAATACGAACTAGGAAATGAAGTGAAATAAAGTCAGAAAAGGCGGTCCGAAAAGGGCTGCCTTTTTAAAAAAACAACAAGAGAACACATAAATAAATTAGGCTTGCAAGCAAAATTATAAAAAAATAGTAAAACATATAGTTGATGTTTTCTAAGGATTGGATAGACCGATCAAAAGATAAGAAGTAGTGGAAAATGAAGCGTTTTTATGATATAATAGATGCGGTAATTTTTTACCGAATGATTGAAAGAGCTTATACAAATTTACATGAAAAAAATTATAATTAATGGTGGTCGCTCATTAAAAGGTGAGGTGACCATTAGTGGTGCAAAAAATAGTGTGGTGGCCCTCATTCCAGCAACTATTTTAGCAGACGAAATTGTGACCCTTGATGGTGTTCCAGATATTTCAGATGTGGCTAGCTTGATTGACATTATGAACCTCATGGGGGCAAAGGTGGAGCGAGATGGGGAGACTCTTATTATCGATCCGCGTGGTGTACAAGATATGCCAATGCCATTTGGAAAGATCAACAGTCTTCGCGCTTCTTACTATTTCTACGGAAGTCTTTTGGGACGTTATGGCCAGGCAACTGTAGGTTTACCAGGGGGATGTGATTTAGGTCCACGTCCCATTGATCTGCATTTGAAAGCCTTTGAGGCGATGGGCGCTAAGATGACCATGGATGGTTCGAGTATGAACCTTTCCACAAATGGGGAGCGTCTCCATGGCGCAGCTATCTATATGGATACGGTTAGCGTTGGAGCAACTATTAATACCATTCTAGCGGCTGTTAAAGCGGAAGGTCGTACTGTTATTGAAAACGCTGCTCGTGAACCTGAGATTATTGACGTCGTGACCCTCCTCAATAATATGGGGGCTCACATTCGTGGCGCAGGTACAGATATCATTACGATTGAAGGAGTAGACTTTCTCCACGGGACACGTCACCAAGTGATTCCAGATCGCATCGAAGCAGGGACCTATATCGCCCTTGCTGCAGCTGTTGGAGAAGGGATTCAAATCAACAATGTCCTTTATGAACACTTGGAAAGCTTTATCGCTAAGCTGGAAGAAATGGGTGTTCGGATGACCATTTCTGAGGATAGTGTGTTTGTTGAAAAGCAAGAAAATCTGAAAGCTGTTCACATTAAAACCTCTCCTTACCCTGGATTTGCAACTGATTTGCAACAACCCTTGACTCCATTGCTCTTGACAGCTAATGGAAAGGGAAGCATCGTAGATACTATTTATCAAAAGCGGGTCAACCATGTGGCTGAACTGATGCGCATGGGAGCGACCATTGAAACAGTTGGTGATCACATTGTTTACCAAGGACCAAACCAATTAACAGGAGCTCCAGTTAAGGCGACAGACTTGCGTGCAGGGGCTGCCTTGGTGATTGCCGGTTTGATGGCTCAGGGTAGAACGGAGATTACCAATATTGAGTTTATCCTTCGCGGCTATTCGCATATTATTGAAAAATTGCAACAATTGGGAGCTGACATCGAGCTGATTGATGAAGCATAACGAACGATTTTTATGAACATTTGGACGCAACTAGCAGCATTTTCATGTTTTGAAACAGAGCGCCTCTTCTTGAGGCCCTTTCTATATAGTGATGCGGCTGACTTTTATGCCATATCCTCCAATCCAGAGAATTTGCCTTTTATTTTCCCAGCACAAACGTCCCTAGAGGAATGCCAGTATGTCTTGGCCAATTATTTTCTAAAGAATCCTTTGGGAATATGGGCGATTTGTGACAAGGGAACAGACCGTGTGATTGGATCGATTAAGTTTGAAAAGTTGGATGAAATTAAGAAAGAAGCTGAACTTGGTTATTTCTTACACAAGGACTATTGGGGTCAAGGCTTCATGACAGAGGTTGTCAAAGAGATTACCTTCTTGTCCTTCCAGGAATTTCATCTCAAACAAGTCCGAATCATTACCCATGTTGAAAATATAGCCAGTCAACAGGTGGCTTTACATGCCGGTTATAGTTTGAAACGGCAATTCAAGGGAAGTGACCGCTATACCCGAAAGATGCGGGATTATTACGAGTTCTGCATAGATAGAGGAGATCTCAATGAGTAAACACCAAGCGATTTTAGATTATTTGGAGAAACTACCCATTGGCAAACGTGTCAGTGTGAGAAGTATCTCGAATTATTTGCAGGTGAGTGATGGGACCGCCTATCGGGCCATTAAAGAAGCTGAAAATCGTGGAATTGTTGAAACGAGACCTCGTAGTGGGACAGTTCGTGTCAAGTCCAAAAAGGCAGTCCTAGAACATCTGACTTTCCGAGAGATTGTAGAAATTACCGGTTCGGAAGTCTTGGCAGGAAAAGAAGGGCTAGAACGAGAGTTCAACAAGTTTTATATCGGGGCCATGACAGAAGAGCATATTTTAGATTATGTCTCTGAAGGTGGACTCCTCATTGTGGGAGACCGGACCAATATCCAGCGTCTGGCCCTCCAACACGACAATGCTGTTCTTGTAACCGGTGGCTTTGACGTCGATCCTTCTATTTTGGAACTGGGTCGCAGTGGTCAAACTCCTATCTTACGTACCAAGCATGATACCTATACCGTGGCGACCATGATCAACCGTGCTCTCGCCAACATGCAAATTAAAACAGATATTCTAACGGTCGAACAAGTCTATTCGCCTATGCATGAATATGGTTTTTTACGGGAAACAGATACCGTACGAGATTATTTGGACTTGGTAAGAAAAAGCCGGTTTAGTCGTTTTCCTGTCGTCAATCAGCACCAGATGGTTGTTGGAGTGGTGACCATGCGAGATGCCGGAGACAAGACACCCCAGACAACTCTGGACAAGGTCATGTCCCGTAGCGTTTTTACGACAAACCTATCCTCTAGTATCGCCAATGTCAGTCAACGCATGATTGCAGAAGATTTTGAGATGATCCCTGTTATTCGCAGCAATCAGACCCTATTAGGGGTTATTACTCGTCGTGCGGTCATGGACCGGATGAGCAAGGAGCAATTGTCGGGCTTGCCAACCTTTAGTGAACAAATCAGTCAAAAAGTAGTTCTTCAAGCCAATCATTTTGAATTGACGGTTGAACCGAGTATGTTAGAAAAGAGTGGTGTTCTCTCGAATGGCGTTCTCACTGAAGTTCTAACAACAGTCACTCGCCAGCTCATGATGAATTCTGGAAAAAATTTAATTATCGAACAGCTCTTGGTCTATTACCTCCAAGCTGTTCAAGTGGACGATACCTTGCGGATTGAAACGCGTATTGTTCGCCAGACTAGACGATCGGCTATTATAGATTTTGATTTGTACTTGAATCTGCAGTTAGTTACGAAGGCCACCGTCACTTTGAAAATTAATTAGAATGGAAGTAGGAAATAGATGATTACATTGAAATCACAGCGTGAAATCGAAGCCATGGACCGTGCAGGAGACTTTCTTGCTAGTATCCATATTGGCCTTCGGGATTTGATCAAACCAGGTCTCGATCTGTGGGAAGTCGAAGAGTATGTTCGACGTCGCTGTAAAGAAGCCAACGTCTTGCCCCTTCAGATCGGTGTAGAAGGAAGCTTGATGGACTATCCCTATGCGACTTGTTGTGGGATCAATGATGAAGTGGCTCACGCCTTTCCTCGTCACTATGTCTTAAAAGACGGTGACCTCTTAAAGGTGGATATGGTCTTGTCTGAACCCTTAGACAAGTCTGTTGTTGATGTCTCAAAATTAGACTTTGATAATGTTGCACAGGTGAAAAAGTATACAGAAAACTACTCTGGTGGTTTGGCTGATTCTTGTTGGGCCTATGCAGTTGGTAATGTTTCCCAAGAGGTCAAAGATCTCATGGATGTCACCAAGGAATGTCTCTATAAGGGGATTGAACAAGCGGTTGTCGGAAATCGTCTGGGTGATATTGGAGCAGCGATTCAAGAATATGCTGAAAGCAAAGGCTATGGTGTAGTACGCGATTTGGTCGGTCACGGTGTAGGACCAACTATGCATGAAGAACCAATGGTGCCTCATTACGGACGTGCAGGACGTGGCTTGCGCTTACGTGAAGGGATGGTACTCACCATTGAACCAATGATTAATACCGGAACTTGGGAAATCGATACCGATATGAAGACAGGTTGGGCCCACAAAACCCTTGACGGTGGACTTTCTTGTCAGTACGAACATCAGTTTGTTATTACTAAAGATGGACCGGTTATTTTGACCAGTCAAGGCGAAGAAGGAACCTATTAAAACAAGTAGAGAGGAAAGAATGGAGCTGAAGATAAATAACGGTTTCGCTCTTTTCTCTTTTTATGACTTTGTTTAGGGGAGGATAGATATGAAAAAGTTTCTAAAATGGCTAGGCCAACGACCGTTTATTAAGGGGTTCTTGCGCTTTTATATGGCCTCTGAATCGGACATCACAAGTATAGCAGTGGCCTATTATTTATTGATTTCCATTCTCCCTTTATTGTTGATTGCAGCCAATATCCTTCCTTACTTCCAGATTCGTCCGACTCAGATTTTGCTAACCTTGCGTGAAGTATTACCTGCTTCCATGTACCGCATTGTCTTGCAAGTGATTTCATCAGTGCTTACCAAGCCGTCTACTGGTTTGCTGAGTTTCTCCATCATTTCGGCTTTATGGGTCTCCTCACAGTGTATCGCTTACCTGCAGAGAGCCTTCAATAAAAGTTATGGAGTGGAGAAGGAGAGGGGGATTATCTGGGCGAGAATCTTCAGTATTTTGATTAGTTTTGCTCTGCAAGGTCTGTTCGGTCTATCTCTGGTTTTGACCATGTTTGGCCGTATGATTATTCGTTCCGTCTATGAAATTTTCAAGTTTGACGAAAGTATCTACCTTCGCCTCTTAAATATTTCAGGACCTTCGGTTTACTTCCTGCTCTTTTTAACCTTGCTCTTGCTCTATTACACCCTACCCAATATCAAAATTCCTAAGTTTCGCTATGTCTTTCCGGGAGCCATCTTTGTGACGGCAGTCCTTTATTTGACCTTGAATATTTTCTGGAAATATGTCGACCACTACATCACGAGTTTCCTAGATGCTCGTTTCTTCGGGTCAGTCCTTTTAGCGGTCATTATGTTCTGGTTTATCCTGGTAGCTAAGGTGTTGATTATTGGCTGTATCTTAAATGCTAGTATTCAATATGCGATTGAAGCGAGATTTGAAACAAAAGATGGGGATGTGGTAGCCAAGTACAAGTCTTCTAAGGTAGCTTTTCACCAAAAAGAGGCGTCATTCAAGCGTCGTTTCCATCTTAAAAACTTGAGAAAAAATCAGGAGTGATGTTAAAGAATAAAATAGGAACAAGCCGGTTTTCAGCCGGCTTTTTGTTTTAGGTATATTTAGTTGCATTTGCAACAAAAATGTGATAGACTCCTTATAAAGGAAAGGAGGAGCAGATGAAGGTTCTAAGAGAGATTGGCATCATAGCCCGAGCCTTAGATTCGATTGCCAATATTGAGTTCCGAGACTTGGAACTGGCAAGAGGCCAATACCTATATTTAGTACGGATTGGGGAGCAACCAGGAATTATTCAAGAGGAGTTATCCGATTTATTAAAAGTGGACCGCTCAACAGTAGCCCGCTCTGTTAAAAAATTAGCTGATAAAGGATTTATCCGAGAATTAAATGATCCTTCCAATCAAAAGATAAAAAAATGGATCCTGACGGAAAAGGGTCAAGCACTTTATCCTTTTATCCTTGCTGAGCATGCTTATTCTGAGAACACTGCCTTAAAAGGTTTTTCAAAGGCAGAAATCCTTCAATTAGAAGAATGGCTTGCTAAAATGAGAGAAAACGTAGCAGCGGATTGGGAGCAAGTGAAAAAAGGTCAAAAAAGAAACTATAGTGAGGTAAAGAAATGAAATTTACAGTAGATCAAGCATTTTGGGATTTGTTTCCCCAAGCAAAAGTAGTGGTGATGACAGTAGAAGGTATCGACAATCATGTTGACGAGAGCAAGGATCCTTATTTTAAGGATCTGCTCGACAAGGGAGTCGCACGATCAAAAGAATATATTGATGAAGATCAGTTCACTGCTAGTCCAGTCGTTCAGGAATGGCGACAGGCTTTTACCAAATTTAAGACCAAAAAAGGTGCACGTTCGTCAATCGAAGCCTTATTGAAACGTGTGTCGCAAGGACGGGAGTTTTATCCCATTAATCCTTTGGTTGATCTCTACAATAGTGTTTCGCTAGCCTATGCTATCCCCTGTGGTGGTGAGGATATGGAAAAGTTAGCTGGAGGCTTATCCTTAGGAAAAGCTAAGGGGGGAGAGCCATTCTTCCCGCTAGGAGCTGAGGAAGACGCTCCGGCTTTGCCGGAAGAGATCATTTATTATGATCAAGAAGGTGCTGTTTGTCGTTGTTTAAACTGGCGGGAAGCCCAAAGAACCATGTTGACAGAAGAAACGCGTCAGGCTATTCTTGTGATGGAGGCAGTGACTGAAGAACAAGCAGAACGGGCCAAAGAAGCGATGGACGAATTAAAAGGCTTGGTCAAGGACTATTTTGGTGTGGAAGGAAAAATCTCTTATTTGAGTGCCCAAGAAGCTAGTCTGGAAGTATAAAAAATACCGTCAGAGACCATAAAGGTTCTGACGGTTTTTCTTGGTTATTTGGAGCTTATTTCTTATTTCGGAAGACAAACAGTTTGCTAAAGACATAGTTCAAAATGACAATCATAAATTGGGCGGCAAAGGTTTCGATGGTATTAATTGCCGTCCGATTCATATTGACGAACTGACCAATGATTTGCGGATACTGGGTTACAAAGATGGTGGTCATCAGGAGGTCCAGCACGAGAGTTCCCATTCTAGCAAAAGAGAAAACAATCAACCGTTTCAACCAGCCTTTTCTTTCTTGTTTAAAGACAATCGTATCATTGGTAGCAAAGGCAAAAAGAATTCCTGCAATATTTCCAATCAAGGTAGCTAATTGTTCCTGGTCTGTCAGTTGGAAAACAATCAGCCGAGTAGCAACAGAAACAATCGTTGTAGCAACACCAAAAATCAGGTAGGCTAAGATTTCATTATCAAAGATTCGATTAAGTAGTTTTTTCATACAATTAGTCTATCATAATTTCCTTATTTATGCTATACTTATAAAGTTGATTTGCTGCTTTGAAATCTATTAGTTTGGGTCATCGGCAAAGATCAACCCTTGGTGCTTAGCTTCTTTCACCAAGCATATTATACGCGGGAAAACCGCTAAAGGAGAAAACGATGAAAAACTATACTGTTCGTGACTTGGCACAGATTGCCCTAGTTGCAGCTCTCTATGTGGCCTTGACCATTACGCCCCCGTTGAATGCCATCGGAAGCAACGAGATCCAATTCCGTGTTTCTGAAATGCTCAACTTCATGGCTTTCTACAACCGAAAATACATTTGGTCTGTTACCATTGGGTGTATGATTTCTAACTTCATGAGTTATGGAATTATCGATTTGATCGTTGGTGGTGGATCTACCTTGGTCTTCGTAACACTTGGGGTTTACCTATTTAAACGATTTGAAAAGGAAGAGCTCTTTAATGGATGGATTCGCAAGGATCATTTCTTATTTTCAATTTTCTTTGCCCTCTCTATGTTCACGATTGCCTTAGAATTGCATATTATAAACGAAACACCATTCTTCTTGAATTGGTTGACTACTGGTTTGGGTGAATTCGCTTCTCTGATTGTCGGAGCGATTCTGATCAAACGAATTTCAAATCATATTGATTTAACTCAATAAATTAAGAGTCTGAAGCCTTGCTTCAGGCTTTTTTTGCTCATTGAAATAGGATTTCGGCCGGGTAGTAAAAAAATGCTTTTTTTCTAGTGGGAAGTAGTCAAACAGGCCACAGTAAAGCGTTTTTATGGTAAAATAGAAGTATGGAAACCAGAATAAAAGAGTTAGTAAATCTACTCAACCAATATGCGGAAGAATATTATACCAAAGATGCTCCCTCGGTATCTGATCAAGAATATGATCGTCTATACCGAGAACTTGTAGAATTAGAAGAAGCCCATCCAGAATTGGTTCAACCCAATAGTCCAACTCATCGAGTCGGAGGAACCATTCTCAAAGGGTTTGAAAAATACCAGCATACTTACCCACTTTATAGCTTGCAGGATGCCTTTTCTTATGAAGAATTGGTGACCTTTGACCAACGGGTTCGCAAGGAATTTCCATCTGTCACCTATGTATGTGAGTTAAAAATAGATGGCCTATCTATTTCACTTTCTTATGTCGATGGTGTCCTCGAAACTGGTGCTACACGGGGGGATGGGAGCATTGGAGAAAATATCACCGAAAACCTTAAGCGAGTTCGCGATATTCCTCTAGTCTTACCGGAACCTCTTACATTAACTGTTCGCGGAGAATGTTATATGCCCCGTGCGTCTTTTGATGCCGTAAATTTGTCCCGCCAAGAAAATGGAGAGGCAGAGTTTGCGAATCCTCGAAATGCGGCAGCCGGTACTCTTAGACAGTTGGATACGAAGATTGTTGCGGAGCGTAAGCTCGCGACCTTCCTCTACCAGGAAGCTAGTCCTACTGATCAAGCGACCCAAGAGAAGGTATTAGCCAAATTAAACCGCCTCGGTTTTGTCGTCAATCCTCATCACAAGACAGCGACTAGTATCGAGCAAGTTTGGACCAATATTCAAGAAGTGGCAGCCATGCGAGACCAGCTTCCTTATGATATTGACGGGGTCGTGATAAAAGTAAATGATCTAGCTGTTCAAGAAGAACTTGGTTTTACCGTCAAGGCTCCCAAATGGGCAGTGGCATACAAATTCCCAGCTGAGGAGAAGGAAGCAAAACTCTTGTCAGTTGATTGGACAGTCGGTCGGACTGGAGTGGTGACACCAACGGCTAATTTGACGCCAGTTCAGTTGGCAGGGACGACGGTTAGTCGAGCTACTCTCCATAATGTGGATTACATTGCTGAGAAAGATATTCGCAAGGATGATACGGTCATTGTTTATAAGGCCGGGGACATTATCCCAGCTGTCTTGCGTGTTGTCATGGATAAACGAGTATCGGAAGAGCGATTGGAGATTCCAAGTCACTGTCCGAGTTGTCAGAGCGAGCTCCTTCATTTTGAAGATGAAGTGGCCTTGCGTTGTATCAATCCCCGCTGTCCGGCTCAAATAAAAGAAGGACTCGCCCACTTTGCTAGCCGAGATGCCATGAACATTACAGGCTTGGGGCCAGCAGTGGTTGAAAAACTGTTTGCTAAAGAACTGGTTCAAGATGTAGCAGGTATTTATCGCCTGACCGTGGATGATCTCTTACAATTGGATGGATTTAAAGAAAAATCTGCCCAGAAATTAGTAGACGCTATCCAGACATCAAAGGGGAATTCTGCTGAAAAACTATTGTTTGGTCTGGGAATTCGTCATGTGGGAAGTAAGGTTAGCCAGCTCTTGCTACAGGAATTCCATTCCATTCCAGCTATAGCAGATGCAGAGGTTGAAAAGATTGCGGCGATAGACAGTTTAGGAATGGTGGTTGCTGAAAGTCTCAAGCGTTACTTTGCTTTAGAAGGTTCTCAACTACTTTTAGAAGAGCTTAAGGAAGCTGGGGTAAACTTAGATTACCTAGGTCAAAAGGTTGCGGCAGATGCACCATTGTCTGGTAAAACAGTTGTCTTAACCGGTAAACTGGAACGTCTGACACGTTCGGAAGCTAAGGCTAAATTAGAAGCCTTAGGGGCTAAAGTCACAGGCTCCGTGTCCAAGAAAACAGACCTATTAGTTGCAGGTAGCGATGCGGGAAGTAAATTAAGCAAAGCGCAGGAATTATCGATTGAAATACAGGATGAAGCCTGGCTTGAAAGTTTATAGAGGCATGTATGGAAAATAAGATTAAAAAAGCACGAGTGATATATAATCCGACTTCTGGTCAGGAAATCATTAAAAAGAACATCGCAGAAGTCTTGGATGTGTTAGAGGATGTAGGCTACGAAACAAGTGCCTATCAGACCACTCCTGAACCCTTATCAGCCCAGTTAGAAGCAGAACGGGCTGCAAAAGCCGGTTTTGATTTGATCGTTGCTGCAGGAGGAGATGGGACCATTAATGAGGTTGTTAATGGGGTTGCTAGCTTGGAACACCGTCCAAAGATGGCTTTTATTCCAACTGGAACAACCAACGATTATGCTCGTGCACTGAAGATTCCAATGGGAGACCCAGTCGCAGCTGCACGGATCATTGAGAAGAACCAAACTATTCAAATGGATATTGGCCGTGCTTACGGAAGTAAATATTTTATCAATATTGCTGCCGCAGGAACCTTGTCCGAATTAACCTTTAGCGTTCCAAGTGAAGTGAAATCACGCTATGGCTACTTTGCTTATGTGGCCGAAGCTGTGAAAAAATTTCCTAAAAATAAAACCCGCAAGGTACGGATTGAACACGACAATGGGGTCTATGTTGGACCAGTTTCTCTTGTCTTCGTGGCTTTGACCAATTCAATCGGTGGCTTTGAAAGTGTGGCACCAGATGCTAAACTTGATGATGGGAACTTTACCTTGATCTTAGTCAAAACAGCTAAATTATTTGAAATGCTGTCTCTCATTATGCAAGCTGTAAATGGTGGGAAACACGTTAATGATTCAAATATTGAATACCTCAAAACCTCTAAATTAAAAATTGAAGTTTTGGATCAGAAAGAAGAGTTCAAGATTAATTTAGACGGCGAATACGGCGGAGATACACCGGTAGAACTGGAAGTTTTCCACAATCACTTAGAATTTTTTGCCAACATCGATGAAATTAATGACGATGCTCTGGTCCGTTCAGAATATAAATCAGAAGAATAATGGAGAATCATTGCTGAGAGTGGGTAATGCCAGTTTCTTCATACATAGTTAATTAGGAAATAGGAAATACAATACGATGCATCAGTATCAAGTGAAAATCCACTACCATCATCCCGTAGGTGATTATTTTGCCCGTGATATGTGGAAGTGGCATGAAGGAGTATGGGGAGAGGAAGTCTCTTTCTCCAAGCTCGATTATTTTGGAGTTGAGGGGCTCCTAGTTTATAACTGTGAGACACCTCAACACATTGGCCATGTCATCATCAAGGAAGGAAACTGGCTTAGTCAGTCGGATGAATACCATATTGAGCTTTTACCAGAAGGGAAAGTGCGGGAAGTCTGGTTGATTCAAGGAGATGACACCGTTTATTATTCCTTGCAGGCTGCAATGACCAGTCATGAATACAGCCGTCGGAAGCCACGCGCTTTTGATATGGCGACGCACTATCAAGAATTTGATGCCAAATGGGGCTATCAGGGTTGGTTGGGATATCGCCAGCAAGATGATGATTACCGCTTTAAACTTTGGGCGCCTACTGCCAATAAAGTAGACCTTCTCATCTATGATTCTGTAGCCAATGACAGCAAGGTCTGGAAGATTGTCCCAATGGTTCGTGGTCAGAGAGAATCTAGCGACCATGTTCGCAATAACTGTGGTGTCTGGTATGCGGATGTCATGGGAAACCTCAGTGGACTAGCCTATCAGTATAAGGTTTATTTTGATTACCACACAGAGATTGCGCGTGATCCTTATACGATCGCTACCAGTGAAAATGGGAAAAAGTCTGCCATTCTTTCTCATCAGGATTGCATCTTCCCTGCCTTTCAGTCAGAAGCTTATGAAAAGGCTGACTGGCGTCTGGATAATCCTTGTCAGGCGGTTGTCTATGAAATGCATGTCCGGGATTTGACCATCTCTCCGACTTCCGGGGTGGATGAAGCCTATCGAGGAACCTACCGAGGAGCTCACCAGACTGGGACGAAGAACGCCCAAGGAGATGCCACAGCCTTTGACTATATCAAGGAATTAGGGGTCAATGTAGTTCAACTGCAACCAGTGACCGACCGCTATAAGACCTATGATGAAGACGGGAATGTCCTCTATAATTGGGGCTATGATGTGCAGAATTACTCTGCTCCAGAGACTAGTTACTCGACCAAACCTCACGACCCTAAGACCACCATGCGTGAGTTAAAAGAAATGATACACGCCTATCATGAAGCGGGTATTTCGGTAGTCATGGATGTGGTCTATAATCATATCTATTCGACAGAAGAAGGAGCTTTCCAAACAACCGTTCCTGATTATTACTACCGGATGAATCCAAATGGATCCTTCCAAAATGGTACAGGAGTTGGGAATGAGACGGCCAGTGAGCATGAGATGTACCGCAAATTCATGATTGATTCCTTGACGTATTGGGTAACAGAATATAAGATTGACGGTTTCCGCTTTGACTTAATGGGGATTCACGATGTGGATACTATGAATGAAATCCGTGAAGCCATGGACGCGATTGATCCACGGATTCTCCTTTATGGAGAAGGTTGGGATATGGGGACAGGGTTGGCTCCAGAAGATAAGGCCAAAAAGGACAATGCTTATCAAATGGCCCAAGTCGGTTTCTTTAATGATACCTCTCGAGATGCCATTAAGGGAGCTGAAGTCTTCGGATCCATTAAACGTGGGTATGTCAGTCGCAAGTCTACAGAAGACATCATTGCGCGTTCCGTTCTGGGAAGTGCAGAGTTGGGATCATTCCTAACTCCAAGTCAGGTCCTCAACTATGTAGAAGCCCATGACAATTACAACCTCTACGATTTGCTTTCTTATGTCCATCCAAATGATTCTCAGGAAAAAATTAAGAAGCAGGTAGAAATGGCGACAGCCATGAATCTCCTCTTCCAAGGGATGGCCTTTATGCAGGTTGGACAAGAGTTCCTACGAACCAAACTAGTTGCAACGGGCGAAGATGGGGAAGTGACACCTAAAGATCGAGAACGGGCCATGAATTCTTATAATGCACCTGATGCTGTCAACCAAGTCGACTGGAATCTAGTGTCTGTAAATAAGGATACTGTTGACTATGTTCGCCAATTGATTCATTTGAAGAAGACCCTGCCTGCCTTGTCCCTTGAATCTTATGAGGAAATCTACCAACATGTCTTCGTGCATACAGCAGATATGGGCAGTGGTGTTGTTGTCTTTGAATTAAATTGGGACAAACACTACTATGTCATTTTTAACACCAGTGGACTACCATTCTATCTCCAGAACGCAGATCATCTTGAGCTCCTTGTTGGAAATAGTCGAAATAAACGTCCATTCTATGTTGAGAATTTAACAGCTTCCATCTTTGAATGGAAGAAATAAACAAAAAAATGAGGCTGGGACAAAAGTCCTAGCCTCTCAATTGTCTTTGGATTGTCGAGCAAGACGCAGTGGTTGAGTGGGCTCTACTACGCTGATTTCATCAGCTTTTACAGCCCTACTCAACTGTGCGGAGGTGTGACGACGAAATCGAATTCTAACGAATTACCGATTTCTGTCCCACTCTCATTTTTTTTCTGATGAAGATGAGCTAGAACTACTTGAGCTGGAATCTTCACTTGAAGAAGATGAACTGAACTGTTCAGGGTGGAGTTCCTTATAGCTTGGCGCTTTGAAGAGATCCACTGTTGACTGATTGCCTTTTTGGCTATAGAGGCTGGTTGAGGCATCCCCTTTTTCTTTTTCAATTTTCTTCAATGCTTTCATCGAGTTATTGTAGGAGTAGTCATCCGGGTTGACTTTACCAAGATCATTTCCTGTATAGAATCGTAAGAGGTCTCCTGTTTGGATACTATCACTAATCTTGAGTTGTAGATTCGCTGCCTCACGGATTTTATCCAGTTGCTCTTTCGTTGATTCGTCAGGATTGGTGATTTCTTCACCAGTCTTGGTGTAATAGGTCCGGCCACTGTAACTTGTATACTCAGGAGTCACAAAGTAGTTAGCAGAACGGAAAGCTACGATTTGGCTATGATTTGGAGATAACAAGTCTTGACCAACTTGAAGGAAGTTCTTAGAATCAATTCCTAACAAGTGTTCTAATGTTGGAAGCATATCAATCTCTCCACCATAGGTCTCAATCACTTTCCCCTTGTCCATACCAGGAATGACCACCATATACGGTACGCGTTGCAACATGGCATTGTCATAACTAGACCAAGTTTCAGAGTTCTTATCTAGCAAAGGAGCCAGAGCTGGATTTCGAGAATTAGAAATACCGTAGTGGTCCCCGTACAGAACAATAATGGAGTTCTCATAAAGACCAGAAGCTTTGAGATAATCGAAGAAGGCCTTGATGGAAGCATCCAAGTAGTTGGCTGTTGCGAAATAGCCATTAATGGTTTCATCTTGCGTCTCTGCAAGAGGGAAGCCAATTTCGTCACCAATCAGACTGGTTGTATAAGGATAGTGGTTAGAAACGGTAATGAACTTAGTATAAAACGGTTGTTGCATGTGTTCCAAGTACTTGATAGAATCCTTCAACATGATCTTATCATTAAGTCCATACTGGAAGGAGTTTGTATCATCTTGCTTGGTAAAATAGGAGGCATCAAAGAAGTAATGGTAGCCCCATTGTTTGTAGGCTGTATTACGGTTCCAGAAGCTTCCGGCATTTCCGTGGAAAACTGCACTGGATTGGTAGCCATTCTTAGAAAGAATGAAAGGAGCTGCTTGCTGGGTATTGGTCCCACCGTAGTTCACCATAAAGGAACCTTGGTTCAAACCGAACAAGCCAGTCTCAATCATGGTTTCTGCATCCGATGTTTTACCAGCTTTTACCTGGTTGAAGACATTGGCAAATGCAAAGGTTTCGTTTGAATGGTAGAGCGAGTTGATAAAAGGGGTCACTTCGTATTCTTTGCCATCGACTTTCAATTTATAGTCGATCAAGAATTGTTGGAAGCTTTCCAAATGGATATAGATAACATTACGACCTTTAGCAAGTCCAAAGGTTTCAGGGTTTGGTTGAGCATAATGGCTAGCAACATACTCTTCAACCGGTTTCAGGTCAACTTCAGAAGCCTTTGAGCGTTCTTTATTGGCCATGTAAGTCTGGTTGGCACTGTAACCCAAAAAGGCAGGTAAACCAAGCGCACGAACTACATAGTAGTTGGAGAAGCCACGCGTTAACAATTCCGGACGGTCAATCTCTGCCAAGAAAAGGTTGGCAGAGAAGAGCATAGCAGAGAGCGAAGTCACTGCAAAACTTGCCCGTTTGTTAAAGGGACGGTGATCTAGTTTGACCAATTTCTTTAAGAAGAGGAAAGCTAGAATCGGGAAGTCTAAAATATAGATAATATCCCAGGGACGGAATAATTCTAAGGCTGCAGCTCCAAGACCAGCGGAAACCTTACTAGAGGCCAGCATGGTATTAACCGTTACGAAGTCAGTAAACTCACGATAATAAATCGAGTTGGAAATCAACCAGATAAATAAAATGACATAGATGCTAAAAGATAGCAAATAAAAGAGTTTGGTTCTCTTAATATAAAAAGCGAGACCGATGAATAAGAGGCTGAGTGGAATCGGGTTAATCACTGCAAGAAAAACCTGATAAAAGCCTTGAATATCTAGATTAAAGTCTACTGCATAGGCCCACATGGTTTTAAACCAATAAAGCAACAGTAGGGTAAAGACAAATCCTAGTCTGGTACTCATAGCATCGAGTATCGTTTTGGTAATTTTTTTCACAAAAATATACTTCCTTGCCTTATTTCCTAAAAATTTTCTTACAACAGTATACCATAATTTAAAACGTTTTGAAATAAAGCAAGTAAATAATGATGTTAAAAAAGAGTATGGTTGGTATTGGTGATCATTAGCTAAATAAAAGAAGTGAGATTGTTTAAAAAGATGGTGAATACTTCCTTGATAATAGGATTCTTAAGTAGGAGACTTTGTGAATTTTTGAAAATTTTGATACAATAGAAGTATGAAAAAGCTGACAATTAACCGACAAGTTGAGAAAAAAATCCATAAAGGTTATAAGATTTTAGAGAAGAGTGATTTTGAACAACTCCCTTTTGACAATGAGGTGGTCGATCTGGTCACAGCTTCAGGTCATTTTCTAGGGACAGGCTATCTTTCAGAGCAAAACAAGGGGCTTGGTTGGGTCATTTCTACCAAAAAAATCACCTTGGATCAGGCTTACTTTGGTTACTTATTTGCTGAGGCTAAGTCAAAACGTCAGTCTTACTATCAGTCGGAATTGGATACAGCTTTTAGAATTTTTAATCAAGAAGGCGACGGATTTGGTGGCTTGACCATTGATCTCTATGGAGATTATGCTGTTTTTTCTATCTACAATGCCTTTGTTTATCAAATCAGAGAGCTTCTTGTTACGGCTTTTCAAGAAGTTTTTCCAGAGGTCTTGGGAGGATATGAAAAAATCCGTTTTAAGGATCCAGGTTATGAGTCAGCCCATCTTTTTGGTCAAGAAGCTCCAGAGCAGTTTTTGATTTTGGAAAATGGTGTTCGCTACCAAGTCTTTCTGAATGATGGCTTGATGACAGGGATTTTCTTGGACCAACACGATGTGCGTGCTAGTTTAGTAGATGGCTTAGCTGCAGGTAAATCCTTACTCAATATGTTTTCCTACACGGCGGCTTTTTCGGTAGCAGCGGCCATGGGCGGAGCAGTAGAAACAACCTCTGTTGATTTGGCTAAGCGGAGTCGCGAACTATCTGAAGCTCATTTTGTGGCAAATGGTCTAGCATTGGACCAGCACCGCTTTATCGTCATGGATGTTTTTGATTATTATAAGTATGCCAAGCGTCATGCCTTGACTTATGATGTGATCGTTTTAGATCCGCCGAGTTTTGCTCGCAATAAGAAGCGTACCTTCTCTGTTGCGAAGGATTATCACAAACTGATTGAGCAGTCCCTAGAGATTTTAAATCCAAAAGGAATTTTGATTGCTAGTACGAATGCTGCCAATGTCAGTCGGGATAAATTTAAGAAAGAAATTGAAAAGGGCTTCAAAGGCCAAAAGCATCGCTATATCAGTGAAGTAGGACTTCCAGCTGATTTTCGATACAATGAAAGGGAAGAAAGTAGTAATTACTTGAAAGTTTTTACGATTAAGGTGGATCAATGAAATTAGTCGTTTCTGTAATGCCAAGAAATTTTGAAGAAGCACAGGCCATTGATGCCAGTCGTTATCAGGATGCAGATGTCATTGAATGGCGTGCGGATTATTTAGACAAAAATGATATCTTACAAGTGGCGCCTGCCATCTTTGAAAAATTTGCAGGCCGTGAGATTTTATTTACGCTACGGACACGGGAGCAGGGAGGAGAAATTGAACTTTCTGGTGAAGAGTACGTAGCGCTTATCCATGATATCAACAACATCTACCATCCGGATTATGTCGATTTCGAGTACTTTGGTCATCAGGCAGAGTTTAATCAGATGATGGATTATTCCAATCTTTGCTTAAGCTACCATAATTTCCAGGAAACCCCTGAAAATATGATGGAGATTATGTCTGAATTAACCAGCTTTACACCGAAATTGGTCAAGGTATCTGTGATGGCTCATACCGAGCAGGATGTTCTCGATCTAATGAACTATACACGTGGCTTTAAGACGCTTAATCCAGAACAAGAGTTCGTTACCATTTCTATGGGGAAAATCGGCCGAATCTCTCGCATTGCTGCCGATTTAACTGGTTCTGTTTGGTCCTATGCCAGTGTTGGAGAGCAAAGTGCACCAGGTCAAATTAGCTTGTCCAGCATGCACAAGATTCGGGAGATCTTAGATGAAGATTGATGGCTATACGCGAATGGCGGCCGTGATTGCCAAGCCCATTCGTCATAGTATCTCACCCTTTATTCACAACCGGGCTTACCAATTAACCGCGACCAATGCAGTCTACCTAGCATGGGAAGTGGAAGAAGAACAAGTCGAACAAAGTCTTCAACAGTTACGGGTACTGGATATGTTGGGCGCTAATATTTCCATGCCTTACAAGAAAAAGGTCTTGCCATTTTTAGATCAGGTAGATGGAAGCGCGCAACTTATTGGTTCGGTCAATACAATTGTTCAGAAAGATGGTCGTTTAACAGGCTACAACACAGACGGACTTGGTTTTCTAAAGAGTCTCCCTAAGACTTTTTCGATAAGGAATAAGAAACTCGTCCTTTTAGGAGCGGGTGGGGCTGCGACTGCTATTGTTGTAGAGGCTATTCGCCAAGGAGTTGGCGAGATTCATTTATTTGTTCGTTCAGAAAGTTTAGATAAGTATCAGGCTATCTTTGCTCCACTATCCGAAACTCTTGATGTTTCAATTTTCCTTCATGACTTATCCAGTCAGGATCAGTTGAATGCAACGATAGAGGGGACGGATTTATTGATCAATGCTACAGGACTTGGAATGGACGGGTCTTCTCTCCCTATTCCGAAAGACTTTATCTTTCCTAAAGGTTGTCTAGTGGCTGATTTAGCTTATTTTCCTGCCAAGACACCATTTCTTCAATTAGCAGAAGAACAAGGGGCAAAAACCTTAAATGGCTTGGGAATGCTCTTCCATCAAGCTGCCGTTGCCTTCGAACTGATGACGGATAAAACTTTCCCGGAAGAGGAAGTCTGGCAAGCGTTGAAATTGGAATACCCAGATTATGTTTTAGAAAAATGATGGAAGAAAACAGAAAAACTTAATCAAGTATGCTCTGTTTTCTATTTTTATACAATAGTGAAATTGTAATCTTTTTCACATGGATTTGAAAGGAGATCCTTATGAAGGTGAATGTTGATCTACCAAAGAATGGTTATGAGATTGTCATTGAGAATGGAGCGATCCAAAAGGTTGGAACCTGGCTCAGTCATCTATGGGAACCTCAAAAAGTAGCAGTCATAACAGACAACCATGTAGGATCTCTTTATGCAAGTCAGGTGGTAAAAAACCTTGAAAGTGAAGGATTTACAGTGATTAGCTATGAGTTCCTAGAAGGAGAAGCTAGTAAAAATCTGACGACCGTCCAGAAAGTCTATGAATTTTTAGCGAAAAATGGGATGACACGATCAGACGGCATTCTCGCTCTTGGTGGTGGCGTTGTCGGTGATCTAGCTGGCTTTGTAGCTTCCACCTATATGAGGGGCATTCATTTCGTTCAAGTACCGACTAGTTTGACAGCGCAGGTTGACTCCTCTATCGGAGGTAAGACCGGAGTCAATACACTCTATGCTAAAAACATGGTAGGAACATTTGCCCAACCGGATGGGGTATTGATTGATCCTGAAGTGCTGCGGACTCTTGGCAAGCGCGAGTTGATCGAGGGCATGGGAGAAGTTATCAAGTACGGTCTCATAGAAGATCAAGTCTTATGGGAAGAGCTGGATCAAATGGATGGCTCCGTTGAGTCTATTTATGAGCATGCAGAATCCCTGATTGCCCATTCCTGTCAAGTCAAGCGCAAGATGGTCGTCGAAGATGAGCTAGACCAAGGCATTCGCCTATATCTGAATTTTGGTCATACCCTTGGCCATGCGATTGAAGCAACAGCCGGTTATGGCCAGATTATGCACGGAGAAGCCGTAGCGATTGGAATGGTGCAAATCACTAAGGTGGCAGAAGCTAAGGGATTGGTCCAAGCCGGTTTAACGCAGGCTATTCGTCAAATGTGTCAAAAATTTGGCTTACCAGTAGAATTCCATACTTGGGATAAGGAAAAGCTTTATCAGGCCTTAACCTTGGACAAGAAGGCGAGGGGCAATCAATTGAAACTCGTTTTGGTACCTGAAATTGGAACTTGTCAGATCCATCCAGTCCCATTGGAAGAAATGAGAGACTTCTTAAACTAGAAAGCGACAAAGGAGATACCATGCGTTATTTAACAGCAGGAGAATCACACGGACCACGACTTACAGCTATTATCGAAGGAGTGCCAGCAGGTCTCCCTTTGACAGCTGATTATATCAACGTCGAATTAAAACGCCGCCAAGGAGGCTACGGTCGTGGAGCACGGATGAAGATTGAAAGCGATCAGGTCGAGATCACCTCTGGTGTTCGCCATGGCTTGACCATGGGAGGTCCTATCACCTTGAATGTCACCAATCTAGACCATCAAAAATGGCTAGAAATCATGTCTGTTAGTGATGTGGAGGAAAAGAAGAAGGGGCTCCGGAAAATTACCAAGCCTCGTCCAGGCCACGCCGATTTGGTCGGTGGCATCAAGTACCGTTTCGATGACTTGCGAAATTCTTTGGAACGGTCATCGGCTCGGGAAACAACCATGCGGGTAGCAGTAGGTGCAGTAGCCAAACGTTTATTGGAAGAGATTGGGGTTCAAGTAGCCAGCCACATCGTCAATTTCGGTGGCATCGAAGTAGAGGTTCCGGAAAATCTAACAGTTTCCCAAATCAAGGAAGCGGTTGCTCAGTCAGAAGTTTCCATCGTCAATCGAGAGCGAGAAGAGGAAGTCAAGGCCTATATCGATAGTGTGAAGAAAGAAGGGGAAACCATCGGAGGGATCGTCGAAACGATTGTAGGTGGTGTGCCTGTCGGTCTGGGATCTTTTGTCCAATGGGACAAGAAATTGGATGCTAAGATCGCTCAAGGGGTTGTCTCTATCAATGCTTTTAAAGGTGTAGAGTTCGGGCTAGGCTTTGAAGCAGGCCGTCGAAAAGGCAGTCAAGTCATGGACGAAATTCTCTGGTCTGAGCAAGATGGGTATACTCGTCGAACCAATCATTTGGGTGGATTTGAAGGCGGTATGACCAATGGAGAGCCGATTATCGTTCGTGGTGTTATGAAACCAATCCCAACCCTTTATAAACCCCTCATGAGTGTCGATACTGAAACGCACGAACCGTATAAGGCAACGGTGGAGCGGAGTGATCCAACAGCACTTCCGGCTGCAGGGGTTGTCATGGAAGCTGTGGTGGCAACGGTTTTAGCCACAGAAGTCTTGGACAAGTTCTCTTCTGATAATCTGGAAGAATTGAAGGAGGCTGTCGAGAGTCATCGGGCCTATACCAAAGCTTTCTAACTGGAGAAATAGATGGAAGAAAAGGTTGTTTATATCGTCGGTCTAGGACTGATTGGTGCTTCGTTAGCCATGGGGATCCGGAAAGCTCATCCGCAAGTGACTTTACTAGGCTATAATCGCAGTCAGGCCTCACGGGATATTGCACTTAAGAATGGCATAGTGGATGAGGTGACGGCTGATCTTGAAGCATTTGCTAGTCGAGCTGATGTCATTATCGTCTCCTTACCTGTCAAGCAAACCATTCAAACCTTTCAGCAACTGGCGAGAATGCCACTGAAAGAAGGAGTCATTGTGACAGATGTGGGCTCTACCAAGGGGGCCATTGTAGAAGCTGGTCAAGAAGTTTTTAATCATCTGCCAGTCCGTTTTGTCGGCGGACATCCCATGGCAGGGAGTCACAAGACAGGAGCTGCGTCAGCTGACTCTACTCTCTTTGAAAATGCCTACTACATTTTTACGCCAACAACTGCGACTGATCCCAGTGCGGTCTTGGAATTGAAGGATCTCCTCTCAGGGCTTAAAGCCCGTTTCATCGAGGTAGATCCAATAGAACACGATCGGGTCACTTCTCAAATCAGCCACTTTCCTCACGTATTGGCAGCTACCCTGATGGGACAAGCAGCTGCTTATACAAAAGAGCATGCCTTAGCAGGTCGCTTTGCTGCAGGAGGATTTCGTGATATGACGCGGATTGCGGAGAGTGAGCCCAGCATGTGGACCTCCATTTTGCTATCCAATCCAGCTGCTGTTCTCGATCGGATAGTAGACTTTCAGGCTCGCCTTGACCAAGTTGCTGATATGATTCGCCAAGGACAAGAAGAAGCGATTTGGTCCTTCTTTGACCATAGTCGAGAGCAACGGCAACATATGCAGATCCATAAGAGAGGAGGGGTGGAAAGCACCTTCGATATTTTTGTGGATGTTCCAGACGAAGAAGATGTCATTCTTCGAATCCTGGAGTTGCTTCGTGGTACCTCCTTGGTCAATATTCATATCAATGAGGAAAACCGAGAAGATGTCTACGGGATTCTCCAGATTTCCTTTAAGACGGCTGCAGATCAAGCGCGGGCTGAAGCCCTGATCACCGAGCAAACGGATTATAGTGTGGTAATCAAATAGGTCCTAAGTAGGATTTTTACAAAAATAGCAGTTTCTAACACAAGATGTACCAGAATCTTTGTATAATAGAACAAAACCAAATTGTTAAGGAGAAATCACATGTCAAATATTTATGATCTAGCCAATGAATTGTCACGTGGAATTCGTGACTTACCAGAATACAAGGCTGTTCTTGCTAGTAAGGAAGCCATTGATGCCGATGCCGATGCAAAAGCGTTATTCGGAGACTACCTGGCTTTCCAACAAGAAATTCATGGAGTCATCCAGTCTGGACAAATGCCAACTGAAGACCAACAAAAGAAAATGCAGGACTTTGCTGGGAAGTTACAAGGAAACCCAATTGTTAATGAGTTTTTCACCAAACAACAGCAATTGTCTGTTTATCTAGGAGATATTGAACGGATTATTTTTGATCCAGTTCAAGATTTATTTAAATAAGGGAGAGGTGGAGAGCCCACCTCTTTTTCTCTCCATCTTAGGGGAGCTTCTGACTGAACGTTGAAAATGGCTGTTTTTTATGGTAGAATTTTTAGAAAAGCTTGAAGGGGTAAGCCATGAAATTACAAACCAATTGTAAGGGTTTAAATGGAATCATTCGTGTTCCGGGGGATAAATCGATCAGTCATCGTTCGATTATCTTTGGTAGCCTTGCGCATGGAACCACTAAGGTCTATGATATCCTACGTGGTGAAGATGTCTTATCCACTATTCAAGTATTTAGAGACCTAGGCGTTTCTATCCAAGATGATGGTCAAGTGATCACCATCGAGGGAAAAGGCTTCGAAGCCTTTCAACAACCTAAGAATAATCTGGATATGGGGAACTCAGGCACCTCCACTCGATTGATAGCGGGTGTCTTAGCAGGAAGTCCATTCCCAGTCACCATGGTTGGAGATGATAGCTTGTCCAAACGACCAATGGATCGGGTGGCGATCCCCCTTCGAGAGATGGGAGTCACTGTTCAGGGGCAAACTGAGCGAGACATGCTTCCTCTTCACCTTCATGGGACAAAAGAGTTACAACCAATCCATTATTCATTACCGGTAGCCTCTGCTCAGGTCAAGTCAGCACTTCTATTTGCTGCCATGCAAGCAGAAGGGGAGTCAGTCATTCTAGAGAAGGAACTGACACGGAATCACACCGAAGATATGATCCAGCAGTTCGGTGGCCATATCAGCGTGAAGGGCAAGGAAATTCGCCTGCGTGGGCCTCAAAGCTTCCAAGCCTGTGAGGTTACGGTTCCAGGTGATATTTCCAGTGCAGCCTTTTGGTTGGTAGCTGGTTTGATTGTTCCTAATAGTCAGATTCGTCTAGAGAATGTTGGCATCAATGAGACTCGTACAGGTATTCTAGAGGTTATTAAAAAAATGGGAGGCAAGCTTCAAATCTTGGATGTTGATCCCCTTGCTAAGGCTGCGACGCTTGTCGTAGAGACTTCCGACCTCCATGGAACAGAAATTTCGGGTGATTTGATTCCTCGCTTGATTGATGAGCTTCCAATCATTGCTCTTTTGGCAACCCAAGCTTCTGGGAAAACCATTATCAAAGATGCTGAAGAATTAAAAGTTAAAGAAACGGATCGCATTCAAGTCGTGGCGGATAGTCTAAATGCCATGGGGGCTTCCATCACTCCAACAGAGGATGGTATGATCATTGAAGGGAAAACACCTTTGCATGGTGCTAGTCTGCAAACCTTTGGTGACCACCGGATTGGCATGATGGGAGCTATTGCAGCCTTGCTTGTAAGCGATGGTGAAGTGGAGCTTGCGCGTGCTGAAGCTATTAATACCAGCTATCCTACCTTCTTCGCAGATTTAGAAAAGGTGTCTCATGCCTAAAGTACTACTCGGCTTTATGGGAGCAGGGAAAACAACCATTGGCTCTTTATTGGACCCAGCTTTTGCAGATATGGATGCACTCCTGGTCCAACGCTTAGAAATGCCGATTTCTAACTATTTTGCTCGCTATGGAGAAGACAGTTTTCGCCAGCAAGAGTCGCTTTTGTTGCATGAGTTACTCAATCAAGAGAGCTCGGTCATTTCAACTGGTGGAGGGATTGTCCTGAAACCAGAAAATCGCAAGCTTCTCAAGAAGAATCCTTGTAATATTTATTTACGAATTGATTTTGAGCGGCTTTATCAAAGACTGGCTGCCGATCCTGCAACTAAGCGCCCCCTCTTTCTTAATAAAAAACCAGAAGAGTTTCGTGCCTTGTATGAGCAACGCCTGCCCCTATATGAAGAAGTAGCCACACATGTGATTGATGTTGCTGATAAGACACCAGAAGAAATTGTGGAGATCATCCGATGCTTGTAGCTTATCTCGGTCCTAAGGGATCCTTTACCCACCATGTAGCTCTTGAAAGTTTTGAAGAGGCTACCTTATGCCCTTACGGGTCTATCACAGAAGTGATCAAAGCTTATGAGTCCGACCAAGTAGATTATGCGGTTATCCCTGTTGAGAACTCTATCGAAGGTAGTGTCCATGAGACGATTGACTACCTCTTTCACCAGGCTCGTTTCCAGGCTATTGCAGAAGTGGTCTATCCTATTAAGCAACAACTCTTAGCAGTTAAGCAGGATCAAGCCATTGAAGTGATCTATTCGCATCCTCAAGCATTAGCCCAAGGGAAAGCCTATGTCCAGGAGCATTTCCCTCAAGCCAGACTAGAGATGACAACTTCGACTTCCTATGCGGCTCGATATGTCTCTCAACATCCGGAACTTCCTATCGCAGCCATTGCGCCTTTGGAGGCCAAAGATGAATATGGTCTGGAAGTGGTAGCGAGTAACATTCAAGAGATGGATCAGAATTATACCCGCTTTTGGATTCTTGGTCAGCGCCCTTTTGAAGGCAGTCGCTCCTTGAAGAAAGTTGCCCGCAAGGATAGTCTGGCTATTACCTTACCAAGTAATATTGCGGGCTCCTTATGCCAGGCCCTATCTACATTTGCTTCAAGAGAATTAAATTTAACAAAAATTGAGAGTCGTCCATTGAAGACGGCCCTAGGGGAATATTTTTTTATCATCGATGTGGTAGATGCTGACGAATCACTCTTTGCTTCTGCCTATCAAGAACTGGAGTCCCTAGGAGTATCCATCAAAACCTTGGGCCACTATTGGGTCTATGTGCTAAACGACAATAAAACGGAGAACGTATGAGTAGAGAATCAGAAAACCTATCCTATCATGAACAAAAGAGATTGGATTATCTTTATTCCAACTACCATTACCTGAATGAAAAAGAGCAGTTGGAATACAAGTACCTAAAAAATAAATCAGAGGGACAATTCCAAGAAAACACCGTTTCAGCAAGAGCAGAGGAATTTGTTGCTCTTTCAAGTAGAGGGGAAGACAATTCTGATGAATTACCAGTCTATCCATCACGTAGCCGGAAGGACAAATCCAAATCCAATAAAAAGAATCGAGAGGAAGTAGCACCCCTTCCCAAACGGAAGAAAGGTAGCAAAATTCGCTTCAAACGTATTTTAAAATGGATTGCCATCATCTTCTTATTGGTTCTTGGTGGTATGGTCTTTATGTTTCTCAAAGGTTTGAATAGCAAACCCGGTGGGACCAATGCCCAACCAGCTGTTAAAGAGTATTTTAACGGCCAGAAGACCAAAGACGGAGTCAATATCCTGATCTTGGGAACAGATGGTCGGATCGGGGAAAGCTCGTCTGAGACGCGAACGGACTCCATCATGGTGGTCAATGTCAACAACAAGGACGGCAAGGTGAAAATGGTCAGTTTCATGCGGGATACTCTGGTTCATATCGATGGCGTGAGCCAACAAACGGATCCAGAATATCAAGATTACTATGACCAGAAGTTGAATACGGCCTTCACCATTGGAGAGCAGAATAACAACCAAGGGGCGGAGTTGGTCCGTCAAATGCTCAAAGATAACTTTGACATTGATATCCAATACTATGCCATGGTCGATTTCCAAACCTTTGCGACAGCGATTGACACTCTCTTCCCGAATGGGGTGGAGATGAATGCTCAGTTCTCTACTATTGATGGTGAAACCGTCTCTGAGGTTGAAGTCCCTGATGACTTGAATATGAAGGATGGGGTCGTTCCGAATCAGACTATTAAGGTCGGAAAACAACGGATGGACGGCCGGACCCTTCTCAACTATGCTCGTTTCCGGAAGGATGATGAGGGTGACTTTGGCCGGACAAGACGCCAACAAGAAGTCATGTCTGCCATTGTGCACCAAATCAAGGATCCAACCAAGCTCTTTACTGGATCTGAAGCACTAGGAAAGGTCTTTGCTATGACCTCAACCAATGTCCCCTTCTCTTTCCTATTGACCAATGGGATTGGCTTAGTCGGAAGCGCCAGCAAGGGGATTGAACGCATCACCATCCCAGAAAATGGGGATTGGGTCGATGCCTACGATATGTATGGTGGTCAAGGCTTGCTGGTCGATTTCGATGCTTATAAAAAGAAATTGTCCCAAATGGGCTTAAGATGATATAATTAAGGGATAGGAGTTTTGAAAACTCCATCCCTTTTAATTTGTAGAAAGATTGAACACCATGTTAAAGAAAAATGAAATTGTAGACGTTGAGATTGTCGATTTGACTCACGAAGGAGCAGGAGTGGCTAAGGTTGATGGCTTGGTCTTTTTTGTGGAGAATGCCCTGCCAGGAGAAGTGATCCGCATGCGCGTGCTCAAGGTCAATAAGAAAATCGGCTACGGAAAAGTAGAGGAGTATATAGAAAAATCTCCTCACCGCAATGAGGAACTGGACCTGGCTTACTTGCGAAGCGGCATTGCTGACTTGGGCCACCTAGCTTATCCGGAGCAGCTGAAATTCAAGGCCAAACAGGTCAAGGATAGTCTCTACAAGATGGCAGGAATCTCTGATATCGAAGTGCCCCTGACCTTGGGGATGGACCATCCCGTCCAGTATCGCAACAAGGCCCAGGTGCCTGTCCGTCGTGTCAATGGTCAGGTAGAGACAGGCTTCTTTCGCAAGAACTCTCATGATTTGATGCCGATTGAAGATTTCTATATCCAAGATCCCGTCATTGACCAAGTGGTCTTGGCTCTTCGAGATTTGATTTGTCGGTTTGATCTCAAGCCTTATGATGAAAAGGAACGGTCTGGCTTGATTCGCAATCTTGTGGTCCGCCGAGGTCACCATTCAGGAGAAATCATGGTCATTTTGGTCACCACTCGTCCTAAAGTTTTCCGTGTGGAACAGTTGATTGAGCAGTTGATCAAGCAATTCCCAGCCATCAAATCCGTCATGCAAAATATCAACGACCAGAATACCAATGCCATTTTTGGGAAAGAATGGCGGGTTCTCTATGGTCAGGATTACATTACTGACCAAATGTTGGGAAATAGCTTCCAAATCTCTGGACCAGCCTTTTACCAGGTCAATACAGAAATGGCAGAGAAGCTCTATCAGACAGCTATTGACTTTGCGGAGTTAAGTGAAGATGATGTCGTGATTGATGCCTACTCAGGAATTGGGACCATTGGCTTATCAGTTGCCAAGCATGTCAAGGAAGTCTATGGCGTAGAAGTCATTCCTGAAGCTGTGGAGAATAGCCAGAAGAATGCTAGCTTAAACGGCATCACAAATGCCCACTATGTCTGTGATACAGCTGAAAATGCCATGAAGAATTGGCTCAAGGAAGGCATCCAACCAACTGCTATCCTAGTCGACCCACCTCGCAAGGGCTTAACTGAAAGCTTCATCAAAGCAAGTGCCCAAACAGGCGCTGACCGCATCGCCTATATCTCCTGTAACGTCGCTACTATGGCGCGTGATATCAAACTCTACCAAGAGTTGGGCTATGAATTGAAGCAAGTCCTACCGGTGGATCTGTTTCCGCAGACGCATCATGTTGAGGCAGTATCACTACTTGTACGAGCTGAGGTATCAGCGAAGTAGAAGTAGATGATTTGCCCATGCGATAGGACTCGTAGAATGAGGAGGGGGCTGACGAAATGATACGGTAATTCCGAACTGCCGAGTGTGTCAGCTTGTTAGAGAAACATTTTTACTATACATAAGCTTTAAAAGCTTTAAAATTAACTACTAGAAAAGGAAGTATTATCATGGGAATATTCGATGATTTTGAGTACAAAGAGAACTACCAAAATGAAGAAAAAGTAATTGAAGTACTAAAAAAGATTTTAAGAGCAATTCATCTAAATAATTATAGAGATATTATGGATAATGTTGATGGTTCAGAAGTTGATGATTTAAGAGAGTTGCTTGAATATATTGACGATTCATTACAATTAAACGATTTTGATAAAATTGATGAATATGGTGTAGAATGTAATTTCCATCCGAATTATGAGTATTCTCAACTACAAGTTTATGAATTTAATGATCAAACTGGTTTTGCTGTTGAATATCAGATGACCTCTAATTCTGAATTAGTAGATTTAACCCTACAATTAGAATTTTTATACAATGAGGATGGTTACAAAATAACTTCTATAGATGTAGATCCTGGATAAACCAAACTTAATTATCTTCGTTATGAAATATATGTGTATACTAAGGATAGATAATTAGGTTGTAAGTTGCATAGAATATCGGTTAGTTTTTCAAATATTGGAAGAATGAAAGATGTATCTATTGGAATTGTACCAAAATGATTATTCTAAAGATTTAGTCGTGTTTGATTCTTTAGAAGATGGAAAAGACTTTGTATCTAAAATAACTGGATATACTCTAGAAAATGAAAATGATTTTGTTCAAGGTAATAAAATAGAAATAACGAACATTTATATGAAAGGTTTAGAGTTAACATGAGTATCTTATTTAAAGAATTTAAAACCATTTGTTTCCATTTAAATCGAGTCGGAATTACACCGACACTGATGGGTTCTTTGGGATTGGAGTTTAGAACGAAAGAAAATTGGGGGCCGTCTGACATTGACATTCATGTGCCTGGTGACCCTAGAGGTTGGGAAGCACCTGATCATCTCAGAATTTATGACTGGGACAAGATAATGAAAGTGATGAAAGACTTAGGCTACGTCTTAATAGATATTCATGAGCATGAATTCCAAAAGGATAGAGTGAGTGTTGAATTTGGAAGTATCGATACCTTATCTGATTTTGCAGGAGTTTCGGAATCGGATATAGAGCTTATTCAGATTGAAGGCATCACTTTTCGTCTTCCAAGTCTGGAGCAGTATCTAAGTATTTACAAAGCTTCTTCTCAAGACTCCTATCGAAATGATCACAATAACAATAAGGATTTTAAAAAGATCGAGTGGCTGGAAAGACATTTGTAAATTATCATATGAAAAGTAGTAAGTTGTAAGACTGGTTGCTTTTTTATTTTTATTGGTTATTTAATTTATACTATATTGGCGAGTAATAGAATTAGTAAAGAAAAGGAATTTAAATTATAGAATGGATGTCGTTTCTTTTGGAAGTGGTGATAATCTTTCCATTCTACAGTATCATTTTAAAATGATTTTCATTGCCTTTTGTTTATTAGTATAAAAGCAGAATATTACCACACGTTGAGTGTGTGGCATTGCTTGTGAGAGCTGAGGCATCAGCGAAGTAGAAATAGATGTTCGGCCCATGAATTGTACACCCAAGAAAACGAGTAAGGTGAAGTGTGATTAGCTGCGTGCTAGTGCAAAAGGAATGCCCAACATATTAATCTAATATAAGTATTAAAACGGTGTAGACAAATGCAAATTTTGGAGGTATAGATTATGGCTTCAAGTAAAGAGTATTTAGATTTCATTTTAGAACAACTATCTGAGTTGGAAGAAATAACATATAAAGCAATGATGGGTGAATATATTATTTATTATCGCGGGAAAATTGTTGGTGGGATTTATGATGATAGGTTTTTAGTGAAGCCTGTTAAATCTGCAATAGCATATATGCCAAATGCAAAATATGAGTTGCCGTATGATGGAGCAAAGGAAATGCTATTGGTAGATGATGTTGACAACAAAGAATTTTTAACCGGCTTATTCAATTCAATTTATGATGAGTTACCTGCACCAAAACCGAAGAAAAAGAAATAATCAAATTCGAATTTGTGGAGAGGATTTGAATGAAAAATGCCGTTATATATGTTCATGGTAAGGGTGGTAATGCAGAAGAAGCTAATCACTATAAACAATTTTTGATGACAGCTTTGAAATCATTGGATTTGATTACAAATCATTGAACCCGTGGGATGCTAAAATCGAGTTTATAAATTATTTGCGAAACAATAATAACAATAAATATTTTAAGAAGTGGGTTGTTGATGGAAATACTAGAGGTTATGGAAAACAGGAAAAATTATATTGAGTTGCTATTATTGGCAGATGAGCAGGAGGATATGATAGACCGTTATATTGATAAGGGTAAAATGTATGTACTTGATGATAATGGTATTAAATGTGAGTGTGTTGTAATCGATGTGGGAAATGGCGTACTTGAAATTAAGAATATTGCGACAGTGCCGGAATATCAAGGCAAAGGTTACGCGAAAGCCATGATTGATTTTATTATCACGAAATACAGAGAAGAGTATTCTACTCTGCAGGTAGGAACGGGCGATAGTCCAATGACGATTCCGTTTTATGAAAAGTGTGGGTTTGTGCGATCACATATCGCCCCGAACTTCTTTACAGACAATTATGACCATCCAATATATGAAGGTGGCATTCAGTTGGTAGACATGGTTTATTTGCGGAGATCTTTCTAAATCCCAGTTTGTCTAACTGAATATTAAACTGTTTAAGACACTTACTTATTTCGAAGACGGGAAATGCTAAGGATGTGGATATGTTTCCAATGACTGCGCATGTTGAGGCGGTAAGTTTGCTAGTCAAGGAGTAAAACGACGAAGATTAGCATTTACTTCCGCCCATGCGATAGCTGTCCGTGATTGACAAGTGCTAGCACGCAGACAGAACGGAGATAGCGAACCGCTGAGTGTGTCGCTCTGCTCGTAAAAGCTTAGAAACCTTTGAACGAAAGGGATAATGAAAGCCTTGATTGCAAGGCTTTTTGCTTTATGGTGGGTAAGTATCAGAGTGAGAAAATTTTTGGAATGAGTAGAAGTGATAGCTAGAAATTATCAGTTTCTATTTCCATTTACCCTGTGGGTACGTGTTTGTTTCCATTGACAAGGAGTTTGTGGGAATAGAAATGTACCCACCTTGTTTGAATCAAGTGAAGTGTAGTTGAAGGAAATCTGTTGAAAGCAATACTTCATTTTACCGAATAAGTAATAATTTAGGCAACTTCAAATCGATTAAAAAAAACTATTTTAAAGGTTAAGAGTAGACAAAAATTGTCCACTCTTTTTTGCAAACTCAATTTATCAATAAATGAAATGAGGGAATGTAAAATGAAATATTTTGAGGTTGAGTTAGAAAATCCTGATGAATTTTTAAAACTACAAACAGAAGATTTTGTGAAAGCTAATCGCTTGCTACTAAGGAAGATAATCCAGAGCGTTACAGTCTATGAAGAAAACTTCGTCATATCCTTTAAATCTGGCATCGAATTGGAAGTATGAGTCTCATTCCATAACTTTTATATTGAACATATCATCTTGTTGTGTTATACTATAAATTGATATAAACAAAGATGTAGGAGGAACCGAAACTATGACAGCCTCAATGCGTTTAAGATAAGCTGGCAATAAAAAAAGCAGAATCTATACCCGATGATAGGCTTTTTTGTTGTGCTTATTTATACGATATTGAGCATTCATTAGTTACGGTGAGGATATTGGTTATTTAACTATACCTTTATTTAACTATGTCTTTAATATGAATGTTTCCAAATTGTATGTATGCAGACCAAAAGCCACATTGTGGGGTTTGGCCTGCATTTTTTATTGCCTAGAATGCTATTCAAAATAGAAATTCAAGCAAAATAATATGCAGGAGATAATATAAATGGAAAAATACAACAATTGGAAACGAAAATTTTATGCAATATGGGCAGGGCAAGCAGTATCATTAATCACTAGTGCCATCCTGCAAATGGCGATTATTTTTTACCTTACAGAAAAAACAGGATCTGCGATGGTCTTGTCTATGGCTTCATTAGTAGGTTTTTTACCCTATGCGATTTTGGGACCTGCCATTGGTGTGCTAGTGGATCGTCATGATAGGAAGAAGATAATGATTGGTGCCGATTTAATTATCGCAGCAGCTGGTGCAGTGCTTGCTATTGTTGCATTCTGTATGGAGCTACCTGTCTGGATGATTATGATAGTATTGTTTATCCGTAGCATTGGAACAGCTTTTCATACCCCAGCACTCAATGCGGTTACACCACTTTTAGTACCAGAAGAACAGCTAACGAAATGCGCAGGCTATAGTCAGTCTTTGCAGTCTATAAGCTATATTGTTAGTCCGGCAGTTGCAGCACTCTTATACTCCGTTTGGGATTTAAATGCTATTATTGCCATCGACGTATTGGGTGCTGTGATTGCATCTATTACGGTAGCAATTGTACGTATACCTAAGCTGGGTAATCAAGTGCAAAGTTTAGAACCAAATTTCATAAGGGAGATGAAAGAAGGAGTTGTGGTTCTGAGACAAAACAAAGGATTGTTTGCCTTATTACTCTTAGGAACACTATATACTTTTGTTTATATGCCAATCAATGCACTATTTCCTTTAATAAGCATGGAACACTTTAATGGAACGCCTGTGCATATTTCTATTACGGAAATTTCCTTTGCATTTGGGATGCTAGCAGGAGGCTTATTATTAGGAAGATTAGGGGGCTTCGAAAAGCATGTATTACTAATAACAAGTTCATTTTTTATAATGGGGACCAGTTTAGCCGTTTCGGGAATACTTCCTCCAAATGGATTTGTAATATTCGTAGTTTGCTGTGCAATAATGGGGCTTTCGGTGCCATTTTATAGCGGTGTGCAAACAGCTCTTTTTCAGGAGAAAATTAAGCCTGAATATTTAGGACGTGTATTTTCTTTGATCGGAAGTATCATGTCACTTGCTATGCCAATTGGGTTAATTCTTTCTGGATTCTTTGCTGATAAAATCGGTGTAAATCATTGGTTTTTACTATCAGGTATTTTAATTATTGGCATTGCTATAGTTTGCCAAATGATAACTGAGGTTAGAAAATTAGATTTAAAATAAACAATATTGGAGGAATATTTATGTATCTTATTTTCATGTAACTCTTCCTGCTAAAATCGCAGGGTTTTCCCTGCATACAAGCAAATGAAAGCATGCGATTATAGACAGGAGGAAATGTTATGGAATTAATATTAAAAGCAAAAGACATTCGTGTGGAATTCAAAGGACGCGATGTTTTAGATATAAATGAATTAGAAGTATATGATTATGACCGTATTGGTTTAGTAGGAGCAAATGGTGCTGGAAAAAGCACTTTACTCAGGGTACTTTTAGGAGAATTAACTCCCCCAGGATGTAAAATGAATCGTCTGGGTGAACTTGCCTATATTCCCCAGTTGGACGAAGTAACTCTGCAGGAGGAAAAAGATTTTGCACTTGTAGGCAAGCTAGGTGTTGAGCAATTAAATATACAGACTATGAGCGGTGGTGAAGAAACAAGGCTTAAAATAGCACAGGCCTTATCGGCACAGGTTCATGGTATTTTAGCGGATGAACCTACGAGCCATTTAGACCGTGAAGGAATTGATTTTCTAATAGGACAGCTAAAATATTTTACAGGTGCACTGTTAGTTATTAGCCATGACCGCTATTTTCTTGATGAAATAGTAGATAAAATATGGGAACTGAAAGATGGCAAAATCACTGAGTATTGGGGAAACTATTCTGATTATCTTCGTCAGAAAGAGGAAGAACGTAAGAGCCAAGCTGCAGAATACGAACAATTTATTGCGGAACGTGCCCGATTGGAAAGGGCTGCGGAGGAAAAGCGAAAACAGGCTCGTAAAATAGAACAGAAGGCAAAAGGTTCTTCAAAGAAAAAAAGTACTGAAGACGGAGGGCGTTTAGCTCATCAAAAATCAATAGGAAGTAAGGAAAAAAAGATGTATAATGCTGCTAAAACCCTAGAGCACAGGATTGCGGCCTTAGGAAAAGTAGAAGCTCCGGAAGGCATTCGCAGAATTCGTTTCAGGCAAAGTAAAGCATTGGAGCTCCATAATCCATACCCTATAGTCGGTGCAGAAATTAATAAAGTATTTGGGGATAAGGCTCTGTTTGAAAATGCATCTTTTCAAATTCCGTTAGGAGCAAAAGTGGCGTTAACTGGTGGTAATGGAATCGGAAAAACAACTTTAATCCAAATGATCTTAAACCATGAAGAAGGAATTTCTATTTCGCCTAAGGCAAAAATAGGTTACTTTGCACAGAATGGTTACAAGTACAACAGTAATCAGAATGTTATGGAGTTTATGCAGAAGGATTGTGACTACAATATATCAGAAATTCGTTCAGTGCTAGCATCTATGGGGTTCAAACAGAACGATATTGGAAAAAGTTTATCTGTTTTAAGCGGTGGAGAAATTATAAAATTGTTGCTTGCTAAAATGCTCATGGGTAGATATAACATCCTAATAATGGATGAACCCAGTAACTTCCTTGACATACCAAGTTTAGAGGCTTTGGAAATACTAATGAAGGAGTACACCGGAACTATCGTGTTTATCACCCACGATAAACGATTACTCGAAAATGTAGCAGATGTAGTTTATGAAATTAGAGATAAGAAAATAAATCTGAAACATTAAATTTAAGGTAGTCGCTGGTCAGTATAGTCTGTTCTGGTTGGCGACTCCATTGTTAAAGAGTATAAAGACTTTAGATTTTATGAATATTAAAAATAGGAACAGTCAATTGAACTGCTCCTATTTTTCTGCTAAATATATTGTAGTTTTCTTATATGTATAATGATAGATTAGCGGATTCTCATCTACGGTACTTACTTCAAATATGAAGAAGTGATCGCGGTTATCTCTGGACTTTTCCTTATTGAGGACAAAGTAATTCTTACGTGAAGTCGCCATTGTTTTTAGGATATCATCAGTTAGGAAGGTCAATGGAATATTCATGTTAGAGTAGCGGTAGAAGTCACGTTCAAAATCTTGGTAGCTCTCGCTATAATAGTCCATTTGTAGGTGATTACGCTGAAACTCAAGCTGATTCATAGAGCACCTCCTCGACAAGTTCAATACTAATAATGTCTTTTAATTTCAAATTGATGTGACCTGTTGTAGTTTTTATCAAAATGAAATCTTTGGTCAGACTTGGTATTGTTCCAGTGTAGGAAACACGCTTGTTTTTTTCAATCACTTGAATGCGTGTGCGTAGCTGCCCGGCGTATACTTGACTGAGGAGTAATAATTTCTTCTCTAGTGATAAGTCAGACATGTACGTTACTTTGTTTGTATCATCAGAGAGTGCTGATGCATGTTCAGATAGGAAAAAGCCCATCCATTTTTGCATCTTTGTATCCTGGTACTCTCTTGCTGATTGAAATGGTAAATATGAACGGTCAATCATATCAAATCCTTTCTATGCAGAGGCAAGGGTATTTTTATCAAATTGAATCGTAAAACCTTGAATTCCCCCACCTGTGTAACATTCTTTAAAGCGATTGATTACCTCAGTATAGATTATCACAGATGAGCTTGTTGGCTTAATGCTAAATGTAAATTCCAATGGTAATCGGTTTTCAGATTTAGCATGTACTAGTCGTATCGATATTTCAGTTGTTTTGAGTTTTCTCTGACGAAGTTTTGAAGTTGCTGTTTCAACGATTCCATGTAAAAATCTTTCAAGCATTTCAATATCATTACATCCTTTGCTACGGATTTCTGAAAATTGTACTGTATTTTTTTCTTGTTTCATTTTAATCCCTCCAATCCACCCGCGGAATGACCACCGATAAGTTTACTGCGTTCAATATTTTTGGAACCTTCAGTTAGGACGGTTCCTTTTTGTATGGCTAAAAAACCAAACTGTTCTCTGACAACATCAATAGCTGTCTGAAGTCTATTATCTTTTTCAATTTGTTCTACATCATCAAAGAGTGATAGTAGAGTATAGCTTTCATCTACGAAGCCACTATAAGATACACCAATTTGTCTCACTGCACCAGAGGTGTATTTTTTCGGAATAATACAAGTACATGACTCACCATTGTTTTGGGGAGATTTGCGGGTTCAATTTTATTCTGAGCATTTATAGATTTTTTCATCTCAGTCCTAGAATAGCCAATATGAATAGAAACGACAGTAGTCAATACTAGGGCTACTGTTCCGTTCCACAGTATCATTTAAAAATCATTTTCACACCCTTTCGTCTATTAGTATAGAAGAAAGCTCTCAGCACATGTGGAGTGTATAGCGTTGATACAAAGAGTCAAATCATGAAAAATCCTTCATTTGAAATGATTGTATAAACAGTTGGAATTTAAGGAGAGAAAAATGATTTTAGAAACGGAAAGATTGATTCTTCGCCCATGGGAAGAAAAAGACGCCAATGATTTATTTCAATATGCCAGTAATCCCGAGGTGGGTCCGATTGCAGGTTGGCCAGTACATACAAGCGTTGAAAATAGTAGGGAGATTATAAAAAGTTATCTTTCAGCACCTGAGACATACGCCATTGTTTTAAAAGAAACGATGCAGCCAGTGGGTAGCATCGGATTGATGATTGGATCTGCAAGTGATAAAAGGATTCCGGATACTGATGCCGAGATTGGTTACTGGATTGGAGTTCCTTATTGGGGTCAGGGTCTGATACCAGAAGCAGTTCGTGAGATAATGAGACATGGATTTTATTACTTGAATCTGGAGAAATTGTGGTGCGGTTATTTTGATGGCAATACAAAGTCGCAGAGAGTTCAGGAAAAATGTGGGTTCCGTTATCATCATACAAAAGAGAAGGTTCCATGTGCATTGGAAGGAGTTCTTCGCACAGAACACATAACCTGTCTATCAAAGGCAGAGTGGATTTCAATTCAGTAAATCCCAGTTTATCGAGGTAACCCCTTTTAACGAGTAAAATGAATTTATAAATTTTCTAAAAGAAATAGAAGAAAATTTGTGTGTAACTGCAACGAGTAGATTGCAGTTTTTTATTTTGAATAATTAGTTGAAATAATAAGATACTTCATAAGGGAATGTTTACAAAACGAAATTGCTTATAAAAAATGAAAATAGATTGAAACTTTCTGAAAATTTATGGAAAAACCTTGACATTACATTTTTATTTTGATACTATCATTCTGACTTCGAAGAACAAAAATTCTTTTTGCTTGAGAAGAATAATAAAAAAATTTTAAAAGGAGCTTGTTATGTTATCGTTCAAGAATAATAAAACGATTAAGTATGCCTTGAGAAAAACCTCAGTTGCTTTTGGTTCTGTTGCTGTCGCAACAATGATTGCAACTGCAGGTATTGCAACTGTATCTGCCGATGAAATTTCATCAGCATCAACATCCGTTACTTCGACTACAACAGTAACTGGTGAGGAAACAAAAGAGGTTGCTGTTCCAGAGAAGTTGGAAGAAGCTAAAACTGCTGCAACAAATGAAGGTCTTGAAGTAAAAGAAACAGAGACTAAAAAGCAAGATTCAGAGGAAGCTGCTGCTAAAGATTACGAAAAACAAGTTACTGAAATTAATAAAACTGTAGCTGATTATAAAGCTGAAGTAGCAGCAAATCAAAAAGCTTACGAAAAAGAAAAAGCTGAAGTTGATTCAAAAAATGCTGCTGCACAAGCAAATTACGACAAAGAGCTTGCAGTCTACAACGAAAAACTTACTGCTTATCAAAAGGAATTAACTGAAAAAACAGCAGAAAAAACAGCTGTAGAGAAAAGTAATGAAGAAGCGCGTGTTACTTATGAAAAAGCGCTTGAAGAATATAATACAGCTCTTGCAGCATACAATGCATCTGTAAAAGCAAATCAAGAAGCCACTGAAAGCAATAAATTGGCTCAAGCAGAGTATGAAACTAAATTAGCCGAATACAAAACTAAAAAAGCTGCTTATGATGAAGCACAAGCTGCTTACTTGATTGAACTCGAAATTTACAACAAGAAAAAAGCACAATACGATGATGCTAAAGATGCCTTCAATAAGACAGTTGCAGAGCGTGGTGGAAATCCTGCAAAATACAAACAAGATTTGACATTCCTCTCTGAAGAACTTGCTGATGGTGAAACAACTAAAATCACACACCAAACAACTGGATTAACAACCTACTTGACAAAAGAAGGTCAAGCTCGTATGTACGGTGATGGTAAAGCTACTAAGATGTATGAAACTAAGAATCTTCAAGATTCTGATGTGACAACTACAAACCCATATGCTAACAATGAAATCGAGTGGGGAGTTGTAAAAGTCGGAGACAAATTTGATGTGACATACACAGGACTTACTCAAGCTAAAATTGTAAAAGGTAGCGAAGAAAAACGTATTGCAAAAGTTGTTTATAAATACGAAGTGAAGAGCCTTCCATCATCAGATGGAAAAGGAATCGTTCAAATTTATAACGATCCAGCGGTTACAATGACAATTGGTAGCTCAACTGATACTGAAAACCCAGTTACAGTTGGTGTTGACATTGAGTTTTATGATGAAAATGACCAATTGATTGATTTGTCACAACACAATGCAATCCTTGCCCTTAACTCACTTAACCACTGGAATGGTGCATCTTATGTTGAAAATGACAAACCTCGTACTCTAGTTGTTGAAGCTAAAGATAGCGAAGGTAATACAGTTCGTGGAACTTGGGATCCATATTCAGATGGAAGTGAACCAAAACTTGATGGTGCAGACGTTGTTGTGAAAAGCGGTAAAGCTGACTTCGGTAGTGCAGAAGTTGATATCAATGCTGACAATCCTTTGAAAATCGTCTCTCAAAAAGCAACATGGGTTGATGATGCCTTTAAAGTAACTGAAGAAACAGTAGTCGATGCTACAACAGTGAACGCATCTGGTGGCGGAAATGGTCACTCAGTTGGTACCGAAGATTACACATTTGGTGATAAATCAGACGTTATCGGTACTTACACTGTTGACGCAACATCAGGCGTTTTGAGATACACACCAAAAATGAAACACCAAAATACTCCTCACGTCGAGTCTGTAAACATTGGTGACAAAGAGTTTATTAAACTTCCAAATTCAAGTGTAGACCAAGAATCATCTACAAAAGAAGTATCTGCTAAAGAACAAAACCAATACATGGATCAAGGTGCAACATTTAATGCAGACTCTTCAAGTGAAACTAAGGGTTGGGATGATCCTAAGAGTCCTTACCTCTACTATGGTGGTGCTGCTGTTATTTTAAAAGATGGTCATCTTGAATTTACAGCTAAAGGTGCTAACGCAACAGACGAAGCAACTCTCTATTGGTTCTCTATCAACTCAAACGTTGCCTTCCCTCAAGATCCAGGTGAAGAGCCAGTTAAACCAACAGAACCAACACCTCCAGTTAAACCTGAAAAACCGGAATTGACAGAAGTACCAACTGTTAAAGAAAAACCAGTTCCACCTACAGAACCAAAATATAAAACTGTACCTGTCTTACCAAGCGAACCAGTTAAACCAGAAGCACCTGAATTACTTAAGGAACCTGTCAAGAAAGAAACAGAAAAACCAGTTGTTGAATGGCATAAGAATGTTGTGCTTATCAAGAAAGATGAAAAACCACAACCTAAGCCAGGAGCAAAACAAGAGCCTAAGCCAGAGCCTAAGCCAGGGTCAAAATCAGAACCTAAGCAAAAAGATTCAGAAGCAGTACTACCAAATACTGGATCAGCTAGTCAATCATTCATGACTTATTCAGCACTTATTGGTTTAGCTACTGCCGGTTATGCTTTGTCAAGAAAGAAAAAAGCAGACTAGTTTTAGTACTACCCAAAAAGGTTAAACAACTAATTTATCTAGAGGCTTTAGTCCTATATTGCACAGGACTAAAGCCTTTTAAATTATGTGATTTTCAGTCCATCTCGCTCCGTGAGGTGCGAGACAAATGAACCACCCGCTATGAGGGTTATACCAAAAAACTCCAAACGCGATACAATTAAGGTGTTCAAGCCAATTGTAAAGCGAAAGAAGAAAAGTATGGCTCAAAAAGCACATAGTTTATCTCACGCAAAGTGGATGTGTAAATATCACATTTGTAGTTTGACGATAATGTCAGCATACTTCTTAAAATTGACTGTCTGTATTTGTAAAACTTCTGTCTTCAACTGCTCAATTGCAACCAAAGAATCCTTAAGTTGTTCTATTTTTTACGAAGAACATCTGCCTGCTACGTAAGAGCTTTAGCAACATCATCAGGTGTTTTCAAAGAGATCAAACGCCCCTTGATATCCTTGAGAGAAAAGCCCAGTGATTTCAAAGACAATATCTGATGGAGCATCTCTAAATCTTTATCTGTATTAAGCCTGCGACCACCCTCACTTTCTGCCGATGGGAAAGCAAGCCCCTCTTTATCGTAATATTGTAGAGTACGGATGGTAATGCCGATTTTCTTTGCTAGTTGTCCAACTGTCATAAAACCTTCTGGAATCACTCTATATTTGGTCATACTTACCCACCTCCTCATAAATATTGTAAATCGTTACGTAAAGTCATGAACAAGACTTTTTGAAAAAATAATTTTTTTGTAACCGCTTTTTTCTGCTATAATATTACTAGATAGAAATGTGGGAGTTTCAATCATGGTTACAAAACGGTTTTTGAAAAATGTTATTGTTGCGATGGTCTCGGTTTTTATGTCTTTGACCGTTTTGCAAGGTGTTCAAGCCCAGCAAACTGGACTCGATTACAAAAGTCTCAACCTGTTGCCTTTTACTGGTAATAAGCAGCTCGTTCTAGGTGAGTTTGATCATTTAGGTCGTGCGACTTCAGCTCACATACAGTTACAAGATAAGGATGAACCAAAGCAGAAAAGAGAGCCCCGACTTACTTATAACCCAGTTGGTTGGCATAATTATAAAATGTCCTATGGAAACAAAGGAAAGAAAGCCTGGTTGTTCCATAGAGGGCATCTGGTAGGCTATCAATTTAGTGGCTTGTCTAATGAAGGGAAAAATTTAGTTCCTTTGACAGCTTGGACTAATAGTGGAAATTATAGTGGGACTGCAGATAGTAATAGTGAGGGAATGCTCTACTATGAAAAGCGCTTGGATAGTTGGTTGGCCACTCACCCTAATTACTGGCTAGACTATAAGGTGACTCCGGTCTATACAGGTGATGAATTAATTCCGAGACAAGTCATTTTACAGTATGTAGGGATTGATCAAGAAGGAAATCTACTCCGTATTAATCTAGGAAGTCCGAAAGAATCTGTAGATGCTTATGGGATTACCACCGTCACCTTGGATAACTACTCTAAGAACGCAACGATTGATTATTTAAAAGGAACAGCGACTCCATCACTGGTTCCGACGGAACCAAGTAGTCAACCTCAACCTTCAAGTCCTCCTGTAGATATGCAACCAAGTCAAGGTCCTCAACCGAGTCAATCAGTAGAAGCTGCGCAACCAGTTCAGCCAGTCGAGCCTGCTGCACCAAGTCGTCAACATGCTCCAGTAGTTTATGTGGCAAGAAATGGAAATGCGGATGTTTATTGGTATTCAAAGGATAATATGCCGAGAAACACTAATTTTGCGAATGTAATCGAAATGTCAGAAGAGCAAGCGCTGAATCTTGGAAAGAGGCATACATCAAAAGAATAAAGCTAAAATTTAAGCATATAAAAAAGCCCTGTAGGGCTTTTTGTGTGCAAGCTAATCTTGGAAAGTTAGAAGTTATGAATTATCTCCTCCAATATCTTGCAAAGCTTTTTATTAAGTTGTATACTAGAACATGATTTTGTGTAATCGTTCGCATAAACTGATGAATGATGAGAAAGAAAAGTAGGAGACGAGGACAGATGGAATTAACAGCGATTTATCACCGGCCTGAATCGGAGTATGCCTATCTATATAAGGACGGCCAGCTCCACATTCGCATCCAGACCAAGAAAGAAGATATCAAACGGATTTTCTTGCACTATGGGGATCCTTTTATTTTTATCGAGGACCTCTATGAGGTAACCAAGGAAATGGACAAGGTAACCTCAGATGATTTGTTTGATTATTGGCAGGTGTTGGTATCAGTTGGTCATGCACGTGTCCAGTATCTCTTTGAATTAGAGGACACAGCGGGAGAGAAGATCTTGTACGGAGATCGAGGTCTGGCAGCCTACACCAAGGAGAACCTGAACTTCGTTATGAACGGCTTTAAGCTTCCTTTTATCCATGAGATTGATGGGTGTGCTGTTCCGGACTGGGTGGCGCAGACGATTTGGTACCAGATTTTTCCTGAGCGCTTTGCTAATGGCAATCCAGCCCTTTCCCCTGAAGGCGTCCGTCCGTGGGATGCGTCTATTGCCCCTACAATGTTGGATTTCTTTGGTGGAGATTTGCAAGGGATCATTGATCACTTGGACTACTTACAGGAGTTAGGGATCACAGGGCTCTACCTTTGCCCGATTTTTGAATCGCCGAGCAACCACAAATACGATACCATCGATTACTTTGAAATTGATCGGCATTTTGGAGATAAGGAAACCTTCCGCCAGCTAGTGAAAGAGGCTCACGCGCGTGGGATGAAGATCATGTTGGATGCCGTCTTTAACCATATTGGCTATGATTCACCCCAATGGCAGGATGTGCTCAAAAACGGGGAAGATTCGGTTTACAAGGACTGGTTCCATATCAAAGAGTTCCCAGTTGAGACGGATAATCTCTGGAACAATCGTGACTTAACCTATCATGCTTTTGCCTTTGCGGGCTATATGCCTAAACTTAATACAGCTAATCCTGAGGTGAAGGCCTATCTCTTGAAGGTGGCGACATACTGGATTGAAGAGTTTGATATCGATGCTTGGCGACTGGACGTGGCCAATGAAATCGACCATCAATTCTGGAGGGATTTCCGCAAGGCGGTCTTGGCCAAGAAGCAAGACCTCTATATTCTCGGGGAAATCTGGCATTCATCCCAACCATGGCTCAATGGTGATGAGTTCCATGCGGTGATGAACTATCCCCTCTCTGAAAGTATCAAGGATTATTTCCTGCGTGGGCATAAGGAGACGCAACGCTTCATTTGGGAGATCAATAGCCAGTCTATGTACTACAGGCAACAGATCTCTGAGGTGATGTTCAACCTCTTAGACTCCCATGATACAGAGCGTATCTTGACGACGGCCAAAGGCGAACTCCAGTCCGTCAAGTCTGCCCTCGCCTTCCTCTATCTGCAACGGGGAACGCCATGTATCTACTATGGAACGGAGCTAGCCCTCATCGGCGGCCCAGACCCGGATTGCCGGCGTGTCATGCCTTGGGAGCGCGTGTCAGCGGACAACGATATGCTGAACTTTATGAAGGACTTGATTCAGCTACGAAAAGAAGTAGCAGAGTTGATTCAACATGGTAAAGTAAGCTTAGAAGAAGTTGATCCAGATGTGGTGTCAGTAGAATGGCAATATGAAGGACAGCTCCTTAAAGCTTACTTTAACCACTCCAAGAAAGACGTTGTCCTAGAAAGAGAACAAGCTGATCTGATCAGTCTTGGAAGCATCTCGGATGATCAATTGATCATTCAGCCAAATGGCTTTGTTATTTATAGAGAAGATTAGTAAGAAAGAAGCTGGAATCGAAAGATTGCAGTCTTTCTTTTTTATTAATGGTTTCTTTATTTGTGCCCTTATATTATAATGGGAGATGAGAAGGGGGAGACGGTGATGAAGATGTTAGCAATCAATCCTATTTCGTTTAAAAAAAGAATGACAGAATTTCTGTTTGATTATCTTTTCATTCTAGCTTATTTAGTACTTCTATTTTTAGGTTCGATGCTTATTTACATTATTTTTTTTAATGGCGTCCCAGATTTTACAGAAATTCAGTCGCAGTGGCTTGTATTTTTCACCTCTGTTTTGCCAATCACGCTCCTGTTCACATTCTTGGATTATAAAAATGATGGCAGTTTTGGGAAGATAAATGCGGGACTTGAATTGGTCTACCAGAAAAAAACAGTGCAGGCTAGCTTGATTAGAAATGTCATCAAATTTTTACCTTGGCAACTCGGTCATATGGGCACGATTCATGGCTTCTATAGTGATTTTGATGGGTTATCCATTATCCTTTCTATTTCAGCGACTTTACTCGCAGTTTCCTTACTGGCAATGACGATATTTCGGAAAGATAAGAGGCATCTAGGAGACTTGCTAGCCCATACGCAAGTGCAACTAAAAGAAGACTAGGGTACAGATTGTTTATCTTATCCTTAAAGAAAAAGACAAACATAGTTAGGAAGTATCTGTATGAATGAGACTGTTGAGTTTACAAATCTTTGTATGGTAAGAGACTGCGATAGAGTTCTTGTTATTGATCGTAAAAAAGAGGACTGGCCAGGTATAACCTTTCCTGGAGGTCATGTCGAAGTGGGAGAATCATTTACGGAAGCAGTAATCCGTGAAGTGAAGGAAGAAACTGGCTTAAAGATCGCTTCTCCCCAGATGTGTGGAATGAAAGATTGGGTGGAAGACGACATTCGTTATGTAGTTCTCTTTTATAAGACAGAAAAGTTTGAAGGAGACTTAATATCCTCTGAAGAGGGGGAAGTCTGGTGGGAGGACCTGAAAGAATTACCAAATCTAGACCTCTCCTTAGATATGGAAGATATGCTTCGTATTTTTCTTGAAGAAGATCTTTCTGAATTTTTCTACTACCAAGATGGAGAAAACTGGAAGTACGATTTAAAATGAAATATTTAAATTGTTTTTTAAAAAAGAACTAATGAATGACAAATAAATGTAAATAATTTTAATATTAAAGAGAAGCTCAATCAAACAATTATTGTCATAATATTATTTTAAAAAATAATAGAATTTTTACTTCGTATTAAATCGTAACAAAGTAGAGTGGCAATCGGAAGATTGTTTAATACTTTCGTTTTAAATCATATTTTTTAAATGGAGAAATTTGGGAGGAAAAATTCCTCTATTTTTTTGCTAAAATCTAAAATTTCAAGGGAAATAAAAATAGCATAAATATTTGGTATAATTTAGTTTAAAATATTGACTTTAATTGTTAAAAGTAGTACTATATTTTTGAATTATTTTAAATAATTCAACGTATTTAAGAAACGGTGTTGGTTTTTTAAATATGATTATTAAAAAAGTGTAGGAAGAAGGAAATATTTAATGGTGAAAAAGTTTAAGATTAAGCCGTTTTTAATATTTTTTGTCTCGATTCTGACCATCTTGGGAACATTGTTTTCATCAAATAATGTTGCTTTTGCAGATGGGAAGGAATTGACAGGTGTAGTAACTGACATCAGTGTCCTCAACATGTCGGATTCAAAATTGGAACCGAATAGTGATGGTACTTATCAGATTATTACAAATCGTTCAAATCAGTTCTTCGTTCAATTTGACCTGAAACAATATGATGGCAAATTGGCTAATGGCGATTACTTTGATGTTGATATTCCAACTCCAGTAACCGTCTATAACGGAACAACTGAATTGTTCGATAAGGAAACAAAAGTTAATATCGGTACAGTAGTTGTTACTGCTAATGGTGATAACCAAGGTGGTAAAGCACGTGTTACTTTGAAGAACCTTGATGAGTTCCAAGCTAAAACTGGTGGAGACACCGTCAAGGGTGTGAAAGGAAATTATGCAATTACTTTCCTATTTAAGAGTGACCAAACAGCAACACCACTAACTTTTGAAAACAAGGGTGTTGGTAAAACAATCACACATACCTTTACATCTAAGACAGTTGACAGCAAGCAAGAAGGCTTCGAAAACTTTGCTAAGGTTGGTAACGATGTAGTAAGTAAAGAATGGACTTCAGCAAAGTTAGCAGCAATTGGTTCAGTAGGTAAAGGTGACGTATACTCTCCATGGAGAATTCGTGTCAATACTGGAAGACAAGACTATGGTAAAAACTTAGTTTTGAATGACTTCCTTCCAAATACATCTGAGTTTGCTCCTATCCAGTATATCCCAGAGTCATTGGTAGTTTATTCTTCTGCAACATTGAACGATGGAACTTCTCAAGTTCCTTCTGATGCTAAGAAGATGGTAGAAGGTACTGACTATACTGTAGCTTGGAATGAAAACTATACTCAGTTTAACCTTATCTTTGCAGATGGATCTAAATCGTATTGGGTAGAATACCATACCACAACACCAGGTGATGGTAGAAAAGTTCAAAACGTTATCCAGTTGACTAAAGCAGATGGAACTGCACTTACTCAACGTAGCAATCGTACAAATTTAGATTTCAAAGCTGAACGTGTATCTCTTGTAAAAGGACAAATCGAAGCTTCTACAGCCTTCAAGATTAAGATCAACAAGACAAATGCCTTCACATTGGTTCCAGTTGCAGGCGCTGTTTATACAGTGAAGTCAGAAGATGGAACTATCACTACAGAATTGACTACAAATGAAAAAGGTGTAGCAATCTCTGATGAATTTGATCAAAAATATGTTGGTAAGACATTCATCATCAAAGAGAAAACAGCTCCTTCTGGATATACTCTTGATGAAAAAGAATACAAGGTAACTCTTGGAGCTGAAGGTTCTAAGATCAACCTTCAAGACGAACCAATCGCAGCAGATTTCTCAATTACTGCTAAGAAAGTAATTGCTGGGAATCGTCCAGTAGCCTTAAAAGATGGTGAGTTCAAGTTTGATTTGTACAATGCAAACAACTTGACTACTCCAATTGCTTCAACAACAAACAAAGCAGATGGAAGCATCACATTTGAAGGTTTGAAAGCTAAAGGTCCTGGTACCTATAACTATGTCATCAAAGAAAATACTGAAACTAAAGTTCCAGGTATCACATTTGATGAAAACTCATACGAAGTAACAGTCGTTGTTAAAGCTGAAGGTGGAACACTTAAAGCTGAGGTTACAACTCAAGCACCAACTTTAACAAACACATATGAGCCATCACCAGCTCGTGCTACATTCAAAGCAACTAAAGAATTGGTTGGTAAAGAACTTGCTAACGAACAATTTGAGTTTGAATTGAGCGAAGGTGGTAAAGTCATTGCAACGTCTTCAAATGGTAAGACAGTCAATGGTGTTGAAGCAGCAACAAATGAAGTAGTCTTCTCAGTTCTCTATACTGAAGCTGGAGACCACGAATATACAATTACAGAAAAAGCTGGTACAGCAGAAGGAATTACTTATTCTAAGGAAAGCTATACAGTTCATGTCAAAGTTGTAGATAACGGTGAAGGTAAACTCGTAGCGACTGTTACAGAAGCTGACGAAGCTCGTAAGTTTACAAATACCTATAAAGCTACTCCAGCAGAAGCTGTCATTAAAGCTACTAAGGAATTAGTAGGTAAAGAACTTACTAAAGAACAATTCGAATTCGAATTGAGCGAAAGCGGAAATGTTATCGCAACATCATCAAACGGTAAAGAAGTTGAAGGTGTTGAAGTAGCGACAAATGAAGTAGCCTTCAAACTTTCATACACTGAACCAGGTGAGCACGAATATGTGTTGACAGAAAAAGCTGGATCAGTAGCAGGAGTTGAATACTCTAAAGAAAGCCACACAATCCATGTCTCAGTAGTAGATAATGGTGAAGGTAAACTAGTTGCAACTGTCACAGAACCAGATTCAACTCGTAAGTTTACAAATACTTATAAAGTTTCGCCAACTGAAGCTGTCATTAAAGCAACTAAAGAATTGGTTGGTAAAGAACTTACTAAGGAACAATTCGAATTCGAATTGAGCGAAGGCGGAAATGTTATTGCAACATCATCAAACGGTAAAGAAGTTGAAGGTGTTGAAGTAGCGACAAATGAAGTAGCCTTCAAACTTTCATACACTGAACCAGGTGAGCACGAATATGTGTTGACAGAAAAAGCTGGATCAGTAGCAGGAGTTGAATACTCTAAAGAAAGCCACACAATCCATGTCTCAGTAGTAGATAATGGTGAAGGTAAATTAGTTGCTACTGTTAAAGAAGAAGATTCAACTCGTAAGTTTACAAACAAATATAAAGCAACACCAGCTGAAGCAGTCATCAAAGCAACTAAAGAATTAGTTGGTAAAGAACTTGCTAAAGAACAATTTGAGTTTGAATTGAGCGAAGGCGGAAACGTTATTGCAACCTCATCAAACGGTAAAGAAGTTGAAGGCGTTGAAGTAGCGACAAATGAAGTAGCTTTCAAACTTTCATACACTGAACCAGGTGAGCACGAATATGTGATTACAGAGAAAGCTGGTTCTGAAGAAGGTGTTACTTATTCAGAAGAAAGCTACACTGTCCATGTTTCAGTAGTAGATAATGGTGAAGGTAAGCTTGTTGCAACTGTTCAAGAAGCAGATTCTCCACGTAAGTTTACAAATACTTATGTAACTACAACTACAACAACAACTACAACAACCACGACTACAACAACCGAGGAACCTACAACAACAACTACAACAACAGAGGAACCTACAACAACTACAACAACAACTCCGGAACCAACCACAACCACAACAACAACTCCGGAACCAACTACAACCACAACAACAACTCCAGAGTCAACAACTCCAGAGTCAACAACTCCAGAGTCAACAACTCCAGAGTCAACAACTCCAGAGTCAACAACTCCAGAGTCAACAACTCCAGAGTCAACAACTCCAGAGTCAACAAC